>NZ_JBXAPW010000038.1:0-536 GCF_058806635.1 Sediminibacterium sp. GW821-FHT12F12 | reverse complement strand
CTGATAGAGCCCGCACTTACATTACCACTCACTGTGATCGCACTCAGATTACCCAGTGCGGTAATGCCATCCAGGGTTCCTTGGGATAAGGTAGCACTCAGTGTATTGGCAGTAATATTACCCGTTACGGTAAGACCATTTAACCCAGACAGGTTCGTGATGTTCGCTGTTGTAGCACTCAGTACATTAGTAACAGTGGTACCACTTACAGTAAGACCCGTTAAAGTGCCTACCGTGGTAATATTAGGTTGACTCGCAGTAGTTAATGTACCACTCAGTGTGTTCGCACTGATATTGCCGGTAACTGTCAGACCATTTAAGCCAGACAGGTTCGTGATCGTTGCAGTGGTTGTACTGATAGAGCCCGCACTTACATTACCACTCACTGTGATCGCACTCAGATTACCCAGTGCGGTAATGCCATCCAGGGTTCCCTGGGATAAGGTTCCGCTGTAAGTTCCGCCTACTATATTACCGGTAACTGTCAGGTTCTGTAAACCAGACAGATTAGTGATGTTCGCTGTTGTAGCACTCAG
>NZ_JBXAPW010000037.1:0-616 GCF_058806635.1 Sediminibacterium sp. GW821-FHT12F12 | reverse complement strand
TGTGCAGGTATACCCTGGGGACAGCCTGTTTCTATGGTTTTCTAATTCATTGATAACCCGCCAGTAACCCGAGGATAACCCGCAGATAACCCGCCTCTTTAAAAGGAGGGGGGTATGGGGGGTGTTTTCACGGTTTTTGGGGAAAGTATGGGTTAAGTATTGCATAATAGAAAAGGGAATGAGTAACTTTAGGTATCCTCCCCACAGTGACTTGAGTATGCCTGGCCATTGCCTGTTCACACAGTTAAAACCATCTTTATATGGCATTCCTGCATGGCAAAGGAGGATTTACCGGGAGCCTGGGTAATCTCTCCGCCTACCAACCCAAAGGCTCTGATAAGATTATTCTGCGTACTAAAGGTGGTGCTACAAAAAAGCAGATTAAAACACATCCGCATTTTGCCAGGGTACGGTCTAACAATGAAGAATTTGGCAGCTGCAGCAAAATGGCTGCACGGTTACGAAGCGAGCTGCATCCCTTTGTTAATATGGTGGATTATAACCTGCAGGCCGCTTTCTCGGCCCTCAACAAAACCATCCAGTTGCAGGATACAGAAAACCCGCCGGGGCAACGCAGCATACTGTACTCGCAGCACCGTTACCTGCTGGCCAATTT
>NZ_JBXAPW010000036.1:0-652 GCF_058806635.1 Sediminibacterium sp. GW821-FHT12F12 | reverse complement strand
CTGCTACCGTTTTTGCTTTTATAGGTTTTAATGCTGATTTTGGATTGGAGATGCATTTGGCTGGGCGTTAGATATGAACATGATAAATGCGGTCTTTCCGTATTGTAAATCTGTATTGTTTGGGCAACGATTTTCTGATGTGTTATCAGATCTACTTTATAGTTTTCAAGATAAAATTCATTCTTAATAATCCCATTGACTCTTTCCGCTACTGCATTTGAGTATGGGTTTGAGTCGGTGGTCATACTACAACTTATCTTATGTTTTAATAACAAAGCTTGATGATCATTTGCGCAATATTGTATCCCCCTGTCAGAGTGATGTATCAAAGGGCTATGGGGATATTTCCGTGATTTGATGGCCATATTCATAGCTCTTAAAACACCTTGTAAATTCAAACTATCCGATAAATCATAACCCACTATTTTTTTAGAGTAAGCATCAGTTATCAGTGCCAGGTAATGATGTCCTTTTGCTCCTGCTACATAGGTAATATCTGATACCCACACCTGTTCGGGCCTATTAATAATTGCACCATTTACAAGGTCTTTATGCTTACGGAACCGATGATGGGAGTTGGTTGTAACCCTGTAGCTTCGTTTAGGTCTGATATCTAAATGGTTAGCTTTCATGATAGTAAATAATTTATCCC
>NZ_JBXAPW010000035.1:0-665 GCF_058806635.1 Sediminibacterium sp. GW821-FHT12F12 | reverse complement strand
TGTCCCGTCCTGAAATAGCGATACACAAAAACAGTCGTTATGTCACAAAGTGCATCAAATCAGTACGTTAAACGTACACAAAAGGATTACACCCATTCCTTTAAACTACAAGTGGTTCAGGAAATTGAGCGAGGCGAATCATCGATCCGGGACGCTTTGAACAAGTATGGTATTCAGTCCTATTCAACAATTCTTGGATGGTTGAGAAAATATGGGAACTTTAATTGGGAGAACCAAAGTCCCTCGACTATGCCTAAGAGCCCTGAACAGAAGCTTCTTGAATTGGAGCAAAAAGTGAAGCTGTTGGAGAAACAGAAAGCCTTTTTGGAGCACCAGGTTGAGCAAGCAGATAAGAAAGCCATCATATTCGATATGATGATTGATCTTGCAGAAAAGGAGTATAATATTCCCATCCGAAAAAACTCCTCACCCGAACAATCGATCAATACCGATCAGAAAAACAAGAAACGCTAACAGCTACCTGTGCGTTGTTCGGGGTAAGCAGACAGGTTTATTATCGTAGGATCAAATCCACAAGCAGGAATAAATCTTTATCACAAGAGGTGATAGAGATGATTATACCTGTTCGAAACAGGATGCCCCGTATTGGAACCAGAAAACTGTATTATTTACTTCAGCCCAAATTAGATAGTCTGGGCGTTGGT
>NZ_JBXAPW010000034.1:0-666 GCF_058806635.1 Sediminibacterium sp. GW821-FHT12F12 | reverse complement strand
GCTGTAATACCACCAGTACCATTGCCGCCTCCTGACAGCTCAAATACTACTGTAATATTTTGTGAAGGACCATTACATACCTGTGTATTCACACCGCCCCAATTAGGATTACCATACTCAACCTGAATACAGGGTCTCACCACATATGCGTTAGATTCGCAGGAACAAAGACTTCCATTCGTAGCACTTAATGCTCCCGGTCCTCCACAATTACCTACCGCCCAGGTTCTTCCGTTGGTTGTCCAACTGCCGCTGCCACCTGTTCTGAGTGCATTCGCAATTTGCGCAATAACAGCCGGATCGGTTACAGAAACTCCCGTCTGGTCATAAGTTCCCTTAATGGTCAGTTTGGTATACGTATTACCTGCCACTAACTGATTGGTGAACGTGGTCCATGCATTACAATAAGTACTGTTGGTTGGCCCAGACACAAAATCCTGAGAAAAAACGATGCTGTTGGATGGAACATAATTAACTACTGCCCCGCAAAGATTGACATCGGTATTCACCTGCCTGTTGGCAGGACCGGTAATTACCGGTGCAGTTACATCACGTTTGGTTAACGTCATGCTGCAGTTACTGCTGTTAGCGGCAGCATCCGTTACTGTAAAGTTTATAGTCATATTACCAGAACCGCTGATGACTGTACCTGCTGCAGGACTCTGG
>NZ_JBXAPW010000033.1:0-871 GCF_058806635.1 Sediminibacterium sp. GW821-FHT12F12 | reverse complement strand
AGAAGCTGTTTGAGTTAATTAATATTTTTTACCATTAGACACATCATCGCTAAAAAGATGTAACTGATAGCTGATTCGGGAGTTCTCTCATAGTTGATTACCAGTCTTCGGAAATTCAGAAGCCAGGCAAATGTTCTTTCTATTATCCAACGTTTGGGTTGTACCGCCCATTTAATTGTTTTGTCCGTTCGTTTTACAATGGTCATGTTCATTTTCAGGTTCTCTTTTACCCATTTTATCAATTTGCCTCGATACCCAGCATCTGCAAATATCTGCCTAAGGTTAGGCTCATCGTGCTTCGAACTGTTCACCATTTCCAGCACCTGTGTTGCCCCTTTACTATCATGAATATTAGCTGCATGTACAACTACATCTATTATCAAACCCAGACTGTCCACTATCATATGACGCTTTAGGCCTTTTATCTTCTTATTCCCATCAATCCCACGATCCATACCACTTGTAGCATTCATGCGTACACTGCAACTATCTATAATCCCCATGCTGGCTGACTCTTTTTTACCTTGACTCTTTCTTACTGATTTGCGTATCTCCTGATGCGCTATTTCAATCGTGCCATCCATTGTCCATCTTCTAAAATACCAATACACCGTTTGCCATGGTGGATAATCGAAAGGTAACAGACGCCACTGACACCCAGTCCTGGTTACATAGCATATCCCTTCCCATATATTTCTTAGGTCCCATTTAGATTTTCGCTTCACATTCAGCAAACTTTCTATAATTTGCCACTGGAAGTCAGTTGAAAAAGTGGTTTTTTTAGTCATTAATTACTCAACGACTGACTTCCAATCTTTAGTCTATCCTTTCCACATTAGCCTCTTTTATTTATTTAACTCAAACAGCTTCT
>NZ_JBXAPW010000032.1:0-909 GCF_058806635.1 Sediminibacterium sp. GW821-FHT12F12 | reverse complement strand
AGAAGCTGTTTAAAATTTACCATAAACTGTTGAGCATTTGTCGTATTGCAGATAGCTCTATAACTGCTTCGGCAGTTTTTGGTAATCTTTCGTAAGCTTTTGCATTCCTTCTATTCGTCTCAAACCAAGCGAAAGTTCTTTCAACCACCCATCTTTTAGGTGACACACGACCAGTTCCAATATCAGATCGCTTCACAATTTCTATTTCATATCCATTAATTGGGGCATCACTTCGCTGATTTTTTCCAGGTAATTGATAACCTCCGTCAACAAACAATTTTTTTATATTTCTCCAATTCTTACCCAAGTTCTCTACTACTAACCTGCCTCCATGCCTATCAGCTATAGCGGCTGAATGAACTTTTACACACAACAGCATACCAGATGTATCTACTACAATATGTCGTTTCAGTCCTTTAATACGCTTGCCAGAATCGTACCCTGTATTAAGAGAACTGCTTACCAATGTGCTCTTTACTGATTGCGCGTCCATAACAGCAGCAGTGGGTTGCATTTTCCTACCGTTATGTCTTCTATGTTTTTTCACTAAGGAACATCTAATACGTTCAAATGTCCCATCACACTTCCATTTGGAAAAATAATAATATACAATTTGCCAGCGGGGGAAGCCAGATGGAAGCATCCGCCACTGACATCCTGTTTTTACCAGATAAAAAATAGCATTTAATATTTCACGAAGACTGTATCTACGTTTTCTATGGTCTTTAAGGAAACCTTTAATAACTTGCCATTGGCTGTTGTTTACGCTGGTAGGATAATGTGTCATTTAAAAAGATTTGGTCATCTTCTTAAACGACGCTTCTTATCACTAACAACAGCTTTTTTTATCCACTTTTACACATATTAATGTCGAATAACTATCAATAAAGCGAATTTTAAACAGCTTCT
>NZ_JBXAPW010000031.1:0-1010 GCF_058806635.1 Sediminibacterium sp. GW821-FHT12F12 | reverse complement strand
AACGTGTTGTGCTATTGAAAACTCAGAGCATGTTTGATCTGAGCCAGTTTTCTTCCATTTAAATAATTTATCCAGTGCAAGATTGACATTGAGGACAGTTTCGATGTCAATCTTGCCACTAATCCTTCATAGGATTTGGCATAGTTTCTTTTCAGATTTAGCTGATCACACATTTGAGCAAAAAAGGTTTCTACCATTTGCCTTTTAGATTTATACCTCTTGGGGTGCTTCTTGTAATCATGTTGATTGATCCTAAATGGCACTCTCAGTTTTACATTATATTTATCGAAAAGCTCCATCTGTAAAGGGTTTGAGCGATATGCCCGATCTCCAAGTAGTTGTTTGCCTGAGGGAAGTTTGCTGACTGATTTTAGATAATTTATGTCATGAACATTCCCTTTGGTGATACCGCTTTGCTGAACAACTCCGTTATCAAAGATTACAACATGGAGTTTATAGCCTATGAACCAACCTTTATTGACAGCACTATAACCTTTAGAAGGTGCAGTGTCAAAATTCTTTCTAAAGGCTCTATA
This sequence comes from Sediminibacterium sp. GW821-FHT12F12, assembly GCF_058806635.1. Taxonomy (NCBI): domain Bacteria; kingdom Pseudomonadati; phylum Bacteroidota; class Chitinophagia; order Chitinophagales; family Chitinophagaceae; genus Sediminibacterium; species Sediminibacterium sp. GW821-FHT12F12. The sequence goes on along the minus strand of NZ_JBXAPW010000031.1, from coordinate 474 downwards.
AGTCCGTTCTCTAGCCAACTTGACCACCGGCACTGGAACAGAATCAATTACCATCGCCTGACTTTGATCCTCTAATTTTTCCGATATCTTATCCTGAACCTTCATAATATGACTCTGGAGTCGCTTACGCCGCCTGTTAAACCGGGTTCTACAGATCAGATTCGGAAACAGTCCGGGATAATCAGTTTTCAGTTTACTCCACAACAGATTTTCAGAATCAATACCTAATGCTTCCATTATACAGGCTAATGAAATCACCTGTAAGTCAGTCATATTAGGCGTTCTGGGATAAAACTGCAGGTTTCCTTTGCTATCAGCCTCATCTTCAAAGATCTCTTTGCATATTCGATAGAATCTACCGAAATTCGTTTTAATGTTGTGCATGCGTTTTAGTTAGTTTGGTCACTTACTTAGACAACTGCACAGCATTTTTTGCTTCATTGATTATCAACTATTTTTAATAGCACAACACGT
>NZ_JBXAPW010000030.1:0-1118 GCF_058806635.1 Sediminibacterium sp. GW821-FHT12F12 | reverse complement strand
GGCATCAGGATATTGGCAATCACACGCGTATCTCCTCCCTTCACCGTGAACTTCTCTTCATCCCTGCGCTGGTCGCCCATGTAGAAGCTTACTTTGTAGCTCTCTGGGTTCAGCAGTACCTGGCTGCCGATGCTCACTTTATTACCCACCCTTACACTCGTGTTCGGTGCAAAGCGGATATAGCTGTAGTCGTTGTTCCTGGCTCCCCTGTCGGCCGTGAAGTTCTCTATGTTCAGTACCGTACTCGTAAAACGGATACTTGCTCCCTCTTCCAGGCGGATATTACCAAATGTGCTGCCAGATACCGTTACACTGATACCCTTCTTAACCGTCAGGTTCTTGTAGTTACCGTTTAAAGTAGCATTGTTCTGTGAAGCGGTTACACTTGGCAGGTTGTGGGTGCTGGCCGTATTGTACTGCATCGTAGGCAGGGTTACCGCTGCGATACCGATTACCTGGCTGTTCAGCGTAATGCCGTAGCCGTCTTTATCGATCCTCGGCGCTTTTACAAACGAACCCGCTCCTGTTACTCCGCTATAGCTCTTGAACTCCGCTTCGCCCCTGGCTGTCATAATACCTACGCTGCCGCTTAAGACTTTGTTGTATTTACCCAGTTCCACTTCCTTGTAAGCAAGGATGGTATAACTGCTGCTGAGGGTCTGTTTCTGGAAATTGTATACTGCTGAACTGGCACTTATACATCCTGTTACCGATGACTGGGTGTACAGGTAGTAGTTGCCATCTGCATTGGTTAAACCAAGGCTTAACACAGGGTTGGCGCTGAAGGTTCCCGGGGTATTGCCGGCCGACCAGCTATATAGAGCCGGATTAATGCTGGAAGATGCCGTTAAGCTGGTCTGGTTACAGAACGCATCGGCATTACTGCTTACATAGGTAGCTACCGGTAATGGATTCACCACTACAGTTGTGCTGCCGGTGCTGGTGTTGCCGTTTACATCCGTTACCGTCCAGGTAATGGTGGAAGTGCCGATGCTGAAGGCACCCGAAGCATCATAACCCGTACCCGTTCTGCCGGTAGCTCCTGTTACCGCATAAGTAACCGTGGCGATACTGCAGTTATCCGTAGCGCTGGCCGCTGGGATCGTGTACTGGGTACT
>NZ_JBXAPW010000029.1:0-1397 GCF_058806635.1 Sediminibacterium sp. GW821-FHT12F12 | reverse complement strand
TACGCTGATACTTCATCGATGTTGATTGGTTATGCAAAATCTGGTCAGTCTGTACAGTATTCGGACACTTTATCGATGTTGTCTAATCGGCTGAAGAGTTCTGATACCACTTCTATGCTGGGAGGATATGCGAGAATGGGTAAATCAGTTCAATACGCTGATACTTCATCCATGCTGAATGGTTATGCGAAATCCGGTCAGTCGGTAAAATATGCGGATACATCTTCCATGTTAGCTAACCGGTTGAAAAGTTCCGATACCACTTCTATGCTGATCGGGTATGCTAAAACCGGTAAATCAGTTCAATACGCTGATACATCATCCATGTTATCTAATCGTTTGAAAAGTTCTGATACCACTTCCATGCTGGGTGGTTACGCAAGAACTGGCAGATCGGTTCAATATGCTGATACTTCATTCATGCTGAACGGTTATGCAAAATCGGGGCAGTCGGTACAGTATGCAGACACATCTTCCATGTTATCCAATCGGTTGAAGAGTTCTGATACTACTTCGATGTTGGGTGGTTATGAAAGAACGGGCAGATCAGTGCAGTACGCTGATACTTCATCTATGCTGAATGGTTATGCAAAATCCGGTCAGTCTGTACAGTACTCGGACACTTTATCGATGTTGTCTAATCGTTTGAAGAGTTCTGATACTACTTCTATGCTGAGTGGTTACGCAAGAACTGGCAGATCGGTTCAATATGCTGATACATCATCGATGCTGAATGGTTATGCAAAATCGGGGCAGTCGGTACAGTATGCAGACACATCTTCCATGTTAGCCAATCGTTTGAAGAGTTCTGATACTACTTCGATGCTGGGTGGTTATGCGAGAACCGGCAGATCAGTGCAGTATGCTGATACTTCATCGATGCTGAATGGTTATGCAAAAACCGGGCAATCAGTAAAATATGCAGATACCGCCTCTATGTTGTCTAATCGCTTAAAGAGTTCTGATACTACTTCGATGCTGGGTGGTTATGCGAGAACCGGCAAGTCTGTTCAGTATGCAGATACATCATCCATGTTATCTAATCGTTTGAAGAGTTCTGATACCACTTCCATGCTGGGTGGTTACGCAAGAACTGGCAGATCGGTTCAATACGCCGATACATCATCGATGCTGAATGGTTATGCGAAATCCGGTCAGTCTGTACAGTATGCAGACACATCTTCCATGTTAGCCAATCGTTTGAAGAGTTCTGATACCACTTCTATGCTGGGTGGTTATGCAAGAACGGGCAAGTCTGTTCAGTATGCAGATACATCATCCATGTTATCTAATCGTTTGAAGAGTTCTGATACTACTTCTATGCTAGGCGGTTACGCAAGAACAGGCAGGTCGGTTCAGTATGCTGATACATCATCGATGCTGAATGGTTATGCAAA
>NZ_JBXAPW010000028.1:0-1781 GCF_058806635.1 Sediminibacterium sp. GW821-FHT12F12 | reverse complement strand
ACCCTGGATGGCATTACCGCACTGGGTAATCTGAGTGCGATCACAGTGAGTGGTAATGTAAGTGCGGGCTCTATCAGCACAACCACTGCAACGATCACGAACCTGTCTGGCTTAAGTGGTCTGACAGTTACCGGCAATATCAGTGCGAACACATTGAGTGGTACATTAACTACTGCGAGTCAACCTAATATTACCACGGTAGGAACTTTAACGGGACTTACTGTAAGTGGTACCACTGTTACTAATGTACTGAGTGCTACAACAGCGAACATCACCAATCTGTCTGGTTTACAGAACCTGACAGTTACCGGTAATATAGTAGGCGGAACTTACAGCGGAACTTTATCCCAGGGAACCCTGGATGGCATTACCGCACTGGGTAATCTGAGTGCAATCACAGTGAGTGGTAATGTTGCAGCTGGTTCTATCAGTACAACCACTGCTACGATCGCGAACCTGACCGGTTTAACATCATTGAGTGTAAGTGGTGCGATCACCGGTACCACCCTGGGTGGCACACTGACTACGGCAGCCCAACCTAATATCACGAGCCTTGGCACACTGGCAAGTGTAACGGTAAGTGGCACAGTAGATGCAGGTAATATCAGCGCAACCACAGCAACCATTGGTAACTTAACAGTACCTGGCACGATCACTGGTGGCACGTTCAGTGGCACACTGTCAACTGGTACTTTAAACAGTATCACCAGCCTTGGTAACTTAACAGCCTTAACTGTAACAGGTAATGTTGCAGCAGGTTCTATCAGTACAACTACTATCACCGGTTTGACAAGTCTGACTGTTAACGGCGCAATCACCGGTACCACCCTGGGTGGCACACTGACTACTGCGGCCCAGCCTAATATCACGAGCCTTGGCACACTGGCAAGTGTAACGGTAAGTGGCACCGCTAGCATAGGTAATATCAGCAGCACTACCGGTACCATTGGTAACTTAACAGTACCTGGAACGATCACAGGTGGCACATTCAGTGGTACACTGTCAACTGGTACTTTAAACAGTATCACCAGCCTTGGTAACTTATCAGCCTTAACCGTATCAGGTAATATCACAGCAGGATCTATCAGTACAACCACTGCTACTATCGCTAACTTAACTGGTTTAACATCATTGAGTGTAAGTGGTGCGATCACCGGTACCACACTGGGTGGCACACTGACTACAGCAGCCCAGCCTAATATCACGAGCCTCGGCACACTGGGAAGTGTAACGGTGAGTGGCACAGTAGATGCAGGTAATATCAGCGCTACCACCGGTACCATTGGTAACTTAACGGTACCTGGCACGATCACAGGTGGCACATTCAGTGGCACACTGTCAACTGGTACTTTAAACAGTATCACCAGTCTTGGCAACTTATCAGCCTTAACTGTAACAGGTAATGTTGCAGCAGGTTCTATCAGTACAACCACTGCTACGATCGCGAACCTGACCGGTTTAACATCATTGAGTGTAAGTGGTGCGATCACCGGTACCACCCTGGGTGGCACACTGACTACGGCAGCCCAACCTAATATCACGAGCCTCGGCACACTGGCAAGTGTAACGGTAAGTGGCACAGTAGATGCAGGTAATATCAGCGCAGCCACAGCAACCATTGGTAACTTAACGGTACCTGGCACGATCACCGGCGGAACCTTCAGTGGCACACTGTCAACTGGTACTTTAAACAGTATTACAAGTCTTGGTAACTTATCAGCCTTAACTGTAACAGGTAATGTTACAGCAGGTTCTATCAGTACAACTACTATCACCGGTTT
>NZ_JBXAPW010000027.1:0-2162 GCF_058806635.1 Sediminibacterium sp. GW821-FHT12F12 | reverse complement strand
GTACCGCTGAATGTTCCACCGGTAATCGTTCCTGTTGCAGTAATATCTGTAAAGTTACCAGTAGTGGCACTCACAGAGGATGCGGTAACATTACCGCTGACGGTTATTGCTGAAAGATTACCGAGTGAAGTGATATTGTTCAACGTGCCTGTTCCCAATGTTCCGCTGAAGGTCCCACCGGTAATTGTCCCTGTTGAAGTGATGTCAGTGATAGTAGCCAAAGGAGAACTGAGAGACCCTGCATTAATTAATCCCGTTGCAGTAATGTTGGTTAAGTTACCCGTAACCACGCTGATGGAGTTAGCGGTAACATTACCGCTGACAGTTATTGCAGAAAGATTACCGAGCGATGTGATATTATTCAATGTACCTGTTCCCAATGTTCCACTAAATGTTCCACCTGTAATCGTTCCTGTAGAAGTTATATCTGTGATAGTAGCCAATGGTGAACTGAGTGACCCTGCATTGATTAATCCCGTTGCGGTAATGTTGGTTAAGTTACCCGTAACCACGCTGATGGAGTTGGCAGTTACATTGCCGCTGACAGTAATTGCTGCCAGGTTACCGAGCGATGTAATATTATTTAATGTACCTGTTCCCAATGTACCGCTGAATGTTCCACCGGTAATCGTTCCTGTAGAAGTTATATCTGTGATAGTAGCCAATGGTGAACTAAGCGACCCTGCATTGATCAATCCTGTTGCGGTAATGTTTGTCAGGTTACCCGTAACTACACTGATGGAATTGGAAGTAACGTTTCCACTAACAGTTAAAGCTGTCAGATTACCGAGGTTGGTGATACTGTTCATGGCAGACTGACTGAGTGTGCCACTGAAGGTTCCACCCGTGATGGTTCCGCTTGTATTAATGTTTGTAAGGGTGGCCAATGGTGAACTAAGTGATCCTGCATTGATCAATCCCGTTGCAGTAATGTTTGTCAGATTACCTGTTACTACACTGATGGAATTGGAAGTGACGTTTCCGCTAACAGTTAAAGCCGTCAGATTACCGAGGTTGGTAATACTGTTCATGGCCGACTGACTGAGTGTGCCACTGAATGTTCCACCAGTGATGGTTCCGCTTGTGTTGATATTGGTCAGAGTAGCCAATGGTGAACTGAGCGACCCAGCATTGATCAATCCCGTTGCAGTGATATTGGTCAGGTTACCTGTTACTACACTGATGGAGTTGGAAGTAACATTACCAGAAACCGTGAGAGCCGTCAGGTTACCGAGGTTGGTAATACTGTTCATGGCCGACTGACTGAGTGTGCCACTAAATGTTCCACCAGTAATCGTTCCTGTAGAAGTTATATCTGTGATAGTAGCCAATGGCGAACTGAGTGACCCTGCATTGATCAATCCTGTTGCAGTAATGTTGGTCAGGTTACCCGTAACCACACTGATGGAGTTGGAAGTAACATTACCAGAAACCGTGAGAGCTGTCAGGTTACCGAGGTTGGTAATACTGTTCATGGCCGACTGACTGAGTGTGCCACTGAAGGTTCCACCGGTAATGGTTCCACTTGTGTTAATATTGGTCAGAGTAGCCAATGGTGAACTGAGCGACCCTGCATTGATGAGTCCTGTTGCAGTAATGTTTGTCAGATTACCTGTTACTACACTGATGGAGTTGGAAGTAACATTACCAGAAACCGTGAGAGCCGTCAGGTTACCGAGGTTGGTAATACTGTTCATGGCCGACTGACTGAGTGTGCCACTAAATGTTCCACCAGTAATCGTTCCTGTAGAAGTTATATCTGTGATAGTAGCCAATGGTGAACTGAGCGACCCTGCATTGATGAGTCCTGTTGCAGTAATGTTTGTCAGATTACCTGTTACTACACTGATGGAGTTGGAAGTAACATTACCAGAAACCGTGAGAGCTGTCAGGTTACCGAGGTTGGTAATACTGTTCATGGCCGACTGACTGAGTGTGCCACTAAATGTTCCACCAGTAATCGTTCCTGTAGAAGTTATATCTGTGATAGTAGCCAATGGTGAACTGAGCGACCCTGCATTGATGAGTCCTGTTGCAGTAATGTTTGTCAGATTACCTGTTACTACACTGATGGAGTTGGAAGTAACATTACCAGAAACCGTGAGAGCTGTCAGGTTACCGAGGTTGGTAATACTGTTCATGGCAGACTGACTGAGTGTGCC
>NZ_JBXAPW010000026.1:0-2530 GCF_058806635.1 Sediminibacterium sp. GW821-FHT12F12 | reverse complement strand
TACGTTTAACGTACTGATTTGATGCACTTTGTGACATAACGACTGTTTTTGTGTATCGCTATTTCAGGACGGGACACGCTTTTAACCGCGCCCTTGCTTAGCGAGAGTATATTTTCTCGCCAAGGCGCAAAGGCGCGGTTGTTATTGTTGGAATTTGTTCGCGTAAGGCGGCCGCACAGCCCAGCTCTGTTTGTTGGAGGGGCGGATCACCAGCCAGTAGAAGAAAAGAACAGCAAGGGCAACTGTGAAAGTTCTTACTATCCAGAAAGGAAGAGAAGCACTCAGGTCTATCAGAAAACCATCCTCCTTAAAATCGCCCATACCAAATAAAGCGGGCAAACGGTACCAGTAATAACAGGACACTCCGGTCGCAGCAAACAAGCCACTCAGTTTTTTTTCGCTGCCGGGAACCACCAGCTCCGCAAAAATGGCATAGATAGATAAGGTAAGCAACATACCCATCAGCGGCATTTCGTACACACCGGGAAAAGCGTTGACGCCGGCAACATAAGCATGGTCCGGTACATGAAACCATCCCCAGATAAAACCGGGCAGTCCACCCACAATCAGCCAGCCGCTCAGTTTGTGGTAAATGGTTTTTACAGAAGCGGAAGGATGGATATTGGGTGTTGAGTCCGGACAGGGCACTACACAGTTCATACATTTATCGCAATGGGCATTGGGTACAGTGAATGCCACATTACTGCCATATAGTTTTTCAACAGGATGTATGGGGCAGAGACCGGAACACCAGGCACTTTTCCATTCGTAAAAAAAGCCCAGGGTAATGCCTACGCTGGTTAATGCCACAATGAGCAAACCGGTAGCAACCCCATTCGTATTAAACACAGCGTGGCGTAAGGGAACGATACTATATAATAACAATACACTTACCAGATTCAGCTTACCCAGTTGTGAAGCGGATAGTTTTTTTCTTTGTGAGAGGCCCCAATGGCGGGGTAGTAAATTAGTGGTGGCGAGTGGACAAACATTACGCCATACACCCGCAGCAAATACAAACAATGCCGGTGCCACCGGAATCAGTATATGCCAGAACAACAATAAACCGATGTTGGGGAAGAGAAACAAACTCAGCAAAATACCCGCACCCACCAACCATACCGCTGTTTGGGCAAGTCGCCAGTAAAAAATAGTACGGGCAGAAAATGGATTCCCCTTGGGGATGGTTACAAAAGGATCAGACATACCGCTTAGCTAACAGGATAATGAAAACTGTGTACGGCAGGCAAATTAGAATAAGCCATTTTCACAAAAGATGATTTTGGTCAGGTTGTTAAAATTGAGGAAACGACTAAACCGGCAGGCTTATCTGGAGATAGTTTATCCGGCTGAATCGTTGTTGTATGACCTGCCAAACGCTTCGTTTATCAGGTAATAACCTGCTCAGAATAAGCGGTTTTCAGCCGCTCGTCCGGAATTTTAGCAAAATTTGCAGGATATTACTATTACTTTTGCTCTGTCTTAGTACATGAAAAAGCTTCTCGTCATCATATTAGCCCTTGTGCATCTGAGCGCCTCTGCTGGCGTTACCATGCATATGCATTATTGCATGGGCAAAGCGGCGGGATGGGGTTTTACGAGTAAAAAAGACAAGACCTGCGATAAATGCGGTATGGCCAAAACCAATCAAAAAGGGAAGGGCTGCTGCAAAGACGAGCAGAAATTTGTAAAGAACACCATCGATCAGAAAGCCGCCACGGCTGCCTACCAGCTCACCCAGCTGGAAGCCGATGCGGTTCCTGTATCTGTATTTCAGACACCCGTGATCAACCTTTCTTCTGTAACAGAAGAAAATCCTACCAGTAATGCTCCTCCCGACAGGGGCCTGGCGGTTTACCTGCGTAACCGCGTTATCCGTATTTAATTTTTTTCCTGTTCTATGCGCCGGGCAATCATTGCCGGGCTTTGGGCGTTTCTATCACGGCCCCGTTCCCGTATTTATTTATCATCTATAAAACCGACACCATGAAAAAGATCAAAATGCTCTTGATGGCAGCTTTCACCATCGTATCCGTAACTGTATTTGCACAGGACAACAAACACTATGTATGCCCCATGCATGCCGATGTTACCAGCAACAAACCCGCCAAATGTTCCAAATGCGGTATGAATCTGAAAGAGACCCCAAAAGAAGCAGCCTATGTATGCCCCATGCATGCGGATGTTACCAGCGATAAACCCGGTAAATGTTCCAAATGCGGCATGAACCTGAAAGAGAATAAAAAAGCAGTGGCCGCTTCTTATGTATGTCCTATGCACGCAGATGTTACCAGCGATAAACCCGGTAAATGTTCTAAATGCGGTATGGCATTAAAAGAGAAAAAAGGATAAGGATAACGTGTTGTGCTATTCGATAATTCCAAATTTCTATGGTTAGAAAAATAAAACCGCCAATTCGGGGTGATCGAAGAAAACTTTCTAATCAGTCCGCTTTAGAAGCTGTTTAAAATTTACCATAAACTGTTGAGCATTTGTCGTATTGCAGATAGCTCTATAACTGCTTCGGCAG
>NZ_JBXAPW010000025.1:0-4564 GCF_058806635.1 Sediminibacterium sp. GW821-FHT12F12 | reverse complement strand
TTTTATCCACTTTTACACATATTAATGTCGAATAACTATCAATAAAGCGAATTTTAAACAGCTTCTTAGGCGGACTGGTTAGTATTTTTTATCGAACACCCTGAATTGGCAGTTTTTATTTTTCCAACTTAAGAAATTTAGCATTGCCTGATAGCACAACACGTTAACAACATTTAACCTAATTTGCTTAATCAAATTTTGATGTATGCGTGTAAGCAGTATTGCAGTGTTTTGCGGATCAAAATCCGGTAACAATCCCTTGTACGAAAAAGAAGCGGCAGCCCTGGGTAAACTGATGGCCGATAAAAATATCACGATCATCTACGGCGGTGGCAATAAGGGCTTGATGGGGGCCGTGGCCAATGCCTCGATGGACCAGGGAGGCAAAGTGATCGGGGTGATTCCCAAAGTGTTACTCGAATGGGAAGCGCAGCATGAAGGTATTACCGAATTACGGGTGGTAGAAGACATGCATGTGCGTAAAAAGACGATGTATGAGCTCTGCGATGCAGCTATCATTCTCGCCGGTGGAAACGGAACCTTAGATGAATTTTTCGAAATGCTTACCTGGAACAACCTCAATATCCACAACAAAAAAATCGTGCTGTTGAATACTGCAGGTTTCTATCAACACCTGATCGAGCATATTGATACCATGGCCAAAGAAGGATTTCTCTATGATAACTGGCGAACCCGCTTGATCGTTTGCGATACAGCGCAGGCAGCTATCGACGCCTTGGCTTAAGATACATACCAAAACCCGCACGGAATACCGGTAAGGGATCATTATACTGATCGCGGTAAGGAGAGTTCAGGTTCTGCATCACATCGATCATCAGTGTTACATACGAATAGTGCGAGCCCAGAACACGGGTACCATACCCTACACCCACCAGTAAACTGCCGGCATTGTATTTATAGGTGCCCGATTGTCCGGTAAGCACGTTTTTCTGACTGGAACTGATCCAGTTATATTCTGGCTGTACCTGAAAATGCAGAAAACTCAGCGGCCATACGCGCAGAAAAGGACCTCCCCCGAAATTGAAATTGCGGAAACGGATATTGCTGAAGTCGGACGCGTTCTGCGAAAAGTAATTGATATTGAGCGAGACACCCGCATCTAACCAGCGGGTAACACTATACCCAACCTCCGGATTCAGCCCCACATTAAAGGAACGGTTGGCAATACCGAGGTTCAGGCTGGTTCCGAGGAAAATATTCTCTTGTTTGAATTTGCCTTTTTGCTCATCAGCTGCCTGCTGTTGGGCAGAAGCGATGGTGCAGATGGTCAATAAAAAGAATGCAACAGTCAGTTTCAGGTTCTTCATAACACGCATTTACTGCAAACCTACTCATTTAGTCAGGTATGCAGATTTTTTGTTATCTAAAAAAATGTTAGGATGAGGCAAAAAAGAAGGGTTTAGCGCAAAACCTTCACTGTCAACCTTCCTGCGGCTCTTTTGCAGGCCAGATACCCAATTTGTTGCAATAGCCGAAAACGATTTCTAAAACATTCAAAATACGTGAGTTATCTATATCTATTATTTAGTTAATCTGGAGCTATATTGGATATTCTGCAAGAAACCCGGTATCAATTGCATTTTTTTTATGTGTACCCGCAACACATAAAAAATTCGGAAAGCGTTAAACAATTACTTTTGCAATCTAACTAACGTTTGTTCGTATATGATGGCTGCTACCATAGATCCCAAACAGATACTACAGGAATTAGGGTTTACCCCGCAAACAACTATTCATTACCAGTTATCGCCCGAAGAGCTGGCAGAACAGACCGTACTGCGCGGTCAGGGTGTACTGAACGATACCGGCGCGCTCTGTATCCGTACCGGAGAATTTACCGGGCGCAGTCCGAAAGACAAATTCATTGTAAAGGATGCGTTGACAGAAACGACGGTTGACTGGAACGGTTTTAATATTCCCATCGACGAAAAATATTTTCACCAGCTGAAGAAAAAACTGCTGGATTACCTCGCTGCCAAAGAAGAAGTATGGGTGCGCGATGCGCAGGCCTGCGCCGATCCGGCACACAGGATGAATATCCGTGTCATCAACGAACATCCCTGGAGTAATCTGTTTGCACACAATATGTTCCTGCGCCCGGCAGAGGAAGAACTTGCTGGTTTTGCACCGGAATGGCATATCATACAGGCGCCGGGCTTTACGGCAGATCCGAAAGAAGACGGTACCAGACAACACAATTTTGCGGTTATTTCCTTTACACACAAAACCATTCTGATCGGCGGCACCGGTTATACGGGTGAGATCAAAAAAGGAATTTTCAGTGTGCTCAATTTTCTGCTGCCCAACGAAAAAAATGTGTTGAGCATGCATTGCAGTGCCAATATGGGCAGGGAAGGAGATGTGGCTGTTTTCTTTGGTTTGAGCGGCACCGGTAAAACAACACTCAGTGCCGACCCCAACCGCAAACTGATAGGCGATGATGAACATGGCTGGACAGATAACACCGTATTTAATTTTGAAGGCGGCTGTTATGCCAAAACCATTGACCTGAGTGAGGAAAAAGAACCCGAGATCTTCCGTGCTATCAGACCCTCTGCCCTGGTAGAGAACATTCATTTTTATCCCGGCACCCGCCAGATCGATTTCAGCAGTAAAGAAATTACCGAGAATACAAGGGTGAGTTATCCGCTGGGCTTTATCAGCAATGCGCTGGAACCCAGTATTGGCGGACTGCCCAGAAATATCTTCTTTTTAACCTGCGATGCCTATGGGGTATTGCCTCCCATCAGCCGATTGTCTGCTGGCCAGGCCATGTACCAGTTCATCAGCGGGTATACGGCTAAAGTGGCGGGTACCGAAGCGGGTGTTACCGAACCCAAAACCACGTTCAGTGCCTGTTTTGGCGCACCATTTTTACCCCTGCATCCCGGTAAATATGCGGCCATGCTGGGAGAGAAAATGCGTAAACACGAAGTAAATGTATGGATGATCAATACCGGTTGGAGCGGGGGCCCTTATGGCATTGGTAACCGTATGAAGCTGGCTTATACTCGTGCCATGATCACCGCGGCGCTGGAAGGCAAACTGGACAACGTGGGCTACGAAACCCATCCTGTATTTGGGATGGAAATGCCATTGAGCTGCCCCGGTGTACCACCAAAAATTTTAAACCCACGCAGCACCTGGGCGGATAAAACTGCCTATGATGCCAAAGCGAAGGACCTGGCTATTCAATTTGTGCAGAATTTTGAAAAATACGCTTCGGGCGTTTCGGAAGAAATTCTGCAGGCCGCACCCAAAATCTAACTGCTTATTTTTTCCGCTTGGGCGGGATACAAATGGTCTCTTCGGTTGCTTGTCTGTTACAAGGAACGCCACCCAAAAGGTGGCGTTTTCTGTTATGGGTTTTAGGGATTCTATATGGGTGATTACTCAATGCCATCAACGGTTGTATGAAAAGTAGGGATAAAGCAACCATCCACATTACATTGGTTTAAATACAATTAGGTTAGTCACCAACACCTCTCATATAGCTTAGAATAAATTTTTCTTATATTCATTAAGTGCTAGTTATGCATGCAAAGCCAACCTGAATGGCTGTATTGGTGCAACAGTTTAGCGCGTATAACTAAGTTGTGTACAATATGAAGAATGACAATAATCATAGATGAGACTAAAAGCAATATTTTCTAAATTCAACCAAGCTGACAGCAATTTTGACTTTGATAAAATCAAAGTCGCAAATCCATCATTATGGAAAAAGCTAAAAAAGCAATTTGACACAGGTAGAAAAATTGTTCATATTCAACTTAATAATGGGTTAGATAGGACAAATGAAAATGCTTTGCGATATTATCTAATGGAATACGCAAGTAGGCTCCTACAATATGGACCAAAATCACTTCCTACTTCATTCAATACTCTGGAGCCGTTCTTTATTTTTAATCATCATAATTCAGTAATACAGTTACTTTCGGAAGAGGAGTCTTATGGAGTTTCACTAGTTGACTTTTTAGATCATGTAACAGACCGAGGTTTCGATTTAGAAAAAATTGATTTTTATGATAATATTCCTGAAAATGTGATATACCATTTCTCTTTCACTACAGGATTTGATGAAATCAATTTTTCAAACAATGATAAGACATTTATAATCGGAGGACTTTCATTAGTACGACAAGGAGATGAAGTATCAATCTTGATGCAAGCAGGTGAATCTTACGACAAACAAAAGGCTGAAGAATATTTCAAGAATTTCACAAGAAGTTCGATTGAACAATCACTAAATCCATCGAAGAAAGCTATAGGAATGCATATCGAAAGTGAAGAAGAACCTAAAGTTGTTAATTTTAAAGAAAGAAGCGATTTATGGGCTCATAATGTCGCAATGCTATTCGATTTAAAAAGTAAAAGTATTGATCTTAGATTTGTAGCACGAGATGAAAATATAAGCTTCAGTCTATTTAGTGATGATTTCTTTGCTATTTTCCATAGCCAAGATAAATTAAGAAGCTGTTTGAGTTAAATAAATAAAAGAGGCTAATGTGGAAAGGATAGACTAAAGATTGGAAGTCAGTCGTTG
>NZ_JBXAPW010000024.1:0-10686 GCF_058806635.1 Sediminibacterium sp. GW821-FHT12F12 | reverse complement strand
CTCAACGACTGACTTCCAATCTTTAGTCTATCCTTTCCACATTAGCCTCTTTTATTTATTTAACTCAAACAGCTTCTAAAAATGATTATTGATTTAAATAGATTGTTTTCATTTGATAAACGCCGGTTGTTACCACTCTTTCGCCTTCTTCCACACCTTTAATTATAGCAGTATATTTTCCGTTTGATGTGCCTTTGTTAACGTAACTGATACTGTATTGCTCCGCTTTATCCTTTACAAATACCGCAGGTTTACCGTTTATTTCTGCAACAGCATCATTTGGCACAATTATTTGTGTTGAAATATCTTTTGAAAAAATAAATACCCTGATGTTTTCGCCGATTTTAAATTGTGATTTGGGATTGATTATTTCAAAAATTACTTTTTGAGATTGGTTGGCTCCATTTACCGATTGTGCAGTGGAAATCAATTTTAAGTGATAGGTAGTGGTATCATTTTCTATATTAGATGAGGCGGTGATGTTTTCTACAGATTTTACCTGTGCCGCATCATTAGCAAATACCTGTGTTTCTACCAGCACTTTTTCAATATTGGTTATATCAAACAATGTTTCACCGGCATTTACGACCGCACCTATAGAATAGTTAAATGCACCCACCACACCGCTGATAGGGGCTGTAAGGGTTATCATTTTTGTATTACCAGTACTACGTCCTGCATTAGCCGTAAATAACTGTTTATTTTTTAAAGCTGTTTCGTACCTGGCTTTTGCTTCGGTCACATCTTTTTTAGCGGCAATGTCTTCTATAGCTTTTAGCCTGTCGTATTGAGCTTTGGCTGCATTAAATTCAGCATCTACTGTATTCCTTTGTGAAAGAATATTGATTTGGGTACCTGCATCAACCTGCTGTTCTATCACAGCCAACACCTGTCCCGAAGAAACCTTTTGACCCACAGATACTTTTAATGAAACTATTTTTCCTGCCTGCGGTGATTGTATCACTGCCCTTCCCTGTGAGGAAGGAATAATGGTACCCAGCACCTGCGTTGATTGATTAAAGTCACCTGTTTCAATTTTTTGGGTAAGGATGCCAAAAAGAAATTGGGTTTCTTTTTCAACCATGAATGTTGATGACATCGCACCACCGGATTTGCCGCCAGCTTCATCATCCTCGCCACCATGTGCGGATGCTGTATTGTAGGTAGCAGTGGGCAGCAAGCAAAGCAGGATGATAATGCTTGCAGCAACTTTTCTATTTGTTTTTTTCATTACAAAAAACATCAATAGTAAACCGGCTAATAATCCCGCTATACCAAAAAACCAGGTAGTTTGATACCAATGTGTATCAGCATGAACGAGAGTAATTTCTTTTTCCAATTCCTTGCCAACAGCAATATTATTTATCAGTATCAAATCAGGGCCAAGCGATGAGTTAATATTAACGGTAAGGTTGTATGCTTTCTTATCAGGAAAAATTCCTTTTACCTCGTACACACCTTTATCAATTTGAGTTACTACTAATTTTATGTTCGGATTATCAGCAACGGCAATTTGTAATGTGACACTGTCAACCGGTGCGTTGCTATTAAAGTCACTTACAAATAATTTAAATGTTGCTTCTTTACCGGGCGTCAGTGGCGGATATTTTGCCAGCAACTCATACACATCAGATACAGCTTCGCTGCTAAAATAAGCTGCAGGTTTTGCGCCTTCCTTTTTAGCATCTCCGTGGTCTTCTCCACCATGTGCAAAAACTAAGGAAGGGATAAGAAGCAATAAAATCAAGATTTTCTTTATCATAATGTTCCTGTTATATATTTTATAGATAAGATGGCCTGGTTATAATTCCTTATAACCTCCAGGTATTTTAATTGTATTGAATAAGCGTCATTGATGGTCCGCAGGTAATTGATATAATCATTTTCGCCACTTTCAAAAAATCGTTTTGCCGTACCAATAATTACATTGGCTTTGGGGATACCGGTATTTTTATAGTATTGTAATGATTGTGTGTAGATAGCCAGTTCGTTTTGTGCCTGTATTAATTGAACTGAGAGTTGTTGCTGTAAACCACTTGCTTTTTGTTTATTGATTTCCCATGCTGTTTTTGCTGCATTGATATTGCTTTTATATTGACCAAACCACAAAGGCACGGTAAAACCAACACGAAAACGATTTCCAATGGGCGTATTTCTTTCCCCCTGATTAAAGTAACCAAATGCCAGGCCGGGCAATGCTTTTGCCTTTTGCAAGGCAATATTTTTTTGGGCAATCACAGCTGACTGGTTAAAAATTTGTACAGATGGGTTTGCTATAAAAGCAGTGCTGTCTTTCGCTATGGTAACATCCATTAAAAGGTTGGTATCAAGCGGTGCTGCCATGAAAATTTCCTGCAAGCCGGTGAGGTATTGTAGCTGGCTTTGCAGATTGCTGATGGTAAGTTGTGCCTGTAAATATTGGTTATGTATTTCGCCATACTGGCTTTCAGTAAATGTTTTTTGCAGGTAATCAATCTGCCCGGCATCAAACTGGCGGCCTGCCACTTTGCTGATCCGTTCATACACGGTATCCTGCACATATAATTGCTGCTGTAGTGCCGATGCGTATTGCAGCAACAAATACAATTGTTTTACCTGAAACCTCACTTCATTTTCTGTGAAGCCTTTTTCTTTTTCTGCCAGCACAATCCGTTGCTTTTGCAACTGGTATTGCTTGCTGTAAACTGTAGGAAATTCGGTTGACTGGGTAATACTTCCGGTATAAAATTTCCCGGTAGGGCTTTCTATAAAAACATCGGGGTTGGGCAGGTTTATACTGCTTTTTAGTAATTGCTTTTGCTGTAAAATGGATAACCCTGCGGCGGAAATATTGCGGCTGTTTTTTAGAGCCATACTTACAGCATCTGCTTCGGAAATAATTTTTTGGCTGTAAGCGTTTGCTATTATAAGCAAGCCGGTAAAGACTGTTATGATACGTTTGAACATATAAAAATTTGATTACAATAACTGAAACAAAACGACTATGCCTTTGGGCAAAGCAGTGATAGTTCGACGGGCAGTGCCATCAAACTCAGTTACAATAATCAAATCTGTAAACTCTGAATCGCTATGCGAATGTCAGGTGGAGGAGGATAAAAGAACCTGGCAACATATTTTGGAGGGTAAGCTTTTGCTGAATTAAAAATATCTATACCTAAAAAAGTGCTGATAATAGCTGCAAAAACCGGTGCATCAATTGCTGTCTTAGCGTTTTGATTCAGTGCTTTGTCTAAACTCTGGAGTTTTTGTACCTCATCATTGCAACAGCCTTTTTTTTCTTTACTATCCGTTTTCTTTGCTTCATGTTGATGGCTTGCAGATGGGTTATGATGGTCATCATTTTTTCCATCATCATGAACATGAATCACCGCAGCCTTTTCCTCTTCATGATGAGTGCTGTTAAACCCCATATCTATACCAATGCCACATGCAAAACCTACTATAGTATTCAACCCGAATACTATCAGCAGGACAGCCGCTTTTAATTGTATGGATATGTTTTTTTTCATTAAACTGGCGTAAAATTAGGGTTATTTTTTGAAAATCACCCTTTCGAGGCATAAAGATAGGCCAACTGGCTTGTTCAGGCTTACATAATTTTGGAAAGTATTTATACAATTATGGGTTATAACTTGGCAAACCGGGTAGTTTTTATATCTGTAGCCCTGTTTATCACGGTCAAAAATAGTTGCCCTTTGCCAAATTACTTACATCTACCGGCAATACCGTTACCCCATTGTTAATGTTTACTTAAATTCTTTTAACTACTATTCCCTGTAAATTTGCAATGGCTATTTCAGCTTGATCGACAATGGCAGATGATATACCCACCGTTGGAGTGATATTGAACAAGAGAAGGTATAAGACTGTCTTTCAAAGCCGCTTCATTGCATTCGTAAATTTCTTCGTTGTAAGAGTGCAGATTTTTAAACACTTTTACGACGAAAGCATCACATACTAGGTCTTGTCCCTCAATTTCACTGAAAGCATACCTGTAACAAATATTTGCAGCAAACTCCTTGAGCTAGTCAAAAAACAGCCTTTCCTGTTGCCGGTTATCCTCCCGGCACCCATTACATAAATTTTGTACCTCCAGATTTGATAATGCCAAATAATAATATTTTCTTTTTTGATAGTTTTATTTTGGCTCTTTTAAATAAAAGGTTGCCTTTGTTTATAAAACCCTGAAATGGCGACAAGGTACTGCCATTAATGCTTATCTAAGTCTATGAGTATATCAATTTGTTTAATGACAGGCTTAAAAATCGGGTTAAAAATCTAACAGAGCTTTATAAATACTTTTAGCCACGAGGCTGTTCTATTGTCTTAAAGCCATTCCTTTTTTCCCGATTTCGTTGTTTCTTTTCCCGATTGTGAAATTTTGCAGAACAATTATATATCACATTTGCATCCTGATAAACTAAACAATATGAGTATGCAAAAAATTATAATTACAATATGTTCACTGTTATGTGTACTAATTACCAATGCACAAAAGGCTGATACCAGCCGAACCTTAAAAGAAGTAACCATTACAGGCTACAAAACTGTAAATGGCGTAGGGCATTTGCCCGAAATAAAAAACGGAATTATTTATGCAGGCAAGAAAAACGAAATAATTCTTGTGGATAGTTTGGATGCCAACAAAGCCATCAACAACACCCGCCAAATTTTAGGCAGAATTCCCGGGTTAAATATTGTTGAAACTGAAAGCAGCGGCTTCACTGCAAACGGTATTGCCACAAGAGGCCTGAACCCTATTCAAAGTATTGAAATGAATACCCGCCAAAATGGATATAACATCAGTGCAGATATTTATGGTTATAACGAAGCCTATTATATTCCGCCTATGGAAGCAGTTAGTCGAATAGAAATGGTAAGGGGTGCAGCTTCATTACAATTTGGTTCGCAATTTGGCGGCCTGGTAAATTATGTTACTAAAGATGCCCCAGCCAATAAACCTTTTGAGTTTACTACCTCACAAACCATTGGAAGTTTTGGAATGTTTAATTCTTTCAATTCAGTTGGCGGTACCTACAAAAAAATTAGTTATTACGGTTTTATTCAATACAGAAATATGAATGGATACCGCCCCAACAGCCAGCAATGGCAGCTATCAGGGTTTGGTAAATTTGAGTACAAGCCATCACAAAAGTTAAATATTGGTATAGAATACTCCCTGCTTCGCAATCAACTAAAAATGCCGGGAGGATTAACGGACAGTATGTTTTATACGAATCCTAAAGTCTCAACAAGAACAAGAAACTGGCTGAAAAGCCCCTGGAATATTGCTACCGTTTATGCAAACTTTACGCCGTCTGAAAACACTACCATCAGTTTAAAAACATCTTACCTGTTTAGCAACCGCTCATTGGTTTGGCGTAACGAAGACGGTGGAGCCAGTGCATTAGATGAAATAGATCCGGCAACAAATGCTTTTGTACCACGGGAAGTTGGCAGACAGGACATCCACAATACAACAACAGAACTTAGGATTGCACACAATTACAAATTAGGAAAACAACAATCAACCATTGCAGGAGGTTTAAGATATAGTTACGCCTGGTTCAAACGGCAAGGTGGTGGCGAAGGCACTACCAACAGTGATTTTGATTTATCCATCACTGGCGATTGGGGATATAATTTAGATTTTACCACTACCAATATTGCACCGTTTGTAGAAAATATTTTCAGAGTAGGAAATAATTTAACCATTACACCCGGCTTTAGATTTGAATATTTAAACAGCACCGCAAAAGGATATAAAATAGAAGACAATATTAAACTTTCAACCGACCAAAGCCGTAACAGATATTTTCCATTGGCAGGGTTAGGCATTGAATATAAACCATCGAAAAATACAAGTCTGTATGCAAACTTTAGTCAGGCATACCGCCCCATTGATTACAGCCAGTTAGAACCTTTTGGCACCACTTCTAAAATTGACCCAGACCTAAAAGATGCTTACGGTTTCAATGCAGATTTAGGGTACAGGGGTACAATAAAAAATTATTTTAATTTTGATATTGGCGGTTTTTACATGGCTTATAATAACAGGATTGGTGTAGTATTAAAGCAAGACCCAGTAACAGGCGATGACTATTCACTAAGAACAAATATTGCCAACAGTGTTCATAAAGGAATTGAAAGTTATGCAGAACTAAATATTTTAAAAGCCATTAATGAAAAATCCAAATATGGATTAAGTGTTTTTAATTCTTTTGCATACATAGATGCAAGATATACCAGCGGAGAATTTAAAGGTAAGAGAGTAGAAGCTGCTGCGAAAACCATCAACCGTGTTGGTTTGATTTTCTGTAACAAACATTTCTCTTCCACCTTCCAGGTAAATTCAGTTGGCGATGCTTATGGTGATGCATCAAATGTAAAAACAAGCGATGACCCCATTGCAGGTTACATTCCGGCATATACCGTTTTAGACATCAGTGCTACTTATAAAATTAATAACTACGCCATTAAAATAGGTTCAAACAACATAGCTGATAAATCATATTTCACCAGGAGAACCGACGAATATCCCGGCCCTGGCATTATTCCCTCCGTGGGTCGTAGCTTTTATGTTGGGTTTACTGCCAAATTTTAATACTATCATCTGCAAAAAATATTTATGAGAAATTTTAAAAAGCACCTACTTGTTATAGGTACAGGAGTAATAGCCCTGATAAGTTGCAGAAAAGAAATAAATATTATTACATCAACCGATTTAGCTACGCCAACCGTACAAAGAGTTTACTACATTGCCGCCGAAGAAGTAGAATGGAATTATGTTCCAACGGGAATTAATCAACTAACAGGTGGTGCATTTGGCAAGGCTGAAAATGTTTTCCTACAAAACGACAGCAATCGCATAGGCAATAAAAATATTAAAGCCATTTATGTAGAATATACCGATGCTACTTTTGCCACAAAAAAACCAAAAGAAGGTGCAGACTTAGGAATAGTCGGTCCTATTATAAGAGCAGAAGTCGGTGATAGCATACAAGTAATTTTTAAGAACAAAGCCAAATTCCCTTACAGTATTCATCCGCATGGCGTAGTGTACGATGCAGATAACGAAGGTATTGCAGGCGTAGCACCAGGCAGTACTTTTACTTATAAATGGAGAGTTACAGAAAATTCAGGGCCAGCCGAAAGAGATGGTTCATCAATAGGTTGGGTATATCATTCCCACGTAATGGAACATAATAATAAAGATATTAATGCAGGATTGGTTAGTTCAATCGTTATTTATAAAAAAGGCTATCTGGAAAACAACAAGTCAAAAGACATTGATAATGAAAAATTTGCTCTTTTTATGATTGTTGATGAAAATAATAGTTTGTATCTGGACAGCAATAAAGCAAAATACACTTTAAATAATGTAAGTAATGATGATCCCAATTTTCAGGAAAGCAATCTGAAACATTCTGTAAATGGATTGATGTATGGTAACTGTAAGTTCACCAATATAAAAACCAGTGAAAAAGTAAGATGGTATTTAATTTAATGGACTTAGGTAATGAACTGGATAATCATATAGCCCATTGGCACGGCAACACCGCTAAAGTTAGTGGCAGCCGTACAGATGTGGTGTTTCTTGGCCCTGCAAATCTTATTACGGCAGATATGAAGGCAGATAATGCCGGCACATGGCAATTTCACTGCCATGTAAACGACCATATTTCGGCGGGAATGATTGCTTTGTATGATGTGCAATAGAATCGGGAACTAAAAAAACAAAAGAGGTTATTCCAGCGAATAACCTCTTTTGTTTTTTTATACTGCCTTAGCAATCTTTTCCATTATATGATGGCTTTCGCCAAATTTGCAAAGGGCATCACAATGGCTGCGGAGTTCGGAAAAAAGAATATACTTAATAATGACTTTGTTTTGCTTAATGGCAGGACGGCACAATTGTATACAAACATCTTTTTCTCTTTTATCAGGAACTATCAAATAAAATACCTCATCCCCATCGGCAATTGAGTAGCTCAAATCTGTTAATCGCAAAATGCCTGAATATATACTGGTACTTTTCTCTACCTCAAAAGCAGCGATAACATTATTTGTTCCTTTTTGAAACCATAACACATCAATCAATTTTACTGTGTTCAGTGTTTCTTTATCTAAAGCGATTTCGGGAAATTGCTGCAAGCTCATAAATGAAAAACTGTTGCCACAATGCGATCTGGAACGGTCATTGGAAGCTGCAATAACATCATAGCCTAATGCATTACCTATCTTCAATAAATGATATTGCATTTCGGTATGCAGGTTTTCCTCTTCTTTTTCCTGTTGCACATCCTGCTGTCGTTTCTCTATTAATTTTTCCAGCTTTTTACGTTCCGGTTCTGATAAATAAACATCACTACCTAAAATCAATTTCTGTGTTCCTATTTCAAATAATAATCCTGCAATTGCTCCCATATCAGATGACAACTCAGAACGATGCTGAATATTGGCATCAATCATTACCTCTCTCAATTTTAAATATTCGCTCCAACTTCCTAATTTCTTTTTGTCTTTAAATAGAAAATTAAAGCCGTTGATTATTGCTGTATTGAAAGGAGGAATAATAGTGGGATGCAAAAAATATAAAATACTGGCTACTGACGGGCCAAGTCCTTTGATTTTTAAACTATCCAGCCTGATGATTGCTTTAATTATTTGTTCTTCTGTTTTTGCATTCAAACAATTTTCTAAAAATTGTCCGAAAGCCTGCTTATTATTTTCGTTCTCGTAAATGTCGGGTATCCTCAGCTTTGGTTTCCAGTAAAAAGGGTGAGAAGCACCTTCAAACACTTGCTTCTGTTCTGTAATGCAGCTAAGTACAAACTCTAAAGAAGAGCCTTTAAAATCATTAGGGAATTTTTTGTTCTTAATATCATCAATCACCTGCATTACCCCTCTTCGAATTGAACGGAATGCTTTCAGGCGTTCTTCATTATTGATGAACCATGTGTTGAAAACAGATTGTTTATCTTCTTTATACTGCTGAATGATTTGGGACAGGTTGCTGTTCATAAGTGTGTTAAAACCGCAAAATACATCATTTGCAGCAATCCTTCTTCCTTACAAAGATTGCCTTAAAGATTTTCCAGAAAAATTGCCCTATTGATTTTATTGCAGTCATTATGGGTTGTTTATAATAATATTCAAGCGTCCAATTTATTGATGCTCTTTAATATGTAATTCATGCCTGTCAATTGCCTTAATGCGAAATTAAGGTTATAATTTTTTTGAAATAATTAAGGCAAATATAATCAGAATCGTTGCAACAATCCAATACGCAAGGTGGTCAAACCAAATCATAATTATCCCGCCGGATACCACACCTGCAACCTGTCCCAGACTATTAACAGCGCTAAAAATACCTAACGATGCACCATATTCCTTTCCGGAATCTTTTGTTATGAGCGAAGTCAGGCTCGGTGTAAGAATTGCTTTTCCGATTGAAATGAAAGAAACGTAAATTAATATCCATCCCATTTCCGGTGGGGTAGTGAGCATGAATATACCAATACCCACGAACAGGCAACCAAAAGGTAACAATATCTTTTCCCCTTTCTTTTCAATCAACCATGCAATGGGCCCTAATTGCAGCAAACCCATCAGCGTACCACAAATAATCAGAACAATGCTCATTTGCTTTGGCCCAAATAAAAAAAAGCGTTGCGAGTGAAGTGCAAATGTCCCTTCAAACATTGAATGAGCAAGCTGGCTGAAGAAAGACAATGCCAGCATTAGCACGAATGCTTTTTTAAGCGATTTAAAATTTGGGATGAAAGATATTTTTGTATTTGCTACCCTATGCGTCGCTATTTTATGCCGGGTACTGAGCGATTCGGGTAATAATGCAAAATACAGTAACAGTACCAGTAACGTAAGCACTGAAGAAAAAACAAATGGAAATGTAAATTTATCGAGTATGAATTGGCCGAAAAAAAGATTAAACTGTATACTAACATTTGAAAACAGATTACCCAGCAAATGGCCTGCAACTGCGCCCAATCCTGCCACTCCGTTCAGTATTGCAAAGTTCTTTCCTCTTTTTTCCCTTGGAGTTTTGTCAGCAATGTATGCCCCCGATGCGGTTACAAAAGAAGCTGTGAAAAACCCTGCTGCCAAACGGGAGATGTAAAGCAGCGTTATGCTTCCACTAAATGAAAAAATAAATGTTGAAATTGAAAATCCTGCTATGCCTCCTAAAATAAGCGGTCTTCTGCCTGCTTTATCAGATAATGAACCCAGGTAAGATGAGAAAAGAAATTGTGTTAGCGGAAAAGCGCCAGTTATCAATCCAACATGAAATGAAACGCTGTTGGATGAAATATCTTCTGCTGACAGAATCTTTTCAATATAGAATGGCAATACCGGAAGTGTCATTCCAAATCCCATCGTTACAAGAAACACTCCGAATAGAAGTATTATCTTGCCTTTATCATATTTCTTTTCACTAATCATTTAAAATATTTTCAGCCACCATTTCTACATTTTCATTCCCTCCATTGGGTTTGCCATTTTTTTGAATTTATATTCACTTTGCAATAGGGGAAGGGAGCATCCCGCTAGCATCATTAGTATATGTTTCCATCTCATATAATTCTATTTTAACGTGTTGTGCTATTAAAAATAGTTGATAATCAATGAAGCAAAAAATGCTGTGCAGTTGTCTAAGTAAGTGAC
>NZ_JBXAPW010000023.1:0-21887 GCF_058806635.1 Sediminibacterium sp. GW821-FHT12F12 | reverse complement strand
CTGGGGTCAAACAGTACTTTCCAGATCGGCCATAGTTACAGCAGCGGCACTTACTATGCGGAACTGATACAGGGTACCAGGCGTAAAGTGGTGCAGTTGATCAAGGCAAGAGGATAGGGGGTAATTAATAATTAGCAATTAATAGTTAGTAATTAGAAATTGTACCTAAAAAGACCCGCTCAACCAGAGCGGGTCTTTTTTTATGCGGCTATAAAATAGGGTGCATTGGGTACAAATCGATTTAGGATTTGTGAAAATGAGGTTGTTTTTGACAAATAGGGTGAAATGCACTGGTTGGTTACCGTTAAAACATCGATTCTAAAATGGGTTATTTCATCCAATATCCATATTCCATTTTCTCCGAGTTTTAACCTGTCGAATTTTTCTATGGCATGGATAACCGTGCCACAGGGTTTCGGGGACTTTTGTTTACAATCCAATATCCATTATGCCCGTTCTGAAAAGAACAGGCATTTTTGTTTACAGTAGGTAAGCCTGCTACAGACATACCGGTTTTGTAGTTCAAACCATGACATAAGATTACGCAATCCACCCATGCTTCAGAAACATCATTTTGATGAATTTTGACTTGTCAAATATTTCAGGGAATACGCCTGAAATATAGATGAGAGATGTACCCTGTTTGAAATCCAATATCCAATGGTTTCTTTCGTGATAAGAGGAGGTTTATCGTATCCTCCTGTTATGTACTACATCATGTGTTTACCTGGTTACTATTTTACGGTTTGGTTATTAAAGGGAATGCGCAGTTCCCTGAATGGTTAAGAGTCACTGATCAGGTGGCTCTTTTTTTTGCTGCTGTGTAATGAAAAATCAGCAAATAAAAAAGAGTGAAAAAACGGTTTTTTAAGAGATGAGAATGTGTCACATTTGAAACATAGAACAGGAGATTCTTCATCCCTGAGTTTCCTGAACGATCTGAATGCTAAATAAGCTGCACAAACAGTGTATCTGTATAACTGTCAACGGTTTGTAAACTCGGTTTCTTAGTGATTGTACAGTAAGTAAACATGTCACCTCCATCCCAGGTGCGCCTGGCGATCCGGGGGGGTCGGGGGGTGATGTGTTTATGTTTTGTGAAAAACCTAGTGTTTTACGCGGAGAAAGTGGATCAATAAATAGCCTGTTACACATAAAAGCAGGATAGCAAGAATAGCAATGGTGAGCCAGTTCTGCTCTTTCAGTTTGCGTTTATTTCTGCGTGTAACTTTTTTGTCGGTATGTTTTTGCAGCTGGCGGTTCAGTTGTGCAACATAATTCTTCACCTCCTGCGGATCCCTGAAATGCTGCAGGCCTTCCATGGCTTCATTCACAAAAGAAGAATCGACCATTTGTTTCTCAATGGCAAACCTTTCCTCTTCGGTGGCTTTCCCCTGCAGGTAACGAAGCAGTTCTTCACTGCCTGGTTCCTCGTCATGGTTCAATATGTTGGAAAGTTGACTCATCCGTTAGTATGCATTTTCTTTTCTACCAGTATTTTCAGGTTTCGTTTACCGTTTTGTATATGACTTTTGACCTGTAGTAAGCTATAGCCGGTATGATTAACGATCTCCTGATAGCTTTTTTTCTGCAGGTAGAACAAAGTTACACAGGTTTTCTGCTCCGGGTTCAGTTCTTCCAGCGAAGTTTCCAGCAGGGAAAGGGTGATTTCTTTATTGGCCAGTTCTGCCCGGTCAGTCTCAGGCGAAGCTATCGGGGTATCATCTTCTACCGGGATAAAGATATTTTTATCCCGCAGTTTCATCAGGCAATGGTTACGTGCCACGGTGTATAACCAGCTTTTCAGGTATTCCACTTTGTATTTACCCAGTTCGGTAATGGCTTTCAGGAAAATCTGCTGTACGGCATCTTTTGCTTCTTCTTCATTTTTCAGGTATTTCATGCATACACCCAGCAATAACAGCGTATACCGCTGCAGTGCAATTCCCAGCCATTGGTTATCCCTGTCGCTGTAGAATTTCTGCAGTAGTTCCTGGTCGCTGATATGTTCGTACCGGTTATTGCTCACTGTTTGAAAATAAGCATTTTCTGTTTAGATGCCATAGTGCTAAAATTCCATATCTTGACCGCAAATTTACACTATGTCCTTTGTGATCTGTATGGTACCCGCTGCTCCCTTGCGCAAAGAAGAAGCACATCGTTCTGAAATGATCAGTCAGATCCTGTTTGGTGAGTTGGCCGAAGTGCTGGAAGAAGGCAAACAGTTTACCCGCATCCGCTGCCAGTACGATGGGTATGAAGGATGGTGCCAGACCAGCCAGCTAACTGTGATTGATCCGGCTATTGTCAATACAAACAGTACACATATCGCTGCTGAGTGGGAGAACCTTGCCGTTATCAACGGACAACCTATGCATCTGTCGCTGGGAACCTCATTGGGCATATTCGCCCAAAACAAAGTACAGGTAGGCGATTGGCAGATTGCTTATCTCGGTAGAACCTGGGATAGCCGCGAAGCCATTTTTGCGGAAGATGAGATCCGTGGTTTAGCCATTCAATATATCAACACCCCTTATCTCTGGGGCGGACGGTCTACCTATGGAATTGATTGCAGTGGTTTTGTGCAACAGCTGTTCCGCTTTTTCAATATTCGGTTACCGCGGGATGCTTACCAGCAGGTAGAAGGGGGGGAAGTGGTAGGTTTTTTACAGGAAGCCGTTTGTGGCGACCTGGCATTCTTCGATAATGAAGAAGGAAAAATCACCCATGTTGGTTTGCTCTTTTCTCCAGATACAATTATTCATGCTGCAGGTAAAGTGAGAATTGACAGGATCGACAATATGGGCATTATCAACTCCGACACAGGCGAACGGACGCATCGGTTACGTATTGTGAAGCGGTATATGCCCAGCTCTTTCTAATCGGGCAAAAAAAAGGCAACCCACTGGGGTTGCCTCGTATCAAACAGTTGATATGTTTATAACAGATCCATGGCTTTAGCGAAATAGGTAACTGTGCCGGGTAAAGCCAGCCAGAAAAACTCGCGGTAAACAACTAATAAAGTGATCATAGCGGCAAGCCATAAAAAGCAAAGTGCCCAGTATTTTCCTCTTGATTGTTTTACTTCTTCCATGTGTTAAATTTTGGCAAAGATAGGGGGGAGAAATCATTTTTCGCCCAAACCCTGCCCGGTTTGTTGAATATTTGTGGATGCAGTAGCCGGATCCTTTGCCGGTAAAGGTTTGCTCTTGTCGAAAAACAGCATTTTCAGAGAAATCAGCAGTAAAATGAGGGCAAAAACCTTCTTCATTTTCTCATCGCTCACAGACAAAGCCAGTTTACTTCCGAGGAAACCACCCAGCACAAAAGCGGCGGCCACCACCAGCACATAATTAACGTTCAGGTACCCTTGTTTGTAGTACTGCAACACGGCCAGTATGCCTACGGGTAAGAGCAGAATCCCCAGTGAAGTGCCCTGCGCCATTTTCTGCGAGAATCCCAGAAACAATACCAGTGCCGGTACAATAATGATACCGCCGCCAATACCTATCAGGCCGCTTAGAAAACCGGCGGCCAGACCTACTATCAGGAGCAAGAGCAATGTGGTAATGGTCATTTTGGGAGCTTGGTTTGACAAGGCGGTGGCTTATTTTACAAAGGTTTCTTTGTAGAAACGGATGGCTTCTTCAATAATGGAGAGGGCCTGGGCCTTATCACCAAAATCTTCTACTACTACGGTTTTGTTTTCCAGTTTCTTGTACTCTTCAAAGAAATGGCGCAACTCATCAAAGAAGTGTTTGGGCAGCTCTTCAATATTGTTATAGTGGTTTACACCAGGGTCGTTGGCAGCAACGGCAATGATCTTATCATCCGGATCGCCACCATCGATCATCTGCATCACACCCACCACTTTGGCTTCCATGATGGTGAGCGGTTGTATGGGCAGAGAAGTGATAACGAGAATATCCAGCGGATCTTTATCACCACCATAGGTCTGCGGAATGAATCCGTAGTTGGAAGGATAATAAAAAGAAGAGAAGATAACCCTGTCCAGCTTCAGCAAACCACTGGGTTTATCGATCTCGTATTTGCAACGGGATCCCTGCGGAATTTCGATGATCGCGTTTACAACACGTGGGGCATTTTCTCCGTAAGGAACGCCATGCCAGGGATGTAGTACATTCTGATGATGCATATCTGTATAATTAATTCTTTTATTTTGTTAACCAATAACCCAGTGCCACGGCCGCCAGGCCCAATACCAGTGTGGCACCGGTATACAGCACAAATGTCCCATATCTTTCCTGCCCCAGCAACTGTAAATTTTCCCAGGCAAAAGCCGAAAAAGTGGTAAATCCGCCGCAGATACCTGTTGCGAGAAATAAGCGCCAGTTGGTAAATCCATCCTGTTTGGCCGAAAACCCCATAATGGCACCTATCAGTAAAGAACCCAGTATGTTTACTGTGAAAGTGGCATAAGGGAAGTTCTCCAGTCTGATCAGGCACCCCGTCACATACCGTAACATCGACCCGATCATGCCACCTGCGCCTACCAATAAGAGTTGCCTGATTAGCATAGCGATAAAATTATTGTGAGCTGCCCAGGTCTACCAGCCAGGTCTGGTTTCTTTTAACTACCTGCAAAATATGCGGCTCTTTGTCAAATGAATTGCTGTAATGGATGGCAGTGGTACTATCAGTCAATTCCTTCACTTCCGCAATATTGATGGAGGCGGTGCGGTACTGCTGGCGTCCCTCCTTGTCTTTTTCGCGATAGTTTTTTTCTGTGAGCAACAGCAACTGTTTGTTCTTTTCATCAGTAACGGTATAAAAAGCTGCTCTGGAAAAATCGCCTTGCAGGGTAGCGTTGATGTATTCGCGTCCGGCGTCCAGCGCATCTTCTGCTTTCCGGTATTCGGGTTGTTTGCTTGTACAGGCGGCGAGAAGAATCAATATGATCCAGTTAAATGATTTCATGGGTGGGTATTAGTGTAAAGGTACAATCAGGAAGGTATCTGCCGAAAAATATCGCTGTTCAGTGCGAGGAAACAAATTTCAGACCTGCAATGGAAGCGATCAGGGTTACCATAAAGAACAAACGCCAGAAATCGGCCGGCTCTTTAAAGAACAGGATACCGATCAGCGCAGTTCCTACAGCGCCAATGCCCGTCCAGACTGCATAAGCCGTACCCAACGGTAAAGTTTGCGTGGCTTTGTATAAGAGGTACATACTCAGGCTGAGGCTGATAAAAAAGCCACCTACCCAATACAGCGATGCCGTACCGCTGCTGATACGGGCCTTGGCAAGACAGGTGGTAAAACCCACTTCAAAAAGCCCGGCAATGATCAGTATGATCCAGTTCATACAGCAAAGATAGGGTGGCGGGGTATTTCAGACTAAACCTCAAAGGGTAGCCAAAAAATCATCCATCAGTTCCGTAATAGCGGCCGCAGTGGCAGCATCGGTTACCTGGCCATCTATGTTCAGTTTTGTTTTAGGAGCTGAGATCAGCAAGGATCCTTTTTCGCCCAGTTGAACACCCACTGTTTTCATTACCAGGTTCAGGGCTTCATGGGCTTTCTGTCCGGAAGAGGACGCCGTAATCAGTGCTGCCGGTTTGTTGGTGAAGAGGGTGGTAGATACCGTCCACTCAATCGCGTTTTTAAAACTGCCGGGTAAACTGAATACATATTCCGGGGTACAGATCAGCACCCCATCTGCGTCTTCGATCAGTTGACGGAAATGGATCACGGTGCCGGGTAAAGGATCTGCATCCATATCGGGATTAAAATGCGGAAGCTGGTCAATGGCCTCATACAGGATAAAAGCAACTTTGTCTGCATACTGTTTAGCAATGTGATGCAGTATATGACTGTTCACAGAATGTTTACGGGTACTGCCACAAATGGCGAGGATCTTTTTCATTGGGTTCTTTTCACAAAAAAATAAAATCCCGGTTTATAAAAGCTGGTGCAGTTTGGCGTATTGCAGCAGCATAATGGTTTTGGCATCTTTGATCTCGCCGGTTTTTATCATCTGCAGGGCTGTATCCAGCGTAAGCTCCAGCACTTCTATGTTCTCCTGCTCGTGTTCCAGTCCGCCACCCTCATGAATTTTCATCTGTTTATCATATTCAGCTACAAACAGATACAAAATTTCAGTAACAGATCCCGGCGACATATACGCTTCCATCACTTTTCTTACCTCTTTCACCTGGTAGCCGGTCTCTTCTTCTGTTTCGCGACGGATACAGTCTTCCGGATTGTCTGTGTCAAGCAAACCCGCACAGGCTTCGATCATCATACCATCCGGGTTGCCGTTGATAAAGGTGGGTAAACGGAACTGGCGGGTCAGGATCACGGTACCCTGAGTGCGGTTATAGAGCAGGATAGCGGCACCATTGCCCCGGTCATAAGCTTCTCGCACATGGGTTTTGCGGTTGCCATCGGCATCGGTGAATGCGTAGGTGATTTTTTTCAGGATATACCAGTTGTCAGACAGGATCGCTGATTCCAGGATCTCAATAGCAGGTGCCATAATTGAATTTAGATAGTAAGCTGATCAGGATATTGTTTTCTGCTTTGTCAGCAGTTTACCCATGCCGATCAAAACTAAGAAGAGAAATACAAACACCAGCACCAGCACCATACCGTTCATCAAAACTTTCGGGTATCCCAGTTCGGTTACATTGATAAAAGGGTAGGGGTAGAAACCGGAAATAGCGCCACGTACACCAATAAAAACAGTATAACATAAGGGATACAATGCCCAGGTAATCGAATTTTTCCATTGTAAACCAGCCTTTGGTGTGTACAATAACCAGAAAAGCAGTGTGAGTAGGGGAAGCACAGAATGTAAGAGTTCATCTACCGGGATCTGAAAACCGGTAGGGTGCCAGATGGGACGCAACACCAGGTTATAGACAGCACCTACTACAATGATATACACCGTAACAGCTGTTTGCGTGCCGGGTCGGGTAAAAAAAGCTTTCCATTTGCCAGACATGAAATAGGCACTGAAACAAAGAGCCACTATGATATTAGACTGGATCGTAAAATAGCTGAAGAAACGGATGATCGCTTCTGACAGTGAAGTTGTCCGGCCCTGAATCAGGATCACCAGTTGAGCAATCACTGCAAACCATCCCAGCAGGGCTGTAAAAAAGGCATAAGTTCGCTGGGTGGATGGCATGCAGTAGGTTTAGAACCAGTAAGTTAAGACATATTGTTTATTTCTGGTATCTCTTAATTGATTCTTAAGCCTATGCGCTGTTTCAGGTGTATCCGGCTATCGTGAAATCCTGTGTATGAAGTGTCGCGAATATGCCGTGCCTACCTCACTCATCAATAATATCAAGATAAGTATCGCTCGCGGTTCCGGGAAAACTGTCTTCCTGGTCAATGGTTTCATCTTCGTCATCCTTTTTCTTTTCTTCTTCTTCTGCTAATATGATGGGAGTCTCTGCCTCGGGTTGTGTTTTATGCAAATCAGGATCTGCAGGCAGGGGGGCTTTTTTGTTAAAGTCCTCATTTGTTTTTACCGCTGGTTGATCATGCGTGTTAGGTGCATTGCGGAGCGGGTTGGCATTGGGTGTGGGATTCGGTTCCATGGGAAAGGGATAAAAGGTGAGTTAAAATGATATAACAAAAATGCAAAAGACCGGTCAGCTATCTGTTACAGTGCGACAGAAAAGCGTTGCATAAATCCCATGTATGCCTGCGCATAAAAGTGGTTCGGAAAAGCGTTAGCTGGAAATAAAATGAGTGACATCTCTGTGGTATACAGCTACTTGATTTTATCCGATGAAACATTTTTCAGGAAAAACACCGCTATCTCAGCCCTTGACCCAAACCTGACGGGCAAAACACTGGTGCCAATTCCTCTGGATACATAGAGTTTTGGATCTGCATCACCGTACCAGCCTTTTACATATTTACCACTACCCGGTGGCAAGAAGGGGGCATATCCCAACAGGTTAATTTGTCCGCCATGAGTGTGTCCTGATAAGATACAGGTTGTTTGAATCTCTTTGGGTAATAATGCCCGGATCTGTTCGGTGTATTGCGGACAATGATTCAATATAATATGATGATCACTGGCTTGGTAATGTTGAAGTGCGGTACTGATATCTGCTTTACCCCCTACCAGATCATCTACACCGGTAATGGAAAGAGTGGTGGTGTTGAAATGATATTGTATGCTCTTGTTAACCAGTAAAGTTCCGTTATGCGTTTGATATACTTCTGCTAATGCTGCCAGATCAACTTTACCCCAGTATTCCCAATTACCCGGAATCGCGGCTTTGGGAATGTTTGTATCTATCAGCCCAAGAAATTCGTTGAACAATGGAAGGTTACTGGCTTTGTCGATGGCATCGCCGGTAAACAGGATCAGGTCTGGCCGCAGTCTGTTGATTTTTTTAGCCAACTGCCTGATCTGGTAACTGATTTTCTGCAGGTGCAGATCAGATACCTGGATCAATCTCAGGTTATCGGTTTCCCGGGTAGCTGTGCCCAGGTAAAATTCATTAGTTTCGATACAAAATTTTTCTATCCAGAACGCATCTGCTACTGCAATACCTGCTGCTGTAATTAACCCTGTGGCAATGAATTTTCGTCTGGTAATAGACATAGCTATGTTGAATTCTTTTTGTCAGGCAGGTTTATCAGATGAATTTTTAAATAAATTATAACTATTGGAAAATGTTCAGGTAAAACCGGTTTCGATAATTTAATTACTTAACCTGTAATACGGAACCGTTTTGTAAACTTCAAACCCAAGTTTTAATGCAAGTTGGTACGACCCGGTATTTTCCAGTCTGCAAGCCCAAATAGGTTCATAATCATTTGCCAGGCAATAATCAATCAATGCGGCACATACCAGTTCTGCATAACCTTTGCCTCTGAATTCTGCAATGGTTTCAATGCCCAGCTCAAACTGTTTGCCAAACCAGAAAGAAGAAAATGCCATGGATGCCAGCTGGTTCTGATAAAACAGGCTATAGGCAAGTCCGTTTTTTAAAAAATCAGCTTCATTGTTCCAAAAGTTGGCAGGAATTACACTACCTCTCATCTCTCGGAATAACTCCCCATTAGTGGGGAGAATTCTGATAGCAGGATGGGTAATGGATTTGCGGTTTGCCAGGAATTTCGTTTTATTGAATTTGAAGTTTACCCTTGTGTTTAATTCAATGATCCCTTTTTCCTGTTGAGCGGTATTACGGGCCGCGGGAATCAGTGTTTCTCCGAATAAATTCTGCAGAACCGGATCCCAGTTGTTGGGGAAAGCCTGCATCCATTCATGTTTTTGCCGCGTTCCGTTTTGGTTCAGGGCATATGCTTTGAACCAATTATTAAAAGATGGATTTTCGCAGTTGCCAAACAGCAATGTCATGCCATAGGGGTGGATCACATAAAAAGTAGATGGGTTGTCACAGTCGTCAACATATACCTGCCCGTTCACCTTTTGTTCAATAACGGAACGTGCAAACAGATTGTTGATGGTTACCTGCCGGAGTGGTGCCAGAAGTAGGTGATAGTTTGTTTTGTTTAAAAGTTGCATAGGCAAATAAGGATAATGGTTACTACGGATAGTACTTTTTCTACGGCAAAATTGAAAATTAAGTTTCTATTTCACTTCCGGCAGTAAAACCAACTTCACGAAATTACTATCAGTAAAATAGGTAGCAGCCAGTGATCTGGTTCTCTCTACCGTTAACTGTTTCAGCTTCTGCGGCGCTTCCAGGATTTTCAATGGGTCGGCATTTCTGAAGAATTGCTGCTCCAGTTTAAAACGCCAGTAGCTGTTCTCTTTCACTTCGTTCTCTAAGCTACGGGTTTGTTCGGCAATCACTTTGTCTACATTGATCTGCGCCACCCCATTCGCTTTGGTCTGTTTGATCTCTTCCTGCACCAGTGCTACCAGCTTGTCTACATTCTCCGGTGCACAGCTGAACTGGATACCGATACTGTAACTGGGATTGGGTTCCCGGTTAATACCACCACTTACCCCCACACCATATACGCCACCTGCATCTTCGCGCAGCACCTCGCGTAGTTTAATGCCAAGTGCTTTGCATAACTGACCCAGTTGCAGATCATCCGTTTCGTTATAGGTGGTGTTGCCGGTATAAAATAAACGAACGCTGGCTTTGTTCTCTTTTCCCTTGCGGATGATTTTACTGATCTGTCCGCTGGGATAACGCATGCCCACATCCTTCCAGCTTTCTTTTTGCGGATTGCCTGGTAAAGAAGCTACGTATTTTTCGATCAATGGTTTGATACTATCCACATTGAAATTACCCACGAACGTAAACAGGAACTGCCCGGGATTGCTGAACCGTTCTTTGAAAATGGCAAATGCCCGGTCGAGGTCGATCTTCTGCAGATCATTCACCGTATACGGTTTCCGCCGCGGATGATAATTGCCCATGATATAGCCTACCGAATCTGCAAACACAGATCCCGGATCCTTGTCTTTGTTTTCTAACTGTGCTTTGAACTGCTGCATCACCACATTAAACATGTCCTTGTCTTTGCGCGGCGCCACAAACTGTCCGTGTAATAACTGTAATGCCGTTTCCAGGTCTTTCACGGTACTGTTCCCATTCAATCCCTGCATGGTATTGGCAATGGAAGCAGATACATAGCAATTCTTGCCGCTCAGGGCTTTCTGCAATTGCTGAAGATCCATATTGCCGATACCTCCCACAGAAGCCACCACGGCAGCATTGGCGGCATTGATATACTCCTCATCGCTATACAGCGAAGTGCCGCCCCAGCTGATGCAGGAGAATTGAACATCATCATTTTTGAAAGTAGTCGGCTTCAGAATCACCCTTGCACCATTGGATAATGTCCATTCTGTGGTACCGATCGCTTCATATTTTTTCTCACTCACTACTTTACCCGCCACGGGATCTACGGGTAGGATGGGAGAGGAGGATACTTTGTCTGTGTATTTCGTCAGTTTTCCTGCGGGTTTGTTCAGCTGCACCGTAACAACTGCTTGTGGGGGCAGGTTCTTTTTTTCTTTTTCCGGAGCGGTGATCACTACGGCACGTCCCGTAGGCTTGATCCATTGGGCTATCAGGCTGTTTACTTCCGCCAGGGTAATACCGGGAAGTAACCGCTGGTATAGTTCATATTCTTTCTCAATACCCGGAATGGCTTCTCCCTTCAGGTAATGTTCGATCAGTTCCGGCAATAGTTCGGCAGATTTGGTCTTGTTGCGCTCCTTGTACATATTCTCCACCCTCGACAAAATATTTTTCACCGCCCGCTCCAGTTCTGTTGCAACAAAGCCATATTGTTTCACTCTTTCATTCTCAGTTAACAGGGTTTGTATAGATGCGGATACGTCTTTCCCTGTTTTGGCAACAGCCAGTAATGTAAAGGCATCTTTATCTCCGATAAAACCACCGTAACTACTGTTACCGAAAAGAAAAGGTGCCGTGGGTTTCTGTGCTATCTCATCCAATCTCCCACTCATCATCTGGTTAAATAATTCTCTTACCATAGACGCGCGGAACTGCACTTCAGTGGTTACGGGAGGCAGCTGCGGTAAAGTATAATAGATCTGCACCACGTTATAAGGCTGTTCCGCATCGGTAAGAATCGATACACGGGTTTCTGTGTGAGCGGGAATGCCGTATTTGATTCTTTTTTTAGGGTTTACGGAAATGGGGATATTTTCAAAATGTTCTTTAATCATTTTCTCCGTCTCTGCCAGGTCCACATCGCCTACAACGATCACTGCCTGCAGATCAGGCCGGTACCAGTCTTTGTAATAGGAGGTAAGCTGGTTATAATGCGCCGTATCAATATTGGCCTTCGTGCCAATGGGCAAACGTTTGGCATATTGAGAACCTTTGAGCAGCACCGGAAAATATTTATCCCGCAGCCTGGCATCCGCCCCGCGGCCCAGACGCCATTCTTCTACAATCACGCCTCTTTCTTTATCAATCTCTGCCGGTTCAAAACTTACCGCATGTGCCCAGTCTTCCAGGATCTGCATGGCCTGTTTATAAATCATCGGACTATCCGTAGGCACCTGTAACTCGTAAATGGTTTCATCAAAAGAAGTAGAGGCATTCAGATCGGCACCGAAATTCACACCGCTTTTCTCGAGAAAATTTACCAGTTCATTTTTTTTGAAATTTTTGGTTCCGTTAAAACTCATGTGTTCCACAAAATGCGCGAGTCCTACCTGTTTGTCGGTTTCCAGTACAGACCCTGCATTTACCACCAACCGCAGCTCTGCCCGGTTTTTCGGCTCCTGGTTCTGGCGGATATAATAGGTAAGCCCGTTCTTCAGCTTACCGATCTTAACGGCAGGATCTGCAGGAAGTACTTTGTTGGATGGCTGTGCAGCAGTTGACAAAACTGCCAACACGAATAAGGCGAGCAGAAATTTCATTCGTATCATAGAAGCGGATTATGATACGAATGTAGGAATAGTTAATCAGGGATTAGCGAATTGGCGAATTGCGGATTAACGGATTGGGGTGTTCGAAGACGGCGCAAGGATTCGGCTTGGTTTTCAATCCGCTAATCCGCTAATCCGTTAATCCTTTAATGCATAAACCCGAGATTCCGGATCAAGTCTTCCGGTAAACGGGGGAGTTTCTTACGTTCAATAAGATAGGTTGATAAGCCTGACAGATCGCGGTACACATAGTGTTTGCTCAAAGCACCTTCCAGGTAACCGGCACCAGAGGTATTTCCTGTTCCTACCCGCATGCCGATCATTCTTCTTACCATGATCAGGTGTTTGTGGCGCCAGTTACTCATCAGGTGGTCTATTTCGATCAGCGCATCCAGGATCTGGTACGAGGTCTGGAACATCGGAAAATCGCGGTACAGCATAATAAAAAGGGCCGAACGCATGGCCGCCGGAGAGAAATTACTCCTCAGCAGATCCAGTTGCTCGGCACTGCTGCCTTCCGGTGCTTTCTCGAAAAATACATAATCAAAGTCGCCGATCTTATTCTGCTCTCTTTCGGTTAAACCTGTCTGGTAAATATGTCGGTAATCGTTCCAGAAAGGATGGTGAGAGAGTGAATCAGGAGCAGTGCTTTGATAATCCTTCCAGTAAGCGTCTGTAAAAAAAGGCATCCGCTCCAGCCAGTTATTTACCAGTTGCAGCAGGCTGGCCTGTGTTTCTATATCGGTAATATGCTGGTAATCGGGTTGCGTAAAACCACCTTCATTGGTGCGCTTGTAGTATTCTTTGTGGTGTCGTTTGTCTAATTGCAATCCCAGCCTGGCTTCCAGCAAACGAAACTGTTTACTCTGGAAACCCGAAGAAGGGGTAAGCAGGTTCCGGAACTCAAGAAAATCCAGCGGGGTCATGGTATCCAGGATATTCACCTGCTGGTTCAGTAACTGGATGATCTGTATGATACGGTTCAACCGGTGACGAACCAGGTTCAGGTCTTCCGAATTGTCGTTGATCTTTTCCTGCGCAAATACCTGCATCACATAATCCAGCTCAAACAGGATCTGTTTAAACCAGAGCTCATAGGCCTGGTGTATCACAATGAACAGCATTTCATCGTGTGCCGGTTCATTTCCCTTTTCAAAACTGACAGGGTGTTGGGCATCCAGCACTTTATCCAGTTGCAGGTAACCGCCATAATACATCGCTTGCTTTTCCATAGGGCAATCCTTAGGCTGCAAAGAAAGGGTTTTGCAGGGTAATGGGCAACCCGGGATAACAGAGACTAAACAGAATAGTTACCGACTGCTATAAATGTGTTTGTTTTACACACCCCTTTTCAATAATTTTAAACCCTAAACAGATTGTTATGCGCAAGACCTATTTCCTGCTGCTGTTACTGGTAATCGCTTTTGTTTCCTGTAAGAATGGTGCCGATACTACCGTGGCGGCGGATACAGGTTTCATTGATGGCCATCCCGCCTGGATCATGCAGGGTAATATTTACGAAGTGAATGTTCGTCAATACACACCCGAGGGAACTTTCGTCGCATTTGCCAAACACCTCGACCGTTTAAAAGAAATGGGGGTGCAGACACTCTGGTTCATGCCCATCAATCCCATCAGTAAAGTGGATCGGAAAGGTACACTGGGTAGTTATTATGCAGTAGCTGACTATACGGCCATCAATCCTGAATACGGAACTCTCGAAGATTGGAAAGCACTGGTAAAACAGGCGCATGAGAAAGGTTTTAAAGTGATGATCGACTGGGTGCCCAACCATACCGGCGCGGATCATTACTGGCTTACCAAACATCCTGATTTTTATGTGAAAGATAGTAAGGGTAATCCGGTATCGCAGTTCGACTGGACCGATACCCGTAAACTCAATTTCGCCAATGCCGAGCTGCGCGATAGTATGATACAGCAGATGAAATACTGGGTAACAGAAACCGGTATTGATGGCTACCGCTGCGATTATGCAGTTGGGCCTTCCCGTGATTTCTGGAAAACCTGTATCCGGGAAATGAAAGCCGCGAAGAAGAATATTTTCATGCTGGCCGAGGCTGATAGTGCCTGGCTGCACGAAGTAGGGTTTGATGCTACCTATTCCTGGCCCGAGTTTAACATGATGAAATTGATCGCCGCCGGCAAACGTAATGCCGCTGCCATGGATAGTGTGCTGAAACGGGGAGATACCACATTGGCCGCGAATGCCATCCGCTTATATTTTACCAGCAACCACGACGAGAACAGCTGGAACAAAGCCGATTTTGAAACCATGCCCGGTGATATTCATGCTCCCTTTGCCGTTTTGACACAGACCCTGAAACGTTCGGTACCACTGGTGTACAGCGGACAGGAAGAGCCGGTGTTACGTGCCATTCCTTTCTTTGAAAAAGACAGTATCCGTTTTGAAAAACTGGAGCGGGCAGGTTTGTATCAGAAATTACTGACACTACGAAAAACCAATCCAGCTTTAAGTGCCAATGCTTCTTTTGCCAGATTGACCACTGGTATGGAAGATAAAATCTACGCCTATGCCCGTCAGATAGAGAAAAACAAAGTAATTGTGTTACTCAATTTTACTGGTTCACCACAAACTTTTTCGGTAAAAGATGGACTGCTTACCGGCGAAGCCACAGAACTGTTTTCCGGCAAAAAAGAAAAAATGGAACCCGGCAAAACTTTCAGCTTACCCGCCTGGGGATACCAGGTGTACAGCTTTTGACAGATAGTTACTGCTATAAACTGCGCCTCCGCGCCTTTGCGAGAAAATACAAGTATGCCGATCTATGAGGGCATTGTTTTTTCTAACAATGGCTCTTAGTACTTGTAGCGCAAGCATTAGCCCTTTATCTTTGTCTCCATGAACAGAAAAGACCTGATTGCCCAGATCAAGCAAAAGAAAACTTATCTCTGTGTAGGACTGGATACTGATATTACCAAAATCCCCAAACACCTGCAGTCGCATCCCGATGCCGTATTCGAGTTTAACAAAGCCATTATCGATGCTACGCTGGAACATTGTGTGAGTTATAAGATCAATACGGCATTTTACGAGTCGCAGGGACTGAAAGGTTGGGAGACGATGGAAAAAACGGTTCATTATATCCCCAAAACGCATTTTACTATTGCCGATGCCAAACGTGGCGATATTGGCAACACTTCATCACAATACGCCAAAACCTTTTTCGAAGTATTACCCTTTGATTCGGTAACAGTAGCCCCTTATATGGGCGAAGACAGTGTACGTCCTTTTCTGGAATATGAAAATAAATGGACCATCGTGTTGGGCCTTACTTCCAATGCCGGCAGTAACGATTTTCAGCAGCTCAGTTTACAGGGCCCGGGAGAGTCAAAGCGTTTATATGAAACCGTTTTAACTAAGGTAGCCTCCTGGGGCAGCCCCTCTAATCTCATGTTTGTGGTAGGTGCCACCCGCGCCACCGATCTGGCCCATATCCGTAACATCATACCCGAACATTTTTTACTCGTGCCCGGCGTGGGTGCACAGGGTGGTAGCCTGGAAGAAGTATCCCGCTACGGATTAAACTCTGATGCCGGTCTGCTGGTAAATGCCAGTCGCGCCGTTATTTTTGCCAGCGGCGGAGAAGATTTTGCCGGGCAGGCCAACAAAGTTGCCGCCGCTTATCATGCTGAAATGTCTTCGTACTTATAGGGAGTATATTGATTTACTTGTTTATTGGTCCGCCTCAAACAAGCATTAACATAATATCAATAGCTTAATTACAAACAAGTAGCCTGCAAGCTCTATAAACTAATAAAC
The DNA here is from genome assembly GCF_058806635.1 of Sediminibacterium sp. GW821-FHT12F12. Classification (NCBI taxonomy): domain Bacteria; kingdom Pseudomonadati; phylum Bacteroidota; class Chitinophagia; order Chitinophagales; family Chitinophagaceae; genus Sediminibacterium; species Sediminibacterium sp. GW821-FHT12F12. Next base: position 5,697 of record NZ_JBXAPW010000023.1, on the reverse strand, counting down.
CAGCAAGCCAGTAAACAAGTAAACGAATAAACCAATCCCCCATGAACAGAAGAAAATTCCTGCAGCAAAGTTCTCTTTCTGCCGCGCTGCTTACCATAGCTCCGGCCGGTTTTTCAGCTCCCAAAAAGAAACAGGGTTTTCGTGTCAGTTTTATGTCTGATGTACATGTAAAACCAACAGACATAGCAGAACAGGGGATGCGCAAAGCTTTCCGGCATGTGAATGCATTGAAACCTTCGGTTGATTTTATTATGAATGGGGGAGATGCCATCATGGATGCGTTGAATGCCAGTAAAGAGAAAGTACAGAAACAATGGGATGTATGGAACAGTGTACTGCAATCAGATAATCAATTACCCATGTATCACTGCATCGGTAACCATGATGCCTGGGGCTGGCAGATGACGGATGCATCTGTAAAAAATGATCCACTCTACGATAAACAATGGGTTTTACAACAGCATAAAATGCCGGCAAGGTTTTACAGTTTCGAACACAAAGACTGGAAATTCATTGTACTGGATAGTGCGCAGGAAAACAATGGCGGTTATATTGCCCGTATTGATGAACCGCAGTTCGCCTGGCTGGAGAATGAGTTAAAGAATACACCAGCTGCAACACATATCTGTATCGTGTCGCATATTCCTATCGTTTCATTTGTGTCTGCCGTTTTCTCTGATAAAAATGAAGCCAATGGCGACTGGCGCATTTCGCGTGCCCTGCTGCATGTAGATTCCCGCCGTTTAACCGATCTCTTCAAAGGGTTCCCTAATATCCGTTGTTGTTTGAGCGGACATATACACATGCAGGATAAGATAGAGTACAAAAGCATATCCTACTATTGCAATGGTGCCGTTAGCGGTAACTGGTGGGGTGGCGCTTTTCATGACTTTGAACCTGCGTATGCTGTTTTCACTTTTTCAGCAGATGGAACAGTGACGCGCGAGATGGTTACTTATGGCTAAACTGCTGCATCATGGCAGCCACTTTTGCTGCCCATACAGCATGGGCTTTTCCGGAATAATGCAGTTGATCAACTGCCAGCAGGCTTTTATCATCGGCTACCTCTCTTGTATCTCCAGTAATGTCGATATAATGAACCCGGTTCTCTTTTGCGATGGATTCACATACCTGGTTAAACATGTCTATTTCTGTACGGATGGTAGCCGTATCTTTTTCTGCCGCATAAGGCGTTTGCCCCCAATCTGGTATTGAAAGCACCATCACATGGTCTGCTTTGTTACCTGCCAGATGAATGGCTTTGTGCAGGAGAAAAGTAAAATCCGTTTTGAAATCAGCAAGTGGTAACCCCCGGTATTGATTGTTTACTCCTATCAATAAGCTTACAAAATCATAAGATTCATTCAGGTTGGTATGTAACAAATGAGCAGCCAGTTCTGCGCTCGTCCAGCCGGTTTTGGCAACGATCTCCGGTGCCTGAAAAGGGTAACCGGCTTTTCTGAGTAACTGCACCGTTTGATAAGGAAAATTTTCATGCAGGGGAACCGATTCTCCAATGGTATAAGAATCACCCAGTGCCAGATAAGTGTAATGATGTTTCGACATACAGCTTGCTGTTAAAAATGGTCGCGTAGTATTTCATAGAACCGGTATACATCCACAAAACTGCAATACATCGGTGCCGGAGCTACTCTGATGACGCCGGGTTCGCGGTAATCCACTATAATACCGCTTTCAATCATTTTGTTGTGTATATCCTTGCCCCGTTCTGTAAAGTACAAAGATAATTGTGCCCCACGAACCGTTGTATCCTGCGGGGTGATGATCTCAAATTTCAGGTTGGGTAACTGATGTAAGAGATATTCCAGGTAGGCGGTTAACCGGATACTTTTGGCCCTCAGTTTTTCAATGCCGGCCGCATCAAATAATTCTAAAGCAGCTTTTAAAGAAACCATATTAAATACCTGCGCCGTGCTGATATTCCAGCCACCTGCATTGTTTTTGGGAATGAATCCTTTCTCCATCTTAAACCGCGTCTTTTCATCATTGCCCCACCAGCCGCCTAACCGGGGTGTTTGCGGATCGGTGGCAAAACGTTCATGCACATACACACCACCCACAGCTCCCGGACCGCCATTCAGGTATTTATAACTGCACCATACAGCAAAATCAACATTCCAGTCATGCAGATGCAAGGGTACATTCCCGGTTACATGTGCGAGATCAAAACCGGCAATGGCTTTTACTTTGTGTGCCGCTTTGGTGATCTGCTGCATATCAAACAGCTGCCCTGTATAATAATTGATACCACCGAACAGTACCATGGCCAGACTGTTACCCTGTTCTTCAATAGCGGCAGTAATGTCTTTTGTGTGTAATATTTTCTCTCCATCGCTGGGCGCAACTTCAACAATAGCGGTGGCGGGGTCATATCCGAAATGTTTGACCATTGTTTCTACTGCATATTGATCAGAGGGAAACGCACCCGCTTCCATCAAGATCTTGAAACGATCCGGGGTAGGCCTGTAAAAACTCAGCATCAGCAGGTGCAGGTTTACGGTAAGGGTATTCATTACCGTAACTTCATTTTCCTGGCATCCCACCAGATTTGCGAGAGAAGGGCGCATATAGTCCTGGTAGTACAACCAGGGATTTTTTCCGCCAAAATAACCACCCACCGCTTCCTCGCGCCAGCTGGTAAGCTCGGTCTGGATCGCCGCCTCCACATTTTTGGGTTGCAGTCCCAGTGAATTACCACAGAAATAGATCACATCCCGACCGTTTTTTTTCGGAAAATGGAACTGTTGTTTGAATCTAGCCAGCTCATCGGCCGCATCGGCCTGTAAAGCAAAATCAGGGGTGGCTTGAAAATGGGTAGACATGGCAATCCTTTCCTGCAAAGTAAGCAGGATTTGCCATTCGAGAGAAGATGGATTCTTAGATTTCTTTATCCGCTAATCCGTCATCCGCCCATCCGTCAATTTTCTTCCCCATCGGCCCTGCATTTTAATTTCTTTGCATTACTTTCATCCACCCAAAACATAAACTAACTGCTATGAGAAGCTTTCTGCTGATCCTGTTATTATCCATGGCCGGTGTGCTGTCTTACGCACAACCTGTGCCTGTCACAAAAGCCAATTACCAACTGGCCGCCCGTTATTCACCCAAAAAGCTGGATAAACTGGTCTTCAGTACCAGTGTAGATCCGCACTGGTTAAAAAAGAGCGAGCGTTTCTGGTACATGTACGAAACCTCCGAAGGTAAAAAATGGTACATCGTAGACCCCGTGAAGGGAGAGAAAAAACTCCTTTTCGATAATGCCGATCTGGCGGCCAAAATTACCCGTATTGTCAAAGATCCTTTCGAGGCACAACACCTCGGCCTGGATAGCATGCGTTTTATCAAAGATGAGAACTGGATCCAGTTTGAGGTAAAAAGCACGCAGGAAATCGAGAAGAAAGATTCTACTGCCAAAAAAGGCACCCCACCTGTAAAGGAAAAGAAAGTATTCTATTTTGAATACAACCTCACTACCGGCGAACTGGTAGAGCTGAATGATTTCAAAAAGCCCAAACGCCAACCCAGATGGGCCTCTCTATCACCCGATGGCAATGTGGTACTCTTTGGCAGAAATTATAACCTGTTCTGGATGGACAAAGCCAATTATGAAAAAGCCTTGAAGAATGAAGACGATTCTACCATTGTGGAATATGCGTTAACCAAAGACGGTATTGAGAACTACAGTTATTTCTCTGAAGGAAACCTCTCAGGCAGCGGCGATAATAATGTGGATAAGGAAAAGAACCAGAAAAAACGCAAGCCGGTATTTGCTTACTGGTCGCCCGACTCCAAACATTTTGTATTGGGCCGAACCGATAACCGGAAAGTGAAAGACCTCTGGGTCATTAACAGCCTCAGCGAACCCAGACCAACCCTGGAAACCTATAAATACTGGATGCCCGGCGAAAAAGAATCACCCGTTGATCATCTTTACCTTTTTGATGTAACCGCACAAAGCGGAAAGGAATTGAATGTATCCCTCTTTAAAGACCAGGATGTATCTGTGTGGGCCGACCCAGGTAAGAACAATGCACGCGATGATGATTTCCGTCCGTTGAAATGGCTGGGTACTTCCGATAAATTCTATTTTACCCGAACCAGCCGCGATCAGAAACGTGTGGATGTTTGTGTGGCCGATGTGGCAACCGGTGCTGTTAAAGCTTTAATAGAGGAGCGTTTCAATACCTATATCGAAACACGCAGACTTGGATTGGTAAACGACGGCAAAGAATTCATCCAGTGGAGCGAGCGTGATGGTTTTGCACATCTGTATCTCTATGATGAGAACGGCAAACTGAAAACGCAGCTTACTTCCGGTACCTATCACGTAGAAAACATACTCGGTATCGATGAAGCTAAACGTATTGTGTATTTCTCAGCCAATGGTCGCGAGCCCGGCGAAGATCCTTATTACCTGCATGCTTACAAGGTAAACCTGGATGGCACAGGTTTAAAACTCCTGAACCCCGGAGAGTTTGAGCATGCAATGAACATGAATGATGGGAAATCCTTTTTTGTAGATAATTACTCAAGAGTAAATACCGTTCCCAAATCTACCTTGTATGCTGCCGATGGCAGAAAAGTGATGGATCTCGAAACCGCCGACCTGAGCTCATTAATGGCTACCGGCTATAAATTTCCACAGGTATTCAAAGTGAAAGCAGATGATGGTATCACAGATATTTATGGCGTAATGTACAAACCTTTCGACTTTGATTCTACAAAGAAATATCCGGTGATCGAATACGTGTATCCCGGTCCGCAAACAGAAGCAGTTAATAAAGCATTCAGCCGCGGTATGGATCGTACCGATCGTTTATCACAACTGGGTTTTGTGGTAATTACAATGGGTAACCGTGGCGGACATCCCTCGCGCAGCAAATGGTACCATAACTACGGCTATGGCAACCTGCGTGATTATGGACTGGCTGATAAAAAAGCCTGTGCCGAACAACTGGCCGACCGCTACGCATTCATTGACGTAAATCGGGTGGGCATTCACGGGCATTCCGGTGGTGGTTTTATGAGTACGGCTGCTATGCTGGTATATCCTGATTTCTTTAAAGTGGCGGTATCTTCTTCCGGTAATCATGATAATGCTGTGTATAACCGTTGGTGGAGCGAGCAACACCATGGGGTGAAGGAAGTGATCGGCGAAAAGGGAGATACGAGTTTTGTCTATAATATCGAAAAGAACCAGGACCTGGCCAAGAATCTGAAAGGACATCTGATGCTCTCAACCGGTGATATCGATAATAACGTACATCCGGCCGGTACCACAAGGGTGGCCAATGCCCTGATCAAAGCCAATAAAAGATTTGATCTCCTGATCCTGCCCGGACAGCGCCATGGATACGGCGATATGGTAGAATATTTTTTCTGGCGCATGGCCGATTATTTTACCGAGTACCTGATGGGCGATAAAAGCGGCCGCCCCGTAGACATGGAAGAGATGAACAGGGAAGTAGAACAAAGCGGATCCAAAGCTGCTGCCGGTGGCAGGAGAGGAGGACCGGAAGAATAAAAGATATTGTTGTGTCTGTGTCGTCCTGAAAAAAGAACTCACCACATAATCGGGTGAGTTCTTTTTTATTGGGGGTGTCCCGTCCTGAAATAGCGATACACAAAAACAGTCGTTATGTCACAAAGTGCATCAAATCAGTACGTTAAACGTAC
>NZ_JBXAPW010000022.1:10284-28304 GCF_058806635.1 Sediminibacterium sp. GW821-FHT12F12 | reverse complement strand
ACACTGATGGAGTTGGAAGTAACATTACCAGAAACCGTGAGAGCTGTCAGGTTACCGAGGTTGGTAATACTGTTCATTGCCGACTGACTGAGCGTGCCACTGAAGGTTCCACCGGTAATAGTTCCGCTTGTGTTAATGTTTGTAATGGTGGCCAATGGCGAACTAAGCGACCCTGCATTGATCAATCCCGTTGCAGTAATGTTTGTCAGGTTACCTGTTACTACACTGATGGAATTGGAAGTAACATTACCAGAAACTGTGAGTGCCGTCAGGTTACCCAAATTGGTAATGCTGTTCATGGCCGACTGACTGAGTGTGCCACTGAAGGTTCCACCCGTGATGGTTCCGCTTGTGTTAATGTTTGTAATGGTGGCCAATGGCGAACTGAGTGACCCTGCATTGATCAGTCCCGTTGCTGTAATATTGGTTAGGTTACCCGTAACTACGCTGATGGAATTGGAAGTAATGTTTCCACTAACAGTTAAAGCGGTCAGATTACCGAGGTTGGTAATACTGTTCATGGCCGACTGACTGAGTGTGCCACTGAAGGTTCCACCAGTGATGGTTCCGCTTGTATTAATATTCGTAAGGGTGGCCAATGGCGAATTAATAGATCCTGCGCTTATTCCACCCGTTACAGTTAAGGCCGATAATGTACCCAGCATTGTAATATTGGGTTGCACAGCAACAATTACCGGATTACCACTGCGCTGATAACCCGATAACATACTGGCTGTATCACTATACTTGGAAAGCTGTCCGAATCGTCCATATCCCGCCAGCATATTGGCCGTATCGCTGTACTTGGTAAGCTGCCCGAACTTTCCGTATCCTGCCAGCATACTGGCCGTATCGCTGTACTTGGTAAGCTGCCCGAACTTTCCGTATCCTGCCAGCATACTGGCGGTATCACTGTATTTGGTAAGTTGACCCACCCTACCATAGCCTGACAGCATATTAGCCGTATCACTGTAACGGGTGAGTTGACCCACCCTTCCGTATCCTGCCAGCATACTGGCCGTATCGCTGTATCTGGTAAGTTGTCCCAACCTGCCATACCCCGTGAGCATAGCCAGGGTGTCACTGTATTTTACAGTATGCCCCTTTCGCGCATAACCGCTCAGCATTAAAACACTGTCTGCCTTGCGCATAAGGTTGGAAAATAACAAGGAAGTATCAGTAACCGGACCATTACCCAGGTTCAGCAGATTTCTGACCGCATACTCGCTCAGTAACTCTACCCAGTAACCACCCTGCCGTACAAACAAACGCTGGATGCCCGGATTACGTACAAAAATGAGCATACCGTCTGGCGGATTAAACCGGTTAATCAGCACAGTATCCTGTAACCTCGGTAATAATAAACCGAGGCTGTCACTCTCCAGCTCTAACAGGGAAGAACGGTTTACTACCGTTGGATTATTACCAATCTTTACCTGAGCCGTTACAGGTAGAACAAAGCACAGCCACAGGAAGGCCGTTAAAAGTCTCTTAAGCATAGCTTTTCAAGGATATGTAGTTGTCTATTATATATGGTTGCTTACGTCTGGGTAAACGGAATGCAAAATTTACTTATCTGGTCCAGATTACGCTGCCGCCCGTACTCACAAAATACCAGTCGCAAAAAACATAGGTCCCATTCTCACCAAATAGCTTCATTTTCAACATAGGAACCCCATTGCGCAGTCTGCATAGCAATGCCAGGCAGTTGGCAGGCGTAAATAGCTGACTGTTGAACATTGCGAAACCATTGGTTTCGCCAGATTGGGGGTATAGAAGTGAAACCAGCTCCTGCCTGAAGTAAATGACCATCTGCTGTTATGGGTGCCCGGGCTATTTACGACCGGTATCATCATTACGCAGGATTGTTGCCAGTTTCGTTCCAAATATCAGCACTTCTTTGTTTCCGGCGAATTAAATTTTGGTTCACACTACGCTATAATCCTTTAGCTGCCCGCGTTTCAGCCCATTCGTTTTTACCTTTCAGTTATTACGTGTACCTATCAGAGATAGTTGCTTGATTACCAGTAATTAAATAAAAACAAAGCACTACCCCAATAATGACGAGGTTCCCGACTTGATGCATGGGGCTTCTTTCTTATCTTTAAACCATGTTGCATTTTACTCCCTCCCGTACGGTTTTGCAGGGCTATGTACTGGCCATTTTTGCGTTGGCTGCGGCTGCGTATACTGTTGATAACCAATCACCTGAGAAAAAAATAACCCCTCGATCTCAGTCCACAAAGGGAGGAGTAGTTACTCCTGCAGGCATGGTTCGCATTCCCGGTGGCCGTTTCCGGATGGGTACACCTGCTGCCAATGAATCGCTATGCAGTGTACCCGGACTCACATCCGATGCCTTACCGGTTCATACGGTACAGGTAAAAGCGTTCTGGATGGATGAACATGAAGTAACCAATGCCGAATTCGAAAAATTTGTAAACGCCACCGGTTATAAAACCCTGGCCGAAATTGCGCCCACCGCGGCAGAATTTCCCACTGCCGATCCGGCTATGCTGGTTCCGGGTTCCGTGGTATTTTCTCCCCCGGCCCATGAAGTGCCGCTGGATAATTACCTGCAATGGTGGGAATACCGCAAAAATGCCAACTGGCGCCAACCCTTCGGCAAAGGCAGTTCTATCAAAGGCAAAGAGAACTACCCCGTTGTTCATATTGCCTGGGAAGATGCCGCAGCCTATGCCAGATGGGCCGGTAAAAGATTACCCACTGAAGCCGAATGGGAGTTTGCTGCCCGCGGCGGATTATCCGAAAACACGTTTACCTGGGGTAACCAGTTTACCCCCGGCGCCCGTTATATGGCCAATACTTTTCAGGGAAGTTTCCCCTCGAAAGACCTGGGTAAAGATGGTTTTAAAGGAATGGCACCCGTAAAACAATATCCCCAAAACGGCTATGGTTTATATGATATGGCAGGAAATGTCTGGGAATGGTGTTCCGACTGGTACCGCCCTGATTATTATACCACCCTTGTAAGAAAAGGAGGAGTGATAGTGGATCCGAAAGGGCCGGCAGATAGTTTTGATCCGGCAGAACCGGGTATTATTAAAAAAGTACAGAAAGGCGGTTCCTTTCTCTGCAGTGATCAGTACTGTTCGCGTTATGTGGTAGGCTCGCGCGGGAAAGGTGACTGGAAAACAGGGACCAATCACCTGGGGTTCCGCTGTGTAAAAGACATAAGATAAAACCGGCTTGTTACACAAACCGGTTTTCAACCAAACGTATTCTAAATTAGTAGTATCCAATTATATTACAGACGCCACAATGGTAACAATGGCACTATGATTACCCGATCGCTTGTATTACTGCTTACCTGTTTGCTGGGGTTGACTGGTTTTTCGCAACCGTATGATCCCGACCGTTTCGCAGCGGATACCAGCAGGCCTCATATCAAAGCATTTGAAGAAAATGACGACGGCTCAGTATATACCGGTATGTACGAAATCCTGAAAGGCCTGCACCCGATCTCCTATGTAGGTTTTTTCCCGATGTTCCAGGGTTGGAACCGCAGCATTCCCCTGCGCGAGGGTGAGGGCAGGAATGGTTACCTGATAGAGGCCAATCTGGACCAGGTGTTCCCGCTCTGGCAGGGCAGGAACCAGAGCAGCGATTTTTTTCAGCGGGCAAGGATCGCATTTCGGTATGCACCCGCTTTCCGGATGACGCTCGACTCCTCCCTTCCCGTTCTACCCATCAGCCAGAAAGTAGGTGTAGAGCTTGACTATGCACTCTGGAATAATTACACCCAAAAAGAAAATATCCGTAAACGCAGTACCTGGTATGCAGAAGACAATTCCTGGGTTAACAAAAAAGAAACCTTTAAAGTGGTACACCTGATGTTCTCTGTAATGCATTATTCCAACGGACAGGCACCGGGGGTATATTACCAGACCCTGTCTGGCAAACGAAACGATTATAAAAAAGGTGATTTCTCCACTAATTATATCAGCCTTATGGGCGTGTATTCAGCTTACACTCCTGAACACCGTTTGTATTCTGTTGGTCTTGGTTATCGCAGAGATGGTGGTATCGGCGATGCATTCTCTTTTAATCCAGAACAGGAAAAACGTTTTGGCAAAAACCGGGTACAGGCTATGCTCCAGTTAAGAGGCAGGCCGCGCAGGTTTGGCAAATCCATACCCTGGAAAGACCTTCGTACAGGCAAAGACTATATCCTGAAGAACAAAGTGAGTCATCGTACAAGAATTGAGGCAGAATATATTGTAGGTAATATGAACAATTTTGAACCGGTACATACCAACAGGCTGGGGGTTCATCTTTATTATGAGTTTAATTTTGCCCAGTCACGCACTACCGGCATTGTTCTGCACCTATACCACGGCCGCGATTACCTGAATATCCGATATGATGATATTATTACCGGCGGAAGTGCGGGTGTATCCTTTAACCTGATGAAGTATCGGCCACCCCGGCATAAAACAACAGAATTTATTGTAAGTGAAGGCACCATCCGTTACGATCCTGTAAAGCGGAAAAATGTGATCACGAATTAAAGCGGGGAGCCTGATTGTTTCTGTGATATCCGCCAGGCATCTACACTCCACACACCGGCACCCAAACAAAAGAACACGGCGCATAACAAAGCTGATATAAACGGATGCTGATCATCTGTGAGAATTCTTCCATGCCCCATGGTGAAAGTGATCAGTAATAAAGTAAACGTGAGCGGTAAGGTAAATACACGTACCCATAGGCCGAGTAACAAAGAAATACCACCCAGCAATTCTGCCGTTTTACCAGCATAGGCAAAGACTGCCGGTACAGGATAGTGCAGATCGGCCAGCCATTTGGCATACCCACTCATCTGGCCGGGCACAAATACTTCATGGCCATGATAGATAAATAAAATACCGGTAATGATGCGGATGACGGCCAATACGCGTGGCAGGTAAGAATCAGTTTGCATACGATAGATTGATAACAGAAAGATACCAACCTCTTCCCAAAAAACAACCGCGCCTTTGCGCCTTTGCGTGCAAATATTCTCGCGAAGGCGCAAAGGCGCGGGATGGGAGACAGCTACCTCTTTTACTCTTTCTCTCTTTTGCTCTTAGTGAAACATCCTCCTTCATCATCGGAATCACTGATTGTTGAAGAGGTTTCACTAAGAGTGGATAAGAGAAAAAGAGATTAAAAGAGTTACTATAATTTTTTGATCCGGATATTTCTGAAGCGTAACACATCTCCATGCCCCAGGAAACCAATATGGCCACTGGTTCGCTGTAAGCCCGGATGTTCTTTATGATCCATGGTACCATTGGCCGATGCCTGTTTGATATCGCCATCCAGAATGGTTTCACCGTTCAGGATCACTGTTACTTTCGATCCCTTTACGATCACTTCTTCCTGGTTCCACTCGCCTGTTGGTTTCAGGAAACCTCTTTTGGCAGGGATCACACCATATACAGAACCATGGTATTGATAGGGCTGCAGGCTTTTATAGATCTCTGCTTCATTATCGAGGATCTGTAATTCCATACCCACATAAGCCGCATCGCCCTCTAAGGGAGCGCGGATTCCGAGGCCGTTGTTGGCGCCCGGTGTTAACTGAAATTCGAAACGGTAAATAAAATCAGCATATTCTTCTTTCGTATACAGGTTACCGCCACTGCGTTCGGGATGCACCACTATAGTACCTTCTTCTACGAGGTAACCATTGGTATTACCTGTCCATTGATCCAGGTTGTTTCCATCAAACAAAGAGCTGAAACCCTGTTGTTTTTCTTCTTCGGTTAAAGGGGTGGTATTGTCTGTAGGCAGCTCGCGCAGAAAAATATTGCGGTAGGCTACATAAGTGCCATGCGCCTGTAGTTCCAGTTGCTCTTTGGCAAAAATGGGTAGCTTGCGGTCCCAGTAATTTTCGAGCACCACATTATCTGTTACCAGTTGTCCGTTCAGATACACGGTTACGCGCTCTCCTTTCATGATGATGTGAAAACGGTTCCACTCACCGATCTTATTATCGGCTACCACCAATGGTTTGCTGGGATTTTTCTGGTTATTGTATAAGCCACCCGAACCCACCTGTGCACCAACTTCGCGGCGGCTGGTATCCCAGATCTGCACTTGCGGACTGCCACGCAGATAAATGCCCGCATCTCCTTTTTCGGTGATCTTCCAGTCAACAAACATTTCTATATCGCCGTATTTTTTTTCGGTGCAGAGATTATCGCCATGGCCGGTGAATACGAGTAAACCGTTTTGTACGATCCAGTCGTTTTTGGTTTTTTCATTGGCGCGTGCCTGTGCCGCGGCCAGAGAATCGGCAGAGAGTTTGGCACGACTGATGGGGTTACCCACCAATGCTTTCCAGCCACTTAAATCTTTGCCGTTGAAGAGCGATACAAAACCATTATCATAAGGCATGGCTTTGAGATGGGCTATGAGTTTTTTTACCAGCAGGGCACTGTCTTCTCCCTTGATCAAAGGCAGGGCTTTCTGCAAGGCTTCGCGCACCAGGGGTCCGCGGATATTTTTATCGTTCAGTGCCAGCTGGGTAAGCACACGGGCAGCGGTACCGGATACATCAGCATTACTGAGCCAGTTACTGGCCAGTACAAAAGAACTGATACCCGGGATGCGTGATACCTGGTTCAGTAATCTTTTTTGCTGAATAGGATCAGCGGCTTTCTCTAACTGCTCCTGCAACTGCAGTAATTGCTGCACATGATTTTGTACAGCGGCTGCTGTTGTAGTGTTGGGTTTGAGAGTGGGCAATGCCTTTTTATCAAAAGCCAGCACAGCCGCAATATGGGTACGGTTCGGTTCGCTTGCTTTTGCCAATGCTTTCTGCAAAGCACTGAGTGCAGCTGGCGAATGGATGGTGGCCAGTGCCCGCGCCGCATTATCCGACTGTTCATTATCAGACAGCAATTTTGCCAGGGGTTTTACTGCCACATCATCGCCCAGTAAACCAAGGTATTTGATGATGAGCTCTTTGGCATAATAGGTTTTTGCAGTAGCTAAACCTGTTACCAACTTCGCAACCGTTTGTTTTTGTTGCGTAACTTCTTTGGCAGATGCATGGGTGTAAGCACTCAATGCATAACTGGCTTTCAGTTTCAGCGAATCATCATCGAGTAATGCAAACAGTTGTTTCCAGTTAGTACTGTTCCAGTTTTGCATGCTGTTCAGGGCGGCACTGGCTTCTTCTGTTTTTTGGTAGGGAAACTTAGATAGGGTAGTGGCAACTTCTTCCTGTTGGGCAGATAATTGTGTGAACGTGATCAGCGTAAGCAGAAGAGCGGACAGAATTTTTTTCATATAACTACTGGTATTTTTTCACCGCAGGGGTGAGTCATTTTTTTAGGTTAGCATCAGATACTCCATGGACCGCGCATGGGCGGGTCAATCATACGGTTGGCTTCTTCATCGTTGAGGAAGGTCTGGCTCACCGGATCAAAACGCAGCGAACGGCCCAGCTGCAGAGCGATCTTGCCCATATTAATAATGGTACAGGAGCGGAACCCGTTCGATTCGTTCAGTGCAAACGGTGTTCTGTATTTTACTGAATCCAGGAAATTGGTTACCTGCGGTTCCGGATCGGGCAGCAGCGCCAGTTTCTCGGCCAGGTTCGGGATATCGGATTTAAAACCCGCAAACAGTTTTCCCTTGGGCCCTTCTATATAAGCCGCATTGGGATCTTTGGCTTCGCCATCGAGGATGATCTTACAGCCATCTTCATACGTAAATGTGATCTTGCGGAAAGTACCACAGGCATCGGGGTGTTGTTGCTCGGCGTCTACCTCTACCAGTACCGGACTGGTATCATCCTTTCCTAAAAAATATTGAATGGGATCTATATAGTGTTGCCCCATATCGCCCAGTCCGCCGCCATCATAATCCCAGTATCCGCGGAAAGTACCGTGAACACGGTGCGCGTTATAGGGTTTATAGGGTGCAGGTCCCAGCCAGCGGTCGTAATCCAGCTCGGCCGGAACGGCTTGTGTTTCTAATTGTGTTTTACCTACCCAGTAAAATTTCCAGTCAAAGCCGGTGGTTTTACTAACGGTTACTGTTAAGGGCCAACCCAATAAACCAGACTCCACCAGTTTTTTAATCGGCCGCACGGTGGTATTCATCCCATAAAAATTATCCTCAAAACGAAACCAGGTATTCAGTCGGAACATGCGTTTGTATTGCTGCACGGCTTCTACCACGCGTTTGCCCTCGCCAATGGTGCGGGTCATGGGTTTTTCGCACCAGATATCTTTGCCTGCTTTGGCCGCATCAATGGCCATGATCCCATGCCAGTGCGGCGGGGTGGCAATATGTACAATATCTACTTCGGGTAAAGCGATCAGTTCACGGTGATCGTGAAAAGTTTTTACGCCGTTACCGATCGAAGCTGCTACTTCGGTCAGATGGTTTTTATCTACATCACAGATGGCAACTACACGGGTGCCGGCATAAGGAATATGCCCACGGCCCATACCACCCACACCAATAATACCCTTGGTGAGCTGATCGCTGGGGGCGAGAAAACCACGACCCAGCACATGCCGGGGAACAATACTGAAACCGGCCACCACAGCAGCCGTATTACGCAGGAATTTACGCCTTGAGAGAGCAGTTGATTTTGGGGATTTCATATGCGTTAGATAGGTGTGTTTAAAGGTAAGAGAAATTTCAATGAGTGAATGAGTGGATGAGTGGATGAGTGAATGGGGGGGAAGCAAAAAATGATAGAATGATAGCATGATAGAATGATTTTTTGGGGTCGGGGCTGAAGCCCATGGGAAGAGTTGGGAGGGTTACTCAGGTTCTTCCAATGCCCGCCCTTCTATTCTATAGCTTTTCCATCGCCTCGCCTTCATCGCCACCTCCTTTGGAGCCGGCCCTTTATTGTTGTGCCCTTCCTTGCCGGTCCTTGATTGCCGCGCCCTTCAGGGCGTGGATAAAGGAGATACAATTAAAACCCGTTTCGGGACTTTAGTCCCGCGTTTAGTAAAAGCAGCAGATGAATGATTGAATGTGGTTCCCCCCAAGCCACTCCTATTGCTGAGCCCTACCTTGCCGCTTCCTTTATTGCCACGCCCTTCAGGGCGTGGATATTGATAGATAATAAAATCTATTTCGGGACTTTAGTCCCGCGTGTACCCAACCATTGTGCCGGTGAATAGCAATTAAACAACCATCCCATTCTCCGCCATCGTTTTCGTAAGTTCTTGCTGCGGGCGGTTCTAAACAGTGGGGCTTTGTGGTACATTAGTAGGGTCATCTTTCACTAATTAATTGCTTGAACCATGAAACCCTCACAAAAATCGCGTCGTTCGTTTTTGAAGCAGGCCGCAATGCTGTCTGCTGCTGCTTCTGTTCCTTCCATCATCACCAAAGCCGCCGGCAATTTTGCTGTGGGGCAGAAAGTAAAACTGGCCTGTGTGGGCATTGGTAACCAGGGTGGCTCCGATGTTATGTCGTTTGCCAAAACCGGGCTGGCCGAGTTCGTTGCTTTTTGCGATGTGGATATGGGCGCCCCCCATACACAGGCCGTGCTGAAACAGTTTCCCGATGTACCGCGTTTTCAGGATTTCCGTACCATGTTCGATAAAATGGGTAACCAGATAGAAGCGGTTGCTGTGGGTGTGCCCGATCATTCGCATTTCCCGATTACCATGATGGCAATGGGCCTCGGCAAACACGTGTTTGTAGAAAAACCCATGGCCCGCACTTTTAACGAAGTAGAGCTGATGATGAAAGCCGCTAAGAAAAACCCGAAACTGGTAACACAGATGGGTAACCAGGGCCACTCCGAAGCCAACTACTTCCAGTTCAAAGCCTGGAAAGAAGCGGGTATCATCAAAGACATTACCGCTATTACCGCCCATATGAACAGCGCCCGCCGCTGGCATAACTGGGATCCCAATATCAAGAACTTTCCTGCCAAAGAAGATATACCTGCTACCCTCGACTGGGATACCTGGCATGGTGTAACACAGCTGCACGATTATAACCACGATTATATCAATGGTCAGTGGCGCTGCTGGTACGACTTTGGTATGGGCGCCCTTGGCGATTGGGGTGCACACCTCATCGATACTGCCCACGAGTTTCTGGACCTGGGCCTGCCTTACGAGATCAGCATGCTGAAAGCCGAAGGACATAACTCTTTCTTCTACCCCAAATCTTCCACCATCCTCTTCCGTTTCCCGGCGCGGGGTAATATGCCTGCCTGCGATATTACCTGGTACGATGGTGTAAACAATGTACCCCCATTACCCGAAGGCTACCGCGGTCCCGGACTGGATGCCAATATCCCGCCACCGAGCTCCGGAAAAATTGAAGCACAGCGCGTGAACCCCGGTAAGATTCTCTATGGCAAAGACATCATCTTCGCCGGCGGATCGCATGGTAAAACACTGTCCATTATTCCGGAAGCCAAAGCCAAAGACATGGCATCCCAACTGCCCGAAGTGCCGGTTAGTCCGTCTAACCACTATGCCAACTTCTTAAAATCCTGCATGGGCGAAGAAAAAACCCGTTCACCATTCTCTGTAGCCGGTCCGCTAAGCCAGGTATTCTCGCTGGGTGTAATGGCACAAAAACTCAACACCACCATCCAGTTCGACAGAACCGGCAAAAAAGTAACCAACAACAAAACCGCCAACGATATGCTGGTAGGGTTGCCGCCGAGGAAGGGGTGGGAGCAGTATTATAAGATCTAATGAGTGAATGAGTGGATGAGTGAGTGAGTGAATGGAGGGAATGAATGATAGAATGATAGGATGATAGTATGATAGAATGGAAGGAATTAGGCTGCGAAAACATATTGTTTTCGCAGCTTTTTTTTCAGCCGGTTCTACGTTCTTTGTTCTGGGTTCTTCGTTTTCTGTTCGTCTGTTCATCAGTTCCTTGCTCCTCTGTTCTCCGTCTCCTTCGACATTCGACATTCCTTGTTCGATGTTCGATATTCAAAAAATCCTGCTAAGTAACGAGTTCTATGTTCCAGGTTCTTCGTTCGTCTGTTCCTTGTTCCTCTGTTCGTCTGTTCATCTGTTCCTCTCTTGCCCTTCGATATTCAATATTCTTCCACCCCTTCCACAATCTCCCCATAATCCACCACCAATTCCTCCCCGGTTTTAATATCGCGCAGGGCTTCGAAGTATTCGCCGTGGTTAACGGACTGGATATTGGGGGTAGAGGAGTGGTTGAGGTAACTGGCCATATCCATCACTTTACAGCCATGGTCGGGGATGAAATAGTTTTCTTCATCGTAGAGATAATAGGTTTCGATAAACTCGCGGCTATGCGCGGGTAATTGTTCGGCTTCTTCAAAACTGAGCGTGATCCATCCGCCGGTGTTTCTGGAGAAAAGCGTGCGGCAGCCTTTGGGAATATCGGTTATGGCAAATACACCAATGCCATGAATAGCGGAAGGTTGTAAAGCCACATAGGTTTCGTGTTTCAGCTCCTGTAACAATTCTTCTTTTGTCATAACTATATTTCTTAGCGTGTTATCCTATTAAAAGTCCAATACCCTGTAATTCAAAAACGCTTGTCGCTCGCGGCCGCTGGGCCCCGTCCCTGTTATCCCGCCGATGGCGGGACTGCATTGGCCTCTGATCAGATCTGCTTCGCATGATCTGATCTGTCTTCTCCCGCTTGAAGCGGGATTGACACCGACCCCAATGAGGCCCGTCCGCCAAAGGCGGACTGATTAGAAATTTTTCATCGAACACCCTGTGAGGGTGATTTTTATTCTGCTGATCAAATAAATTTTGAATTATCAAATCGCATAAGACGTTATTTATTACTGTGTTCTAACCGCGCCTCTGCGCCTTTGCGTGCAAATTTTCTCGCCAAGGCGCAAAGGCGCGGGGAAGGGTGTTTATCTTTAGCCTCCTAAAGATACCCCTATGTTTTGCAGAACCCTTTGTTTACTGCTCACCGTTTTTGTTTTTTCTGCTGCTGCGCAGGATACCACCCAGCAGATCGTACCCGGCCGTAGTAACCACCCTTCGCAATACCACAAACCCTATGTGATCCTGATCTCGATAGATGGGTTCCGGGCCGATTTTACGGAGAAACATGGGGCCCGTTTTCTGCAAAGCGTTTCGCAGATGGGCGTAAGGGCCGAGTATATGACACCTTCTTTTCCCTCGCTCACTTTTCCGAATCATTATACATTGGTAACGGGTTTGTACCCGGCCCACCACGGACTGGTAGACAACAGTTATTACGATACCCGCCGCCAGCAGTTTTATGGCATGGGCGATAAAGCGCAGGTGGCCGATGGCAGCTGGTATGGCGGTACACCGCTCTGGGTGCTGGCCGAAAAACAGCAACTGCTCTCGGCCAGTTTTTACTGGGTAGCATCCGAAGCGGATATACAGCACACCCGGCCCACGTATTATTATAAGTACAACGAACAGATTGGCATGGCCGATCGGATTAACACCGTAAAGAACTGGTTAAGCCTGCCCGAAGAAAAACGCCCGCACCTGATCACGTTTTATTTTCCGCAGGTAGACCATGATGCGCATGAATACGGCCCCGATGATAGCCGGGTAACCACCACGGTCCGGTTCATAGACAGCAGCATCAATGCCCTGCAGCAAAGCCTGCAACCGCTGGGCCTGCCCATTAACTATATTGTAGTATCCGATCATGGTATGACGGCCGTGAACAATAAAAATCCCCTGCCCTTACCCAAAGCCATTGATACCAGCAATTTCCGGATCCCGCGGGGCGATGCTTTGCTGCACCTCTATGCCAAAGACACCAATACACTGGCAGCCACATACCAGGCACTGAAAAAAGAAACCGGTATGAACGTATACCGGCTGAACGAAACCCCCGCGCACTGGCATTACCGCGCGGCAGACGATTGGCACCAGCGCCTGGGTAACCTGATACTAACACCCCAACTACCTAATATATTCAGTATCAACAACCGCCCGATCAGCCCGGGCAAACATGGTTTTGATAACCACCACCCCGATATGCGCGCCACATTTATGGCATGGGGCCCGGCCTTTCAAAAGGGTTTACGCATCAACGGTTTTGAGAACATACATGTGTATCCGTTGATTGCCAATCTGTTGGGATTGAAATTTGAAGAGAAGGAAATTGATGGAAGAGCAGAAGTGTTGAAGGGGATACTGAAACAGTAGTCATTTATTTTTATGGGGAGAGAAATACGGGGTTTTTCCCGTTGTGTATTTTGCGTTTATGGGGTAAATTGTCGTTACTTAAAAACGTAGCGTTGTGTTCGAGTATCTGATTGTTAGAGGAGGAAACAATACAAAAACCATAACGATAACTCGTTGAACTAGAGAGCCGTTTTGTGTAGATAATTAGTGGGGAGTCACGTATATTTAAGAGTTGTGCGTCATGCTATAGTGACAGCCTGTGACCTCATGATAGCGAGGACAAAAATCAAGCATTTACATTATAACAATGACAAAATACAGTTTAACAAATATTATTCTACCTATATTTTTTTTGTTAGCAATAGTGAGTTGCAAATCTAATGACTGGTCCTCAGATAAAATAAAAAGTATACGGCTCACTACATACTTTGTAGACAACAAAAGTTCAGAAGTTAAAGAAGGCCCACTTTTTACTGATGAAACATATGAATATGATAGTAGTTTCAACTTAATAAAAGACCGTTTCGCTACTTATAAATATGATTTTGACAAGTCGGGATATAAAACAAAAAAATACAGTCTTAATGGGTCAGGAGGAATATTTCAAACAGAGGTTTATAGAAATGACAGTACTGGAAATCCAATTGAGATATTAGATTATGATTTTGAAATGAAAGGGATAGAACACAAGACCTTGCTCAAATACAATGCAATTCGTAATTTAATTAAGCAATCAATTCATGACGAGAGTGATTCTCTAATCGAGACAAGTGTTTACGAATACAATGACAAAAAGCAGGAAGTAAAAAGGAGTACGAGTAAGTATGGTTTTTTATTTTTTAAATATTCCTATCAATATGACAATCACAATAAAGTAATTGAAAAAAATACATATAAAAATGGTAGAGAAGTAGTCCGAAAAACTCTTTATGAATATGATTATATTGGCAATAAAATAAAGGAGACGAATTATAAACTAAATGAAGATGAAGAGCTTTCTGTTGATGGTCGTAAATTATTTGAGTATGATAAAGCCAATAAGCTGGTTAAAGAAACACGTAGAAGTGATGGGAATGAATATCAAACTATTTATCAGTATAATGAAGCTGGAAAATTGAGCAAGGAAATTACTTCAGAAAGAGAGATTTTGTATTCCTACACCACAGATAATAAAATTATTAAAACTTG
Organism: Sediminibacterium sp. GW821-FHT12F12; assembly: GCF_058806635.1. NCBI lineage: Bacteria > Pseudomonadati > Bacteroidota > Chitinophagia > Chitinophagales > Chitinophagaceae > Sediminibacterium > Sediminibacterium sp. GW821-FHT12F12. The sequence goes on along the minus strand of NZ_JBXAPW010000022.1, from coordinate 13,986 downwards.
TGTTCGAGAAAATAAGAAACTATGGTGGAAAGAAGAAGATTTTTACGATGTCAATGGAAATAAAATTCAGTCTATACATTCTGATGATAGCAATATCGTTAACAATAAATATTTCTATAGATACAACGATAAGAATCAAACAGTCCTTGATTCTTGTGTCGATTCAGATGGCACATTATCCTTTATGACCAAATATTTTTATAAAAATGATTCTATTAGAATTAAAAAATCAATCTCATCAAATTGGCTACTAAGTTCAGAACATGACTTTCTTGCTGTGGAAACAGGAGATGGAAAGTTTGAATACACAACTTACCAAACATTGGATAAAATGGGCAATGTTATTGAGGAGATTATAGATTATGTTCTAGTACAGGAATTAGAATTTGAGTATAAGCAATTTGATTCAAAAGGAAACTGGACGAAAAGAGTTGTTAAAGAATTTGGCAGACCGTATAGAATAGAAACAAGAGAAATAAAATATTATTAGAAGTTCAAAAAAATATAGAAGAACGAACGAACAACATTGGGTTTTATGCAAGTTGGGCTTGACCTTCTAACATCAGCTAATTGCCAATCCCAGCTCGACAAGTGCAATTGTAACAATCAAATACTAAATACTATGGCAGTCAGAGATGGAAATTATTCGGCATTTTACGTAAGCGAACCATTTAACGAAAGTAGTCTTGGGGCACATGCAAGTAAAGACTTTGTTTATTATAATATGCTAAGAGCATGGAAGGGGAATGACGAGTCATTCCCCTTCATTGATTCCCATGATAAAAATTATAGTGTAAGAGATACAAGTGATTGGGAAATGACTTTAAAACCTAGAATACGTGAACGCATAAGGCACTCTAAAAATATTATCCTTTTCCTTAGTTCAAACACTAAGAATTCTAGAGCTCTGAGGGAAGAAATCGATTATGGAATTAATGATCAAGGATTACCGGTAATTGTTGTTTATCCAGAGTATGATGAAAAAAGTGACATTATTAATTGCGATCCAAAAACTATCAAAGCTCAGATTAAACAGCTGTGGGATATTCTTCCAATATTCAGAGATTCCAAACATAAAGTTCCGACTATTCATATACCCAATAAAAAAGAGCTAATTAGAAAAGCATTAAATGATTCAGATTTTATGATTGGAACAAAAGGCGTTGCAGATGATTACTTTTATAACTGTTAAACCATGAAGTATATTTTCAATTCAATATTTAGCAAAGCTTATTGGCGCTATATTCTATCGTTAGAAGGTTTAAAATCCATACTTGCGATTTTTGGTATCATATGGTTAATTGTCGAAACGCTAGACTTTTTCCAAGTCTATACTAGAGATAAATATGCCTCATTTGCCTTTTTCATTTTTTTACTCCTTTCTGTGTTAATCTCTATCTTTCTCAAAAGGCCCATAAAATCTATAGTACTTTCATTTCCAGAGTATGACTTTATAATTGAGGTTAGAATCGCTAATCTCTTTGATTTAAGTGGTGCAACCATGATTAGTACAAATACAGTTTTTGAAGCAGATGTGGCTTCAGGAAAAATAGCAGTAGATAGCCTACAAGGACAGTTTACAGCCAAGTATTATACAGGTAATCAAATTGAATTAATAAAAAAAATACAAGAGGAGTTACATCTTATCAATTCTACTTCACCCTATCCAATTGGGACAACAATCTCAATAAATACTCACGGTAAGACTTTTTATTTTAATGCGATGTCTGAACTTGGTGAGGGTGGCAACGCACAATCTTCAATTTCCCAAATACAGGATGCTTTAAGAGGATTATGGAGCTATGTTAAAAATAAAGGAGAACTTATTGAGTTGGTTGTACCAGTTATAGGAACAGGAAGAGGTAGGGTTCAAATTTCTCGGAAAAAGATGATAGCCTTAATTGCAGATTCATTTGTCAAAGCTTCCATTCAAGGAAAGTTTTCTGATAAGTTAATAATTGCTGTGCGGCCACAGGACGCTCAGAATTTTGGGATAAATCTCTATGACATAAAAGACCATTTAAACCATGTATTGAAATAACTGCACCTAATCAGGGGGTTCCCGTCACCGCATAGTATCCCGAATGGGGGACTCTGCGTTTATTACCACCATCCATTCATGTTAAACTAACACACCACGAATACATAAAACACAACAGGTAGCTTGAAAAAAATCCAAATGAAACCGACAACCAAACTCCTGATCGCCACTATCATGCTAGATCTGGTTTTAATGGTACTGCTCATATTGTTGCTACAAACATATAACTGATCTGCAGTGCAAAAAAAAGTAGTCACCCAAAAACGCTATTCACCAAACAAACCCTACACCCACCGTGCCTTAGTGCCTTTGTGTGCGTATATTTTCACACAAATGCACCAAGGCACAGTTATTAGCACAGCTCCCTCTTTTTCTTCTGTTCCTCTCTTATGGCAACCCACCACCCCGCCCATCAACCCAACAGCAAAATGCGGAGCATGTTTCACTAAGCGCAGATAAGAGCGAAAGAGAAAAAGAGAGGGATTATTGATGAAAGGCAAGCAGGGAGCAGAAATGCGTTGTATCTTACCCCTACCTAAACTAACCGCTATGCATACAAGCAGTCTTAGCACCCGCTTTTCGCCACAGCAATATGCCAGAGTAGGGGGTGTATTGTATCTGTTCATCATTGCCGCCGGTATGTTTGGTGAGTTATATGTTCGGGGTAACCTATTTATTCCGGGTAATGCAGAAGCTACGGCACAGCAGATCCAAAACGCCCCGGGTTTATGGCGCATCGGCATCGTTGTAGACCTGCTCATGCAACTCTGCGATCTGCCCTTGATGCTCATTTTTTATGTGCTGCTGAAACCGGTAAATAAAAACCTGGCCTTACTCAACCTCTTATGCAACCTGATACAAACCGCTGTACTGGTAGCCAATAAACTGAACCTGCTCAATGCCCTCTATTTACTCGGCGGTGCGGGTTATCTGCAAACATTTACGCCCGAACAGTTGCATACCCTCGCCTACCTCCCCATCAAACTCCACGATACAGGTTTCGGGGTTGGACTGATCTTTTTTGGTGTGGTATGTCTGATAGAAGGGCAGCTGATTGCGGTATCGGGCTTTTTCCCAAAACTGATCGGCCGGTTAATGCAATTGGCGGGTGTCTGTTACCTCACCAATAGTTTTGCATTGATACTGGTACCTGAGCTGGCGGGTAAATTATTCCCGGTCATCCTGCTTCCGCCTTTTGTGGCAGAATTGTCGCTGGGCTTGTGGCTGCTGATCAAAGGTGTTAACCTGCCTGTGTGGGAACAGAAAGTAGCCGCCTCGCAACGCATATAATTCAAACTGCGCCTCCGCGTCTTTGCGTGCATATTTTCTCGCAAAGGCGCGGAGGCGCAGTAAAAGGCAACCCCTCTTTTACTCTTTCTCTCTTTAAGCTCTTAGTGAAACAAACACCCCGCCCATCAGCGTAATGGCTGAAAGTGCAGGAGGTTTCGCTAAGAGTGGATAAGAGAAAAAGAGGATAAAAGAGTTGGCAGCAGGTGTAATCTATCTCAGCAATCAAACTGCGTCTTTGCGTGCTAATTTTCTCGCAAAGGCGCGGAGGCGCAGTAAAGCCAACCCCTCTTTTGCTCTTTCTCTCTTTAAGCTCTTAGTGAAACAAACACCCCGCCCATCAGCGTAATGGCTGAAAGTGCAGGAGGTTTCGC
>NZ_JBXAPW010000022.1:0-10187 GCF_058806635.1 Sediminibacterium sp. GW821-FHT12F12 | reverse complement strand
CGCTAAGAGTGGATAAGAGAAAAAGAGGATAAAAGAGTTGGCGCAGGTGTAATCTATCTCAGCAATCAAACTGCGCCTTTGCGTGCTAATTTTCTCGCAAAGGCGCGGAGGCGCAGTAAAAGGTAACCCCCTCTTTTGCTCTTTCTCTCTTTAAGCTCTTAGTGAAACAAACATCCCGCCTATCAGCGGAATGGCTGATGGTACGGAAAGTTTCACTAAGAGTGGACAAGAGAAAAAGAGAGGAAAAGAGTTTATCACTGTTCGCTCTCTGCTCTGTCTGCAATGAGTTGGGCAATGAGGCTGGTCCAGCCGCTTTGGTGGCTGGCGCCGAGGCCTGTGCCACTATCGCCATGGAAATATTCGTAGAATAAAACCAGGTCCTTGTTCTCGGGCCGGCTGTAAAACCAGTTCTGGTTACCATGCAGTTTGCGATGGTTGTTGGCATCCAGCTCAAAGAGGCTGGTTACGCGTTTGGATAATTCATTGGCCACCTGTTTCAGATCCATATACACACCCGAGCCGGTAGGATATTCAATACTCAAAGAAGCATCGTAAAACTCACCAAACTTTTTAATGCTCTGAATAATGAGGTAGTTGATCGGCATCCACACAGGTCCGCGCCAGTTACTGTTACCTCCAAAAAAATCAGAAGTAGAATCACCGGGATCGTATTGGATGGAATATACATGCCCTTCGATGGTAACAGAGTAAGGATGTTTCTCGTGGTATTTGGATAAAGCACGGATACCGCCTTCGGATAAAAATTCTGTTTCGCTCAGCACCCGTTTTAATAAGGCCGTGAGTTTGTTTTTAGGGATGAGAGAGATCAGCATTTTATCTTCATCAGCGATCTCTTCGTTGGGCCAGAATTTTTTGTTCCTTTTGCGGTACTGCTCAAACCAGGTAATGCGTTTGGTAAAATCTCCCAGTTTGTTCAGCATTTTTTTCTCGATCACCGATACGGCAAACAGCGAGGTTAATCCTACTATGGATTGAATGCGTAATTGTATGGTAGTGTTGTTGGGCAAACCGAGGGTATCGTAAAAGAACTGGTCTTCCTCGTTCCATAAACCCAGTTGGTTCAATGCCTCGGCAATTAATACAAAGTGTTCAAAGAATTTGGTGGCGCTGTCTTCAAAAGCCCCATCTTCCATAGCAATCTCGAGCGCCATATCCATCAGGTTCAGGGCGTACATACCCATCCAGCTGGTACCATCGGCCTGTTCCAATCTTGCTTCGCTGTGTAATTGCAGGCTTCGGTTAAACACACCAATATTATCAAGACCCAGGAAACCGCCTTCAAACATATTATTACCATTGGGATCTTTCCGGTTGATCCACCAGGTAAAATTGATCATCAGTTTGTGAAACACTTTTTTCAGAAAACTGATATCGCCTTTCCCTGTTTTGTTTTTTTCTATCTGGTACACCTGCAGTGCCGACCATGCCTGCACCGGCGGATTTACATCGCTGAAGTTCCATTCGTAAGCGGGTAGCTGTCCGTCGGGTTTCATGTACCATTCGCGCATTACCAGCAGGATCTGGTGTTTGGCAAAAACCGGATCTACCATGGCCATGGGCACACAATGGAAGGCGAGGTCCCAGGCGGCATACCAGGGATATTCCCATTTGTCGGGCATAAGAATGATGTCCTGGTTTTTCAGGTGTTGCCAGTCGTGGTTGCGGCCCTTGCCCCGTTCATGGCCCACATGGGCAATACCATCGGGTTCGGAGAGCCAGCGTTCTACATCGTAATAATAATATTGTTTGCTCCAGAGCAGACCCGCCAAAGATTGGCGTTGGATATTGTGCAGGTCGGCCGGCAGTTGCGGCGATAAAATGCTGTGGTAATAATCGTCTGTTTCTACTTTGCGTTGCTGAAAAATATCCGTGAAAGCATTCGTAAATGGCGATTCCATCTGCACATCGCTCAAACGCAGGTACAGGGTTTCTGTGGCACCAGGGGCTATCTGGTAATGGTATACGGGTGCAAACTTGGTACCCGTTTTTTTCTCTTTGAGTGCTTCTTTGTTTTTTCCCTGAATGATGGCATCGTGAAAAGCATCTTTCACAAAAATGGATTCATTCTTTTTGCCGAATAGTTTTTCGGTATTGGTTTCGTTCTCGGTAAAAAATGCCTCTTTGGTTTTGGGATAGTAAAAATAATAAGTGCCCAGACGTTCGTGTTTGGCTTTTACCATATTGGCCTGGTCAATCGATTTGATCACCGGTTTTTTATCCAGTCCGCGCGATTGCCAGCGGTTAAAGAACCAGAGCGTAGGTAATACGGTAAGGGGTGCCGCCACACTGGCCCGGTTGGTGATCTCGATACGGATGCCGATATCTTTCTTGTTTACTTTGGCGTAAGTGATGAGTACATCAAAATATTCATTGTCCTGAAAAATACCCGTGTCCAGAATTTCATATTCCGGTTCCAGTTTGCTGCGTTGTTTGTTTTTTTTGATCAGCTCCTGGTAAGGAAATGCCTGCTGCGGATACTTGTACAGCATCTGCATATAATAATGGGTAGGCAGGTTTTCGAGATAGTAGTAAAGTTCTTTTACATCTTCGCCATGGTTACCCTCGTTATTACCGAGGCCAAAGAGTCTTTCTTTCAGGATGGTATCTTTCCCGTTCCAGAGCGATACGCAGAAACAGAGATTACCAAAAAAATCGGAAATGCCACCCAGTCCATCTTCGCCCCAGCGGTAAGCACGGGCATGTGCATGGCTGAAGGGTACATAGTTCCAGGCATCACCGTTTTCGCTGTAATCTTCGCGAACGGTGCCCCATTGTCTTTCGGATAAATAAGGTCCCCATTGTTCTAAAGGAATTTTTTTGGTGCTGTTGGCCTTCAGTCTTTGCTCCTCTGCTGTCATCTGGCTAAATTAAAGAGGCTTTGCGGAATAAATCTGTCAATTTATGCAGATATACTTTTAATTTAGTGAATAGCAGCCAGGCATCAAGGCCTGTTGCTGTTCCGCTGATGAAATACAAACTGTTGTTCGCTTTTTTACTGCTCTCATTTTCTAAGGTCTGGGCACAGTCTTCCGTTACACAACTGATCCACAATATTTGGTTGATAGATGGCACAGGCACTACTGCGCGAAAAGCGGCTGTGCGTATACAGGGCAATAAGATCATCGCCGTAGGAGCGCTGAAACCCTTACCGGGAGAGGTTTTGGTAGATGGAAGGGGAAAAACACTGACACCGGGATTTATTGATACACATAGTCACCTGCAGGGTTCCCTGCGCACAAAACCCGAAGCCATTGCGGCGTTGAACCAGGGTGTGACCACCATTGTATCCGGACAGGATGGCGAGGGCAGCTGGATAGATAGTTTGCGCAGCCGGCTCTTATTGCAAACGATTGCTGTGAATATCGCAACCTATACGGGTCAGACCACCCTGCGCGAAACAGTGATGGGCGAAAAAGAACTGCACAGAAAAGCAACGGCAGCAGAAATTAAACAGATGACGGCTTTGCTGGAGAAAGAAATGCAGAAAGGTTCGTTGGGCTTATCTACCGGACTGGAATACGACGGTGCTTTTTTTTCTTCCAAAGAAGAAGTAGTGGCGCTGGCAAGGGTGGCGGCCACATACAAGGGTCGTTATACCAGCCATATCCGCAGCGAAGATGTGAACCTGAAAGAAGCCATCGAAGAGATCATTGCTATTGGCCGCGAAGCCCAACTGCCGGTACAGGTATCGCATATAAAAATTGCGCTGAAAGATGATTGGGGAAAAGCACCGGAATTACTGGCCCGTTTGGAGCAGGCGCGCAAAGAAGGGATCGATATCACGGCCGATTGTTACCCCTATGATTTCTGGAACAGTACGTTGAAAGTGTTGTTTCCTAAAACAGATTATACGAATAAGGAGAGTGCCCAATTTGCGGTGGACCATACTTTTGATCCGAACGAATCTATCCTGTTCCGCTATGCACCCAATCCGGCCTATAAGGGAAAAACGATAGCAGCCATTGCTGCCATGCGAAAGGAAACATCGGCAGAAACACTAATCTCTTTGATAGCCGAGGCGGAAGCTTACCGGAAAAACAACCCCGGAGTTACTGGTGTAGAAACCATCATGGGCAAATCGATGGTGGAAGCAGATGTGATGAAACTGCTGGCCTGGCAACATACCAATATCTGTTCCGATGGTTCTATTGGCGGTCATCCGCGTGCTTTTGGTTCTTTTACGCGGGTGTTGGGAAGATATGTGCGCGAGAAAAAGATCATGACACTGGAAGAAGCTGTGCGTAAAATGACTTTACTCGCTGCACAGCATGTAGGTATTGCCAACCGTGGTAAAATTGCACCCGGCTATTTTGCCGACCTGGTACTACTTGATCCCGCTACCGTTCAGGATCGCTCCAGCATACAGGAGCCGGGCGCTTTATCAGATGGAATAGAAAAAGTGTGGGTGAACGGGCAGATGGTGTATCAGAACAAGCAAAGTACTAAAGTATATCCCGGAACATTTATCAGCAGAAAGTAAAGTGTTATAGCTTTCCTCTGTGTTAAATAATAAAATGGATGGTGTTGGGTAGTTGATTCAAAATTTCTAATCAGTTCCTGTGTACGGACCTCTTTTTGTTCGGTGCCGAGCGAAGGCGAAGGCAAACAAAATGATGCGTAGCATCCCGCTAAAAGCGGGAGCAGAAGAAAAAGCAGCCCGGGAACAGGGACGGGGCTCCCGCCGATGGTGGGACCGAGAGCGACAAGAAATCCCGATTATCAGGGTGATGTTTAATAGTAGAAAAAGTTAGTTTTTTAAAAAGTAAGTCATTTAAATAAGATGTCAGACATGCATTTACCTGCGGCCCTCGTTATCACCGAAGGCATGTTACATACAGACGATGCCAAAACCGCGCATGGACTGATCCGTGGCACAGAGCGTTTTCACATTGCGGGCATCATCGACAGTTTGCACGCAGGCCGCGATGCCGGTGAAGTATTGGATGGAAAACACCGCAACTTGCCTGTGTATGCAAGCGTTGAAGAAGCTTTGCAGCAAGGAGAAAAAATTGATTACTGCATTATTGGTGTAGCTACTGTGGGTGGTATTCTGCCGCCGGTTTTTCTGGAGATCATCCGTACCTGCATCAACCATGGCATCTCCATCGTAAATGGATTACACGATTACCTGAACGATAAACCCGAACTGGTGGCGTTGGCCAAAGAGAAAGGGGTTAGTTTAACCGATATCAGAAAACCGAAGAAAAGAGAGGACCTGCATTTCTGGTCGGCCGAAATATTTTCAGTGAAAGCGCCTATCATTGCCGTGCTGGGTACCGATTGTGCCCTTGGCAAAAGAACTACCTGCCGTATGGTTCGCGAAGCCTGTGCCAAAGAAGGTATTCATGCTGAGATGATCTATACCGGACAAACCGGTTGGTTGCAGGGGGGTAAGTATGGATTTATTTTTGATTCAACCCTGAACGATTTTATTTCCGGCGAAATAGAACATGCCATTGTAAGCTGCTGGAAAGAAACCCATGCAGAACTGATTTTACTCGAAGGGCAATCGGCCTTGCGCAATCCGAGTGGACCTTGTGGTTCGGAATTTCTGGTATCAGGTAATGCCAAACTGGTGATACTGGTGCATGCACCCAAGCGGATCCATTTTGATCATCTGCCCGAATGGGGCGAGATACCTTCGGTACGTTCGGAAGTAAACCTGATCAAAACCTACGGATCAGAAGTGATTGCACTGGCATTGAATACCTCACACTGCACAGAAGAAGAAGCCTATGCCTTTCAGCGGGCTTACGAAAAAGAACTGGGCATACCGGTATTACTTCCTTTGCAGGAAGGAGTAGATGCGGTGATTCCTGTGATCCGCTCACACATGAAAACAAACAAGTCATGAAGATCGTAGCTGTGCGCGCCTGGCTGGAGAACCTGCCATTGACCAAACCCTATACCATTGCCTACCACACTACTTCGCATGCAACCATTGTTTTCCTGGAACTGGAGCTTGCAAACGGAATGGTGGGGCTTGGTGCTGCCAGTCCCTTTGAAGAAGTCGTGGGCGAAACACCGGAACAAACTTTTGCTAATCTGCAATCGGCGCAGGTGCTGGATCTGTTGAAAGGGAAAGATATCCGCCATTTTCAGCAACTGATCAAACAAGCCGATATATTATTTCCGCATTTACCTGGCACACTCGCCGCCATTGATCTGGCATTACACGATGCTTTTTGTAAATGGATCGGTATTTCGGTACTGGATTTTTATGGCCAGCAACAGGGGCCTTTACTTACATCGGTCACCATCGGCATCAAACCCATTGCCGAGATGCTGGAAGAGGCACGTGATTATTTTGCACAGGGTTTCCGCATTCTCAAGATCAAAACAGGGATTGCGGTTGAGGAAGATATTGAGAGAGTAAAAAAGTTACAGGAACAGTTTGGTACTAAGCTGAAAATAAGGGTAGATGCTAACCAGGGATATGATCTGACAGCCCTTCAGCAATTTCTTACTGCCACCGCAGATCTTGCACTGGAACTGATAGAGCAACCCCTGCCTTCCGGACAGGAAGAAAACCTGCGTTCTTTACCGGCAGCAGCACGTCAGAAACTGGTAGCGGATGAAAGTCTGCTGGATGCTAACACTGCTATCCGTCTTGCCCGGGATCCGCAGCCTTTTGCTGTGTTCAATGTTAAACTCATGAAATGTGGTGGCATAACCGGCGCCCGCCGCATAACTACTATTGCAGAAGCGGCCGGGCTGGAACTGTTCTGGGGTTGTAATGATGAAAGTATCGTTAGCATCGCCGCCGCCCTGCAGATAGCCTATGCCTGCAGTAATACCCGCTACCTGGACCTGGATGGCAGTTTTGACCTGAGCCGCGACCTGGTATCCGGTGGGTTTACCCTGAAAAACGGCTATCTCTATCCATCATCCCTGCCCGGTCTGGGTTTGCAAAGACTAGGTTGATTGATTAAGCCAGGCCCGGCACATCAACAACGAAAAACCTCTGTGCCCCTCTGTCACTCCGTGCCCTCTGTGTTAAAAGATAAATCGAATGATGTTGGGCGCTTTTTTTCAACACAGAGGTACAGAGATTAGGAGTTACACAGAGAAAAGCAGCGCCGGATAACTGTAATGAAGGAACCCCAACTGATAAAATACAGTTGTCAGCATGACAATTGTCATAAGCTGCTGCCCGATACCGGTCTAATTTTAAACTATAAAAATGACCGATATGACAAAAAAGAGTCCTGCAAAGAAGTACGTCTATTTCTTTGGCGCCGGCAAGGCCGACGGAAATGAATCCATGAAAAACCTCCTGGGAGGTAAAGGAGCCAACCTGGCCGAAATGGCGGGTCACCCAAAACTCAGATTGCCCGTACCTCCTGGTTTTACGATTTCTACTGATGTGTGTACCTATTATTATGATCATAAACACACGTATCCCGCTATCCTGAAAACGCAGGTGAATACGGCACTGGCAGCTATCGAAAAAATTACCGGAAAAAAATTCGGCGATCCGCAGAACCCACTCCTCTTATCTGTACGCTCCGGCGCCCGCCGCAGTATGCCCGGTATGATGGATACGGTCCTGGATATTGGGTTGAATGATACCACCATCGAAGGCCTGATCAAACAATCGGGCGATGCGCGTTTTGCGTATGATGCCTACAGAAGACTGGTAATGATGTATGCCGATGTGGTGATGGAAAAAGCCAGTGGCATAGAACCCAAAAACGGCAAAGGCATCCGCAAAGTGCTGGATGAAAAACTGGAAGCCATCAAACACAAACAAGGGTATACCTCTGATACGGAACTAACGGTTCCTGAACTGAAAGAACTGGTGAAAGATTTTAAAGTAACCGTGAAAAAAGTGCTGGGCAAACCCTTCCCCGAAGAACCTCTGGAGCAATTATGGGGTGGAATTGGAGGTGTGTTTGGCAGCTGGAACGGTAAACGTGCCATTGAATACCGCCGCATTGAAAAGATCCCTGATGAGTGGGGCACAGCTGTAAATGTGCAGGCCATGGTGTTTGGTAATATGGGTACTACCAGTGCTACCGGTGTGGCGTTTACCCGTAACCCCGGCACCGGCGAAAATAAATTTTATGGAGAGTACCTGGTAAATGCACAGGGAGAAGATGTGGTGGCCGGTATCAGAACACCCGCCCCCATCAACGCCTATTCTAAAAACGACCATAGCCGTAACCTGGATACACTGGAGAAACTGATGCCCAAACTGTACAAAGAACTGGATCAGTACCAGCAGCGCCTGGAGAAACACTATAAGGATATGCAGGATATCGAGTTCACCATTGAAAAAGGAAAACTCTACATGCTGCAGTGCCGTGTAGGTAAACGTAATGGTGTTGCCGCAGTGCGCATGGCTACCGAAATGTATGCATCCAAACTGATCGATATCAAAACAGCGATCATGCGGGTGGCACCCAACCAACTGGTAGAACTACTGCTGCCCATGCTCGATCCCAAAGTGGAAGCCGTTACCAAACCCATTGCTAAGGGATTACCAGCCGGTCCGGGTGGTGCCAAAGGCCGTGTGGTATTCTCATCTGCCGAAGCGGTAGAGTGGGCGCATAAAGGAGAAAAAGTGATCCTGGTGCGCGAAGAAACTTCGCCCGAAGATGTGGATGGTATGCACAAATCACAAGCCATCTTAACCACGAAGGGCGGTATGACTTCTCACGCAGCACTGGTAGCCCGCGGTTGGGGTAAATGCTGTATTGTAGGTTGCACCGATATTGAAATTCACAGCGAAACCAAAACCTTCAAAGCGAAAAACGGAGAGATCATTAAAGAAGGTGATGTGATTACCCTGAATGGTACCAAAGGACTGGTGTACCAGGGCGATATTCCGTTGGTGGCGATAGACCTTAATAAAAATGTTTCTTACAAAAACCTGATGACGCTGGTTGACAAAACCAAACTAATGGGCGTACGTACCAATGCCGAAACACCAGAGGATGCGGCCCAGGCCATGGCTTTTGGTGCAGAAGGTATCGGACTGTTCAGAACAGAACACATGTTTTATGGCGAAGGCAGTGAGCAACCGCTGTTCCTGCTGCGTAAGATGATCATGAGTAAAACAGAACCCGAAAGAAGAAAAGCACTGAATGAACTCTTTGTGTTTGTAAAAAAAGATATCAAAGACACCATGAAAGTGATGAAGGGTAACCCCGTAACCATCCGCCTGCTGGATCCGCCACTGCACGAGTTTGTGCCGCATGATGTAGAGAAACTGCAGCAGCTGAGCAAAGAACTCGGTATCAGTATGAGCGTATTACGCAGAAGGGTACTGGCACTGCACGAGAACAACCCGATGCTGGGTCACCGCGGTGTTCGTTTGGGGGTGAGTTATCCCGAGATCACTGAAATGCAGATCCGCGCTATCCTGGAAGCTACTGCGGAGTTGGTGAAATCAGGTAAAAAAGCCTTACCCGAAATTATGGTACCGGTTACCTGTACTGTGAATGAGTTAACGCACCAGAAAGTGATTGTTGACAGGGTGTATAAAGAAGTATGCGCCAAAATGAAAGTGAAAAGCATCCCGTATCTCTATGGTACCATGATCGAAATTCCGAGGGCCGCCTTGCTGGCCGATAAGATGGCGATCGAAGCAGATTTCTTCAGCTTTGGTACCAATGACCTTACCCAGATGAGTTTCGGTTTCAGCCGGGATGATGTGGGTGGATTTTTGCCCAATTATATGGACCAAAAAATTTTACATGACGATCCCTTCCAGACCATTGACCAGGAAGGTGTGGGCGAACTGATCAAAGACGGAACAGAAAGGGGCCGTAAAACCAAACCGAAATTAAAAGTAGGGATCTGTGGTGAACATGGCGGTGATCCGGAGAGCGTAAAATTCTGCCATCGTATTGGTATGAACTATGTAAGCTGTTCTCCATTCCGCGTACCTATTGCGCGGTTGGCAGCGGCACAGGCAGCCGTTACGTATGGAAAAGTTAAGGCGTAAGTGAGATTCGCCGGGTAGCAAAAAGAAGAGCTGGGATTATTTCCGGCTCTTCTGTTTTGTGCCCGCTGTGTCGTCCTAAAAATCAGATACGGTTATAAAGAATAAAAATAGGTAATTAAACGGTAGTGGGTATTTTTCTGCTACCGTTTTTGCTTTTATAGGTTTTAATGCTGATTTTGGATTGGAGATGCATTTGGCTGGGCGTTAGATATGA
>NZ_JBXAPW010000021.1:0-34345 GCF_058806635.1 Sediminibacterium sp. GW821-FHT12F12 | reverse complement strand
TTTTTTATCCACTTTTACACATATTAATGTCGAATAACTATCAATAAAGCGAATTTTAAACAGCTTCTTAGGCGGACGGGGCTCCCGCCATCGGCGGGACCTTGAGCGACAAGAAATCCCGATCATTAGGGTGAGCTCTCAATAACACAACAGTTAAAGCTTGTATTTACAATAACCGGAAAATTACCGTCATGGTTCAACAATTAATCGGACTGGCCCTTCGCAACAGGCTCATCGTACTGCTGGCAGCAGCGGGTATGTTTGGCTGGGGCATCTATTCCGTCAGACAGAATCCTATCGATGCTATTCCCGACCTCAGCGAAAACCAGGTGATCGTTTTTACTGAGTGGATGGGCCGCAGTCCGCAGGTGATCGAAGACCAGGTTACTTACCCGCTGGTAAGTAACCTGCAGGGCATACCGAAAATCAAGAACATACGGGGCTCTTCCATGTTCGGGATGAGTTTCGTGTATGTGATCTTCGAAGACAATGTAGACATCTACTGGGCCCGCACAAGGGTAATGGAACGCCTGAATTTTGCGCAGCGTTTGCTGCCGCAGGGTGTAACGCCCTCGCTGGGTCCGGATGGTACGGGCGTAGGTCATATCTACTGGTATCACCTGGATGCGCCCAAGATGGATCTGGGCGAACAGCGGGCTTTGCAGGACTGGTATGTAAAGTTTGCCCTGCAAACGGTACCGGGTGTGGCAGAAGTAGCTTCTTTCGGCGGATTTGAAAAACAGTATCAACTGGTGATCGATCCGGTAAAGCTCCAGTACTACAATATCTCCCTGATGGATGTGATGAACAAAGTAAAAGCCAATAACAACGATGTGGGTGGCCGCAAGTTTGAATTGGCCGATATGGCCTATATCATCCGCGGTCTCGGTTATATAAAAAACAAAGAAGATATAGAGAACATAGCGCTGGGTAATTACAATGGGATACCGGTAAGGGTGCGCGATATCGGCTCGGTACAAATGGGCGGCGATCTGCGCCTGGGCATTTTTGATATGGATGGGAAAGGCGAAGTGGTAGGTGGCATTGTAGTGATGCGTTACAACGAGAATGCCGACAAAGTGATCAAAGCGGTGAAGGCTAAAATGAAGGAAGTAGAGAAAGGATTGCCGGAAGGAGTAAGTTTTAAAACCTCTTACGACAGAAGCACGCTGATAGAAGAAGCCGTGGAATCGGTGAAAGGAACCCTGATCGAAGAAATGATCGCCGTATCACTGATCGTCATCATTTTCCTGTTTCATTGGCGCAGCGCCCTTATCATCCTGATACAATTACCGATTTCTGTGGCAGTGGGTTTTATCCTGTTGCAGGCATTCGGTATCAGTTCCAATATCATGTCGCTCACCGGTATTGCACTCGCAATCGGGGTGGTGGTAGATGATGGGATTGTAATGGTGGAAAACGCTTACCGGCATATCAGCGAAGCGCAGGCAGCAAAAAGGCAGTCAACTAATAATTAAACGCATGACAAACTGGTTCAAACGAAATAAAGACCCGCTCACACCTGAAGAAAGGATGGCTATCATTGCCAGATCTTCCAAACAGGTGGGCCCGGGTGTATTCTATTCAACGATCATCGTGATCGCCTCTTTTCTTCCGGTATTCCTGTTAACGGGGATGGAGGGAAAACTGTTTCATCCGCTGGCATGGACAAAAACCTTTATCCTGCTGGTAGATGCTTTTCTCGCCATCACCCTAACGCCGGTACTGATTTCCTTTTTACTGAAAGGAAACCTGAAACCCGAATCGGCCAATCCGATTACGCGAACGCTTGAGAAGATCTATACGCCTATTCTTGCCTGGTGTTTGCGCTGGCGCAAAACCCTGTTGTTCGTAAACCTGGTAGCATTGACAGTAGGTGTGGTGATGATGACCCGCATGGGGTCTGAATTTATGCCGCCGCTCGATGAAGGCTCACTGCTCTTCATGCCGGTAACCTTACCCGATGTATCTAACGCAGAAGCCAAGCGCCTATTGCAGGTGCAGGATAAACTGATCAGTACCGTTCCCGAAGTATCGCATGTGCTCGGTAAAGCGGGCCGGGCCAATACGGCTACGGATAATTCACCGGTGAGTATGATCGAAACCATTATTCTGCTGAAACCCAAACAGGAATGGCGGAAAGGATTAACCAAAGATGATATCATCAATGAGCTGAATGCCAAAATGCAGATTCCGGGTGTAACCAATGGATGGACACAACCCATCATTAACCGCATCAATATGTTGTCTACCGGTATCCGCACAGATGTGGGACTGAAAGTATATGGACAGCAACTGGACAGCATTTACGCTTTTGCACAAACCATCAAAAAACAACTGGAAGGAATAGACGGCATCAAAGACCTCTATGTAGAACCCATTACCGGTGGTAAATACATTGATGTAACCGTGAAGCGCGAAGAAATCGGCCGTTATGGGTTGAGTGTGGATGATGTGAATACCGTAGTAGAAAGTGCATTGGGTGGTATGAAACTGACCACTACCATCGAAGGCAGGCAACGCTTTTCGGTGAATGCCCGCTACGGGCAGGATTTCCGGAATAACCTGCAGGCATTAAAACGCTTGCCGGTACAGACCATGAGTTTTGGTCCGGTGCCGCTGGAAGCCGTGGCGCAGATCGGTTTCAGTGATGGCCCGCCGATGATCAATTCTGAGAATGCATTACTGCGTGGAACCGTATTATTCAATGTACGAGAAAGAGATCTGGGCAGCACCGTTACCGAAGCACAGAAAAAACTGGATCAGCTGATGATCAAATTGCCCAAGGGATATTTTCTGGAATGGAGCGGACAGTGGGAGAACCAGATCCGCGCCAACAGAACACTTACCCTGATCATGCCCATCGTGATCCTGATCATCTTCTTGGTATTGTATGCTACGTACCGCTCGTTTAAAGAAGCATTGGTTACCATGATCACCGTTCCCTTTGCATTGATCGGTGGTGTGTTCATGGTGTATTACTATGGTGTGAATTTATCGGTGGCGGTGGCAGTTGGTTTTATTGCCCTCTTTGGGATGGCCATAGAAACAGCCATGCTGATGACGATCTATCTGAATGAAGCCATGCAGAATATGGTAGCCAAACATGGAAACGACCGTGCAACCCTCACACCGGCGATCATCCGCGAATTTGTAATTGAGGGTTCTGCCAAAAGATTACGACCCAAACTGATGACGGTATCGGTAGGTCTGTTCGGACTGATCCCCATTCTCTGGGCCACCGGTGTGGGCAGCGATATCATGCGACCCATTACGATACCCCTGATCGGCGGTACCATCAGCTCTACCATTTATGTATTGCTGATCACACCCGTGATCTTTGAAATGATAAAAGAAAGAGAATTAAAACGAAAAGGTAAAATTGAATTGATCGATGTTACAGAATAAATCCACACTCGTAGCGTTTGCGTTGCTGGTTGCTGTAAGCGGCCAGGCACAAACGATGAAGCTGGATGCTGTTATAGACAGCATCACGGCTTCGCACCCGGTTGTAAAAATGTACGACCATGAGATCCGTGCTATGGACGAAGCTGCCAAAGGCGCCAGAAGCTGGATGGCACCGCAGCTGGGCTTTGGCCAGTTCATGACACCGTACGACGCACGTTTATGGCACAGAGACGGTGATATACCGGGCATGGGATTCGTGATGCTTTCGGGTGAGCAGATGATCTCGAATAAAAGAAAACTGGATGCAGACGAACGGTATATGAAAGCCATGTCTTCTGTTGAGAAAGAAAAGAAAAATGCAACCCTGAACGAACTCGTGAATGATGCCAAACAATTTTATTATGAATGGGTGGTACTGAAAAAGAAGATCACCATTCTTACGCAGAATGAAAAACTGCTGAATTTCATCATCAAGAATGCAGAGATCCGTTATAAAAACGGGCTTGAAAAGATCAACGCCTATTACAAGGCAAAAGCAGCCATCGGAACCATTCAGAATATGCGACTGATGTACGAAAGCGATATCCGCGAAAAACGTATCCGGATCAATGCACTGATGGGGCGAAGCGCCATGGTTGCGTTTGATGTGGATACCACTGTACGCCTGGCTGATTATCATACCCTGGTATTCGACAGCAGCCTTTTTTACAACCAGCGAAGTGATCTGAAAGCGATCGATAAAGACATTAACCTCTCCTACTTAAAACAGGAAACAGAAAAACAGAGCCTGCGCCCGCAGTTTGGTGTTCGTTTCGATAATATGATCGGTTTTGGTGGTCAGCCCATGCAATACACCCTGATGGGCATGGTTAAGATCCCGATGGCAAAATGGTCGTCCAAAATGAACAAGGCCAATATCGAAAGTCTGAAATGGAAAGCCAATGCACTGCAGGCACAAAAAGAAATGATGGTGAACGAATACAGTGGTATGGCCTATGGCATGCGGAATGAATTAGATACCCGTAAAGAGCAGCTGGCATTGTACGAGGAAAAGATCATGCCCGCACTCAGAAATAATTTCAAAACCATACAACTGGCATACGAGCAGAATACCGAAGAACTGTTCATGCTCTTTGATGCCTGGGAATCTTTGTACATGAAAGAACTGGAATATACAGAATTACTGAACCAGGTACTTAAACTGCAGGTAACACTGGATCGTATCCTGGAAAAGCGATAAATAATTCATTCCATGCAAAGAAGATATTTTATACAATTAGTTTCATTGGGTTCCGGTGCCTTGTTTACGGGCGGAGCGGCCACGGCTTTTCTGGCGGGCTGTAAAAAAGACTATCGTATGGGTTTGCAAACCAAACCGGTACCAGTAACAGAAGCAGCATTTAGCCAGCCGCTCGTTTACCTCGCACAGGCCGGAACAAACGCAACCCTTGCTGCACAGGTAACCACGGCCAATGTAAAAGGGAATACGATCCCTGTATTGGGTTATCAGCCCAACCGTATGCTGGGCCCTACTTTCCGGGTAAACAAGGGTGATACGCTGTCTATTCAATTACAGAACCGCCTGGCAGAACATACCAATATTCACTGGCATGGATTGATTGTTCCGCCCCTGATGGATGGTCATCCGGATCAACTGGCCAATCCCGGGGGCAACTTTGCTTACCAGTTCACCATTAACCAGCGGGCAGGTATGAGTTGGTACCATCCGCATCCGCATGGTATGACGGGGAAACAGGTGTTCCAGGGACTGGCAGGGGTCTTTATCATCAATGATGCAGAAGAAGCCGCTTTGAATCTGCCATCGGGTTCATATGAATTACCCTTGGTACTGCAGGATAAACGCATTACCACCAACGGTATTCCTTATGAACCCTCTATGGAAGAAGTAATGGCAGGTTATATGGGAGAAACTGTTTTGGTAAACGGGGTACATGCGCCTTTTGCAGAAGTAGCTACCCGTTATTACCGCTTACGTATCCTGAATGGTTCCAATGCAAGAATATATAATCTGGCACTGAGTAATAATGATGATCTCGTGATCATTGGTAATGATGGTGGGTTATTAAAAACGCCCGCTCCTGTAAAAGAGATACTGCTGGCACCCGGCGAGCGATTGGATGTGCTGGTGAATTTCAAAAATGCAACTGTGGGCACCACCGTTAACCTGATCAGTAAAGAATTCAGTAACGCGGGAGACGCACAGGGGAAACAGGCGTTTCAGATCATGCAGTTTAAAGTGGTTACACCTGCTGCAGATGTCTTTACTGTTCCGGCTGTGTTGTCTGCAATACCCGACTTACAGGCATCGGCTGCCATACCTACCCGGGTGTTCGAAATTTCCAATGCGATGGAACACCATGGTGTACCGATGAACAATGGTATGCGCATGCGGCATCGCATCAATGGTAACCTCTATGATGGTAACAGGATTGACATATCGGTTGCCAGAAATACGCAGGAAGTATGGGTATTTGATAATAGTAAAGGAGATGAACCACACCCTATGCACCTGCACGGTGTTTTTTTCCAGGTATTGAAACGCACAGGTGGAAGAAGTGGTTTACTGCCTTCAGAAAAGGGATGGAAAGACACAGTATTGGTCATGCCGGGCGAAGTGGTTCACATTATCGTTCCCTTTGGTGCCGTTACAGGCAGGTTTGTATTTCACTGCCATAATCTGGAACACGAAGATGATGGAATGATGTTACAATATCAATTGACATAAGAAACCAACAATATGAAGCGAATCTGTTTATATATTTTATTATTTGTAACGGTGGGTTTTGTTGCCTGTAAAAGCAACAACGATACCCATGCAGGACATGCAATGCAGGACGCTGCCAAACTATACACCTGCCCCATGCCCCAGGATTCTGTGTTCAGTGATAAACCGGGTGTTTGTCCGAAATGTGGCATGGCATTGGTAAAAACGGAAACAGTAACAACTGCCCATGAACACGAACATACAGGAGATGTATATACCTGTCCCATGCACCCGGATGTAAAATCCGATAAACCCGGTTCCTGCCCGATCTGCGGCATGAACCTCGTTAAAAAAGAAGCAGAAGGCAGTAAACAGGAAGTGGTAGAACTGGATGCATTGTTAAAACCCACCAACGAATTTGTGGTATCCTCTGTACCTGTAACAGTTATACAGCAACGGCAGGAGCAGATCGAAATAAAAGCACTGGGCACCATTGCCTATGATACGAGGATGGTAGGCACCATCTCATCCCGTGTAAGCGGCCGCATTGAAAAACTATATGTGCGTTACCGCTTTCAGAAAATCAGGAAGGGCGAGCGGATCATGGATATATATAGTCCGGAGTTGTTAACTGCCCAGCAAAATCTTCTGTTCCTCCTCAAGAACGATCCCTCCAATAAAAACTTTATCGAAGCAGCAAAAGAAAAACTGCTGTTGCTGGGAATGGATCCCAAACAACTGGAGCAGGTGATACAAAAAGGGCAGGCCACCCTTACTGTCGCCGTGTATAGCCAATACGGTGGTCATATACATGAAGCGGGTAATGCAGGTAATATGACTCCCGAACCCGGCGCCATGAAAGACATTTCCCTGCTTACAGAAGAACTGTCTTTGAAAGAAGGCATGTATGTGCAGAAAGGAAAATCCATGTTTACGGTATATGATCCGTCACGTGTATGGGCATTGTTGAATATTTATGGAGAAAATCAGGGATTGGTAAAAACCGGCTCATCCGTTACCCTTGTTCCGGAAACGCAACCAGGTAAAAGTTTGAGCGCATCGGTAGATTACCTGGAACCTTTTTTCCGCAAAGGCAGCAAAACATTGTCGGCACGGGTGTATTTCAATAATGCCGACAGAAAAATTCCGGTGGGCAGCCAGGTAACGGCCACCATCTACAGCAATACCCGTCAGGTGTATTGGTTGCCGAAGGAAGCGGTGCTTTCGTTGGGGCTGGACCGGGTGGTATTTGAAAAAGTAAAAGGTGGATTTAAAGCACATAAGATCAGTACCGGTATCATACACAACGAACATATACAGGTCCTGAGCGGATTAACAGACCGCGATTCTGTAGCCGCCAACGCACAATATTTAATGGATAGCGAAAGCTTTATCAAAATAAAAAACTGAGTATGCAAAAGTTATTATTCTGCCTGCTGGTAATACTGGTGGCTGTGGGTTGCAAAAACAAAACCACCACTGCGGCAGCTGACCCGGATATCTATTATACCTGTTCGATGGACCCACAGGTAAAAGAGCACAAACCCGGCAAGTGCCCGATCTGTAAAATGGAACTCACGCCCGTGAAAAAAATGAACGGTGTTCCGGATGAGATTGAGCTGAGTGAACAGCAGGTGCAGTTGGGTAATATCCACGCCGATACCATCCGCAACGGTACCATTGGGGATAAACTGGTGCTGACAGCTACACTGAATTTTGATCAGTTAAAAACCAGTTCAGTAAGTGCGAGAATCATGGGCAGGGTAGAAAAACTGTTCTATAAAAATGTGGGCGATCAGGTACCACGTGGAGCACCGCTGTACGAACTCTACAGCGAAGAACTGAATAATGCCAAACAGGAATACCTGCTGGCCATTGAGCGCAAAAAGGTATTTGCCAACGAAACCGTGATGAACTTTGATCAGCTGCTGCAGAGTGCCCGTAACAAATTACTGTTATGGGGTATGTCTGAAAAACAGATCCAGGAACTGACGCGTGCGGGAAAAGCCAGTCCGCGTACTACTTTTTACAGTCCGGCATCGGGCACCATCACCAGTCTTGATATACGGGAGGGAGATTATGTGATGGAGGGAAGCTCACTCATAAAACTGGCGGATCTTTCGAGTCTCTGGGCCGAGGCACAGGTATATACTTCGCAGATGGCTTCGATAGACAGGAACAGTATGGCTACGGTACAGTTACCGGATTTTGATGGACTGGAGATCAAAGGCACGATCAGTTTTGTGAATCCTGAGATCAATCCTGATACACGCATTAACCTGATACGGGTGGCGATACCCAATAACGGTCAGCGGTTACAACCGGGTATGTCTGCTTATGTGGTGTTGAAGAGTGCCCCGCACAAAACATTGACACTACCGATGGATGCCGTGATCAGAGATGGTAATGGAGCGAGGGTATGGGTGCAAACCCGGAAAAAAACCTTTAAACCCATGATGGTAGAGACCGGTGTAGAAACAGACGACAGGATCGAGATCAAAGCCGGTTTACATTCCGGCGATGTGGTGGTGATTTCAGGAGCTTACCTCATTAACAGCGAATACATTTTCAAAAGAGGAACCGACGCCATGGCCGGACATGATATGAGTAAGATGTAAGATTTCTCAATAAGCACCCGTCCAGGAAAAATGCTCCCTGATGATGGCTGTTTTGTGCTTTTGCAGGTATTGCAGATAGGCATGAGCCACTGCAGAAAGTTGTTTTTTCTGCAGCCAGATCATCCGCCATTGCGAGTGAAGCGGGAATCCTTTTACGGGAATCACTTTTACTTCTTTCTGTTTCAGTTCGTTTTTCAGGCTCAGGATGGATAAAACGGAATAACCCAGTCCGGCCACCACCGCCTGTTTTACCGCTTCGGTAGAAGTGAGGGAGAGACTGATCTTGGGCCGGATATGTGCCTGGTGAAAATACTGCTGCATGGCAAAACGCGTGCCCGATCCTTCCTCCCGGAAGATCAATGGCAGTTCTTTAAACAGCCTCGAATCCTTTTTTCCTTTTATGGCAAGATTGTCTTTGCCCGGTCCGAATAAATACAGTTTGTTCTGCATCAGGATCTCTTCATGAATAGCCAGATGGGTGGGTATCACAGATACCAGTGAAAAATCCACTTCGTTCTGTTCAAGGCTGCCGATCACTTTCCGTTTATTGGCCACATCCATTTCCAGGTCGATCCCCGGGTTCTCTTTCAAAAAATCACGCAGAAAATAAGGCATCACATATTTGCCGGTAGATACTACGGAGATGCGCAGTTTGCCAGACAACACCCCTTTGTAATTCTGCGAATGGTAGTGTATGGTTTCTATCTCTGCCAATACCCGCTGGGCAATGCGGTATAACTCCATTCCAAAGTCGGTGATATAGATCTTGCGCCCGATGGTTTCTGTTAAAGGAATGTCAAACTGGTCCTGCAGTTTTTTTAGCTGGATGGAAGCTGCCGGTTGTGTCATATTCAGTTCTTCTGCAGCTTTGGTAATACTCAGCTTTTCAGCGATCACCGAAAATACACGTAACTGGTGCAGGGTATAATTCATAAGAAATGTTTATGATTTAGATAGTAAATATAAATAAAAGAATATAGATGAAGCCCTGCATTTTTGCAGCATGAAAACAAATCAGACAACCGCCGTTACCATTGCCAGAGGTGATGGTATTGGCCCGGAGATCATGGATGCCACCCTCCGGATTATAGAAGCTGCCGGTGCGCAACTGAACATTGAAGAAATAGAGATCGGGGAAAAAGTATACCTGCAGGGTATTTCGGCCGGTATCCAGCCCGAAGCCTGGGAATCGCTTCGCCGTACCAGGGTATTCCTGAAAGCACCTATTACAACACCGCAGGGCGGTGGTTTTAAAAGCCTGAATGTAACCACCCGGAAAGTACTGGGCCTGTTTGCCAATATCCGTCCCTGTGTGTCTTACCATCCGTTTGTAAAAACCAAACATCCGAAAATGGATGTGGTAATCATCCGGGAAAACGAAGAAGATCTGTATGCCGGCATTGAACATCAGCAAACGGATGAAGTGGTGCAGTGTCTGAAGTTGATCTCACGTCCGGGTACAGAAAAAATTATCCGTTACGCTTTTGAATATGCCAAAGCCTATAACCGGAAAAAAGTAACCTGTTTTACCAAGGATAATATCATGAAAATGACGGATGGTCTTTTTCACAAAGTGTTTGAAGAAGTGGGACAGGAATATCCGGATATCGAAAAAGAGCACTGGATCGTGGATATCGGTGCAGCCAAGCTGGCCGATACGCCGGAGAATTTTGATGTGATCGTGATGCCGAACCTGTATGGAGATATTCTCAGCGATGTGGCGGCACAGATCACCGGTTCGGTGGGTTTGGCGGGTAGTGCCAATATCGGGGAAGGGTTTGCTATGTTCGAAGCCATTCATGGTTCGGCACCGCGGCTGGCGGGGATGAACCAGGCCAATCCATCCGGACTCCTGCTGGGTGCTATCCAGATGCTGGTGCATATTGGCCAGCAGGATGTGGCCGAAACCGTTCAGAACGCGTGGCTGAAAACACTGGAAGATGGGGTACATACGGCGGATATCTATAAAGAAGGGGTATCGAAGGTCAAAACCGGCACAAGTGAGTTTGCGGATGCAGTGATTGAAAGACTGGGTCAAAAACCCTCCACCTTACAACCGGTTGCTTTTACCCGTGAAGCGGCGCAATTCAAGATCAGCTATACCCCCAAAGCGCCTGCTAAAAAAGAACTGGTGGGAGTAGATATCTTTCTCCAGTTCCGCGAACGGGATGCCAACCTGCTGGCTGCCGAACTGCAGGAGGCGGTAAAAGGGCAGTTACAATTATCGATGATCACCAACCGGGGCACCAAAGTATGGCCCGATGGTTTTCCGGAAACCTTCTGTACCGACCATTGGCGCTGCCGCTTTAAACCCGCTGCCGGCGAAACCCTGGATTATGCGGCGGTACTGGATACGCTGCAGGCGGTGCATGGTAAAGGACTGGATATCATCAAAACCGAAAATCTCTACACATTTGATGGAGTGGCGGGTTATACAGTTGCACAGGGACAATAAAACCGGTACCAGATAGCTTATTTATCAATTAACAACTTAAAAACAACGTATGGAACTGGAATTAATCAGCGGCCGCTTTCCTGTAAAAGATGCAGAACAGATTTTAACGGATATTTTTCATGTCAAGATTGACTACCATCATCGTAAGATCAATATGCCATACATGTCTGAAGAGAACATCCAGCATGCCGAAAAACGGATTGTAGCCCTGGAAGGAACACTGCGCAGTATTTTACAGCGGATCAGGGACAGCGGAAAAGAGATGATAGATGTACATGCCCATGTAGAAATAAGCTTCGCCTCCCCCTTAACACAATAAATTGTTTAATAAAGCGCCATTTTAACAAACATTTTTTCAAACGGACTGTTATTGCGTTCTACGGTTCATTTCTTCCCGAAATGCCGTGCAAAGAAAACAACTTGATTATGGCCTCCTCCCGATACCGAACTGCCGGTGAAGTATTCCGTTCCTTCCTGTCCATGCTGCACCTGGACAGGAAGGATATCAGTGCGATTTATATATTCGCCATCCTTGCCGGACTGGTGCAACTCTCGCTGCCACTCGGTATCCAGACCATTATCAGTTTTGTGATGGCGGGTTCGTTGTCTACTTCTATTGTAGTGTTGATTGTACTGGTAGTAGTGGGTACTTTTCTAAATGGGTTGCTGCAGGTTCGCCAGCTGCAACTGATCGAAAAACTAAAACAGAAGATCTTTCTGCGTTACTCGCTGGAGTTTGCGGCAAAACTTCCCCGGCTGAATGTAGAAAAGCTCGATAACTATCATTTACCCGAGCTGATGAACCGTTTTTTTGAGATTCCTTCTCTCCAAAAAGGGATCGAAAAAATTTTACTCGATATTCCAACGGCGATCATCCAGATTTTACTGGGCCTTTTGCTCCTGTCTTTTTACCACCCCGTATTTATCGGTTTTGGTGCTGTGCTGCTGGTGATCATTATTCTGATCCTGCGCTTTACTTCGCAACCGGGTTTCAGTGCCTCACTCGAAGCCAGTGATTATAAGTACCGGGTAGCGGCCTGGCTGGAGGAAATGGCCCGTATGATCAAATCTTTCAAGTATGCCCGCAACAGTACCATCCCCGTGCAAAATACGGATGAGCTGACAGCCGGTTATCTCGAAGCCAGAACCCGCTATTTTAAATTGCTGCTGGTGCAGGCATGGAGTTTTATCGGCTTCAAAACCCTGATCACTGCGGCCATGCTGGTGGTGGGTGCCACTTTGCTGGTAGATCAACAGATCAATATAGGTCAGTTCATTGCGGCCGATATCGTGATCCTTTCCATCATCGCTTCAGTAGAAAAACTGATCGGTAACCTGGATAAGATCTATGACAGTTTTACGTCTATTGAAAAGATGAGCATTATTACAGAAGCGGATACCGAAAAAGAAGGACACCTGTTATTACCTGCTTCAGCAAGGGGGGTCAGTATTGGTTTTGAAGAAGTAAGTTTTGGTTACCCAGGTTCCGAAAAGGTATTGACTAATGCCAGTTTTTATATATCTGCCGGACAGGTAGTATTGGTTAGCGGTGCTTCCGGTTCGGGTAAGTCGAGTCTGTTGCGTTTGTTAACGGGTGCTTACCAGCATTTTGAAGGCAATGTATTGATTGATGGTTTGCCGATCGGTAATTACCAGTTGGATTCGCTTCGCTCACAAACGGGTGTATTGCTGAACCAGCAGGATATTTTCAGAGGTCCGCTGATCGATAATATTACGATGGGGGATACCACGATTGCTGCATCGGAAATATTGCACCTGGCAGAAAAAACAGGGTTGGCCGATTTTATCCGGTCGAATAAACAGGGCTTTGATACCATGCTGGATCCGCTCGGTAAACGGTTACCACAGGGCATCAGGCAGCATATCCTGCTTACACGGGCTTTGTTAGGTAAGAGTCGTTTGCTGCTGCTGGAAGAACCCTTTCTGCACCTGAGTGCTGCACAGAAGCAGGCAGTGATGGAATACCTGAAAAAAGAGAAACAATGCACTGTACTCATTATTGCCGAGAGGGAAGAACAGTTATCGGCATATGATACAGTATTGAACATACAAAACGGACAGGTGACCAGCTAAAGTTTACAAATGGATCGTTACTATAAAATAAATGTGGAGGAGCAGGCGGCCGAGGGTCGTCTGGCTTCTTTTGCCAAAGTGTACCATGTGCAAAGAACCAGCCAGGTAAAAAAATGGTTATGGGGTATTTTATTACTGGTATTGGTGGTGCTCTGGTTGCCCTGGACACAGAATATCCGTGCCAAAGGATCGGTTACTACTTTACGTCAGGAACAAAGACCGCAGGAGCTGAATACCATTATTGCCGGCCGGGTAATTAAATGGTATGTAAAAGAGGGAGATTATGTAAAAGAAGGCGATACCCTGCTGCAGCTGGGAGAAGTAAAGATCGAATACCTGGATCCGCAATTGCTGAACCGTACACAGGAGCAGATCAATGCCAAACAGAATAGTGCAGAAAACTATCGTAACAAAGCGCTAACTGCAGAATCGCAGGTAAGGGCTTTGATAGAAGGCAAAACCTTGAAACTCAGTTCTATCGATAATAAATTGAGCCAGCAACAATTGAAGATCATCAGCGATAGTACGGATCTGATAGCGGTAAACAATGAACTGGCCGTATACAAACGACAGATAGATGCGGCCAAACTGATGCTTGACAGCGGTTCCATCTCACTCACCGAATTTGAAAAAAGGAAAGTAAATTTTCAAAATGGACAGGCAAAACGGATCAGTGCCCAGAATAAATTTCTGCAGTCAAAACAGGAACTGATGAACCTGCTGATCGAAAAAAACAGTGTGGAGCAGGACTACCGCGATAAGATCTCCAAAGCAGAAGGAGAAAAATTTGCTTCACTCTCTAATGCTGCAGGTACAGAAGCCGAGCTGTCTAAGCTACAGAATCTCTATGCCAATTACGATGCCAGAAACCAGCTCTATTACATACGGGCACCGCAACGGGGCCAGGTGATACAGGCCAAAAAAGCCGGTATCGGCGAAATGGTGAAAGAAGGAGAAATGATTGTGCAGATAGTACCCGACCAGGTACAGTATGCGGTAGAAATGTATGTGGAACCAATGGATCTGCCGTTGGTGACCATTGGACAGAAAGTGCGCTTTGTATTTGATGGTTTCCCGGCTATTGTGTTCAGTGGCTGGCCACAGAGCAGTTATGGAACTTTTGGTGGCAAAGTAGCAGCGGTAGAAACCGAAGTAAGTAAAAATGGAAAATTCAGGGTACTGGTTACCGAAGACAGCAGCGAGAAACCCTGGCCCAAACAATTACGCATGGGTGGTGGTGCCAATGGGATTGCCCTGCTGAAAGATGTGCGGATCTATTATGAATTATGGCGGAACATCAACGGTTTCCCGCCGGAGTATTATCAACCGGATGCAAAAAACAAAGAAGCCAATGCAAGCAAATAAATTCCTGTGTGTGCTATTATGCCTGCTAACGGGAATAAGCCTCTCTGCCCAGGAAAAAAAAGCGGTGCTTACCCCCGAGGCAGTGATGGAATTGGTGCGCAATAATCACCCCGTAGCCAAACAGGCGGCTTTATTGGTGAACAGAGCCGCTGCTGAGTTACAATCGGCGCGCGGTGGATTTGATCCGGCACTGGAGATGGAAGCCAGCCGCAAAACCTTTGACGGCAAGAATTACTATTATTATACCAACCCCGAAATACAGTTGCCTACTGCAGCCGCTGTTACGCTGCGTGCAGGAACGGAAAACAATGGGGGCGATCTGCTCGCTAACGAAACCACCCGTGGCAGATCCAGTTACCTCGGTGTGGAACTGCCGCTGGGAAATGGTTTACTCATTGATAAACGAAGGGCCGCTTTGCAACAGGCAAAAATTCTGATCAACCAGAGCGAACAGGATCGGAAAAATGTACTCAATAATCTGTTGCTTGATGCGTATACGGATTACTGGCAATGGGCCGGTGCTTACCAATTGTACCAGGTTTATACCGGTTTTGTGCAGAACGCCGAAAGAAGACAAAACCTGGTGCGCAATGCTTTTGTAAACGGAGACAGGTCGGTAATGGATACTGTAGAGTCTTATACACAACTGCAGTTATACCGTCTGCAGCAAACCGAAGCTTTACAGAAACTGAACAATGCCGCTATCTCCCTCTCGTATTTTTTATGGCAGAACGATACCACACCGTATAATCTGCCAGCGCATTTTTTACCAGATACTACCCGTTTTCTGGCGCAGGAAGAGATACCGGTGCTGGAAGAAAATATCAATAGTTTACTGGAACAACATCCGTTACTGCGGTCGGCTCAATTTAAAGTGAACAGTATGGAAACGGAGAAAAAACTCAAGTTTCAGGGACTGTTACCGTATGTGAGTCTGAAAGCGAACGTGCTGAGTAAAGACTACAGTTTTGTAAAAAGCTGGGATGCAGCGTACCTGCAGAATAATTACAAATGGGGCCTGGGTGTACAGTTGCCGCTTTTTTTACGGCAGGGAAGAGGAGAATATAAAAAAGCACAGATAAAGCTGAAAGAGTCTCAACTGGAATTAATGGGTAAACGCTGGCAGCTGGAAAATAAGATCCGTTATTACCAGAACGAGAGTACCCAGTTATTGCAGCAATGGCAGATCGGTAACCGCCTGCAGGAAAACTACCGCCAGTTACTCCGCAACGAAGAACTGAAATTTTCGCAGGGTGAGAGTAGCCTGTTTCTGGTTAATGCCAGGGAAACCAAACTATTGGAAATGCTGCAGAAACAAACCGCTGTGCGCATCAAATACCTCACCGCCAGTTACCAACTCCGTTGGGCGGGCGGGCTGTTACAGTAATCTCTGCGAAAACTCCGCTTCTCTTCTTCTCTGCGGTTGGATAGAGCTTACACCAACCGCAGAGCCGCAGAGAGCAGGGAGTTTTCGCGGAGAAAAGCATGGGGATTTTTATATCACTAACGGAAACAGATTCTTCGGTTATCTTTGGCAGGAGTTGTATTTTGTACACGCAAATTTCCTCCCCATGAAACAATTATTACCGCTTTTCCTGTTGCTGCTTTGTATTGCATCAATTCCGCCGCGAAAGAAAACAGTGATCGTATGGCAGCCTTCGCACCAGACCAATACAGGTAAAAACTTCAGCGAAGCGGCAGTATGTAATGCTATTGCCGATGCGGCCATGGCCACCCAACCTTTTTTCAAAGAATACAAAGTATGGAGCCTTGGCAGAAAAAACCTGCACAATGCAGACAGCGGCAGCAATACCATGATTGCGCATACTTCTGCTATTGTGGATGGGAAATTGTCTGGTTATGCCTGGGAATTACAGCAGTCTAATAAACGCAAACCCGATGTATTCATTGCCATCCATAATAATGGTGGCACCCGGCGGCATGCGGTATGGGGTTATATCCATTATGGCGATGCGCAGGAAGCCGCCAACCGCGAACTGGCCGCAGAACTGATTGCCGCTATCTCTGCCGCTACTACGTTGGAAAACCGCGGTGTTTTGCTGGATAGTACTACGGGACGTAATGATTACCGTTGTGCCAGCACCGGCAAATTATCTTTTTACAGTCTGGATGAACACGTGAACACAGCACCCATCCGCGTACTGCTTGAGATCGGCGACAATGGAGCCAGTTATGATTTTCTGCGCGATCCTCTTAACCAGCAAAAGATTGGCGAAGCCATTAAAACTGCTACGGCCAGATGGCTGGAGAAACGAGAAGCGATGGGGTTATAAAGTTCGGCCGCATATCGTAACTTGTTTTCACTTAAAACAGGTGTATGAGAATTGCTTCCTTCTGCTTACTGCTGTTGGTATGTTTGGGTACCAGCGCGCAGGTTACCAAGGCCCCCGCTTATCCGTTGATTACCCATGATCCTTATTTCAGTATCTGGTCCACTACCGATGCGCTGACCGCTTCGCCCACCAAACACTGGACAGGTGTTGAACAGTCTTTACAGGGTGTTGTAAAAGTAGATGGGCAACTATATCGTTTTCTCGGTACCGAAGAGAAAGTATATGAAACCCTACTTCCGTTGGCGGAGGAACAGGCATATACCTGCCGTTACACCGAAACCGCACCTGCTGCCAACTGGATGAACAAAGGTTTTGATGATGCTTCCTGGAAAACGGGTGAAGCGCCCTTCTCTAAAAACCGCAGACAGGCTAAAACCCTCTGGAACAGTAATGATCTCTGGATGCGGAGAGTGTTTATGTTGAAGGATCTGAACATTCATCAGCTCTACCTGAAAATGCAGCATGATGATAATGTGGAAGTGTATATTAACGGAGAACCCGCTTTTTCGCGCAAAGGCTGGAACAGCCGGTCGGAATTGTTTCCGCTCACTGATGCGGTGAAAGCCAAACTGGTGAAGGGCGAGAATGTGCTGGCCATACATGTAGCCAATACAGCTGGTGGTGCTTACTTAGATGCAGGCCTGGTGAATGAACCGCTACGGCAAAACCAGCCACCGGTATTTACGGCCGTACAACGTTCGGTGGAACTGAAAGCAACGCAAACCCGGTATGCCTTTGCCTGCGGCGGAATTGATCTCTCGCTCAGCTTCACTTCTCCTTTGCTATTACACGATCTGGACCTGCTCTCGCGCCCGATCTCCTATATCAGTTTTTCTGTAAAAGCCAACGATGGTAAAACGCATGATGTGCAATATTATCTCGGTGTTTCTACCAACCTGGCCGTAAACGATTCCTGGCAAACGGTAGTGGCCGAAAAAAATGATCTGAAAGGGATTCAAATGCTGCGGGCAGGAACCAAAGAACAACCTGTGCTGCAGAAAAAGGGTGATAACCTGCGGATAGATTGGGGTCGTCTGTATGTGGCGGTACCTGATGGGGTTGGAACGACACAAAATATTTCTGCCGCAGGTGAGTACCTGCAGTCTTTTTCAGGAAAGGGATCTACTGCTACCAGCACAGGTAAACAACTGGTGTTGAATACAGTGGTGAATCTGGGAAAAACCGGTACGCAGCCAAAAGAAACTTACCTGATGATCGGGTATGATGATCTGCAGTCGGTGCAGTATTTTAACACCAACCTGAAACCCTGGTGGAATAAATCCGGCACCACCAATATCGGAGACCTGTTTTATAAAGCAAGAGATGGTTACCACAGCATTATGCAACAATGCGATTCGGTGAATAACAGGATCTACAAGGATGCTTTACGCGCCGGAGGCGAAGCCTATGCAAAATTGTGTGTACTGGGCTACCGCCAGGCCATTGCGGCGCATAAACTGGTACAGAGTCCACAAGGAGAGATCCTGTTTCTGTCGAAAGAAAATTTCAGCAATGGTTCTATTAATACGGTAGATGTTACCTATCCTTCAGCACCGCTTTTTCTTGCTTACAATCCGGACCTGTTGAAAGGCATGCTGAATGGTATTTTTTATTACAGTGAAAGCGGTAAATGGAAAAAACCTTTTGCAGCACATGATCTGGGTACCTATCCCCTGGCTAACGGACAAACCTATGGAGAAGATATGCCCGTAGAAGAGTGTGGTAATATGCTGCTACTGACAGCTGCCATTGCCAAAGCAGAAGGCAATGCCGATTATGCAGCAAAACATTGGGCTACTTTAACTACCTGGGCAGACTATCTTTCCAGAGAAGGGTTTGATCCAGCCAACCAGTTATGTACGGATGATTTTGCGGGTCACCTGGCCAGGAACGCCAACCTTTCTGTAAAAGCGATCGTGGGTTTGGGCGGCTATGCGATGCTGGCAGATAGGCTCGGTAAAAAAGAGATCGCTGTCACTTATCGTAGCATGGCCAAAAGCATGGCATTGCGCTGGATGGAGATGGCAGATGCCGGAGATCATTATGCACTTACGTTTGATAACAAGAATAGCTGGAGCCAGAAATACAACCTGGTGTGGGATAAACTGTTGGGGTTAGAGCTGTTTCCTTCATTGGTGTATCAGAAAGAAGTGGCGTATTATCTCACCAAACAGGAACTGTTTGGCTTACCGCTGGATAGCCGGAAAACCTATACCAAGTCTGACTGGATCATCTGGACAGCCACCCTGACCGCAACGCAGAAAGATTTTGAAGCGTTCATTGATCCCCTGTATAAATATGCCAACGAAACCCCGTCCCGTGTACCCCTTTCTGACTGGCATGAAACCACAAATGGCAAACAGGTAGGTTTTCAGGCAAGAAGTGTGGTGGGTGGTTATTTTATGAAAGTGCTGGAGCGTTTGTGGAAACCCTGATTGATTAGTAAAAACGAGTGGGTTCTTCCGAACCACTTTGTAAGTAAACATAAAGCAAGCCCCGTAACCCTGTGAAAGCAGTGGTAACGGGGTTTTGTATTGGTGGATATGATGGCAAAAGCTGCTGTTGCCCCTCGTTACAATTAAAAACAGGCTTTAACATTTTCTTGATAACATGGGCCATTCTTTTCGCATCTAACATTTGGTAACAGCTTAAAAAACCTAACACTAAAACAGCGCCTATTTACAATTCTACACAATCGTATTACAGACAAAACCATTGTTATGAATTGTATATCGCGTGTTTACCTGCCCTTACCGGTGCCGGTTTGTTTACAGTCTTTGAGCGGCAGCCGTTTATTGCTCATACATCACCTGCCGCTGATAATTGATCTGCCTGTAACAGGGCTCGCAAAATCCATCCATCATTAAAAACTATTGGGGATTTGCTGCCTGATACAATTATCAGCAGGAACTTCTTTCTCCATCATCAACTGTATTATGTATTCATTGGCCGGTTTCATACAATTGCTTCTCATCCTTAGTCAGTCGGATTATCTGCCCGATCTGTCTGCGGTATGGGAAAAGCAAGTCACACCGGTTATGACTGTTCCTCCAGAAAGAACCGACGACGTATGGCAGGTTACTGTTACTTACTATCCTACCGGCCAGTCGGTAGCGGGGAATGACCAAAACAAATGGATCCTTCTGCCTGCTGTACAAAGAAATGGCTGGTTGTTGATACCCCTCTCCAACACACTTCCTGCGGGAAGGGTGATAAGCTCTGATAAATTATACCTGATGTTCTGCCGCTTAAAAATCGGTGGGTAGCCGGCCTTTGAAATAAAACAACAGACATATAAAACAACCTAACAGACAACTGATCAAAAAATAACCAACATGAAAAAACAAGTGAAAACAACTTATACCTATCTCGCAGCAACTGTATTACTGATGGCCGGTGTTAGTTCCTGCCAAAAAGAAATTTCGGGTAACCGGGCAGACCAGAATGCGGTGATTGCCACAACGTCCACTTCTTCTACCATTGCCGTAGCCACCAATGGCGGCACCACTACCACTGGTGGAACCACTACTGATTCTGTGTATGTAGTGCATACCTGCGATAAAGGCCAGCACCGCGATTCGGTAGCTGCCAGTACACTGCCTGCTACTGTGTCATCATATCTTACTACCAATTACAGCGGGTATAGTTTTACCAAAGCTTTTGTGGTAAAAGATACACTGGGCACCGTAAAGGGTTATGTAGTGATCATTAATTATAACAGCAAACCCGTAGCACTGCAGTTTACCGCAGATGGCCTATTTGTAAAAGTGCTGGAGCAGCGCGAGAAAGGGGATGTACAGGGTGCAGGCTGGCACAAAGGTGGTCGTTTTGAAAAACGTGGTCTGCCACATAAAGACACTATTGCTTTATCGGCCCTGCCTGCTACCATTACTACGTATTTTGCAACAAACTATGCAACTGATACACTGGTAAAAGCATTTCAGAAAACAGATGCGGGTTACCTGGTATTGTCTAAGAATGGCGGTGTATATGCTACACTGTTCAGCAGCACCGGCGTGTTTGTGAGCCGTATTAGTTTGCCGGCCCCCGGTGAAAAAGTAACTATTGCAGATGCTGGTTTGCCATCGGCAGCACTTAGCTATCTGACCACTACTTATCCTAATTATGTGTTGGATAAAGCTTTCAGCGTATCTGTATCCGGAACCATTAAAGGATATATAGCTGTGATCGATGCCAATAATACCCGTTACTGTGTGGCATTTGATGCCAATGGCAGTTTTGTAGCGGTAAAAACGATCTGGTAATATAGAAGGCTCTGCTACCGGTAACAGCGGATAAGGTTGGCCCTGTTTCTGAAAGGGCATATGGCTGTTTGCTGTATGCCCTTCTCTTTTACGCACAATGAAACCATATCTTTGAAAGCCCGACACATCAAACAGTGGATGGGTGGCTTATATTGCAGCAGGTATGTACAAACCCAAACCAGGAATCGATATCATTGCAAAAGTGCTGGATGCGCTTTATGCGCATAATCCGGACGCTTTGTTTGTGATGAGCCTGATGCATCAATACGAAGAAAGGGGCAGCCTGAGTAAAAAACAGTTGCAGGGTTTACTATCAAAAGCACAGAAGGTAAAAGAGATTCCCGACAGCTGGCTGGGAACCCTGGAAGCGATCATCCTGAAAATGCCCACCCGCTATAAACCGGTGGAACCGGTAGTGGCAACTCCTATCTACCAGAAAGATGAAAGCGCCGGAAAATATATTGCTGCCATACTCGCTAAATATCCGCAACATAAAAGAGTATTGTTTCTCCGGGCCAAATACGACAACAATGAAACGCTTAATGCGGAAGAAACAGCAGAACTCATGCGATTTGCTAAAATACTGGGTGTTACCCTCTGAGTAAAAAGTCTCGCGCCACCTTAATAAACAATTAAAAATCCGGTAATTGACAGCTGCACATCTAATTTCTTCGGGAAATAAGTTCTAATATAGCCGAAGTAAAACAAACTGTTTATTAAAGCCTGGAGTGGTTATTGCTCCCAAATTGCATGGAGGGTTGTAAAATACTGATTGTAGAAGATGAGTCGCTGGTGGCAATGGATATGGTAGATATGTTAACCCGGATGGGCTACCGGGTACTGCCCACTGCCATGGGATATACCGATGCAGTAAATATACTTGATACCGAAAAACCCGATCTGGTACTCGTAGATATCAACCTCAGCGGAACCAGAACCGGCATAGAACTGGCGCAGCAGTTATCAGAGAAATACAAGACTCCCTTTATTTTTATCACTTCACATACAGATAAACTTACGGTCAGTCATGCGGCAGCCACCCATCCCAGTGGTTATCTTGTAAAACCTTTTGATGCAGAAGACCTGTATACTGCTATAGAAGTGGCCCTGGTAAATTTTGCCGCCACTACCCGCAACCCGGAGAGTGGGTTACTGGTAGAAGACAGTGTGTTTGTAAAAACCGATAAGAATTTTGTAAGAGTGAAAGTGCAGGAGATACTCTGGTTAGAATCGGAGCATAATTATATGTTCATTGTGTCTGAAAAAGGCAAGTTCATTGTACGAACCAGTTTCCGTGATTTTCTGGATACGATCCGCAGTGAAAATTTTCTGCAGATCCATAAATCCTATGTGGTGAATATGCAGAAAGTAGATTCCTTTTCGCATACAGATCTGTTGATTAACGGGAAAGAACTTCCCCTTAGCCGTAATTTCAAAGATGCTTTTTTGGCCAAAATCAACCGGGTAGTGTAGTTTTTGCCTGTTTCTACACATCACGTACCTGTTTTTTTGCATTTGGTACCTATTATTTAGGTAGCAGTCCTATTTCCCGATATTTGATATCCTGACATGCGGATAGCATCTGTTTTTATACACCCTGTATCGGGTTCATTCAGCGGCGGATATCGGCTACCTATCCGCGCAGGTGTTTGTTTTGTCCTGTTGGCTGTCTTGTTTTTTTATCCCCTGGCTACCGTAAAGGCACAATACCAGCCTGTAGATATTCCTGCGTTGAAGCGGTCCATCGCCCTGGCGAAAACGGACACGGCTAAAAGTCGCCTGTATGGTATACTGGGCTGGGAACTTAGGTTTGCAGACCGTAAAGAAGCGGAGAAACTGGCCGATGAAATGATCCGGATAGCTTCGCGGGGGAAAGACCACCGCTCGCTTGCCCAGGCTTATAAGATAAAAGGGTTTCTGCATGTACTGGAGCAGAAGATCGAGGAATGTCTGGCTATGTATAAGCTCTCTATGGAGCAGGCGAAACTGGCGAATGACGGATATACCCTTGCGCATGTAACCGGTTTGATTGCCGGTATGTACCAGGATAAGGGCGATTTTGACCGGATGATACAGTATTTTCTGGAGGGCCTGCAGGTAGCAGAGCGATACCAGGTGGATGAAATGATCGCTTTTCTCTCTAATTGTATCGGAGAAGCGTATTCTGACGCCGGCAGACCCATTTCGGTAAGCTTACCCTACTACAAACGAGCATTGGAAATAGAAAACAGGATACAAAACTGGCAGTATGTGGGGATGATCTGGTCTAATATCGCCAAAGACAATATGCTGTCTGGTAATAAAAGAGAAGCGGAAAAAGCGGCAGAACAGGCTATTAACTATATTAACCGCAAGGCAGACAGGGCCTATGTATATGCCACGGTTACAACGGATATTGGTGAAATGTACCTGGGTATCAGTAAATACAGGGAGGCGGAAGGGTATTTACTGAAAAGTTTACATATACTGGATAGTCTGGGCACCAAAGACAATGTATTGATACCCCTGGGGGCGCTTTCCAAATTATATGAAAAAACAAATGAAGCCGGTAAAGCCAATGTATATGCCAGGCGTTTACTCGCGCTTTCTACAGCTTATAAGAGTAAGCGGTATCAGCGCGACAGTTATGAAGTACTCTCATCCGTAGCAAAGAAAACGGGTCATCCTGAGCTAGCTTTAAAATATTATGAATTATACAAGCTGTTTAATGATAGTTTATTTAATGAAACCAGGGAAAAAACCATTGCTGAGGCGGAAAACAGGGTAAAGCTGATCCAGAAAGAGCTGGAAGTGAAATATGAAGCTGAAAAGAAAGCAAAAGAGAATGAGGCGCTGAAACTATCTAATCTCGGTTTGCAGAACAGGACCATTGCTGCCATTATTATTGCCTTTTTATTGCTGGTGCTGGGGGTAGTGCTGGTAATGGCCAACCGGGCTAAAACAAGGAAAAACCGGCAACTGGAAATGCAGAAAAAAATCATTGAGCAGCAATCGGCCGAAAAAGATACCCTGATCAGGGAGATTAATCACCGGGTAAAAAACAACCTGCAGGTAATCTCGAGTCTGCTGAACCTGCAGGCTTATTCCTTAACCGATCCGGAGGCGATTGATGCGCTCCGCGATAGCCATAAGCGGGTAAAAGCCATTTCGCTGATACACCAGAAGCTGTATGGCTTTGAAACGATTGCGGCTATTCCGCTGGAAGAATATATCAGTTCGCTTTTTGCCGATCTGAAAACAGTGTATGCGGCTACCGATGTAGAATTGGTTTGTGCTACCCGGCCCCGGGAATTGTACCTTGATATAGAATCTGCGGTTCCGGTGGGGCTGATCCTGAATGAAGTGATTACGAATGCGCTCAAATATGCTTTTGCCAATGGGCAACCCGGTATATTGTCTATCCAGGTGTCGGATGATATCGAAAAAGGGTATACGATCATCGTACATGATAACGGTGTGGGATTGCCGGCTGGTTTTGATACAGTGCAATCCGGCTCATTGGGTTTTCGTATCATTAAAGAGCTCACCCGCCAGCTTCGCGGGCAATATCAATATACTTCCGGTTCAGGAACCACTTTCACTCTTCAGTTTCCCAATAGTAACCTGCGCAGTAAAATGAGCAGCTGATTTTGCATTTGATACCTTTTCTTTTGCATTTCATACCATTCGGCTTCCACATTGTTCTACCTCTGTCTATTTTAACGGCGTCTTAATCTACGCTAAACCGTATTTGAACGACTTGGTTTCTCTATTCTGTAAAATACAGATAGATTCACCTGCTTAAAAAATCCACCTATCCATCCGGTTGTCCTATTAACCATGCTGCAGGCATAGTATGCTGTCTGTGGTATCCTGTTTATGCATACCTACCAAAACCTGCGTTTATGAAAAAAATCTCTACTCAACAGATTTTGCTATCCCTATCTATGTCTGTTCTCAGCTGTATCAGTCTCAGTGAGTCACAGGCCCAATGCCGCTACGGTGTAGTAACACTTCGCAACGATACTACATATGTTACCATCCCCTGCGATTTTCCGTTGAAGGCCAATACCGGCGATTCCACGCTGGATGCCAACCAGTTTTATTCGGCATTGGACCAATGGAATCAGACCAATTTAACTGCGATTGGTCAAACCTTACTTACACCAGCAACTACCGGTATCAAAACTGTCTTTTTTGAGATCCGGAACTCGGATCTCTTACTATTTACAGAGGAGCGGAAAACCGCTATTCTCGCGAGCCCTGCATTATACAGTATCAAACCCTGATGCCGCAGTAATCCATACATACGTTCCTATACATACATTTTTACAGCCATTCAATCTGCTTTTATGAATTGTCAAAAATCCTTCAGACCTGTGTACAAGTTTCTTGGTATGCTGTTACTGCTGTTACCCGTCATCAGCTCTTTAAGCCAGACGTATAGCTTTACCAGTGCGGGGGCTTCCGGTATCAATGGTCCATCACAGGCGCAGGTAACTGCTGCTTATAATGCTTCAACGCTTGCTGGTCAGGTAACAGTAGTGGGAACAGGTATCCAGCGTTGGGTGGTTCCATCAACCGGTATCTATGCGATCACAGCTGCAGGAGCATCCGGTGGTTATACACCGGGAGCTGCGGGTGGAAAAGGAAGACTGATTACAGTCAATTATTCATTAACAGCAGGAACCGTTCTTGATATTCTGGTAGGACAGGAAGGTGGAAGAGCCAGTTTCAATACACCCGGTTATGCCGGTGGTGGTGGTGGTGGAAGTTTTGTGGTGAATGGCAGTAACAATTCACCTATCCTGATTTCAGGTGGTGGTGGTGGTGCAGCACAGGGCAGTGGTAGTTTTGTATCTGTTCAGCCTGGTGTAGATGCTTCTGCGTATAATGTTACCAGTGGTGCCAACGGAACCGGTTTTTCAAATAGCTGGGCACAAGTGGGTATTGGTGGTGTGAATGGCGGTGGGGGAACAAATCCCGGTGGCTATGGCGGATCTGGTGGCGGTGGATTTTTGGGAGCGGGTGTACAACAATACTATGGCGGCTTTCCGGGAAGCGTATATTCTTCTTCCGGAATGTCGGGCGGAGATAACAGGGATTGGTATGGCGGATTTGCAACTACTATTCCCGGAGGTTTTGGAGGGGGTGCCGGTGCAGGGGTTCATTCTAATTATGAAGCCAATGCTGGCGGCGGCGGCGGATACTCCGGTGGCGGAGGCGGAAATACGCGTGTAGGTGCAGGTGGTGGCGGAGGAAACCTGTTAGGTGCAGGCACCACTTATGTTTCTTCCGGACTCAATACAGGTAATGGTTATGTTACTATTACCAATTTATTAACCCCGGCCGGGGCTTTGAATTTTGTAAAATCAACGCCAACCAGCGGCAACTATATTACTGTTCCGCATAGTGCATCCCTGAATCTGGGAGCCAGCTTTACCATTGAAGCATGGGTAAAATATACCGGTACTAACTCAACCATTGTTGATAAAGGGGATTATGATTATTTACTGCAGTTGAACTGCAATAACCCCGGTTTTGCGGCTAATAAAATTGATTTCTACAATAGAAATACCGGACAGTGGGTACACTCTACCGGTACGGTGCCCGAAAACGTTTGGACCCACGTGGCAGTTACCTTGGCCAACGGTGTGATGACTTTTTATATCAATGGGGTGGCATCAGGAACAGCGGCAGTGGCATTTACGCAGGATAGTGGACCATTAAATATCGGGCGACAGAATCCGATAAACTGTTTATGCAACACTTTCAACGGCAGCATGGATGAGCTCCGGATCTGGAACCGTGCACTTACTGCCTGTGAGATCAATACCAATAAAAATTGCGAACTGCCGAATCCAACTTCACAGAACGGATTGGCGGCTTATTATAAGTTTAACCAGGGTAATGTAAATGCAGATAATACCTCCATTACCACGGTAACAGATGCCAGTGCCAACGGCAATACCGGTACATTGGTAGGTTTTGCCAGAATCGGTACTACTTCCAATTTTGTGGCCGCCCAGGTTACCGGAACCTGTGCAGCCTATACGGCACCAGTGGTTACCGCTTCTAACAATGGACCGGTAAATGCGGGAAGCACGATTACGCTTACAGCTTCTGGCGGAACAAATTATAGCTGGTCTGGTCCAAATGGTTTTAGTGCCAATGTAGCAACACCTTCCGTTACTATTTCCAATGCTTCAGCCATCAATGCCGGTACATATACAGTTACCGGAACAACAGCTGTAGCGGGTTGTTCTGCTACAGCTACTACCAATGTGGTGGTAAACGCTGCTGCAAAAGCACTTGATTTTGGTGGTACCAATGATTATGTAGATCTGGGTGCGCCTCTCGCAAGCAATGCCTCTTATACCAGAGAGGGGTGGGTGTATAATGGCAATCCAGGTTTCCCGAATAATAATATTTTCTCAACGTTTAACGATCCGGTTTATATCCCTGGCGGTTATCTGAATGTGACGCAGGGTAATAGCGGTGGTGTAGTTGATCCGGATCCATTCCCGGTAAGCACATGGACACATGTGGCAGTAACCTATGATAAACCAACCACTACATTAAAACTGTATGTGAACGGGGTACTGAAAGCTACCAATACCAATGCACCAGCCTTTACAGGAGGAACGCTCTACCTGGGTAAACACCCAACAGGTGGGGGTAGTTCTTCCGTAGGTATGGATGAAGTGCGTTTCTGGAACCGTGCTTTGTGCAGGGAAGAGATCCTGAACAATATGAATGCGGAACTGAACGGACCGCAGAACGGATTGGTTGCTCTCTATAACTTTAACCAGGGTTTTGTGAATGCGAACAATGCCGGTGTAACTACATTAACCGATGCCAGCGGCAATGGTAATAATGGTACACTGGTAGGTTTTACCCTGAACGGTGCCAGCTCAAACTGGATCGCCGGATCAGTATCAGGAACAGCAACACCATTTACAGCAGCTGTTGCACCTATTACCGGAAACACCACTATTTGCGTAGGTGCCACAAGTGCCCTCGCTAACAGCAATACAGGGGGAGTCTGGACAAGCAGTAACCCATCTGTAGCAAGTATTAGCCCTTTGGGCGTGGTTACAGCAGTTACTGCCGGCACCACTACGATTACCTATACCAATGCCTGTGGTGGTGTTTCAACTACTACAGTAACAGTGAATGTATTGCCTTCGGTGAATGCAGTAGCCAGCCAGGAACTGTGCCATAACGGAACAGCTACCACAGCCATTAGTTTCAGCGGATCTGTTCCCGGTACGGTTTTTAACTGGACAAATGATCATCCATCTATCGGACTGGCTGCGGCTGGTACAGGCGATATTGCTTCTTTCCTCGGTCAAAACCCCGGAAATGCTCCCGTTACAGCTACAATTACCGTAACACCGTCTTACAACGGTTGTACCGGTACACCGATCAGTTTCACGATCCGTGTAAATCCGATTCCTGTATTCAATGTCATCAGTAACCAGGTAGTTTGCAATGGATCGGCTACCAATGCTGTTACATTAACAAGCCCTGTTGCGGGTACTATTTTCTCCTGGTTTGGTGGTGCAGCTATCGGCCTCGCTAATGGAAATGGTAACACCATTCCATCGGTTACGGCCATTAATACAGGCAACGATCCGGTAACAGCTACAATCATTGTTGTGTCAAATGCGGCTGGTCAATCGATTAGCTGTGGCACATCAAGAGTATATACCATTACTGTAAACCCAACATTGTCCGTTTCCGGACCCGGTAATCTTACTGCCAATGCAACAGCAGGAATTTGTTCGGCAATTGTAAATTATACTACAACGATAACAGGTGCTACTTCACCTGCCCTTAGTTATACATTCAGTGGCGCCACCACAGGAAGCGGTGCGGGCAATGGAAGTGGTTCGGCATTTAATACCGGTGAAACGCAGGTAACGGTTACTGCCACCAACAGTTGTGGTTCGGCCAGTACCAGTTTCACAGTTACAGTAACGGATACAGAGGCGCCATCTATCAGTTGCGCTGCAGATATCACTGTAGTAGCCACCAGCGCCGCCGGTGCTGTAGTGAATTATGTTGCACCTGTTGGAACAGATAATTGTTCCGGAGCAACAACGGTAAGAACAGCAGGTTTGGCCAGTGGCGCAACCTTCCCGATTGGTACCACAACGGTTACACATACCGTTACCGATGGTGCAGGATTAACTGCAAATTGTTCTTTCAC
This sequence comes from Sediminibacterium sp. GW821-FHT12F12, assembly GCF_058806635.1. Taxonomy (NCBI): domain Bacteria; kingdom Pseudomonadati; phylum Bacteroidota; class Chitinophagia; order Chitinophagales; family Chitinophagaceae; genus Sediminibacterium; species Sediminibacterium sp. GW821-FHT12F12. The sequence goes on along the minus strand of NZ_JBXAPW010000021.1, from coordinate 4,867 downwards.
GGTTACGGTAAGTGGTTTGGCTCCGGTCATTACCTGTCCAACGGATATTGTAGTAAATACAACAGCTGGTCAATGTGGTGCAACGGTTACGTTTGCTGCTACAGAAACCACTGCCATACCTGTTTCTACGATCGTATATACCGAAAATGGTCAGCCGGTAAGTTCCGGCAGCTTCTTTACAGCAGGCTCTCATCTCATTACAGCTACTGCCATCAATGCAGTAGGTTCTTCTGCATGTACTTTTACCATTACAGTAGTAGACAATATATATCCTGTATTAACGGGTGTTCCTGCCAATGTAACGGTACAGTGTAATGCAGTACCTGCAGTAGCCAATGTAACAGCTTCAGACAATTGCAGTACCTCTGCTCCTGTATTTACAGAAGTAAGAACAGAAGGCAATTGTACTAATAATTATATACTGACCAGGACCTGGTCAACCATGGATGCTTCAGGCAATCTCACTACTGCTTCGCAAGTGATCACTGTGGTTGATACCGAGGCACCTGTTATCACCCATATTTCAAATATTACGGTACCTGCGGCCAATGGCCAGTGCAGTGCTGTGGTAAATTATACGGCCAGCGCTACAGATAATTGTGGTACTGCCAATATTTCTTATAGTATAGCTTCAGGTTCAACCTTTACGGTGGGTTCACATGTGGTAACAGTAACGGCTACAGATGCCTGTGGTAATGTTACTACCAGCAGCTTTACAGTAACGGTAACCGATACCCAGGCACCTGTGATTGTATGTGCACCAGCCCAGACATTACCTATCACTGCCAACTGCAGTACTACGGTTCCTGATTACAGGAGTCTGTTAACGGTTAGTGATAACTGTACCGCAACCAATGCACTGGTGATTACCCAAAGTCCTGCAGCGGGTACAGTTGTAAACGGAGGCGGTAATTTTACTGTCACTTTTACGGTAACCGATGCAACTGGTAATAGCAGCAACTGCGCAATGACGGTAACCAAAACCGATGTAACAGCACCTGTATTAACGATTCCGGCCGATGCGGTACTGGAATGTGATGCCAGCAGGGTACCTACGGGTCCGACCAATATTGTTACCTACAATGCGCTTGGCTGTTGTTATGCGGTATATACCGAAAACGGTTTAACCACCACCATGATCTCAGATCATTATCATAATATCAGCGGTTATTACCTGCACAATGGTTATTCAGCCAGATGGACAGCCACTGCAGGTAACTTTACGTTGAAGAGTATCAATGTAACACAAGGAATGTTTGTTTTAACGGCTTCGTCAGGAGCTACGGTAACCACTACCACCACAGGTGTGTTTACCCTGCCTAATACGGCCCAATGGCAGAACCTGAGTTATGTAACTTTCCGGGCTTATAATAGTGAAGCGAGTGTAAAAGATGTGGTATTCGGATCTGGTACATCTATGGGTGGTGCCCAGGCTACGGACGGTTGTGATAATAATCCTGTAATCACTTATACAGATGATAACAGCGGCCTGACGGGTTGTAACGGTACTGGTATATTGAAGCGTACCTGGACAGCTACAGACGCATCCGGCAATACTACTTCAGCCATACAGAATATCACTATTCAGGATACCAAAGCGCCGGTATTTACCAATTGTGTTTCCAATATTACAGTGAATAGCACCGGCAATAATTGCAGTGCTATTGTAACCTGGTCTGCCCCAACGGCTACCGATAATTGCGGAACACCTTCATTGACCAGTAACTACCAGTCTGGTGCTACGTTCCCGGTAGGTGTTACTACGGTAACCTATACCGCTACAGATGCCTGTGGCAATACTTCTACCTGTAGCTTCACAGTTACGGTAAGAGATGCCACACCACCTGTAATTGTTTGCGCTCCTAACCAGACCATTAATATGTCTGCCAGCTGCAGTGCTACTTTACCGGATTACAGGAGCCTGTTAACAGCAACGGATAATTGCAGTAATCCCGGTTCATTGGTGATTACCCAGAGTCCTGCAGCAGGTACAGTCATCAGCGGTTCTGGTAATATGACTATAAACTTTACAGTAACGGATGCTGCCGGTAACAGCAGTAACTGCAGCATGACGTTAACCAAACGTGATGTAACTGCACCGGTAATTACCGGTCCTGCCAACAAGCAGGTGAATACCGATGCCAACCTTTGTGGTGCGGTAGTAAAATATGCACCGGATAATGCAATTGTGTTCTCGCAGGATTTTGTACAAGGGCCCACCAATAGCACTTATTGTAATGCATGGACAAGTTTTATCAATCAGTTAGTGGCGGGTAATACATATAGCAAACTGACCATTAAAGGAACATACGACCAGACGGGAGTTTCTGTAACCGATCCGGCTATTATTGCACAGATTGCAGCGGCACTTAAAAACGGCACCAATGGAACATGGACTACGAATGGAAGAAACTGGGCAGTAGGTAACTGCGGTGGTCCGGGAGCTTTATCGGCAACCAATGGTTATGTGTGTAGTTGTGACCAGAATGGCTATGTGGTTCGTCCATGTATTGATCTTCAGAGTGGGTATGGGAATCCGAACTGGGGTGGTGTTAATACGGCCACCTGTAATGGTCCTTCACAAAATATTACAGTAGTATTTGAGCTGTCAGGAGGCGGCAATGGTACTGGTGGTATTACAGCAACCGATGCCTGTAACGGGCCGGTAACGATTACCCAGACAGCAGGTCTGGCCAGCGGGTCTTTGTTCCCTGTAGGAACCACTACGAATACTTTCACAGCCACCGATGCTTCAGGCAACAGCAGTACCTATAGTTTTGATATAACTGTAACAGATAACCAGCGCCCAACCATTACGGCACCAGTAGCCAGAACGGTAAACAATGCACCTGGTACCTGTGGTGCTACGGTTAATCTGGGCACACCGGTAACAGCAGATAATTGTGGTGTGGCTAGCGTAACCAACAATGCACCGGCAATCTTCCCGATCGGTACTACTACGGTTACCTGGACGGTGACGGATGTAAATGGTAATAACCAGACGGCAACACAGAGCGTTACGGTGATCGATAATCAACCACCTGTAATGGTTTGTCCGGCTAATATAGACGTATATGCCACCAGTGCGTCAGGAGCGGTTGTAAATTATACAGCACCTGTTGGCACGGATAATTGTACAGGCGTAACCACGGTAAGAACCGGAGGTCCGGCCAGTGGTTCTGTGTTCCCGATCGGCACTACTACCATCACCTATACGGCTACAGATGGGGCTGGTTTAACGGCTACCTGTTCCTTCACCGTAACGGTAACCGGTTTACCACCTGTGATTGTATGTCCTGCTGATATAGCAGTTACCTCAACAGCGGGCCAGTGCGGAACGAATGTAAACTTTGCAGCTACAGAGACCACAGCAATCCCTGCTTCTACGATTGTATATACAGAAAATGGAAGCGCAGTAACCTCAGGCAGCTTCTTTACAGTGGGTACCCATATTATTACAGCTACAGCTACCAATGCGGTAGGCAGCTCGGTATGTACCTTCACTATCACGGTAACGGATACAGAAACACCGGTGATCATTACACCGGCTAATATAGCGGCGAACAATAATGCAGGTGTATGTGGCGCGCAGATCAGTATAACAGCACCAGTTGCTACGGATAACTGTGGTATTGCCAGTGTGATAGGTGTAAGAACAGACGGTTTATTACTAACGGATGTTTACCCGGTTGGGGTAACAGCCATCCAGTGGACGGCAACGGATGTGAATGGATTAACAGCGAGCCATACACAGCTGGTAACAGTAGCAGATAACGAAGCACCGGTAGTGACCACAAACAATATCACGATCCAGCTGGATGCTAACGGTACTGCTTCTATCACCCCATCCCAGATCAATAACGGATCAACGGATAATTGCGGTATTGCCAGTTACAGTCTGGATAAAACCACGTTCAACTGCGCTGATGTAGGAGCCAATACAGTTACTTTAACAGTTACTGATATCCATGGCAACCCGTCTGTTAAACAAGCCACCGTTACCGTACAGGATACAATACCGGCTATTGTGGTAGTGCAGGATATCAGCGTGTCATTAAATGCAGCTGGCACAGCTTCGATTACGACAGCTGATATTAACAATGGTAGTGCAGATGCCTGTGGTATCCTGTCTATGAGCGTATCGCAAAGTAACTTTACCTGTGCCAATATCGGTGCTAACAACGTTACCTTAACGGTTACGGATGTAAATGGTAATGTCTCCAGCGCTATCGCTATTGTGACTATTGTAGACCAGATCGCACCAACGGTGATCACAAATAATATTACGATCCAGCTGGATGCTAACGGTACTGCTTCTATCACCCCATCCCAGATCAATAACGGATCAACGGATAACTGTACTATCGCCAGCTACACTCTGGACAAAACAACGTTCAATTGCAGTAACGTAGGCCAGAACACAGTAAGCCTAACGGTAACGGATGTAAACGGCAACAGTAACAGTAATACAGCCATTGTAACCGTAGTAGACCAGATCGCTCCGATTGTACTCACCAATAACATTGTGATTGCCTTGGATGCTAACGGCAATGCTTCTGTTACCACGGCTCAGATCAATAACGGATCAACGGATAACTGTGGTATTTCCAGTTACAGTCTGGATAAAACCGTGTTCAACTGCAGTAACGTAGGTATTAACACAGTTGTTTTAACGGTAACCGATGTAAACGGTAACGTTAACTCAGCTACCGCAGTAGTAACCGTAGTAGACCAGATTGCACCGATTGTACTCACCAATAACATTGTGATTGCTTTGGATGCTAACGGTACTGCTTCTATCACCCCATCCCAGATCAATAACGGATCAACGGATAACTGTGGTATTGCCAGTTACAGTCTGGATAAA
>NZ_JBXAPW010000020.1:0-34898 GCF_058806635.1 Sediminibacterium sp. GW821-FHT12F12 | reverse complement strand
ACTGGATAAATTATTTAAATGGAAGAAAACTGGCTCAGATCAAACATGCTCTGAGTTTTCAATAGCACAACACGTTCGAATTATATGTGAGGTCTTCCAACGCTTTCGATCAGGTAAGGTTTCAGGATATTCAGTGGCTCACAGAAACAAAATAAATACCATGTTGTCTGACAAATACATCAAGACACTTGTCACCTGCTGTTTGGCATGGCCTTTTCTGCTGAATGCCCAAGGCATCCGTATTCCGGCAGGTGCTTATATAATAGCCAACCATGGCAATCTTGTAACAAAATACAACTGGACCAATAACGGAAAATTTACACACAATGGCGGGTATCTTGTTTTTGCCGGTGATACCCAGCGTATCAATGGGAGCAAAAGCGATACCTTTTACAATGTTACCGTTGCAACAGGAAGTAATACAACTATCGTTTCCGGCGGACAAACACTGAGAAATATTCTGAAGAGTAATGGAACACTGAATGCGAATAACAATATCACCTTGCTTGCCAATGCTACACGGACCGCATTGGTCGATGGCAGCGGCACCGGCCAGGTATTAGGTAATCTCACCATGCAGGGATACCTGCCGTATGGTTTTGGCTACAAATATCTCGGCTCACCTTTCCAGGCAGCAACTGTAAGTGAATTATCAGGAGAGGTAAACCTGGGGGCCAGCTTCCCTTCCGTATACCGGCACGATGAAAATCAACCATCCAATGGATGGATCAGTTATACCGCATTAACCGATACATTAAAACCCATGCGCGGATATGCGGTTCAAATGGGTACCAGCAGCACTGCAAAAACGATTGACCTGAACGGAGTAGTTAGTAACGGAAATCTATCGATTGCGCTCAGTAATACTAACCAGACTTATACCAAGGGGTTTAATCTTGTCAGTAATCCATACCCTTCCCCCATCAATTGGGACACAACCGGCTGGACCAAAACCAACATTGACAATACTGTTTATTATTTTGATGCAGACACTTCTGCAGCCGATCAGTATGGTGGTGTATACAACAGTTATATCAACGGTGTGTCCAGCGATGGTAAAGCCAATAATATTATACCCGCCATGCAGGGTTTTTTTGTTCATGTAACTGATGGAACTTTTCCTGTTGCCGGCTCGCTTGGCATCAGCAATGCTACAAGAATAACAACGATCACAAAAACATACAGACAGCTCAACGGAACAAACGATATTCCTTTACTCAGGCTATGGGCTGGTTTTTCAGGTTATCCTTTATCAGATCCAACGGTGATATATTTCCCGGATAATGCTTCCAGAAAATTTGATAAAACCCGGGATGCCTTAAAATTCATGAATACCAGCAGTCGGGTGCCCAGCTTATATTCTATGGATGTATCCGGCGAAAAATTATCCATCAATGCTATACCCTTACCCGATAGCAGCACACGTATAGCACTTGGCATACAGGGAACACAAAGTGGATCGTTAACATTTTTTACTACCGATGTTTCAGCATTACCTCATAACCTGTATTGTTATCTGCACGATGCAGCAACTGGTATATACCAGGATCTAAAATCCAATAAAAATTATCAATGTCAAATAGATGCGGGTACCAACCAACAGCGATTCTCTGTAGTATTCAGTCGCACCCCAATTCTGCAAAACAGCCCTGGCACTGACCCGGCAACAACAAACGATCGTTTCCAGGTAACCGGAACCGGACGTAATATCATGCTAAGGTTTGCCATCACTGCGGGTGAAAAAGCCCTGGTCAGAATAATCAATATGGCAGGTCAGTTATTATATACCAAAACATACTCACAAAGCGGCAACTACCCCCTGAACCTTTTGCTACCCCAGGGAATATATCAGGTGGTTTGTTACATGGATAACAACATCATCACCCGACAAATATTTGCAGGAGAATGAATAGAACCATCTATATTATCTTTCTGCTAATGGCAATTCCGGTTGCATTGAACGCACAACAGCCACCCCCACCACCACGGCCCATACCACAGCCACCACCACCGCCGCCACGACCCTTAGCCGTATTTGCCAGCCCTGAACAGGGATTGATATTCGGTACTTTTTTCCGTGGTACTACCGGAGGATCGGTGATTATTTTCCCCGACGGATCACGTTCCGTTACAGGAGATATCATACAATCCAATATCGGTGTCCCTTTTTCACCGGCCATTTTTGAAGTTGAAGCAAACCAGGGCACCGTTGTAAGCATACTAAACGGGCCAGATGTACTACTTACCGGCAGTAATGGCGGATCGGTTACTTTAAAACTGGGATCCGCCAGTCCAGGCTCACCATTTATTACAACTGTTCAGGCTCCATTACGCACCACGGTTAAAATTGGCGGTACACTGGTGGTTGGTGGTGCATTGGTAAGTCCATCGGGTTCTTACAGCGGAAACTTCTATGTTACGTTCATCCAACAATAAATGTCTTCCTTTTGACGGGTAAGCGGAAACCATATGACCAATATCTGTATACGAGGATGTCCAGCAGAACCTTGTGTCTATTTTGTTACCTATTGATCAGCTTTTGTTTGCAATCCCGTTTATCCCAGGCACAAGTACCTCCCGCCATCGGTATTCCGTTTTCGGCTCCGGTTGAAGAAATCACTATTGAACTGCATGTAAAGGATATTGGTGATACTGCTATTTCAGCACTGATCAGTGAAGACAAACTTTGGTTGTCCATACAAGATGTTTTCAGCTTTCTGAATATTCCCTATAATAGTTCAGCCGGAGGCGATTCCCTTTCCGGCTATTTTTTTGGTACTGCTTCCAGCTACCTGATTGATGCTGCCCGAAAACAAATTTCTTTTAAAGGCTCCATCCTGGTTATTCCTACATCAGGATTATTACGCACAAAAAATGGGTTATATCTCCGCACAGACCTGTTTGGAGATTTTTTTCAACTCAACTGCCAATTTGATTTCAGAAGTTTGTCTGTAAAACTATTTACAACCCTGGAACTACCCATGCTTGTAGCAAGAAGACAGGCTTTTATACGAAGTAATATCGGAAAAATCGAAAGGGAACAAAAAGCAGATTCAACCCTGAAGCGGGAACACTCATTTTTCCGTACAGGTATGGCAGATTGGTCTTTTTTTACAACTAATAATTTTAAAGGCGAAAGTGATTTACATGCCAATATTACCATGGGTGCCCAAATCGCGGGTGGAGAATCTGTCTTGTCGTTGCGCTACGATGGCAAGAGATCTTTTTCATCCCGGCAGCAATCCTATTTATGGCGTTATATTAACAACGACAGCAAGCTATTACGGCAGGTATCTTTGGGAAGGGTTACTACCAATGCAACTTCATCCATCTTTGCACCGATCATTGGCGTTCAGTTCAGTAACAGCCCTACCGTTTACCGGCGTAGTTTCAGTCTCTATCGTGTTAACCGATATACAGAACCGAACTGGACAATAGAAATGTATGTAAATAATACACTCGTGGATTATACAAAATCGGATGCGTCAGGATTCTTCAGTTTTGATATTCCTATTGTATATGGCAATACCAATGTGCAGTTACGCTATTATGGCCCCAATGGAGAACAGCGAATGGGTGAAGCAAATATCAGTATGCCTTTTACATTCCTCCCGCCCGGACAGCTTGAATACAATGTAACGGCCGGGGTGCTGGAAGATAGTACCTGGAGTAAATTCTCGCGTACGACCTTTACATTCGGATTATTCAAAAAACTAACTGTTGGAGGCGGCGTAGAATACCTCTCTTCTATCAGCGGCCCCAAAGCCATGGCCTTTTTTAATGCTAATTTCAGGATCAGCAGGAATATTCTGTTTACTTCCGAATATATGCATGACGTAAGGTATACGATCACAGGTAATTACCGTACATCGGCCAATGTATTGTATGAAGCAACGTATACAAAGTACAAACAGGGACAGGCTGCTATAAACAACACTTATATTGAAGAAAGGAGGGCTGCTATTTCTTATCCATTGAAATTTAAATTCCTGAATACCTATACCAGGTTCAGTGCGTATCAGATCGTACTACCTGCATATAAATACACTACTATAGAAGCGTTATTCTCCGGCTCCATCTTTGGTTCTACCGGTAATATTACTACTTACGCTCTTTTTACTGAAAATGCAAAAGCCTATTTCTACAGCAATATGTCATTTGCCATACGATTACCAGGAAAAATGATGTTGTTACCACAGGCACAATACGAATACAATCAATCCCGTTTCATCTCCATTAAAACAGGACTGGAAAAAAGATTTTCCTCTACCGGATACATCAATGGGTTTTACGAGAAGAACTTTAAAAACGATTTCAACAGTGTTAATATCGGTATCAGGTACGAACTGCCACACACACTGGCAGGATTGGATATGCGTAAAAACAGTAACGGTGAACTTACGCTTATCAATTCGCTCAGCGGCAGTCTTGTACATGATAGTAAGTCAATGTACACCCGTTTTACAAGAGAGCCCAGTGTGGGCCGTGGGGGACTGATATTGTTAACATATCTTGATCTGAACAATAACCGGAAATACGACAAGGGAGAGCCCAAATTGAAGGGGCTCAATTTTAACATACTTTCCGGAAGAAGAGAAGAGCACAAACGTGATACCACTATCATTGTCAGGAACCTGGAGGCGTACAATAGTTTCCTGATTACGCTGGACCAGAATAGTTTTGAAGAGATTTCCTGGCAGATCAGACTACATACAATAAAAGTTGAAATAGATCCCAATCAGTTCAGATTGATCGAGATTCCGGTATCGATCATAGGAGAAGTTAATGGAACGATCTATACACAAACGGAAGCTGGGAAAAAAATACAGGAGCGCATCCTTCTCAATATATACAACAGTTCCGGATTGTTTGTGGCAAGCGTATTATCAGAAGAGGATGGTTATTACAACTATCTGGGTCTGGCACCCGGCTCTTATACGGTTAGACCAGATGCCGGACAAATGCAGAAATTGGGGTTACGTTCTTTCCCAGGGGCATGGAATTTTAATATAGAATCAGGTAGGTATGGGGATGTTCAGAGTGGTATTGATTTTACCTTATTCCCGCAAAATTATTCCGGTCAACCTGATACCGCAAAAGAACAGAATGCTGAAAATATACAGTTCAGCAAATCTCCTACACAGCCTTACCTACCATCCCGGAAAAAATAAACGGTTCCGTTTCCGGAACCGTTTATTTATATAGCTACTTTACGTAAGCGTAATTATTTATACTGCGCCATCAAACCTTTGGCCATCGTAACCATTTTGGCAAGGCTTTCATCATTCAACTGTCCTTTTTTAAACTCAGCCAGTACATCAGGCAGTTTGTTCTCCATATCGGTTAAGAAATGGGCTTCGAACTCTTTTACCTTACGTACCGCTACGTCTTTCAACAATCCCTGTGTTCCGAGGTAAATGATCGCTACCTGCTTTTCAACAGACATAGGTGAATACTGTAACTGCTTCAGGATCTCCACGTTTCTGGCTCCTTTGTCAATTACATTCTTGGTAGCCGCATCCAGGTCACCACCGAATTTAGAGAAAGCTTCCAGCTCGCGGTAAAGGGCCTGGTCAAGTTTCAGGGTACCTGCTACTTTTTTCATGGATTTGATCTGTGCATTACCACCCACACGGCTTACAGAAATACCCACGTTGATCGCCGGACGGATACCTGCGTTGAACAGGTTACCTTCCAGGAAGATCTGACCATCAGTGATCGAGATCACGTTGGTAGGGATATAGGCAGATACGTCGCCCGCCTGTGTTTCAATGATCGGCAACGCCGTTAAAGATCCACCACCTTTTACCAGGTGTTTGATAGAGGCTGGTAAATCGTTCATATTCTTGGCTACATCATCGTTCGCGATCACTTTCGCAGCTCTTTCCAGCAAACGGCTGTGCAGATAGAATACGTCACCAGGATAGGCTTCACGTCCTGGAGGTCTTCTCAGCAACAGTGATACCTCACGGTAAGCTACCGCCTGTTTAGACAGATCATCGTAAATGATCAAAGCCGGACGACCCGTATCACGGAAGAACTCCCCAATAGCAGCTCCCGCAAATGGAGCGTAGAACTGCAGCGGAGCAGGATCAGAAGCAGAAGCACACACGATAGTGGTGTATGCCATTGCACCGTTGTCGCTCAGGGTTTTCATCACACCGGCAACGGTAGACGCTTTCTGACCAACCGCTACATATATACAGTATACAGGTTTTCCTGCATCGTAAAATTCCTTCTGGTTGATGATCGTATCCACACAGATAGCGGTTTTACCGGTCTGGCGGTCGCCGATCACCAGCTCACGCTGACCACGACCCACAGGAATCATCGCATCAATCGCTTTGATACCGGTCTGCAGGGGCTCTTTTACCGGCTCACGATAAATGACACCCGGTGCTTTACGCTCCAGTGGCATTTCGTACAGTTCTCCCACCAGTGGACCTTTACCATCGATAGGTTCGCCCAGTGTATTGATCACACGGCCAACCACTCCTTCTCCTACTTTAATAGAAGCGATCTGCCCGGTTCTTTTTACTTTGGCGCCTTCTTTGATCTCACCACCTTCACCCATCAATACCACACCCACATTGTCTTCTTCAAGGTTAAGGGCGATGGCTTTTACACCATTTTCAAATTCTACCAGCTCACCACTACGTACGCCATTCAGACCGTACACACGGGCAATACCATCACCCACCTGTAATACGGTACCCACTTCTTCCAGTTCAGCGGAGGCATTGAAGTTGCTGAGCTGCTGCCTCAGTATCGCTGATATTTCGTCGGGTTTAATGTCTACCATGATTCTATCTGCTTTTAAATGTTATCGTGATTAAAATATATCGCTTATCGAATGCTCTGTACAAACAGGTTTTTCGAGAATTGCTTTTTAACGTCTTTCAGATCGCGGAGAATGCTTGCATCCACCAGGTTATTATTGAATTCCAGTACAAAACCTCCGATCAGTTTCTCATCCACCGCTGTCTCCAGCTCAACTGTTCCGAGGCCCTGTGCATTTTTCACTTTGTTTTCTATCGCTTTCTTCAGGTCATCTCCCACTGCAATAGCGGTGGTCAGTTTCACCCGGTGAATCCCTTTGATCTCATTATACAGATCAATAAAGGCAAAGGCAATCTCAGGCAAATCACTCTCACGGCCCTTTTTTACCAGCAGTGTATTAAAAGCAGCCGTAAGCTCACTCACTTTCCCTTTGGTTACCGCAGTAACAATGCTGTTCTTCTGATCGTTCTTAATGATCGGGCTTTTCAGCAGGGCAACAAACTCCTTGCTGGCTTTACACACGGCCTGTAAATATTTCATGTCCGCATACACCGCTTCCAGCTGTCCTTTCTCTGTAGCAAGGTCAAGCAGGCTTTTGGCGTAACGGGTGGCTAAACGTGGATTAGGCATTTATTTTCAATTTGAAAATGTGTCAATTTGAAAATTTGAAAATCAATGAAATCTGATCTATTTGAACCTGCCCTTGGTTTTGCATTTTCAAATTCTCAAATTCCCCAATTCTCAAATTAATTCAGTTTCACTACTTCGGCTAAATCATTGATGTATTTTTCCTGTTCAGCCTTATTGCTCAGTTCTCTGCGCAATACTTTCTCACTCACTTCAATCACCAATGCACCCACCTGGTTTTTCACATCGGTAAGGGCCGCATTCTTCTGCTGGGTAATCGCCAATTGTGCATCGGCTACAATACGATCATATTCGGCCTTTGCTTTGTCTTTGGCTTCACTGATCATTTTGGCTGCATGTTCTTTCGCCTCTTTGATCATCACCGCACGTTCTTCACGGGCCTGGGCCATCATGGCTTCGTTCTCGTTTTTCAGCGCAGCCATTTCTGCTTTCATTTTATCCGCCTTCAGCAGCGCATCTTCAATACCCTGTTCACGATCGGTGATCGCTTTCAGGATGGGCTTCCAGGCAAATGCACGCAACACAAAGAAGAGTACAATAAAAGCAATTGTGCTCCAGAAAACCAGGCCGATATCCGGCAGTACCAATGGGTTTATTTCTAATAACATAAAAATCTTTTTGCGATTTGAGCTAGTTCATTCAAAAACAAAAATTATACAGGTTCTCGGCCCTTTGCGTTGAACCTGTATAATGCGTTCAATGGATTAACCATTACCCAACAGGGCAACTACCACGGCGAACAGGGCAACCGCTTCTACGAAAGCTGCGGCTACAATCATGTTTGCACGGATGTCGTTAGAGGCTTCCGGCTGACGGGCGATACCTTCAACGGCACCTTTACCGATCTGTCCGATACCGATTCCTGCACCGATAGCTGCTAAACCAGCACCAATTGCGGCAACACTTCCTACTACCATTTGTTTACGTTTTAATTGTTATTGAAAAAAAATTATGATTAATGATGCGCTTCTTCATGATGGTGTTCTTCAATCGCCATTCCGATATACATCGCACTCAGCATGGTAAAGATGTACGCCTGCAGAAAAGCTACCAGCAACTCGATCAACCCGATAAATACCGCAAACGGAACCGCGATCACAGACGCTACCGCTGTTTTAAAGATAAAGATCAGACAGATCAGACTCAATACCAGGATGTGACCGGCAGTGATGTTCGCAAACAGTCGGATCATCAGGGAGATCGGCTTGGTAAATACCCCGATCAGCTCAATAGGTGCCAGAAACAATTTCATGCTCCAGTGCATACCGGGCATCCAGAAAATATGTTCCCAGTAACTTTTGTTGGCACTCAGGTTCACCAGGATGAACACAAAAACGGCCAGTGTCATCGTAAACGCGATATTACCGCTCACATTGGCTCCACCCGGAAAAAACGGGATCAGGCCTAAAAAGTTATTGATCAGGATCAGGAAGAAAACCGTTAGCAGAAAAGGCATGTATTTGCCATGTTTCTTGCCAATATTGGGTTTTGCCACTTCATCACGTACAAACAGGATAATGGGTTCGATAAAAGACTGCAAGCCTTTGGGCGCAGAAGTTACCCCACGCTTTTTGTAAGCCGCTCCAACACTCAGGAAGATCAGCAACAATACAAATACAGTAAATAATAATGAAGCTACGTTTTTGGTAATGGAGAAATCCCATACTTTTTTAGACAGTTCCTTATCCAGCTCACCCGCAGCATTCACCACTTTCAGCTTTCCTTCAATCACTTTGTAGTCGTAATTGCCTTTGTAAACCACCTGCTCGTGGTGTTCGTCTACCAGGTTTTTAGAAGAAAATACTTCCAAACCCTTGTCAGAGTAGAGAATTACCGGCAGGTACACCGAAGTGTGCCCCCATAAATGCCAGCTATGGTCATCCTTAATGTGTTCAAGAATCGTTTCCGTAACATTGAAATCACCTTCCTTGGTCTTTTCATGACCGGCAGCGGCAACTGTATCTGCTGCTGTAGCTTCATGCTGGGCATGAATTGCATTGGAAAACAGCACCATAAATAGGCTGAAAGTCGCTACCAGTAAAGATTTTATGCATCTGCGGGCCATACCTGTTCCGAAATTTGCGGCAAAGATAGGGGGTAAGGGCTGAAAACCGGGCAGGAAAAGGGAGAAAATGGAGAAAAATATCAAGTCGTTCCGTCACCCTTGTTTTCTTGTAATTCTTTTATTTTTTCCAGATAAATGACATCTATCTGGTCTTTGGGCCGATTAGCTGCCTTCTTGGAGGCAATCAAATGGTTTATATGTAAAAATCTAACCATAACACCGTCAATTTCTCCCAATGCAGCCATTTCCAGGCATTCATCAAAACTGTATTGTTCCAGCCCTTTAACGCCCACCATTACATCCAGACGTAACCCATTATTTAAGTGAAAATCGGTCCATCCGGGGATGAATTCAAGCGTTGCCAGCATGGGAAAATCACCCAACCCATATACATTAAAAGCCTTTCTTAGCCGTACCCTGTTTTCCAGGCTATCTTCAATCCAGATATCCATATCACCCGTAAATCTTTGATACCCATGCATATTTGTAGCATACCCACCTATCATGATATACTTTACATTTTCGTTCTGGAGTGATTTCCAGAATAGAAGAATTTCTTCATCAAAAATGTCCATGGCAGCAGGGCTATTTAGCTAAAGAATAAGGTTTGTGTGTAATCTTAGCTTTCTTGAGGGTCTGCTGAATTTTGTACAGAGTAGTTGTCATTAAGAACCGTTCTTTCAGGTTTCGGTTCAATCCGGCACGCAGTAAGTCCATTTCAGCCTTTTCGTAAAGGGCATTCTGGTCTTCTTCTTTTAGTAGGTGTTTGTTCTCAGACATCTTTTTATACCAATACAGCCCGCTTTTTATCAAACTGCATCTCATGCAATTTAGCATAAAATCCGCCCAAATTCAATAGCTCTTCGTGAGTCCCCATTTCTTTAACTTCTCCTTTATCCAGTACAATGATCTTATCCGCTTTGCGGATGGTGGAAAGCCGGTGGGCGATCACAATAGAGGTACGGCCAGAGATCAGTGCTTCCGTCGCTTTTTCGATGAGCATCTCACTTTCGGTATCAATAGAAGAAGTGGCTTCATCCAGGATCAGGATTGCCGGATCGTATAAGAGGGCGCGGATAAAAGACAATAACTGGCGCTGGCCCAGGCTCAGGGTACTCCCCCGCTCCATCACATTATAATCGTACCCTCCGGGCAACTGCATAATAAACTCATCCACCCCGATCATTTTGGCAGCCTGAATTACCTGCTCACGGGAGATCTCGGGATTTCGTAAAGTAATATTATCCATCACCGAACCGGAAAACAGGAACACATCCTGTAACACCACGCCGATATTCCTGCGCAGGGTATCCAGCTCGTATGCTTCAATGTTTACACCATCGATCCGGATCTCTCCTTTTTGTATATGATAAAGGCGGTTCAGCAGACTGATAATAGAAGTTTTTCCGCTACCGGTATGACCTACCAACGCCACCGTTTCTCCTGCTTTCACCTGGAAATTAATATTTTTTAATACATAGTTGGGCTCTGCATAGGCAAAAGACACATGGTCAAATTCAATACTGCCTTCCATTTTTTCTGGCTGATAGGCATCCGGACCGGATGCTGGTGTTATATCTTCATTATCCAACACTTTCAATACACGCTCGGCAGCAATCATTCCCATCTGCAATACATTGAACTTATCGGCAATTACCCGCAGGGGGCGGAAGATCTGGTTCAGGTATAAGATAAAAGCCACCAGCAACCCGGCATCCAGCGATTGACCGGCGATCCACCATACCAGCAAACCGGTGCTTACCGCCAGCACTACTTCCACTACTGGAAAGAAAACAGAATAAGCAAAAATGGCATTGATATTCGCGTTCCGGTGTTCAGCATTGATTTTTTGGAATTTGGCAAATTCCCTGTCCTCGGCGGCAAATGCCTGCACCACCTGCATGCCCGTAATATGCTCCTGCACAAAAGCATTCAGTGCCGCCACTGCATTACGTACACGGATAAAACTCTTGTTCACACTTTCTTTGAAATAATAGGTAGCAATGATCATGACCGGAAAAGGCACCAGGCTCAGCAGGGTCAGCCGCCAGTCGATCCAGAACATGGTAACCAGCGTAATAACGATCGTTAACAGATCGGCGATGATGGGAATCAGTCCGTCTGAAAAAATATCGTTGATACTTTCTATATCATTGATGGTACGGGTAGTAAGGGTACCGATCGGGGTTTTATCAAACTGGCCCAGGTTCAGGCTCAGAATCTTTTTGTACACAGCATTGCGCATATCTTTTACCACACTCTGCCCCATCCAGGCGGTAATAAAAGTGAACAGGAAACGGATCGCGGTTTCCACAAATAAAAAGATCACCTGGAAAATACTCACAGCAATGATGAACCGGGTAGCGTCAGATAAATCCGTCCGGAACAGCACCGATTCCAGCCATCCGGGCACATGAACGGTTTTGCCGGTGGCCTTATCCAACGTTAACTGGATCAGGTAAGGACGGATGGGCGCAAACACCGCCATCACAATAGCGAGCAGCAGGCTTACATAAAAGAACGAGCGGTATGGTTTTACAAAGAAGAAAACCCTGCCTAACAGTGAAAAATCGAATATTTTCTTTTTGGGCTGATCGCTCATGGTAGGGGGCAAAGGTAAGGGGTAAAAACAGGGGAGGCTTACCGATTATAGAAATTTTATGTTGGTGAATGGGCAATGGTGAATAGTGAATCATCCTGTAAAACCACCCCACCTATTGACCATTCACCATTGCCCATTCACACCTCACTACTCACCACTCACTACTCACTACTGACCATTCACGACTCACCATCCTTTCGTATATTCGCTACAGAATATGGAGCAGGCACCGGAAACCGTTACAGAACCAGTTGTACCCAAATACAATCTCAATCCCGAGCAGGAAAAGAACGAGATTGTTAGGCATTACCGTGCCCTGTTGCGTGCACTCAGACCCAAACTGAAAAAAGGCGATAAGGAACTGGTTCGCCAGGCATTTGAAATGGCGGCTGATGCACACAAAACCATGCGCAGAAAAAGCGGCGAACCTTATATCCTCCACCCCATTGCCGTAGCCATGATCTGTGTGGAAGAGATCGGCCTGGGGGTACGAAGCACTATTTGCGCATTACTGCACGATACCGTAGAAGATACCGACATCAACCTCGACGATGTGCAGCGTGAATTCGGGAACGAGATCGCCAAGATCGTAGACGGTCTGACCAAGATCTCGAATGTGATGGACACCAATACCAGTCAGCAGGCAGAAAATTTCAAAAAGATCCTGCTTACACTTACAGATGATCCCCGGGTGATCCTGATCAAACTGGCCGACCGGCTGCATAATATGCGTACGCTCGACAGCATGAAACGGGAAAAACAGCTGAAGATCGCTTCCGAAACCGTATGGGTATATGCCCCGCTGGCACACCGGATGGGTCTGTACAATATCAAAACCGAGCTGGAAGACCTTTCCATGAAATACATGGAGCCGGAAGCTTACCGTGAGATTGCACGGAAACTATCCGAAACCAAAAGGGAACGTACCCGCTACATCAACGAATTCATCCGCCCCTTAAAGGAAAAACTGACCCAGGGCGGTTTTAATTTCGAGATCTACGGACGCCCTAAAAGCATCCACTCTATCTGGAACAAGATCAAGAAGAAATCCGTGGCTTTTGAAGAAGTGTATGATCTGTTCGCGATCCGTGTAATCCTGGATTCATCTCCTGAAAAAGAAAAAGAAGACTGCTGGAAAGTATATTCCATGATCACAGATGAATATACCCCTTCGCCTGAACGGCTGCGCGACTGGCTCAGTAACCCCAAGAATAACGGTTACGAAGCTTTGCATACCACGGTAATGGGGCCGCAGGGAAAATGGGTGGAAGTGCAGATCCGGACCAAACGGATGAATGAGATTGCCGAGAAAGGTTTGGCGGCTCACTACAAATACAAGGAAGGAAGCGCCGATGAAGACCGTTTTGATAAATGGTTTGGCCAGATCCGCGAAGTATTGAGCACGCAGGATACAGATGGGGTTGATTTTCTGCAGGATTTCAAAACATCCTTCCTCGCTGAAGAAATTTATGTATACACCCCCAAGGGAGAAGTGAAGATGCTGCCCACCGGCAGCACCGCACTGGATTTCGCTTTTTCCATTCACTCTGCCATCGGAACCAAATGTATCGGCGCCAAAGTACACCACCGGTTGGTACCCATCAGCCACAAACTGCGCAGTGGCGATCAGGTAGAGATCATCACCAGCAACAAACAGAAACCTTCAGAAGACTGGCTCGGCATTGTGGTTACGGCCAAAGCCAAAAGCAAGATCAAAGATGCCCTTCGGGAGGAAAAAAGAAAAATAGCGGAAGACGGCAAATACACCCTGCAGCGCAAAATGGATAGCATGGGCGCCGCCTATAGCCAATACAATATTGATGAACTGGTACAGTTCTACAAACTGCCCTCCCCGCTCGACCTGCATTATAAGATCGCTACCAAAGCCATTGACCTGCGGGAATTAAAGGAATTCCAGGTACTGGGAGATAAACTGGAGATCCCCAAAGCCAAACCGGTTATACAGGAACTGACCACAGAACAGATCCAGGCGAAAAATAATAACCGGAAAGATTCAGAACTGATCATTTTTGGCGAAAGCAGCGATAAAATCATGTATACCCTGGCCAAATGCTGCCACCCCATTCCGGGCGATGACGTATTTGGATTTGTGAGTACGGGTAAAGGACTGATTATCCACCGCACCAACTGTCCCAATGCGGCCCAATTGATGGCCAACTACGGCCACCGGGTGGTAAAGACCAAATGGGCCAAGAACAAAGAGATCTCCTTCCTTACCGGCCTGAAGATTATAGGACTGGATGATGTGGGCGTTATCAATAAAATCACCAATGTGATCAGTGGCGATCTGCGCATCAATATTGCCGGTCTTACCATCGAATCCCGGGAAGGGTTGTTTGAAGGAACCATCAAGGTTTTTGTGCACGACAAAGAAGAACTGGAAGAGCTGGTATTGCGGCTGAAAGAGCTGAACGGTATACAAACAGTTGATCGTTTTGAAATGGAAAATATTTCCTGACCCATTTTACACACATCCTCCGCCAACCATAAGATTTAATTCTCTGTTATTAGGTTTTACTGATAGGCATCACTTATTTTTGCCCCTGATTTAAAATCATTTTATGGTTGACGTTATTTTAGGTTTACAATGGGGAGATGAGGGAAAAGGAAAGATCGTGGATTATTTCGCTCCCAGGTATGATATCATCGCCCGTTTTCAGGGAGGCCCGAATGCAGGGCATACCTTATACGTAGAAGGCAAGAAAATGGTACTGCACCAGATTCCTTCCGGCATTTTCCACCAGGATAAGATCAATATCATCGGAAACGGTGTGGTGCTGGATCCCATCACCCTCAAAAAAGAATGCGAAGCGGTGGCGGCACATGGTGTTGATGTAAAAAAGAACCTCTTCATTTCTGAAAGAACCAATATCATCATCCCTACCCACCGGGCACTTGACAAAGCTTCTGAGCTTTCCAAGGGAGAAGGAAAGATCGGATCAACCCTGAAAGGGATTGGTCCGGCCTATATGGATAAAACCGGCCGTAATGCATTACGCGTAGGTGATATTCTCCACCCCAATTTCAAAAACCAGTATAACGAACTGCGTGCAAAACACCAGGTGCTGCTGAATAATTTTCATTTCACAGAAGATATTTCCAGCTGGGAAGCAGAGTTTTTTGAAGCACTCGAATTCCTGAAGACGCTGAATGTGATCAATTGCGAATACTTCATCAACGACCAGATCAGCAAGGGAAAAAAAGTACTGGCAGAAGGCGCACAGGGTAGTATGCTCGATATTGATTTCGGAACTTTCCCTTTTGTTACTTCTTCCAATACCATTTCTGCCGGTGTCTGCACCGGATTGGGTGTTTCGCCCAAACAGATTAATGAAGTAATGGGTGTAACCAAAGCCTATTGTACAAGGGTGGGCGGTGGTCCCTTCCCTACCGAACTCGAAGATGCTACAGGCGAAGAACTCCGCAGAATCGGCAGCGAATTCGGTGCCACTACCGGCCGTCCACGCCGTTGCGGCTGGATTGACCTGGTAGCACTCCGTTTTGCCTGCATGATCAATGGTGTAACCCAGGTAATCATGACCAAGGCTGATGTACTGGATTCTTTTGCAGAGCTGAAACTCTGTACCGCCTACAAAATCGATGGGAAAGAAACCAGAGAAGTTCCTTTCCAGATGTCGGGGGTTACGATTGAACCCGTACTGCAGTCATTCCCGGGATGGAATACAGATACTACCCAGATCAAAGAAGCCGCAGCTTTACCCAACACTATAAGTAATTATATTAACTTTATTAACAACGAGATAGGCGCTCCGGTAAAGTTTGTTTCCAATGGTCCCGGACGCGACCAGATCGTACATGTGTAAAAGTTAATTGGCATTTCGTTTGATATTGAAAAAATTATTTGGTTAATAATAAATTGCGTTGAAATTTTACGCACATAATCTTATTAGAAATATGGCACCAAAATCTGATAAGGATCCCAAATCCAAAGCAAAAACGGCACCGGCAAAAAACGCCGATGCAAAACCGTCTTCCAAAAGCAAGAAACAACTGGAAGAGGATGACGATGATTTAGAAGATGATGAGGAAGATACCAGGCCCATCAAAAAATCTGCATCCAAAGCTGCCGGCAAAAAAGCAGCCAGTGACGACGATGAGGATGATGAGGCAGACGATCTGGAAGATGATTGGGAAAAACCCGAAGAGGAAGACGAATGGGATCCCGACTTTGATGAATTTGATATCCCTAAAAGTAAAGGCAAGAAAGCTGCCGGCGGTAAAAAGAAAGGGGATGATGAGGATGATTTCAAACTGGACGAAGACTTCAAAGAATTCGACCTGTTCAATGATAAAAGTGGTGGATTTGATGATGATGAAGAAGATGATTTCTGATCATCGCCCCCAAACACGGTGAAAAGAACAACCGCCTCCTTTCCTGTACAGCATATCGATACATGTAAACAACAAATGTTGAGCTGGGTTAACCGGTTCAACATTTGTTGTTTTCTGGATAATCATCAATACAGTTCCAGCCACCCCTCTGTAGAATGCCTGGCAGCAGCCGGTGCCGTCAGTACCTTTTCTCCCACAGAAAATTTTTTCACTTCTTTACAGGAACTGTATCGTAACAACCAGGATTGGCTTTTCGGCCACCTTTCCTATGATCTGAAGAATGCAGTGGCACCTTTACACTCTTCGCACCCGGACCAGATCGGTTTCCCGGATATCTTTTTCTTCCGGCCCGAAACGGTATTGCAATTATCGGGCAATCAGTTAACCATTTCCGCCCTGCAGGAAAACCCGGAACAGATTTTCGCAGAGATTTGCAGCATAGCTTTCAATTCGGCCAGTGAATCTTCCAGCCTCGCTATACAGCCGCGTATGGCAAAAGAAGACTACCTGCAAAAAATTGAATCCATCCGCCAGCATATACAGCGGGGAGATTGTTACGAGATCAATTTCTGCCAGGAATTTTATGCAACAAACGCAGAGATCGATCCCTTATCGGTTTACCGGCAACTAACGGAGATCTCTCCCAATCCATTCGCCTGTTTTTATAAACTGGACGACAAATATGTTTTGTGTGCCAGTCCGGAGAGATACCTGCAGAAAAAAGGGAACCGGCTTCTCTCCCAACCCATCAAGGGAACTTTCAAACGAAATCTTACTGATACAGCTGCGGATGAATCTTTAAAACAGGCACTGATCAAAAGTGAAAAAGACAGGAGTGAAAATGTAATGGTGGTAGACCTTGTACGCAACGATCTGAGCCAGGTATGTAAGGAAGGTTCGGTACAGGTAGATGAACTGTTTGGCGTGTACAGCTTTCCGCAGGTGCACCAGATGATCTCTACCATTTCCGGAGAATTAAAACCGGGTTTTGGCCTGGCTGAGATCCTGCAGGCCAGTTTCCCTATGGGCAGTATGACCGGCGCACCCAAACGCCGGGTAATGGAACTGATTGAGCAATATGAAGTAACCAAAAGAGGTATTTACGCCGGTGCCATTGGTTATATCAGTCCGGATAATGATTTTGATTTTAATGTGGTCATCCGCAGTATCCTGTATAATGCTACCGCAGCGTATCTCTGTTATTTGGTGGGTGGCGGTATCACTTTTTACAGCGATGCGGAAAAGGAATATGAAGAATGTTTACTGAAAGCAGCAGCCATACAGAAAGTATTGGCTTAATGTAAACGGATTATCTGGATACCGTACTCTTCCCTTCCAGCAAAGCCCGTACAGACTCCATCAGGATACTGTTCTTCCTCGCCTCGAATACAGGAACGGCTTCTTTCGGCAAACGCAGGGGATATTTTTTGCCTTCGGCGAGTGTTTTATCAAAACCCGGGTTCCATTTGTTGAAGCGGGTAATATCCATCAGCAAGGCATTGGCAATGATTACGGAATTATAACGGCCACCAATTTCTACCACCACCGTATTGGCCAGGTCATCAGCAGATAATGACACTTCCTGCGGTTGGGTAGCAAGGGCTTTTTGTACCTGCGTTTCGTTGGCCGTCATGGTGGTCCAGCCACCACTGCCTTCGAACACATAATGAGTGGCGATGAATTTTTTAACGTGGTTACGGGTTTCTTCAGGTAAATAATATTGGAGGTCCCAAAAATCCCGGCTGCCTGATTTACGCATGGCCTGCCTTACCCTTCCCGGTCCGCCGTTGTAAGCAGCTACCACCAATAGCCAGTCGCCAAAATCGCCATATAACTCTTTCATCAGTTTGGCGGCCACATGGGTGCTTTTGTAATAATCGGTACGCTCATCCACCCCTCTTGTTTGCAAACCAAAGCGGCGGGCCTCATAATCCATCAGCTGCCAGGGTCCCACGGCACCGGCCCAGGAAACCAGGCCGGAGCTGAGGTGACTCTCAATCACACTCAGGTATTTCATTTCTTTAGGAATGCCATAGAGGGGCAATACGTTATCGTAGAGATCGAAATAGGGTTTGCCCCAGAATTTCATTTTTTCCAGCTCCTTGCCCTGTTTGCGGATATATTCCTGCACAAAAGAGACCGCCCTGGGGTTCAGCTGGGCCGCATAAGGGCGGGAAGCGTCAAAATGATTGGTTGAGAACAGGCTTTTGAAGCCGGCTTTGCCATCAAAAGCCGTGTCGGCGGTGGAAACTTCCTGTATATCCGCCTCTATAAACGACATGGTTCCCAGACTGCCCGCTACAAACGCAAACCCAACCAGAGATACTTTGGCGATAGATATATGCGAACTGATACTGATGCCGAACCACTTCATGTATAAGGATTATGATGAGGGGATTTCCTCTCCGGTGTATTATCGGAAGTGGATTTCCCGCCTACCCGGCGATAGCGGTAAGCTGCCGGGAAAGGCGAAGCAAAGATACCTCATCGAAATGAGAAGTCATTACCTGCAGGCCAAAGGGCAGGCCATTGGGGTGTTGGAACAGCGGGAGTGAAATACCGGGTATTCCTACCAGGTTGGCAAATACGGTATAGATATCGGCAAGGAACATTTCTACCGGGTCGTTGCTCTTCTCCCCGATCTTAAAAGCCGTAGCCGGAACCGTGGGTGAAATGATGGCATCGAACTCAGAAAAAATAGCCTGAGTACGTTGACTAAGTAATTGCCTAACCTGTTGAGCCTTAGTAAAATAAGCATCAAAATAGCCCGCACTCAATACAAAAGTACCCAGCATAATGCGGCGTTGTACTTCCTTGCCAAAACCCTGGCTGCGCGAGGCTTTGTATAACTCGGTCAGGTCGCCGCCGGCAATATCGGCGCGGTAACCATATCTTACCCCATCAAAGCGCGAAAGATTACTGGAAGCTTCGGCCGTGGTTAAAACATAGTAAGTTGGAACAACATGTTCAAGCAGTTCAAAATCAACTGCTTTAACCGTATGCCCCTGGTCTGTTAATTTTTTGATAAACGATTCTATGGTTTCCCGGATGGCAGGGTCCAGACCCGGATGCTCCAGGGCTTCTTTGAAATAAGCGATTTTGTATTTCTTTTCCGGATGATCCCCGGTCATCGTAGCATAAGCCGGTACTTCCCTGGCAGAAACCGTACTGTCAAAATCATCGGCACCGGCAATTACTTCCAGGGCAAGGGCGGCGTCTTCTACTGTTTTGGCAAAAATGCCGATCTGGTCAAAAGAAGAAGCATAAGCTATGAGCCCATAGCGCGAAACACGTCCGTAAGTAGGTTTTAATCCCACTACCCCACAAAAATCTGCGGGCTGTCTTACGGAACCACCAGTATCGCTTCCGAGACTGATCATACAGAGATCTGCCTGAACGGCCACAGCCGAACCACCGGATGAACCACCGGGAACCCGGCTCTCATCAACAGCATTTTTTACCGGACCGTATGCAGAATTTTCATTGCTGCTTCCCATCGCAAATTCATCGCAGTTCTGGCGGCCGATAATGATGGCACCTTCGGCCAGTAATTTATCTACGGCAGTAGCGTTATAAACGGCAGTAAAGTTTTCAAGAATTTTTGAGGCGGCTGAGAGGGGATGGCCTTTGTAACTGATCACATCTTTCAATCCCACTACCACGCCATGCAGTTTGCCGAGCGGCTGTCCCTGTTGCCGCTGCAAATCCAGTGCAGCAGCGCGTTCCAGGGCTTCGGTCTCATACACGTTGAGGAAAGCATTCAGTTGCGGACGGCTCCGGATCAACTCCAAATAACAACGAACGGCCTCCACGCAGGTGGTTTGGCCGTTCTGTAATGTTGTATGATAGTCTTTGATTGTACTGAATCGAAACAAAGCCTATAATGCTTTTGAAGGGAATAAATTACGGTTGCGTAGTGGTGGTAGTCTGGTCTTTTTCCTTCATACCTTCTTCCAGTTCTTTCTTCACATTATTCTTGGCATCGTTGAATTCACGGATACCTTTACCCAGTCCTTTCATGAACTCAGGGATCTTTCTACCGCCAAATAATACGAGAACCACTACTGCTATCAGTAATATTTCCTGAAAACCTAAATTGCCCATAAGATTGTTTTTAAGAGTTGTAAAGTTAAGGTAAAACAAATGTTGCACAACTAAATAATTCTCTGGTATAGACCGCATAAAAAAGCGGAAGTTTAGTATATCCTAAACTTCCGCCTGTAGTTATATTAGAGAAAAATCGCTTAGAAACGTTTTTCCTTGATACGGGCACTCTTACCGCTGCGCTCACGCAGGTAGTACAATTTAGCACGACGTACTTTACCAGACTTGTTCAACACGATAGAATCGATGTTGGGTGACAGGATCGGGAACAGACGCTCTACACCAACACCATCAGAGATCTTACGTACAGTGAAAGAAGCGGTTGCGCCATTTCCCTGCTGTTTGATCACATCTCCACGGAAACTCTGGATACGCTCTTTACCACCTTCTACAATCTTGTAGTTAACGGTAATATTATCACCAGCTTTGAAAGCCGGGTGGGTCTTTTTAGTTGTCAACTGATCGTGAACAAACTGAACTGCTGCGTTCATAACTTTTCTTTTTTGCGGACGGCAAAGGTAGGAGTCAACGTTTAAAAAAACAAATAAAATTGGCTTCGAGCTTTGAGCAATGAGCTGCGAGCTTGTAAAAGTCAATTTTCCAGCTTTTTAATAAATGCCATTAACATCTTCTGCTGCTCATCAACTGATTTCAATAATTTGATTATCAATTCCTTAGATCCATAACCCGTTGTTTCAGCGATCAATAGATGCGTTTCAAGTTCAAATCCCGAACCCAACGCCATTTCAAGGAATCTTTTGTACTCTTTTTCACTATTTCTGCTACTCCCTTCGGCTATATTGGCAGGAATTGATACGGCAGCACGGGTAATTTGCGAACTAAGCCCAAATTTTTCCTGTTGAGGGAAAGACTCTACCAACACAAATTACATAGTGGCGATTTCAAAACCTTTCTGCCAAACCTTTAGCTCCTTAAAGTTCCTCATATCGATTTTGTTAAATTGAAACTGAATTTACTTCAATTCAACAAAACAAAATCGCTCACAGCTAGTAGCTCACAGCCAGCAGCTTACTCCGTGCTTATCGTGCAATATTAATAGCCCTCTTCTCTCTGATCACTGTAACCTTAATCTGGCCCGGATAGGTCATTTCGGTCTGGATTTTCTGGGCTATTTCGAAGCTCAGCTTGTCGCTGTCTACGTCGGTTACCTTATCGGCTTCCACAATTACCCGCAATTCCCTACCTGCCTGAATAGCATAGGCTTTCTCTACACCGGTATAGTTAAGTGCCAGATTCTCAAGGTCTTTGATGCGCTGGAGGTACTGCTGCATGATCTCGCGGCGGGCTCCGGGGCGGGCGCCACTGATGGCGTCGCAGGCCTGGATAATGGGAGAGATCACGTATTGCATCTCCATTTCATCGTGGTGGGCACCAATGGCGTTCACTACAGCCGGGTTTTCGCCGTATTTCTCGGCTAATTTGGCTCCCAGCAGGGCGTGGGTCAGTTCGGTTTCTTCATCAGGTACTTTGCCTATATCGTGCAACAGACCGGCTCTTTTGGCCAGTTTGGGGTTCATTCCCAGCTCGGCGGCCATGATGGCGCAGAGATTGGCTGTTTCGCGGCTGTGCATCAGCAGGTTCTGACCATAAGAAGAACGGAAACGCATTTTACCTACAATACGTACCAGTTCTTTGTGCAGGCCATGAATGCCCATTTCGATCACGGTTCTTTCTCCGATCTCCATGATCTGCTCTTCCAGTTGGCGGCGGGTTTTTTCTACCACTTCCTCAATACGGGCGGGGTGAATACGGCCATCGGATACCAGGCGCTGCAAGCTTAAACGGGCAATCTCTCTTCTCAATGGATCGAAAGAAGACAGGATAATGGCTTCCGGTGTATCATCTACGATCAGGTCTACGCCGGTGGCTGCTTCAATGGCGCGGATATTACGTCCTTCCCTACCAATGATCTGGCCTTTTATTTCGTCTGTTTCGAGGTTAAATACGGTTACGGTATTCTCAATCGTTACTTCGGCAGCGGTACGCTGAATAGACTGGATCACAATCTTGCGGGCTTCTTTATTGGCCTTCAGTTTGGCGTCTTCAATGATCTCCTGCTGCAGGGTAAGGGCCTGGGAATGCGCTTCGGCTTTCAGGCTTTCGATCAACTGCGATTTGGCTTCTTCAGCGCTTAAACCGGCAATTTTCTCCAGGCGGCGTATATGCTCTTCCTGGTGTTTTTCCAGTTCGGTACGCTTATGATTCACTACTTCAATCTGGCGATTGAGGTTTTCTTTGATGGTCTCGTTCTCTTTGATCTGTTTATCGAGGGCCGCTTCTTTCTGGTTGATGGTGATATCCTTCTGCTTGGCCCTGTTTTCCAGTTCGCCCAGCTTGCGGTTCCGCTCCATTACTTCGCGGTCATACTCAGACTTCAACTGTACAAACTTCTCTTTGGCTTCCAGTTGTTTCTCCTTTTTGATCGTTTCGGCCCGGAGTTCAGCCTCTTTCAGTATGTTTTGCGCCTGTTGCTCAGCGTCTTCAACCTGTTTTTTGGTGTTTTTAGCGAAAAGGAATTTACCCGCTATAAGCCCTGCAATTAGTGTACTTGCACCAATTATTATAGATACTACTGTTTGGTCCATGTTGTTGGAATGTTTTTAAATAGTTCGCAATCATACGTTTTTCACATCTCATTTTACCGTAATAAGTAAATGATAATAGACGAAGATAATTAAATAAGTACGAAGTACGAGCGGGGAATTCTGAAGTTGTTGGGGAGGGGGCAAGTTGCTGGTTACTGGTTACAGGTTTCTGGTTAACCTGGAACTGGCAACCGGTAACCAGAAACGGGTTTCAACCCTATTGGTCGCCGGCGAGGGCCTTGTCTACCATTTTTTCGAGGGAAGCCAGTTTTTCGGCTGCTTCTGTCCATTTTACATGATCAATACCCGACTGGTTCTGTTCGGTGGCGAACCAGAGCAGTACCATCGATACATAATCCTGCATATCCTTACCTGCAAACTGGGTTTTGAACTGGGTAATCTTATCGTTGATAAGTGTAGCCGTTTTGCGGACCATTTCCTCGTCTGCGGCCTCAATTTTAAGACGGTAGCTGCGGTCGGCGATCAGTATGTTTACGGGAATCAGTTCAGACATGGGATCAGGTATTTAAGAGTGCCAGGCACTGGTCTATTTCTTTCAGATATCCATCGATGCGTTTACTGAGGGCGGCTTTTTCGGCCTCGTTCAAAGAACCGGAACCCATTTTCACCACATCCACCTGCTGCTGCAGTGATAGCACCAGGCCCTGCTTCTCTTCCGTGAGGGCGGTCTGCTTTTCCAGCTCTTTTTTCAGTTGCTGGTTCTCCTTTTGCAGCATAGCCTGTTGCTTCAGCAATTGCTGAAGTTTATCCTGGATGCTTTTTATCTGTTGCTCAAGGTTAACCATCTGATTAAAGATAAGGTCAATGCAGAAGAGTTATGCCATTTTACTGCACTTATTATTCACTTCTGCGCTGGTAATTAGGTGTTTGGATATTTTCTGCCCGATGTTATTTCCGGATCTCCGCAGCCAGGTCGTTCTCAAAACCCTGGATCAGTTTTGCGATCATGGCATCCACTTCTTTATCGGTAAGGGTTTTCTCCTCATCCGCAAAAAGAAAACTGATAGCCATGGATTTTTTATCCGCGCCGAGTTTCTCACTTTCAAACACATCAAATAAACGAACTTCTTTCAGCCTGGGCAGCTTCAGTTTTTTAACGGTCTGCTCAATCGATTCAAAACTGGTGGCACGTTTTACTACCATGGCCAGGTCGCGCTGCATCACCGGAAACTTGTTCACTTCCTTATACCGGATCCTGTTCTGGCTTACGGCTTCGAGTAACTGACCAAAATGTAGATCCAACACGTATACCGGCTGTTTGATATCGAATGACTGTAATTTTTTAGGAGATACCTGCAGCAGGGTTCCCAGTGTACGTTTACCATGCAGCACCTGCAATACCAATCCTTCGCCTTCTGCTGCTGCAAACTGCACATTATTCAATCCCGATACTTCCAGTACCGCAGCAGCCAATCCCTTCAACCGATAGAAATCGTTCGCCTTGCTTTTTTCCCGCCACCCATCTTCATGGTTGGCACCGGTAATGTATAAACAGAGATGCTCTTCTTCGGTATACTCACCCACGTTTTTGGTAAAATAGGTTTTGCCCAGTTCAAAAAACTGCAGGTGCTGGTTACGGCGGTTCAGGTTATAGGCAATCGATTCCAGGCCGGTTTCCAGCATGGAGGGACGAAGCACATTCAGTTCCTCGCTCAGGTTATTGATCATTTTCACGGTTACCGCAAGCACTTCTTCCTCAAAGTATTTGCTGTTGGTGATGGAATTGGTGAGGATCTCGGTAAAACCCTGGCCTACGAGGTAACCGGCAATCTTGTCTTTTAAAGATTCTTTCTGTCCGAGTTTTTCTACAGCCGGACTAATGGTGATGGTAGCAGGGATCTCAATATTGTCCAGTCCATCAATCCGCAGGATCTCTTCCACAATATCGGCGGGGATGCTGATATCCGGTTTGCTGTAAGGCACCGCTACCCGCAGTTCATCCTGTCCCTCACGCACGATCTCAAAACCAAGGCTGGTCAGTATTCTTTTGATGGCATCGCCATGGTAATTTTTACCGCTCAGCTTTTTGAGGTAATGGTTTTTGAGGGATACTTCCGTTTTGGGTTGCGGATCAGGATATACATCCACGATCTCGCTCGCAATGTCGCCACCGGCGATCTCTTTGATCAGCAGGGCCGCGCGTTTCAACACGTTCACGGTGTTGGAAATATCCACCCCTTTTTCAAAACGGGTGGCCGCATCGGTACGGAGTTCATGACGAACCGATGTTTTGCGGATACTGACCGGGTGAAACCAGGCACTTTCCAGAAAAATATTCTTGGTATTGGCCGTTACGCCACTTTTCAATCCCCCGAATACCCCTGCGATACACATACCTTCTTTGGCATTACAGATCATCAGGTCTTCCGCATCCAGTTTCCGCTCTTTTTCATCCAGTGTGGTGAAAGGAGTACCGGCAGGAAGGTTTTTGATGATGACTTCTCCACCGGTAATGGCATCTGCATCAAAAGCATGCAGCGGCTGACCGGTTTCGTGTAAGATGAAATTGGTAATATCTACGATATTATTGATCGAACGTAAGCCAATAGCCAGCAAACGGTTCTTCAGCCATTTGGGCGACTCGCCTACCGTAACACCGCTGATGCTTACACCGGCATACCGCGGACAGGCAACTGCATTTTCGATGGTTACTTTGATGGGTAGTGATGTATTATCTACCGTAAACCCATTTGCAAAAGGTACTTTTACACGGGTTTCGGTGATATGATGCGTTAGGTAAGCGCAAACATCTCTTGCCACACCATAATGGCTCATGGCATCCATCCGGTTGGGGGTAAGGCCGATTTCATAGATCCAGTCGGAATAAGGCTGAAAATACTCCGCCGCCGGCGAACCCACTTTGGCATCTGCGGGCAAAACAATAATACCCTCATGACTGGTACCCACGCCGATCTCATCTTCGGCGCAGATCATGCCCTGACTTTCCACGCTGCGGATTTTGGCCAGTTTCATGGTCAAAGGTTCGCCGCTTACGGGATAGATGGTGGTTCCGATGGTAGCCACCACTACTTTTTGTCCGGCAGCCACATTCGCGGCTCCGCAAACAATCTGCAGGGGTTCAGCTGCACCGGTATTTACTTTGGTCAGCTTTAATTTATCTGCATTGGGGTGCTGGCAGGTTTCCAGCACTTCGCCTATCACAAGACCGGCCAGGCCGCCTTTGATACTCTCATATTTTTCCAGGCTCTCCACTTCCAGCCCGATAGAGGTCAGGATCTTCGATAATTTCTCGGGATCCACCGCTTCGGGGAGATAATCACATAACCAATTGTAACTGATCGTCATAGTTGCTTGCTCTTTACGGGCATCAAAAATAGGTGATAAAATTTACGTAAGGCGTGAATCGTGAGTAGTGAGTGGTGAACAGGTAGGGTTTTAACTGACTACTGACTACTCACCACTCACGATTCACGCCTTATCAGTTACATCTTTTCCCCGGAAAGCCCTCTTTTTTCCTGAGAATTCTTTCTGCACAGGGCGCTGTGCATTACCCTTTGCCGGTGGCGGAAAACTTTTGATTTTGGTGGATAACTGTAGTAGTTTGTGTGAATAGGGCCGGAACGGCTGTGGATAGCCTATGAATTGGCTGTGGATGAAAATTGCCCGAAAAAATTTTCTGAGGCCACTTTCTAACCCATATATTCGCTCCCCCTTACTTCCCGGGTAACAATTCCGTAACATGGAAAAATGGCCACTGAAGTACGGGAAATGGTTTAACTAACTCCTTAAGCACTGAAGATAAAATGGATCTGACCAGCCTGAATAAAGACCGGAAAAGAAGGAAGACTTCGATAGATATGAGCAATATGGTATATGGCAAGGTACCGCCACAGGCCAAAGAACTGGAAGAAGCGGTACTGGGTGCCGTGATGCTG
This sequence comes from Sediminibacterium sp. GW821-FHT12F12, assembly GCF_058806635.1. Taxonomy (NCBI): domain Bacteria; kingdom Pseudomonadati; phylum Bacteroidota; class Chitinophagia; order Chitinophagales; family Chitinophagaceae; genus Sediminibacterium; species Sediminibacterium sp. GW821-FHT12F12. The sequence goes on along the minus strand of NZ_JBXAPW010000020.1, from coordinate 7,802 downwards.
GAAAAAAGTGCTTTTGATACCATTTCCGAGATCATCAAACCTGAATGTTTTTATGTGGAGGCCAACCAGCTGATATACAAAGCCATGCAGGGATTGCAGCAGAAAAGCATGCCCATCGATATCCTGACCGTGGTAGAAGAACTGAAAATGCGCGAACAGCTGGATGCAGTGGGCGGCCCTTACTATGTTACCAAACTCACCAACGCCGTTGTTTCTACCGCCAATATTGATGCACACGCCAGAATCGTACTGCAGAAATTTATCCAGCGAGAGCTGATCCGCATCAGTGGCGAGATCATTGGTGATGCCTATGAAGACAGCACCGATGTATTTGACCTGCTGGATGAGAGTGAGACCAAGATGTTCAACATCACCAACAATTACCTGAAGAAGAATTTTGAAGATATCCAGAACGTACTGGCCAAAACCATTAACCGGATCGATGAACTGCGTACCAAAACAGAAGACATTTCTGGTGTACCCAGTGGTTTTCCTACGCTTGACCGCATTACCTACGGCTGGCAGCCAACGGATCTGATCATCCTGGCGGCACGTCCTTCGGTGGGTAAAACCGCTTTTGCGCTGAACCTGGCCAGAAACTCAGCCCTGCATCCTACCAAACCGGTTCCTGTGGGTTTCTTCTCGCTGGAGATGAGTGCATCGCAGTTGGTACAGCGTATCCTGAGTGCCGAGAGTGAGATCAAAATGGAAAAGATCAGCCGGGGTAAGCTGGAGAATTACGAGTACGAACAGTTGCTGACCAAGGGTATTAAAAAATTAGAAGTAGCTCCTATTTTTATCGATGATACGGCCGCATTGAACATTTTCGAGTTCCGTGCCAAAGCGAGAAGACTGGTAAACAAACATAATGTTGGTATCATCATCATCGACTACCTGCAGCTGATGAGTGGCACCGGCGACCGTGGCAGTAACCGGGAGCAGGAGATCAGTAATATCTCCCGAAACCTGAAAGCATTGGCCAAAGAACTGAACGTGCCCATCATTGCACTGAGCCAGTTAAGCCGTGCGGTGGAAACCCGTAAAGAAAGTAAAATGCCGCAGCTGAGTGACCTGCGAGAATCGGGTGCCATTGAGCAGGATGCCGATATGGTAATGTTCATCTACCGTCCGGAATACTATGAGGTGATGAACAACGAACAGGGCGAAAGCACCCATGGAGAAACCCATATCCGGATCGCCAAACACCGGAACGGCTCTCTTGAAACCATAAAACTGCGCGCCAAACTGGAAATCCAGAAATTTGAAGAGTGGGATGATAATGGCGGATTACCCGGACTGGGCAGTAACTGGAAACCGGTAGGCCCATCTACCCCTCCGGCAGCCGGTGGTGGCAGCGATAGCAGCAAACTCTTTATTCAGAAAGGCAGTAAAATGAATGGTGGCGATTTTGACGAAGGATTTGACAACGACTCGCCATTTTAACGACGTAGCAGGAACTGCGAGGTATGATCTTCGTACCTTTATGCAAATTCATTTCGTACGCAGCTATGGCATTGCCTTTTTTTTACGAACAGCAGATCTCCGGCCTTCATTCCCACTTTACCCTGAGTGAGGAAACCAGCAAACACTGCATCCAGGTATTACGGATGAAAACAGGCGCAGGCCTGCAACTCACGGATGGCTTGGGTAATCTTTACAAAGCATCGCTGCTGAGCGAAGACAAAAAAAAATCAGTGGTACTGATTAAGGAGCACCAAATCGTACACGCACCGCCCCAAAAAACAAGCATCGCTATTTCCTTACTGAAAAATGCCAGCCGCTTTGAATGGTTTCTGGAAAAAGCCACTGAAATAGGCGTAACCGAAATACAACCACTGATCAGCCAGCGAACCGAGCATCCCCGGTTCCGGGCAGACCGTATGAACGGCATCCTGATCGCCGCCATGTTACAAAGCCAGCAGGTCTGGTTACCTATACTGCATGAGCCAATGGCATTGGCAGATTGCATTAAACAATCGAACTGGCCGCAAAAACTGGTGGCGCATTGCGAAGAAGATGCGAAACAACTGATCAAAGACCTGCGCCCTTGTCCCGAAACACAGATCCTGATAGGACCGGAGGGTGATTTTACACCGGAAGAGATCCAACTGGCACTGGACCATCAGTACCTGCCTGTTAGTTTGGGTGATACCCGTTTACGGGCAGAAACCGCCGGTGTTGTGGCATCTGCTTTGCTGGTGAACAGATAAATTCTGCAGGATGTGGGTATGATGTAACAAATCCACCTGCAAATGCATGGTATCAAAAATTGTGAAGTAGTATATTCATCGAATCATGAGAAGAAATCTGTTGGGCTTATTGTTGCTGGTGCTGACCCTGCCATCCTGCAACTATTTTAAGTCGAAAAAATTGATGGCAAGGGATACGACCATTAATCATCTCACGTCGTTCAACAGTGTATTTCTGGACAGTGTACACGTAGACAGTTTTTTGCTGAAGCATCCGGAATTTAAAACATTCACAGAGCAGTTCCGTGATTTTTATACGCACCGGAATTATGAATATGCCTGGTTTGACTCATCGGGCCTGGCAGAACAGGCGCATAATTTTATCAATCTGCAAAGTAACTATATCACTGATTTTGCAGACAGCAGCATCTACAACCCGGTATTGGAAGAACTTTTTCAAAACCTGTACAGCGGTAATGTAAGACCAGCGATGGGTGACCCCAAAGTGATACAGGCAGAGTTATTATTGACGGGCCAGTTTTTCAGGTATGCAGCCAAAGTGTATAAGGGAAGTGATATTGACGCGGCGAAACTGGGCTGGTATATTCCCCGCAAAAAGATTGACCTGACCGTTTTACTGGACTCTACCCTGAAATCGCAGCTGGCAGAAGGAGAGCCTTTGGTGCCGGTGAATGCTCAGTATCAAAAACTGCAGGACCAGGTGGCCAAATACCTTGTTCTGGAAAAAAGGTTTCCCAAAGACAAGATCACACCCGTAAAAAAATCATTTAAAAAGGGAGACACTACTTACGCCATTACACAGATCAAAAAAAGATTACAGTTACTGGGTGATATGCCGGGCAGCGATACCAGTCAGCTGTTTGATACCGTTCTCGAAAATGCAGCCAAATTATTTCAACGCAGAATGGGTTTAACAGAAGACGGGGTAATTGGCAATAAAATGATCACAGAACTGAATACGCCTATCTCCTGGCGCATCAGGCAATTGCTGGTAAATATGGAAAGAGTAAGATGGATGCCTGCAGAAAGAGGCAGCCGCTTTATCCTTGTCAATATTCCGGAATACAAGTTGCATGTAATGGATAGCGGACGCCAGATAATGGATATGAATGTGATTGTAGGAACAGCAGCCAACAACACGGTTATTTTTTCAGGCAGTCTCAAATATGTAGTGTTTAGCCCTTACTGGAATGTGCCCTCCAGTATTGTGAGAAAAGAAATGCTGCCGGCTATCAGTCGTAACAGAAACTATCTTTCAAGAAATAACATGGAAATCACAGGCTACAGTGGTGGTTTACCCGAGATACGCCAGAAACCCGGCCCTACCAATGCGTTGGGATTGGTGAAATTCCTCTTCCCCAATAATTTCAATATCTATTTACACGATACTCCTAACCGCGAACTGTTCTCTTCCACTACACGTAGTTTCAGCCATGGTTGTATCCGCATCAGCGAACCCAAAAAAATGGCGGAATACCTGTTACGGGATGATCAAAGCTGGAACAGCGAGACCATTGACAGCGCCATGCACCTGGCCAAAGAGAAATGGGTAACCCTCAACAAAACTGTGCCAGTGTATGTGGTCTACTTTACTGCTTGGGTAGACAGGAGTGGTCTGCTTAATTTTCGGAATGATATTTACAAACACGATACGAAAATGGCGGAAAAATTATTCACCCGATAATCTATACTGTTATCCTGGCATGTATGCTGATTTCCGGTAGCCGTTGCGTTTTCGTAAAGAGGCATGCAATCTGTACATTTGTAAAAACAGGGTATACATGCAATTGATAGAAGTAACTGATAAAAAAACAGCCAGGGAATTTCTGGAAGTGAATGCTTTACTGAATCGTGAGAACCCGGCTTATATACGTGCATTGGATAATGAAGTGAATGATGTATTTGATCCTGCCAAAAACAAGAACTACAAATACGGCGAAACAAGGCGCTGGATTGCCAAAGACGATACGGGTAAACTGATTGGCCGGATCGCCGCTTTCACCAATACAAAATACATTAACAAGGGAACAGATTTTGCAACAGGCGGCGTAGGCTTTTTCGACAGCATCAACAACCAGTCAGTTGCCAATGCCTTATTTGACACAGCCAAACAATGGCTGCAGGAAAAGGGCATGGAAGCCATGGACGGGCCGATTAATTTCGGCGACCGTGATAAATGGTGGGGATTGATGGTAGAGGGTTTTGACAGTGAGCCCATGTATGGCATGTCTTTCAACCCACCTTATTACGAAACCCTGTTTCAACAATACGGCTTTGAGAATTATTACAACCAGTATTACTATTTCATGAATGTGGATGACCCACTGCCGCAACGGTTTCCGGAGCGGCACGCCAAATTCAAATCCAAAGCGGGTTATGAGGCCAAACACGTGAAGCTGAGCGAGCTCGATAAATACGCCGGTGATTTTGCCGCGGTGTACAATGCTGCCTGGGCACAACATGGCGAGAACAAGGAAATCACCAAAGAGCAGGTGATCAAACTCTTCTCCAAAATGAAACCCATTATGGACGAGCGTACGGTCTGGTTTGCCTATTACAAGGAGGAGCCCATTGCCATGTTCATCAATATTCCTGACCTGAACCAATACTTCAAGCATTTTAATGGCAAACTGGGATTCCTGGAAAAACTGCGTTTGCTCTGGATGAAAAAAACCGGGTATAACAAACGCTTAACCGGACTGGCATTTGGCGTAGTACCTAAATACCAGGCATTGGGCATTGATAGTTTCATGATCTACGAATGCGCCCTTTTGTTACAGGGCAAAGGCTGGTACACCCAATACGAAATGGGTTGGGCCGGCGACTGGAACCCGAAAATGATCAATATCTACAAGAGCCTGGGAGGTAGACAGAGCCGCCGCATGGTCACTTTCCGCTATCTTTTCGACAGGAATAAACCCTTTGAAAGGCATCCGGAAATGGATTATCAATAGGTCAGGGATCAGGAAGATGCCTATCAGGTAACCGACTGTCACTAAGGGTGTGCATAAAATAACCGGAAACCGGAAACCGGAAACCGAATTTGCCTCATTATCTTGCAAGCTCACTATGGAGAATAAGTTCATTGTTTCGGCCCGTAAGTACAGACCCCAGAATTTTAATACGGTGGTGGGGCAATCTCATATCACTACCACACTCAAAAATGCCATCCGCAACAACCAGCTGGCGCATGCATTTTTGTTCTGCGGTCCCAGGGGTGTGGGTAAAACCACCTGTGCCCGTATTCTGGCCAAAACCATCAACTGTACCAATCCCACTCCCGATGGCGAAGCCTGTAATGCCTGTAATAGTTGCGTTTCTTTTGATGCCGGCACATCGCTGAATATTCATGAATTGGATGCTGCGAGTAATAACTCGGTAGATGATATACGGACATTGGTAGAACAGGTACGTTTTGCACCACAGGCCGGAAAATACAAAGTGTATATCGTGGATGAGGTACACATGTTAAGTGCCAGCGCCTTTAACGCCTTCCTGAAAACGCTGGAAGAACCGCCCTCCTACGCCATTTTCATCCTGGCTACTACAGAAAAACATAAGATCTTACCAACCATTCTGAGCCGTTGCCAGATCTTCGATTTTAAACGCATCACCAATAGCGATACGGTTGATCACCTGCAGGAAATCGTAGACAAGGAAGAGATCAAGGCAGAAAAAGCCGCTTTGCAGGTAATTGCGCAGAAAAGTGAAGGCTGTATGCGCGATTCGCTGAGTATCCTCGACAAGATTGTCAGTTTTACCAATGGAACCGTTACTTACCAGAATACCCTAGAGCACCTGAATATACTGGACGAGGATTATTATTTCAAAATGCTCGAATCCATGCAGCAGCAGGATATGGCAGCGGCTATGTTGCTGTTTGACGAGATCAACCGGAAAGGATTTGAGGGAGACCTGGTATTGAACGGTTTTGCCGAATTTATCCGTAACCTGCTGGTATGCAAAGACCCCAAGTCAGCGGCTTTACTGGAAGTAGTAGAAGGCATGCGTGATAAATATGTGGCAGTGGCTTCACAAACCGGTATGTCGTACCTCGTAAGTGCGTTGAATATTCTGAACGAGTCGGAGATCAATTATAAAATGGCCCGTAACAAAAGGCTGCATGTGGAGTTAACACTGATCAAACTCAATTTTCTCCAGCAGGCCATTGACCTCTCCGTAGAAAACGGACAGGTTGTTAAAAAAAAACGGGTTGATGGTCCGATAGCTTTCCGGATCCAACCGGTGGCCCCTGTACAATTCAAACCCGCCGCCACCACACCCGCTCCTGAAGCGAAATTATACATAGAACAAAAAACGGCGCAGACAACTGCCCAAATAGCCCAACCTGTTACACCCGCTGCAACTGCCCCCACACCTGTGGCTAAACCTGTGACACGTAGTATCCCCGCTTCCGGCGGTCAGAAGAAAAATCTGCTCGAAACCCTGCGTGCCAAATATGGCGACCAATACGCTATTGAAGAGATCAAAGAAGCGGAAGTACTGAACATAGAGAAACTGCGCGAATGCTGGGACCAGTATGCGGCGCAACTGGAGAAACAACAGAAACATTCCTCGGCAGGTACGTTCAAGTCGGCCCGCTTAACTATTGAGAACGATATCCGTTTTACCATTACCGTATCGGCACTTACTTCGCAGAAATTTGTGGAGCAGGAGCGGATGATGCTGATAGACCATCTGCAAACCGCTTTCAATAACAGGGCCATCAGTTTTGATGTATTGGTAGAAGCCAGTGAGAGAGAAGATATTCCCGTTCACATGCGCCTCAACAGCAAACAGAAATTTGAACATATTGCAGAGCAGTATCCACTGGTGAAAGAGCTGAAAGAGCGGTTGAAACTGGAGATCGATTATTAATCGATCTCCAGTTTACAGATAGGTAGGTGCAAGACTTTGCTGATAGATCCTGTAAAAATCTTATCATTAAAAAATATATCCGATGCCCAAATCCACTTTGAAGTACACCAACGGGGAAGTTACGGTTGTATGGAAACCCGACGCCTGCATTCACAGTCGCATCTGCTGGACAGAACTAAGAGAAGTATTTGATCCGGTGAAGCGTCCATGGGTCAATATGGAAGGTGGTAGTACCGAACGGATTATTGAGCAGGTGCGGAAATGTCCGAGTGGTGCCTTGAGTTATTTGATGAATACACAGGAGTTAGGAGCAGAAAACAATCCCCAACCTGAAATTATAAGCGAAGCTGCACAGATAGTAAATATAGAAATCAGGCCAAACGGACCGATTCTGATCAATACCGATTGCCATATTACCCATAGCAATGGCGAAACAGAGATCAAAAAAGGAAAAACAAGCCTCTGCCGCTGTGGCGGTTCGGCTAACAAACCTTATTGCGACGGATCGCACAGGAGCAATGGATTTCAGGGGTGAGGTAGGGCGAATGGGTAATGGTGAATTGTCAATGGTGAATTGTCAATGGTGAGTAGTGAGTTGTCAGCAGGCAGTGTAGTATCTTGCGCAACCAATACTGCTCTCACGACTCACGACTCACGACTCACGACTCACGACTCACGACTCACGACTCACGACTCACGACTCACGACTCACGA
>NZ_JBXAPW010000019.1:0-50294 GCF_058806635.1 Sediminibacterium sp. GW821-FHT12F12 | reverse complement strand
TTTGGTCACTTACTTAGACAACTGCACAGCATTTTTTGCTTCATTGATTATCAACTATTTTTAATAGCACAACACGTTAAATTTGAGTAAACCAATATCTGTAGCTATGGAAACAGAAGAAATTGCCCAACATCCCTGCCGTTATTGCGAGAAGGAAATCCCGCACTGGCGAAGAAACAAGGTGTTCTGCGGTGAGACCTGTAAATACAATTTCCACAATGCGAAACGATCCATGGCAGAAGAAAGCTTCGGCGATTATCACCGCATGATTAAAAGAAACTATGAAATTCTCAATAATGCTTTGGGAGAAAACAGGTATGTAGAGATACCGGAACTACACCTTAAAAATTCCGGGTTCGGTTTTGATTTCTGTACGTTTGCCATGGGTTCGTACCGCTATTGTTATGATCTCTCTTACAGGCTTGCTGATCACCAGAAGAAAATATACGCGATCACTGTGGTAAGTAATGAGAGGCAGGAGGAAATGAATCAGGCGATCAAAAATGCTTTCAGGAGTTTTCGTTAGAAAGGAGGAATAAAGTATAAGCGATGGATGTGCAAAAAATAATTCAAGGACTTGAAGCGCCCAACGCTAACGAACATGAATTAACTGTTTTGCGTGGTTCCTGTGATCAATATGCGGATGATCCAGCCATCCATGAAATTTATGATCACTATCAAAAGAAGGTGGAAAGAATTGATGTGACTAAACAACTTCCGATGTTTGAACCTGCTTTGGCAGATGCGTGGAAGATTCTCAGTGATTGGAAGAAAAGGCAGGATGGATTATGATTTTAATGTGTCGAGTTCTATGAGCACATCTTCCAGGTCTTCCATGTTTTCAATGGCATCTCCTGCATACATCACCAGTTCCGGGTCGATTCGCAAAAAATTGAGATTGGAATTACAACTAATCCATATATTGCGGTTCCCCCAGGCGCCGGCTGTTAGATGGACGGTAGCATTTTGTTAATCAAGTAACAGCTTATGAGTTTTCAAATCAAGCCACTTGCTGCTTTATATACTACGCTGGAAAGAGAGGTGCTTACGGAATTTAAGTTTTCGGAAAGCCATGCACAGACAGCGATTAAAAAGCTACAGGATACATTTAAAAATTTCAAGAAGGATTTATGGGTAGGAATTGAAACTTCTTATATAGACAAACTTTACAGGGATACTTATTATCATTACTACAGTTCGAAACTCAAATACTATTCAAGGGAAACTATACGCTTGACTTTTTTCGCAAAAGAGATTTCCATAAATGAGTTTTATTCGAAAGAAGGACAGGCGGAATTGCAAAAACAGTTTCTCGGATTTGTTGTGCTGCGACCCACGACCCAAAATATTTTTGGCAGAAATGTGGTGAGCCCGGACATTTTTACGCGAACCGAAACTTATCATGCATGTACTGCATGTTACGAGATCTGCGTTTACGGAGCAAAAATGATCGTACAAGGCTTTCCGCATTCCTCACAGGACGGAGAGTTTATGGTATGCGCTGAAACAACCGTATGGTCACTGCTGGAATACTTTTCAACCAAGTATGCGGAATACCATCCTGTGTTGCCAAAGACCATTCACCAGATCCTATCTGTCACCAGTATGCAGAGGCAGGTGCCGTCATCAGGCCTGACCGCTCTGCAGATTTCCTATGCTTTGAAGGAGCTGGGCTTCGGAGTAAAAAACTACATCAGCAACACATTTGATTTTAAGACGATCATCAAAATATACATCGAATCGGGTATCCCTGTTGTTATTGCCATCAAAAATGACAAGGGGGTTGCCCATGTTTTTAATCTGTCGGGCCGCACGGCTTATCAGGCGAAAGGATTTGCCTATACCGCGCTGGATACGTTGGCAGATGGTGTAGATCTCCTTAATTACTATGAGCCACCGGCACGGTATCTTGCCATGGATGATAACCAGGCACCCTACGATAGTATTTTGCTTGACGACCCGGCCTGTAACTATACAAATGAGAACTGGAAGGACTGCACTATCGTAGCAGCGATTATTCCGCTGCATCGCCGGATCTATAAAGATGCCCAGAAAGCACAGAGTTCTGCGATCCAGCATTTAAAATGGCTGGCTAAACATACTACACTGCCTCCGGATGTCGTTTTAAGGCTGTTGCTGAGTTCAAGCCGTAGTTTTAAAAGTTCAATCGCTCAAAACCCGGATTTGCCGTCTGACATAAAAACCTTGATTTTGGGGATCGATATGCCCAAATTTGTATGGATAGCTGAAATAGGAACGCCAGACAGCTATAACGTGGGGCAGGCCACCGGTATGATACTCATGGATGCCACCGAACCCAATAAAAGCGAAAATCTGGCATGCTTTCTGGAAAATACCTATATTGGTATCCAAGATGGAAAAATCGGAATATACAGTATAACTTTGCCCCCTTTTCGGATGCACACCAATTTAAACTCGATCTGATATGCAAGAATCAACCAACACAGCAGAAATGGTCAAAAGAATCCTTCAAGGCAAAGAACTTGCAGGCACTTTTACCATTGAGTCTGTTCAGCAAATGCAGCGGGATGTTGAGGATAAGATGGAACAACTGGAAATGTTACAAAAAGAACAAATGGCTAAAGCGATTGACGAGCTCAGTAAACTCGTCATCACCGCTTAGACCCACAGCACGCGACTTTCTTTTATAAAGAAGTGGCTGCAGCATCCTTCTTTTCTATGTATGGAAGGTTGAATGGAAATCTCACCACTTTTATCAGTCGATAAACGCCAATTCGGTTTGTAATCCGGGAGTGCGTTCAGGTAAAGAAGTGTATTACAACCGCAGGGACATTCCATCAGCATTTGCCAACAAATATCTTTGTTGTAAATTTTGTAAATGGTCCCCTTCTGAATTTTATCAGGGATCTCACTGCAATCTTTAATTTTCCATTTCCCGGTCCGCTTGCGGAAAAGTGCGATGATCCATTTAATCCATTTCATGATCGGTCAATTCAGGGTTATTTAATAAAGGTTCCGCATCGCCTGCCCCTTTGTATTTGGAAAAAAACGGGCAGGGGCCAGGAAAGGATTGCGGAAAGGTTGTGGCCTCGTTGAACATTATTGCAACAGCGTCCACTTCGGCATTGTCCATCGTCCGGTAGGGATGAATTCGCGCCAGAAACTCGTTAACCGCCGTCGCCGCTACCTGCATGTTGATACTGATCACAGCTGGGCTCGATTCTCCTACAGCAGCCAGGTATTGGTTTCTTAAAGCCTCTTCTGGATCGAGCCTTCTGATAGATTCACTCCGGAGCGCTTCCATCGTATACTGCCCGCGGCTGAACAAACTAGAACCGCCCGGCTGGATATAGTGTACGATCCCGTTTATTGTTTCGATGCCGCCTTTGCCATCCGCTTTCAAATCAACCCCCATATCAAATAAGGGAACCAGGTAAAACGAGGAGATCATGTTGAGCACATGCCTGGCCTCCACGCTGTCTACGCAGCTGAAGAGAACATCACAGCCTGCGAGTGCTTTTACTATCGGGCGGCTGATCATTGACTGCTCATAACAGGTAGCAGTGGTGCCAAATCCTGTTTCGTCGATTGCCCGTTTCATCACAACCGTCTTGGGTACTTTATGTTCAGCATCCTGTAATGTGGAGTTGATAATTCGATTCAGGTTAAGGAAATCGATATAATCCGGATCAACCATGACTATTTCTCCCACACCCAATCTTTTCAATTGTTCGATGGTTGGACTCCCGGTACCGGAACAGCCCACCACACCCACCTTAAGCTGGCGGAGTACCGCAACGGTTCCTTTACCGAATGCCTGCAGATTACGTGTTTGCAGGTTCGTGCGGTAATCCTTTTCTTGCCGGTAATTCCAGAATGTAAGATCTGGGCCTGTTACCGCAATCAGGTCTATCTGTGATACGTGGTTGTTTTCATCGAAAAAGCGCCCGAACAGCCGGCCATCAGGGAGCATGATGCAGCTTGCGTGCGGAAGACCGTCATTGAGCCAGCTGTGAATGCTTGGAAAGAGCTGTGAATCGGAGTAATCGTCAACCTCGCTGAACTGTTCGTAATAACCCGGATGGCTGTGAAACTTGATGATTGCCCAACCCCTACCCGTTGCTTTTTCGAGTAATGGATTGACTACATCGGTCGGCCAGCTTACCCTGTCCGGCTTTCTTTCGAAACAGGCATCATGCGGCACACACAGGATTTCCTGCACACACAGCACGTGCTGGCTGCCATTAGACAAACGTCCGCACAAGGCGATAGCAACCGCTTCTTTTCCATCGCCGGGAAAGAGGTGGGCACGAAGGATATTGTATTCTTTCTGTGTAATTCTTATCTGGTTCATCGTTTATCTGTTTAGGTCTTCCTTGAGCCAATTGTCTACCAGGCTGATGTGTGTAATGACCGAATCGACGCCGGGTTGCCAGTCGCCTGCCTGGCGATGGCGTGACCAGCGTTGAAATGTTTTCCCGTCGATTGGCTGGCCCGCGGTCGCTGCTATAGGCCTGCCGGATGTTTTAGCGAGCGACGGATGAAAATAAGCCATGTCGATCTCAGCGGCGGGGTAGCTGGGAGGAATCAGGAGCGCCAATGTGGTGGTTGTTTGATTGTATCCCGAGGGTACAGGGTAATCATGTATCAGAAGCCAGATGCTTCCGCAGGAAATCGTTTCCCACGGATGCCCCAGCCCCTCCAGGAACTGCTCGTCTTCGGCGGGCAGGCGGTTTTGCCGCCTACCGCTGAAGCCATCAGTCTGGGTTTTAGGTTGTGTAACAAAACGTACGAGGCATTTTTCTAACAGATCGATGGTTTCCTGCGCACCCACCATCACCGGTTTAGGGTTGTTGCTATAAAATTTGAGCACGTTGAATTTAGAAGGCTCTTTTCCGACTAAACCGAGCAATTCTGCCGCGGTGATTTTCGGTTTGGGCCAGGGTTTGTCAACCTTGTCGATGTGAAGAACGTAAGAGTGTGCGGGCGGAACGGGCTGGCAAGTCTTCCCATACTCTTCGATCACTACGGTATCCAGCCATGGCCGGGTCATAAAATGCAAACCGGGGCACTTCATCTCAATCCGGCGATCGGGTTCGAAGGCCAGAATTTCCTCCTTTGTTCCGTCTACCAGAACGAGATAACACTCTCTGGGTTCGATTTTCTTCTCTTTGAGGATCTCGGCCGGTGTAAGGTGCTTGTACTCGGTCGTTTCAGGTTCCTTATCAACCGAATAGTGGAACACCACTGGGTCTTTTACTTCAAAAACGTCCAATTTCGGGTCCTCGATGTTGATTTTTTCACCCGGGCGGACAAGTTCAAATTCACAGCCTTTGAATCTGCGGAAGACCGAAAAGCAGGTTACAGGCAGTTTGCCCGCTTTTTCCAACAGCTCTTCGATTGTAATTTCCGGGCGCTCAAAAATGAGTTCCTGACCATCTACTAAGATTGGGTACCTTTTTTTGTGATTATTAGGTTGGGAAAGGTTGCCCCCACCTGCGTGCCCGGCTTCCTGAGCCAAGTCATGCTGTTTATTAACTAACATGACGCTAAGATAAGAATGCTTGCTGTAACAAGCAAGTGCTTTTCATAAAAAGTTTTCCACATTGCGCAAGTGCTTGCGGAAACAAGCGGTATTTCTTTACCTTTGAGTAAACAAAACCTTGCATATGTCTGAGCAGAAAACACTAGGTGCTGTATTGAAAGGATTGAGGGAAGCGAAGGGTTTTTCACTGCGATACGTAGAAGAGAAAACAGATATTTCCAATGCCTATTTAAGCCAATTGGAGAACGACAAGGCCAGAAAGCCCTCAGCCAATATCTTGTACAAATTAGCCGACCTGTACCAGGCGGAGTTCCAGGGTCTCATGTTATTAGCCGGGATTGTTCAGGATGCCACTGTAATGAATAAGTCAATGGGAGAATACGTTTTTTTAAAAGACAACTTAACACCTGAAGAAGAAACGGAGTTGATCCAATACCTAAAATTTATTAGAGCACGTAAAAGTTAATGGAGCAATCAGCAAGGAAAGATATCGATAAACAGGTTTTTGATTTACTTAAAGCAAGTAAAAGCCTTGATGTTTTTCCGACTCCAATTGACCGCATTACCGATTACGTTGAATTACGTCAAAGCAACTCGGATCAATCACTCCATTCTATCCCAACAAGTTATTTTACCCAAAAGCTTGATGTACTGCAGCGCGCGCTCAAGAAAGTCTATGGAGCGTTTGATCGAAGTGAAAGAATTATCTATATCAATCCTTTTATTCACAAGAATAAAAAGGCTTTCGTGCAACTGCATGAAACAGGCCATGCCGTGATACCCTGGCAGAAAGCAACTGGATATTTTGTTGACGACACCATTACACTGGACGCTGATACAAAAGTGCAGTTCGAAGAAGAGGCTAACTATTTTGCTTCCGGAGCGCTTTTTCAGCTGGACCGATTTAAAGATGAATTGCTTAAAATGCCGCTTGAGATTGGTAGTCCGCTTGCCCTTGCAGAATTGTTCGGTGGCTCAAAACACGCTGGTATGCGCCGATATGTGGAGGTCTGTCCCAAACGATGTGCATTGCTCGTACTTGAAAGAAAAGAAGAGTCTCCCAAAGGTGAACTGCTGTCTTTCAGGAACTGTTTTCATTCAGATAAATTTCTACGGTCCTTTGGTGATTTGAGCTGGCCTGCGATATTTGATAAGAGCTTTCCTTTCATACAGGATTATTTAAGGAAAAGACGTCTGCACAATGAGGGAAGTATCTGGCTACAAACACAAGCCGGAATGGAATGCTTCGAATATCACTATTTCAACAACTCACATAATGTCTTCGTGTTGCTTTTACCAGAAGGTGAAAGGATTTCGACTCGGACGAAAATATACATGAGTGACGAAATTTAGTCTAGTAAATTATATTATTGCGTAACACGTACAGGGTATCGATATTTACTTTGTCTGATCACCACCGACAGGTAATTTAGTTAATGCCGGATCCTGGTCTGATTGAAACAAAACAGGTTCTTTTATCGTTCTCCTTATCAATGGCTTCATCTATTTTGTTAACATGGATCCCGCCCCGATATGGCAACCTTTCAATTGGGAATTGCACGAAATAATGGGCGTAGTTTACTTTTCCGCGAACACCAAAAAAATGTCAAGGGTTAAAAAAGCGAAGTCTGGACCATCTTCGGTACAAAATGTTTGGCGTGGAATGTGCCGATGATCACAAACGGGTTCAGCGAAACAAAATGATGTGTTTTGGTCGTGCCAAGATAAAAATGAAGGTCCTTCGTTTTGGCAAAATCATCCAGGTATTTGGTGCGGACATCTGCACAAGCAAGGCGTTCTGCTTCCGGTAGTTCTATGCCTTTTAACTGATGTGTTTTTAAACAGTTCCAGAACAACTGGCCGATTTCCCAGTCTTCGATCATCAGCGTGGACTTTTTGCCAACGTCATCTATGTACTCATAAGAGAACTCATACGGCAACTTCCTAACTACTTCCGGTCGCTGGCTGGGCAGGGTTTCAAAGATGTTCAATTGTTTCAGGCTTTCGAGTTTTTCCTTGTCCCATTCCCGCTCGACTGCTTTTATTTTCAGGTCCCTTACCTCCGTGGGTTTAAAGACTGCGAGGGATGTCATTTTATTTTTGTCCTTGGCTTCTGCGATCACTTCGGCAAGGTTCGTGTACACTTTTTTCATCACCAGCTTCCTTCTTTCATCCCAACTGCCTCCGTCTGCTCCAATGGAACCCAGGATCGATATCTCAGTGTCGTGTGCAACGGGTCGAAAACTTTCAGGCCGGAAATCCTCTGTGTTTTTAACCAGGTCCATTTCGATCCACTGGTATTTGCTGTATTGCTGTGCGTAGTCCTTTTTACGGAACTGTACCGGGTAAATACGAATCCAGCTGCCATCCGGCAGGAAACCTGCTGTGCATACCAGTTCCTCGTACTTCGTGGAGATGGTTGGATAGGTTTTGACCGTGATCAGCACCCTGGTTATCGCCATTAAATGTGTTTTAGTTCATACTGCCAGCTGGGGAGCCTGGTGATTGCTTCGCTCAAGTGTTTTCGATGACACTGACAAATATCGGCTTCGAAACAAGTCAGTGCGATCCGTTGTTTTTGCTCCAGAAGGGTTAAGATCTTCTTTTGCGTATCTGTTGTCCGGGGGAGAGTGTTGTCGCGATATGAATCAAAAAGGGTGTCATAGTCCGCCTGCTCATTCAATTCTTTCCTGTCTTCGGATTGGATACCTACCTCTGCAAAATGAACGTATTCTATGCCCAAGTTATTGCAGCAGGATGAAAGAAGGCTCTTCGAAAACCCGTATTTCTGGCTGAGCGGGTTATTGCGTACGTCGACCAGTACCTTTATATCATTTTTTACAAGCTTATTCAGGTAGGCCTCCAGGGAGATGCCTTCGTAACCGATGGTATACAAAATGGTTTTGTTTGATCCTGGCCGCGCTTTCTCTACCTTCTCCATCTGAGCGCGATTGAGTAGCTGCTGCGCTTTTACAGAATTGATGGCATAATACGGATATTGCTTATAGGTATAGGTCATGAGCGCATCTGCGTCATGGTTGCGAAACAACGCATAAATCTGGTTCACCAGCCGGCGGTCAGTATCATTCAGGGTAGAGAGATAAGTTTGCTTGTCCTTTTTGGTAAAGGATTGCTCATCTTCGGTCAAAAAGCCGTATTTGACCATCGCGGTCAGGTCGGCATTGGCGGAAAAGGAAAAGCAGCCAAATTTAAAGGGGATAAAATCATATGCCGGCTTTGTCTGGCGCTGTGCAATGAGGAACAGAACCTTCTGCAGGTTGATTTTCATCAACTTACCACCAAAAACCTCCAAAAGCGCCAGTATTATTTTCCTTCTGTAGAACATAGTTGCAAAGCTAACTTTCCTTTAGCAGACTAAATGTATTCATTGGCGGTCATTCCTGAAAGCGGTGTTAACAATTCAGGTGGCATTTTACAGCTTGTTCCCATTTTCGCCCTGATTTAAGCCCATAAAGGTGGTTCGATCCTTCGATGCGATAGGAAATTTCCGGAAAAATATCAATCAATGATTTTTAGGAATTAAAGCTATTGTCATTGCCCGTATTGATAGTGTTATTGTCGCCTGAATGAATAATGTTCTTGTGTATGTCTTCTCAAGGCGAATTTCCTGTTCGGGTGCCACGTGGAAAAGTTCCTGTTACTTATATTTCATTCATTAATCGGCAAGTGCCGCAGTATAACCGGCATCTTTTACCGCTTTGATTACGGTTTCCGAAGAAATTTTTTCTTCAGTTACTACTGTTAAGATTTTATCAGGTGATTGCACATCGACTTCCCAATTGTCTTCGCCTACGGCCTCATTTAAAAATGGCGTGTTTTTAGCAATACAACCCGCACATTTAATGTTTGTTTTAAACTTGATCGTTTCCATATAAATTTTATTTTAATTGTTTATTTTATACAAAGCTACCAGCAGGTATATTATTTGTTGTTATAGAATAGAGAGCGTTTGTTATATAGTTATATGTTTCATCCAACTTCGATCTCAACCGACTCGTTTAAGGGAATACTTTGACAGAGAAGAATACACCCTTGATTTAATTGATCTTCGGTCAGCGCATAATTATGATGCATGTGAATTTTCCCTGCCAGCAATTTACCTACGCATTTGCCGCATGTACCTGATTTGCAGGAGTAGGCCACCTCAATTTTATCTTCAAGCGCCGAATCAAGAATAGAGGTGTTTGGCGGAACGCTTAAAAGATGAGTTTGTTCTCTGACATGTAATAGAACTTCCAATATTGATTCCGGTGTCTTAATAGTTGGTGCATCAATTACTGGCGGTTGAAAATATTCCCTGTGTAGCTGTATTGGGTCTACCTGTAAAATAGAAAGCACTTCTTCTGAAAGAGTGATTAATCCGGTAGGCCCGCAAACAAAAAACTGACATTCATTCATCTTTTCACCAAGATGCCCTTTCAATATTTTTTTCAACATAAGGCGGTTTAACCTGCCCAATACGTGTGAAGTTGAAGGCGTACTTTGGCCCTGCTCTGAGGTAAGTACATACTGTATCCGCAATCGTTCCATGTATTGCTGTTCCAGTTTTTGCAGCTTTGAATGAAAGATTTTGCTTTCGATATGCTTACTCATGTATAGTAAGAATATTTCAGCGGCACTATTTCGTAAAACGTCATTAACCATTGAATAAATAGGGGTAATACCGCTGCCACCCGCAATAAATACGTAATGGGCTGAATAGTCAGCGTTGATTTGAAACAGTCCTTGGGGCCCCTCTACCTCCCATTCCGTGATCGCATCAGCATATTCATGAATATAGTTGCTCACCAATCCACCCTCGATCCTTTTTACCGTAACCGCTGGAAACGTTTCGCCCGGACTCGAAGAGAGTGAATAGGAACGGCTTTGCGAAATCCCATTAATCTTCACGCTTAGGTTGATGAATTGCCCCGCCTTATAAGTGAATGCTTCGCGGCCAGGATTGAAAACAATTGATTTCGTATCAGAAGTTTCCTGTATCACCTTTTCTGTCTTCCAAATTTGAATCATACAACCAGTATCTTCTTTATTTAAGCGAAGAAAACTTTAACCGTAAACTATTACTTACCACACTTACCGAACTTAACGCCATTGCAGCACCTGCTATCATGGGATCGAGTAAAAATCCATTGATAGGATAAAGAACTACGGCAGCAATAGGAATGCCGATGAGGTTGTAAATAAACGCCCAGAACAGGTTTTGTTTGATGGTTGCAACCGTTTTACGCGATAACGTAATTGCTTTTGGAATAACATGGAGATCAGAGGTAATTAAAGTCATTTTTGCCACATCCATTGCAATGTCAGAGCCTTTTCCCATAGCAATACTTACGTTGGCCTGTGCAAGCGCTTGGCTATCATTTATTCCATCCCCCACCATGGCAACAATCTTTCCCTCGTTTTGCAACAGTTTAATAAATTCAGCTTTTTCAGAGGGCATCACTTCTGCTTTAAAATGGTTGATGCCAACCTCATCAGCGATCGCCTGGGCAGTTTCTTTATTGTCACCCGTTAACATATAAACATTGATCCCCAGTCCTTTTAAAGTATTGATCGCCTCAGCAGAAGTGTTTTTTATTTTGTCGCCGATTGCGATCACTCCGACCAGTTTTTGATTCTTTGCAAAAAAGATAACTGTTTTTGCTTCCTGTTGTAATCGATTTATATGAACAGACAATGGACCTGTGATCGATACATTATTATCTGCAAGTAATTTATGATTGCCTACTAAGAATGGTATACTGCCATACATAAACGCAACACATTTGCCCGTGATGCTTTTAAAAGAAATGATCGGAAGCGATTTAACATTATCGGTATTCAGGTAATTGGTAACAGCCTCCGCCAACGGATGCTCGGATAATACTTCTGCTCCGAGCAGTAGGGCCTTCAATTCAGTTTCGCTTTCTGATGAATCCCAAAAAACATCAGTCACCTTGGGTTTGCCTTCAGTGATCGTTTCTGTTTTGTCAAGTATAATATCGGTAACCTTGTGCGCCAGTTCAAGGCTTTCTGCATCTTTGATCAATATCTGGTTCTCTGCTCCTTTACCCACGCCCACCATAATAGCAGTGGGTGTTGCCAGCCCTAAAGCACAAGGACAGGCGATAACCAAAACAGTTACTGCTGCAAGTAGTGCGTGGGTACATGCATTGTCGCCACTGAATAGAATCCATACAATAAAAGTCAGAATGGAAATACCAATCACTACGGGAACAAAAATGCCCGCTATCTTGTCAACGAGTTTTTGAACCGGTGCTTTACTACCCTTCGCTTCCTGTACCATTTTGATGATCTGTGCCAAAACGGTATCACCGCCGACTTTCTCTGCTTTAAATTGCAGGCTGCCTTTCTGGTTAATCGTACCGGTGAAAAGCCGGTCGCCTTTTTTCTTTTCAACCGGGACCGGCTCTCCACTGATCATGCTTTCATCAATAAAAGAAAAACCGCTGACCACTATCCCGTCAACCGGTATTTTTTCTCCGAGCTTAACAAGGAGGATATCGCCTACAGAAACTTCATTGATCGGAACTACTTTGAATTGATCATTGTCTATAACAATAGTAACCGTCTTAGGCTGTAAACCCATCAACTTTTTTATGGAAGAAGAAGTATTTGATTTTGCTTTTTCTTCAAGCAGTTTTCCAAGGGAGATAAAAGCAATCACAACAGCGGCCGCTTCAAAATATACATGGGCATGTAATCCCCGGTTATGCCAAAAATCAGGGCACAAAGTAGTGAACGCACTAAACAAATAAGCAATACCGGTGCTTAATGCAACCAGCGTATCCATATTCGCTTTCCTATGCCTTGCCTGCTTCCATGCATTGATAAAAAATGGTTTACCAAAATAGAAAACCACTGGGGTAGCAAGCGCCATCATAATCCAGTTGCCCTATGGCAGGTCTACAAAAAACATGCCAATAATGTGTAAATGTCATGGCAGCGTGTGATAAACGTCATGGTAGAGTATGATAAATGTCATTTTTTAATTAATAAGGTTACCCGTAGTTTTACGTTGTAAATTTTTTTAGTGAAAAAAGCATCTGTCATATTTCTCCTGATTATTTACACCAGCACATCGCTGGGGGCTTCCATTAATTTTCACTACTGCGGGGGGCATCTGGCTCACGTTTCGGTTCTAAATTTTGGTGGTAAAACTGGTTGTTCCTGCAACCCCGGGGCCATGCCAAAAGACTGTTGTAAAGATAAACTCCTTATCAGCAAGGCTGATAGTCACAATTCAAGTCAGTCATCATATATTGTCAGCCACATTTCATTTGTAGCCGATTTACCTGCCATTGACAACATTCATAATTTACTTCTAAATAGCGGTGATTTTAATGCTGATAACTCTTACACTAAACATGTCAAACGAAGTTGTTGCGACCCTATTTATCTTCTTATCCGGGTGTTTCGCATTTAATACCCTTCTTTCCTGCATATTGTAAGTGAGTATTTCTTGCTTTACGTCTTTTTATTAAGAGTAGAAATTCACAATTGCACAATTTATTATAACTCTTTTCAAACGGTTTCTTGCCAGCATCCAGGCACTTAGAAGTGCACAGATGTATTAACTAAAAACAATATTCAATTCCATTAACACTTAAATTTTAAAACAATGAAATCGTTTAAAATGCTGATGATGGCGGCCTTAACCATCCTTACAGTTTCAGTTTTTGCTCAGGACACAACAATGAATAAAACAGCAATGCCGGAAACTGAAAAAACAACATATATATGTCCGATGCATCCTGATGTGATTATGGATAAGTCGGGAAAATGTCCAAAATGCGGTAGAAACCTTACCCCGAAGGAGAAAATGAAAATGGAAGTGGTAGGGCTTTATGAATGCCCTGCCCATCCGGGTGTTACTAGTGATAAACCAGGTAAATGTTCTTTATGTGGGGCTAAAATGAATCGTTCGCCCAAAGAGAAAATGAATATGGGGGTAATGAAAACCTACACCTGTCCTATGCATCCTGATGTGGCAAGTGATAAATCAGGCAAATGTCCCAAATGTGGAATGGATCTTAAGGAAGAGGATATGTCTGTGCAAACGTATTCCTGCCCCAATCATCCGGAGGTAACAAGTAATAAGCCGGGTAAGTGTTCAAAATGCGGAACCTCATTGGCACTTTCTCCCAAAGAGAAAATGAAGATGGAAGTAATGAAAATTTATACCTGCCCCATGCATTCAGACGTAACCAGTAATAAGCCTGGTAAATGTCCTAAATGTGGTATGGATATGAAAGAAAAAAATTAATCAACGATAAATAAATTCAATAAAAACAATAAAAATGAAAGCAAAATATTATTTAACAGGATTGATATTCGGTTTGATACTATTGTCTCCGAAATTATTTGCCCAAAAAGACAGCAGTGGTATTTATAAAACAGCCGAAGATTTCCAGCAACGAAAACTATCTTATGCAATTAATTGCAAAACAGAGAAGCATAGGATTAATCCCAATGTACTGTTTAAAGGCTCTGAAGTAAAAATCAAGCACATGGGAACTACTTACATATTTAAAAAAAGCGAAGTTTTTGGATACAGGGCATGCGATGGAAAAGAATACAAATTCGTTAATAATAATGAATACACTATATTAAATCCAGGAGAGCCATTGATTCTGTATTTCTTTCAACATACAGCTCATTCTCCCAAGACTGCAAGAGATTATCCTCCTATGTACTACTTTAGTAAAGATGCAACTTCTCCACTAAAGGAATTGACAAAAACAAATCTCAAGGCAGCATTTCCTGATAATCATAAGTTTCATGATGAGTTGGACTCAAATTTTAAAGATGACAAGGAGCTTTTTGCGTATGACAACTTTCATAAAATGTCTAAGTTGAACTGGCTACTGAAAAATTATAAAAATTAAAAAATGGAAACTACTCATTTGCATATCAAAAATATGTGCTGCGAAAGGTGTGTTGAAGTAATAATGAAGTTGTTAAAAGCAACAAAATATAAAGTTATTTCAATTACATTGGGTGAGTTAGTGCTGAAAGGCAAAATAAGCAGCCAGGACAGGTATAACATTGAACAAAGACTGAAAGATAAAGGTTTTTCACTTACAGACACTTACAACGAAAAATTGATATCAAAGACAAAAGCTCTTCTTCTTCAATACCGGGATAAGCTATCTCTAAATGAGAAGCCTGTTAAGATTTCCGCATTTATCTCTAATGGCATGCAAATGAGTTTTTCCCACGTCAGCCGGATATTCTCACAATTGGAAGAAATTACTGTTGAAAAATACTTATTGCTGCTGCGGATGGAAAAGGCAAAAGAGTTACTTATTCAAACAGAATTATCAGCTTCGGAAATTAGTGACAGATTGGGATACAACAGCCCTCAGTCTTTCATCACACAATTCAAAAAGGAAGTAGGAAAAACGCCGGGCGAATACAGGTTGAACCCGGCACCTGCCAGGATACATTTGGATAAACTGGCATATCAAGATATCAAACAAAAAAAGCGTTTTAGCAAACTATCTGCAAAGTAAAAGCTGTTTAAGTTTGAAATAAAAGAATTGTTGTTCAAAAACGAAATATTTTTAGATAAATGGTTGACTCAAAATATGATATATATCAGTTGTTGATGAAAGGCAAATCATCTCAACTTACATCTTGCAATAGTAGTTTTACATGAGCATAAGATAATAAAATAGTGGTAAAATTAATTTCCATCTAACAATGAAACCCCAAAGGGTCATACAACTCAAGTCGCTGTTCCTGCTGATTACCTTTTCCATGAATACGGTAATTGGCTTTGCCTGCTCTATGGGTGTTGACATGGGTTTTAATTCAAAACATCATTCACATGGCAATCATAAACATCATGAGGAATCAGGCTCAGATGCTGACCATCATGAGCATGATGGTAATAATAGCCACAGCCACCAGCATGAAATAATATCACATCATCATTCTGAAAGTGCTAACGATGTAAATACTCCATCCTTTACATCGCAAGATGACGAAAATTGCTGTAAGGATTATGTAGCTGGGTTTAATTCCCTGGATAAACAACTTGCAAAAGTAAGCAGTACACAGCTAAAAATAACATATCTCTCCCCATTTATATTATCTGCTTTCATTAGTGAAGCAAATAATATAAAAGGCTATGTACTGCACCTTAAAATCCCTCCAAGAGAAATTGATTACTCTCCCCCTGACATTCGTGTCTTTATACAATCTTTCCTTATTTGATACCGCTTTAATTGTGTAAGCTGGTCAGGTGAATTGCTATTGCCTGATGGGTTGCAACAAACCAAATTGGCATTGATATATTCGTACAGCCAGATTTAAAAATCAGGTGAATGAATTAAGGTGTCGCTAAACACTGCAATCTCATTGTAAAGCAATCCCTCTCTCGCCGGTACTTACTACAATTGATGATGCCCCTTATTGTTTTTTTGAACAACTATTTTTCAGAACAAAAAACAACTACTATGGCATGCGGTAACAACTGTACATGTAACAAGGATAACTCCAATAGCCAGGATAATTCCCGGAGAGATTTTCTTGTAAAAGGATTGATGGGTGGCATTGGCGCTGCCTTTCTTTCAGGCTGCTCTACTAATGATAAAGCCAAGCCGGCAAGCGGTGAAAAAATAAACGTATTAACACATGATGGCAAACTGGTAACAGTAGATAAAGCCCATGTGGCCGACTTTAAACCCCATATTTCTGAAGAGGATGTTCGTAAAGGGATACCCGGCAAAAAGTTTGTAATGGTCATTGACCTTGCCAAATGTGATGGCTGCGGCAAGTGTACCAAGGCCTGCAATAAAATGCACTATCTGCCTAAGAATAAAGAATGGATTGAAGTGGTTGAAATGCAGGATTCACCAGAAGTGGCACCATATTATTTCCCTAAGCCATGTTATCATTGCGATAATCCGCCCTGCACAAAAGTTTGTCCGGTAGATGCTACGTTCAAAAGGGAAGATGGTATAGTGGCAATTGATAATGAACGCTGCATTGGTTGCCGCTTTTGTATGGCCGCCTGCCCGTATTCCGTTCGCCTTTTCAACTGGACGGAACCTGCTAAACCTAACATCACTGAAACAACACCTGCTGCAGAAAATGTTTTTCAAAGTAAAAAAGGTTGTGTAGAAAAATGCGATTTCTGCCCACATATGGCAAGAGAAGGAAAGCTCCCGGCTTGTGTTACAGGCTGCCCTATGAATGCTATTTGGTTTGGTGATGCAAACGAGGATGCTGTTACACGGTATGATGGAACAACTACCAAGCTTTCGCAATTGCTGGAAGATGGTGGAGCTTATCGTTTCATGGAAGAATTAGGGACTGAACCGAGGGTTTATTACCTGCCACCAACTAACCGAACCTATAATGCCAAAGAAATTAAAATAGAAAACGAAGATTCAAAAAAATAAAATATGCATTATGGAAAAGTTGAAACCAGAAATAAGAAATCAAATTGAAGACGAACTACTTGGTACCGTAGGCAGACGGTACCGCCAGGAAACATTTTGGGTAATCTTTTTGGGACTAATATGTGTGGGAGGTACTGTAGCCTGGATTATTCAACTGCGGAACGGATTAGGGGTTACCGCCATGAGGGATTATGTTTCCTGGGGCCTGTATATTTCACTGCTATTCTTTTTTGTAGGGGTGAGTTTAATTGGCGCATTGGTTTCTTGTGTGCTGCGTATGTCCGGCGCTAAATGGCGTTATCCGTTAATACGCATTGCAGAAGCGGTTACATTATCCGCCATTTTCTTCGCCGGGTTTATGCCCGTATTGGATATGGGCCGCCCTGAACGTTTATACTTTCTCATAACATATGGTCGTATTCAATCACCCATCTTATGGGATGTTGTAGCCATCGCCACCTACTTTATAGGAAGTGTAATTTATTTCTACCTGCCCCTGATACCTGATTTAGCTATCATGCGGGACAAACTAACGGATGCACCAAAATGGAGAAAAAAAATGTGGCGGTGGATGGCTGTGGGCTGGGAGGATAATTTACTCCAACGGAGACTCTTGAAAAAAGCTATGCTCATTTTATGCATCGTTATTTTGCCGGTAGCCATATCTGTACACACCATCAGTGCATGGCTGATAGCATTTACGTTGCGGCCCGGATGGAATTCTACTATCATGGGGCCATATTTTGTGTTTGGCGCTTTGATGGCAGGTACGGCCATTATGATTCTAATAATAGCCAAGCTCCGTCATGGATACAGGCTGGAACATTACCTCACGCCAAAGCATTTCAATAATCTTGCTAAAATATTATTGGCATTAACTGCCTTTTATCTCTACCTCAATATTAATAAATATGGTGTGCCTGCTTTTAAAATGGCAAAGGAAGAGAAAGCAGTTTTGGAAGATTTATTTTATGGAAAAAATGCTTTTCTATTCTGGTTTACACAAGTTGTTGGCCTGATCATTCCGATTATCATGCTCTCATTTAAAAAAATCAGGCAATCTGTCAAGTGGGTTGTAGTAGCATCGGTAATGGTATTGCTCGGCGCTTTAATCAATCGTTATCTCATTGTTGTTCCCAATATGCTGCACCCATTTGTACCCATTCAGCATGCACAACCTGGCTTTGCATCATACTATCCCACATTAATTGAATGGACCATTACTGCTTCTTCATTAGCGGGATTTGTATTACTGATTATTCTTCTTTTCAAACCTTTTCCTGTGATTACTATGTGGGAAGTAATTGAAGAAGTAGAGAAACGTGGTGAAGAAGAAATTGGGGTTGAAAATATTGTAAACTTTCAAAATATTCCCGGTCATGCAAGTTAATAAACAATATATCATCATCTTATTGTCATTCCTGCTGACAATGACCGTAGCTGCGCAGGATGAAAAAATAAATGGAAACATTGCGCTGCAGATGGGCTTAAACGACAGTATGCATGTTATAACAGCTACGGTTACCAATATTACTACTCAATTGCCTGTTAAGGACGTTGAACTGACTTTTTACATTCAACGGACTTTTGGATTAATGAAAGTAGCTGAAGGGACAACGGATACCACCGGTATTATTTCTGCCGAATTCCCTTTAGATATTCAGGGGAGTGATTCATCAGGAAAAATGACCTTATTGGCCAAAGTGTACGATAGTGATGTAATGAATGATACTGCATTCCAGGTTGTTCTTAAATCCAAGCTTTCTTTCCCGGCCGATAAACCCATACCACCTTCCATTGCGGGGGCTCATGCTCCCTGGTGGCTCGTTATCACTTTTACGGCAGCAGTAGGTGCAGTATGGTTATTATTTGTGTACGTAGTGTATTTAGTGTACAGGATCAAAAAAGCTTCAATGATAAAAATCAATTCTTAATAATTAAAATAAAAAATCATGGAAACATTAATTAAAAACGCTTTTGGAAAAAAACTATTCGCCGTGTCCTTACTGCTGCTGATGGCAATAATGGGAAGCGCATTCCTGTATCAGCAAAAAGAATGGAAAGCTCCTGCAACTGCTGATGCAAAGAAAAATCCTCTTACTGCTGACGCAGCAACTTTAGCGGCTGGCAAAAAGATATATGTTAGTGAATGTCTATCCTGCCATGGAAAAAAAGGTAAGGGTGATGGCGCTTCAGCAAAAGACCTGGATATTCCCGCCGGTGACTTTACTAAAGCAACTACACAAGGCCAAAGCGATGGCGCCCTTTATTGGAAAGTGTCAGAAGGAAGAAAACCAATGCCCTCCTTTAAAAAGAAATTAAATGAAACACAGATATGGCAATCCATCGTGTTTATGAGAACCCTAAAACAATAATTATATGAAAAAGAAAATCATTATTCCGATAGTTGGTCTGCTATTATTATCAATAGCAGCCTTTAGCCAGCAATACAACCAGGAATCTATAGATAGTTTGATACAAAGTAAAGTACAGAGCCAGGTGGCACGCAACAGTAAGTTTTTGATTTCGGGGTACACAAACATCACCGCACAATTCTCAAAAGAACAATCATCTTTTTCTAATGTAAGTCTTGTGCCAATTTTATTGTGGAAGCCACAAAAAAATATACTGGTAGAGGCTGAATTAGAAACAGCACTTAAAGGCAGTGAAACCAGCATTGAACTGGGCTATGCCGACGTTTCATTTTTTGTAAACAAATACCTTACCATTCGTACCGGTAAATTCATTTCACCATTTGGTATTTTCCAGGACAGGTTACATCCGTCATGGATAAATAAGTTGCCAACATTTCCTGTTGGTACGGGTGAAGATGAACTGGGTGTAGGCCCTACATCTGAAGTAGGTGTTGACTTTCGTGGTGGTGTACCGCTTGGTTCCTCAAAAATGAATTACAGCGTGTTTTTGGCTAACGGTGCACAATTAATTACAGACCCTGCTGATCCTTCAAAGCAGGGAACGCTTATTTATGGCAATGCGGAAGCTATCAGCAAAAAGCTTACAGTGGGTGGCAGGTTGGGTTTATTACCGCTATCAAATTCGTCATTGGAACTGGGTGTTTCTTACCGGAACGGAAATGTAGGTAATGCAAATTCAGATTACAAAAACGTAAATGCTCAGATCTATGCACTTGATATGTCTTATGTAAAACAACTTGATTTCATAAAAGGCTTGTTTGATGTAAAAGCGCAATGGAACAAAGTAAATATCGATAAAGCAGAATACATTGATCCAACTGACCTAACCGGCAATACTAAATACACATTCGACAATAAAAGAAGTTCCTTTTTCACCCAGGGGGCTTACAGGCCAAGTATGTCACAAAGTAAATTTCTCAAGAAAACGGAACTCGTATTTCGTTATGCAGGATTCAATCCCCCTGATGGAGCAAAGGATCTGGAGAAAATAAAGCAATACACATACGGTATTAATTATTGGTTTAACTGGAGAACAGCACTCAAAGCGGCATACCAATCACAGAAAGATAATAACGTATTCTTTTTACAGGTAGCTGTTGGTTTCTAATTTATTATTCTAAAAACAAATTATATGAAACGGAATACAATTATAATATGCGTTGCTACTTTAATTGGGATAACTGCTATAGTAGAAAGTTGTGTATCCACCAAAGTAACAGATAAAAGTGGTACAACCTTGTGGAGTGAAAACTGTCAGCGTTGTCATAACACACCTCCCAGTTCAGCATTTACCAATACACAATGGGAAGTGATTAATACCCACATGCGACAACGGGCTATGCTTACTGAAGACGAGTACAAAAAAATAACCGAATTCATGCAGGCTGGTGAATAAAGTACTGTACATAAAAAGAAAACAGATTTTCGGATGAATAAGCCAAAACGGATGACAGTAAATAGAAAATAAGTAAAACTATGAAAAAGCCACTTTTAATATCAATGGTACTGACAATGTTAACAGGCACTATCATGGCACAAACCGGGCAGGTTGAACAGAAAATGCAGCAGAACGTGATTGAAGACAGGGGTTATTTATTGATGGAAAATGGTAAGGTGCTGCTTATTATGGATGAGACGGGAATGGGAATAAAGATGGAGAATGATATGACTTTGAAAAACGGAACTATTATTAAACCGGATGGTTCCTACCAATTACAGAATGGCATAAAGTTGCAACTGCAAAATGGACAGGTGATGGATGCCAATGGTGCTGCATTTAAGTCTGAGCGGAAGTTTTTGAAAAAAACGCATAGGAAGAAGGTTGAAAAAGCCAAATCTCAAAAGATGCATTCAAACGGACATCAGCAACATGATAATGGAAGCAGCAGTCATCATCATTAATGATTATTCTCAGGCAAATGCCGTGTGCAGTTAGCTTACCGTATTTGAAGCCTGAGGTAGTGGTAGTTCTACGATGGAATAAATAGGCAATAATATTATTTAGAACTCAGGATTTTAATTAAGTGAATAAGCATGCGTACAGGTTTAATGATGATATGGCTATTAAGTATGGGAATTACCTCAACCGCACAATTATATCAAACCCAATCCGGAATAGTGCAGGTAAATGGAAGGTATAAGGGTGCAAGTGTGACAGCAGTGAGCAATCACTTGTTCATGCACTTGAATTATGACAGAGCAGAGATGCACCTGCGGTTGATGGTTCCCACTCTTGTTACAGAGAACGATTCTTTAAATGAACTACTACAGAAACTGGCGGGGCAGGAATTAGCTTTTGATGGTAAAATGAATATTGCTTTCGTTCAAACCAAAAACCACCCCAAACAAAAGTTTACAACACAGGGCATGTTGTTCTTAAACGGAACCGGCAGGTCGTTTAGTTTTAGCTCTCTGTTGGAACATTTTCCAAGGGGAAATGCAAGCTGTATTTTATCAGGGGAATTTATTATTGACCTGAAACAATTCAACATTGAAAATCTTCTTCGGGAGGAAGAAAAAATAACAGTAAAGTTTAACCAGCTTGTTTTAAAGAGAACAGGAGAATAATAATTATTTAATACGCTTAAAAATTAAAATTATGAAAAAGAGCATTTCTTTCTTAACAGCAATTAGCCTGTTGGCAATTACTATGAATGCCACAGCACAAAAAGACAGCAGCGGCATCTATCAGACTGCCGATGATTTCAGAAACCACAAATTGTCTTACGCCATCAACTACAAAACGGAGAAACACAAAATCAAGGACTACCTTCTTTTTGATGAAGCGCAAGTAAAAGTAGAGCACCACGGCTCTACTTACACGCTTGATAAAAGTGCCATTTACGGTTACAAAAGCACCACGGGTGTCGTGTTCCGGTTTGTTGATAACACAGCGTATGAAATTTTAAATCCAGATGAAGATCTTTTGCTATATCTACACACAACCCCGGTTGACCCACGGGTTGACCCTACAAAAAAAGTTGAAGAACATTATTATTTCTCAAAGGAAGCAACCAGTTCACCTGTTGATTTAACAATTGGTAATTTAAAAAAGGTTTTCTCGGAAAATTCAAAATTTCTTGCTTCCATCGATAAATATTTTGAAAAAGATGAGCAACTGCCCAGCTATGATACAAAGCTTAAAACGTACACACTGAACCGGTTACTGCAATTTAGTAGGCAATAATGCGGAGCCGTAAGCTCCGAGTTGGTAAGTGACAGGCTTGTAGAAAGTATTTCGAACAAAGGAGACCATTTATCAGTTGACACACTTAAAAATTGAAAATATGAAAAAGGATATTTGGATTGCAGCTATGCTTTCTATCATTATACTGGCAGGTTGCAGTACCACTTATAATACTGTATCATCAGATTACGACAGGTCTGTTGATTTTACCCAATACAAAACATTTGCATGGCTGCCGGACAAGGCAGATACGGGCAATACCCGTTATAATAATGAAATTATAAGGAATAATATCCGCAATTATTTTGGGCAATGCATGAGTGACCGGGGGTATAATTCGGACCTCGAAAATCCAGATCTGCTGATGCAGGTGGTAATTACCAATGCTAAAAAGGAAAGGACAATTACTTCCTATCCATCATCTTATTACTACAGCCCTTATTATTATGGAAGTCATTATTATTCGCCTTATAGCTTTGGGTATTATTATAATTATTATCCTTCCTATAGCTATGGCTATTCCCGTTTCCCCGGCTATTCAACTACTCAAAAACAGGAATATGTTAATGGTTCCATCACTTTAAATCTCATTGACCGTAAAGCAAATAAATTGGTTTGGAGTGGTACTGCTGAAGGTGATATTTACGATCCATCACATATCAGCCATGATTTGCATCCTGCAATACATAGCATCTTAAATGAATATCCCGTGAAACCCTTACTGAATCGTAGTCACAAAATCAGTTAGAATAATGGAAGTAATTAAAAAATATTCACTCATAAAAAATAAGTAAAATGTCCGAAAAGCAATCTACACGAAAATACTTCCTGCAATTCCTTGGTTTGTCTGCCGGTGCCGCTATGATAAGTACAACTGCTTTGGCCAGTATGGTAGATGCCACAGAAATCAGAGAATTAAATCTTAGGCAGCAGGAATTTATGATTCGATATGGGAAATGGATGAATGAATTTATGAAAGTGGCCACCATTAAGAAAACTGATCCCGGCAATATAGAAAATAATAAGAAGATGGCTACACTGGCAGAAGCCGCAGAAACATTTAAGCCTGAGCTTTCTGAATTTATGCAGGACGAAACATTCCGGCTAATATATAATGCATCAATTGAACGGGTAACTAAAGAAATTTAGAAAAAGGGTAAAAATATTTCAACTGAAAAACCGTAAGAAAAGACCTGTATTAAAAGGTAGTGAGATAAAGTTTTAATGGCAGAATAATACAGGTTTTTCTTTCTTATCGATAGAAGATAATATTAAATAATAGAAAATGAAAGTTCTTACTGAACAGATAAATCATACACTCCTTTTTAAAGACCTCGGTATTGATACCAACCAGGAATTTGTGGTATTTATGCCCTCCAGTTGTCATATATGTAAATCAGAAGGTTTTCAGGCACTGACAAGACTTTCAGTATCATTGAATCGCTCTACGATTGTAGCCACGTTGAATATAATAAGCAGCGACTTATTGAAAGAAGGTGAAATAAGTCTTTCTAAAAGTGCTATAAAAAAATTAAAAGTGAAGGATACCGATTTGCTTCGGGTATCACCTGTAGATGCGTTGAATTCAATGGCACATGTAAAGGAAAAATTAAATGGTAATCCATTGAACGGGTGTCAGTATAACGAAATTATTATGGATATAGCGACTCGAAAATATTCCAATATTTTCCTTTCCTCCTTTGTAGCAGCCTGTTCTGGGGATAATGTAAACATGGAAGAAATATATTTTCTTACACAGGCTATGATAAAGGTTGGGAACAAACTTCAATGGGAAAACGAAATCATTGCAGATAACGAATGTATTAGCGGCTTACACGGTAACCGAATATCGATAATTGTTGTTTCCATTATCGCTTCTCTTGGAATAACCATACCCAAAATATCTTCGAGAGCTATCACATCCCCTGGCGGCACTGCTGATACAATGCAAGTGTTGACAAATGTAAACCTAAGTCTGGCCCAAATGAATAAAGTAGTGGAAAAGGAAAATGGTTGTTTTGTATGGGGTGGACCTATGAAACTATGTCCTGCGGGCGAAAATATTTCAAAAGTGAAAAGGGCATTGGGAATGGATAGTGAGGGCCTGATGATTGCATCCATTTTATCAAAAAAAGTAGCCGCGGGTGTTACTCATTGTGTGATTGATATACCAATTGTTAGCGCTGCAAAAGTGCAAACCATTAGGGATTCCATTTCGCTGGCACTTCGGCTAAAAGAGGTGGCTGATTATATAGGCCTGAGTGTTGAACCAATTTGTTTTAATGAAGTACAGCCTCTTGGTTTTGGTATTGGCCCTTCATTGGAAGCAAGAGACGTATTGTCTGTGTTACAGAACAATCCAGATGCCCCGAAAGACCTGCGTAAGAGGGCGATCAGTATTGCAACAGAAATTGTTCGGCTAACATGGAATATAGACAACCAACCGGCTGAAGATTTAGTGGTAAAAAAAATTGATAGTGGAGAAGCATTTAATAAGCTAATCAGTATTTGTGTAGCTCAGGGCGGCTTTCACGAACCCGTACAAGCTAAATATAACAAAACAATTTTATCCGCTGGCGCAGGAATCATCTCCGAAATCGATCATCGAATAATGGCAAGGATAGCGAGGCTTGCCGGAGCCCCTGAAGATGTTGAGGCTGGAATTGATTTAAAGATTCAATTGAGAGAGTGTATTGATAAATTCCAACCACTTTTTACCATTCACGCTAACTCTCCGGAGCAGTTGAATTATGCTTATGAATATTATAAACAAATAGAAAATAAAACAATAAAACTTAACTATGAGTAATTGTGTGCTATTTACAATTCCCGGTAATGAAGTGCTGGCTAACTCTTTAATAAAATTGTTGCATGCCGAACCAGGTGAAGCAATCATCCGTCATTTTCCTGATGGCGAGACTTATGTAAAAGTAAACTCGAATGTGCATGAGAAAGAAGCAATAATAGTTTGCTCACTTCATCAGCCCGATGATAAGATATTGCCTCTTTATTTCCTGGCTCAAACCTTAAAGGAATTCGGGGCCTTCCCTGTTACACTTGTAGTACCCTACTTAGCTTATATGCAGCAGGATAAAAGATTTAGCAATGGCGAATGCATCAGTTCTGAATTATTTGCCAGGCTCCTTTCTTCATTTGTTGACAAGCTCATCACCATTGATCCGCATTTACACCGGCGTACTTCCCTGGATGAAATTTATTCCATTCATACTTCGGTATTGCATGTTTCTCATATGGTTTCAAAATGGATTAATGCAAATATTGAACAACCGGTATTAATTGGGCCTGACAGTGAAAGTGAACAGTGGGTAAGTAAAGTGGCGGCGGATGCCAATGCGCCTTATACAATTTTAGAAAAAGACTTCAAAAGCAACAGTGTTGTAACACTCTCAGTGCCGCAGTTCGAAGAATATAAAAAGCATACCCCTGTATTGGTGGATGACATTATTGCCACTGGTAACACTATGATAGAAAGCATTGAAGCTTTAAAAGAAGTGGGGATGAAAGCTCCGGTTTGTATAGGTATTCATGCAGTATTTGCGGAGTTGGCATATGATAGATTAATAAAAGCTGGTGCCGAAAAAGTTGTTACCTGTAATACAATCGCTCATCCTTCTAATGCTGTTTACATCGATGAATTACTTGCACAACAAATATGCAAAAGCAGTTTTGTAATAGATTAAAACATAGCGTATGAAATCAATTAATGATATTGACCTGTCTCCAAAGCCAGGCAAAAAATACTGGAAAAACGGTCATAGAGAATGGCGGGAGGAATTTATTTACTTCCTATTGGTTGATCGTTTTCACGATAACAATAAAAGACATAGTGCGAAATTTGATTCAGTACATCCAGGGTTTGGTGATGAAGCACAATTAGGAAAGCTATGTGGCGGCACTTTGCGTGGCATTATTACTCATCTTACCTATATAAAAGACTTGGGTTGCACCGCTGTTTGGCTAAGCCCTGTATTTAAAAATAATCCTGAATCTTATCATGGCTACGCAATCGAAAATTACCTTGAGGTTGATGAGCGTTTCGGTACTAAAAATGATCTGGAAGAATTGGTAGAAATGGCGCACGAGCTTGACATGCGTGTTTACCTGGATATTGTTCTGCATCATGTTGGCGACAACTGGTGTTATCCAAATGGAAATGAATATTTTTATCATGAAGGTACAGAGTTTCCATTTGGCGAATGGAGATATCCCGACAGGCCTGTTCCGATAGAGTTAAGGAACCCGGCGTTATATGGACGTAAAGGGCAAATAAGAAATTTTGATGCGTATCCTGAAACAAGGGAAGGTGACTTCTTTAGTTTAAAAGCTTTTAAAAATGACGAGTCCAGAGAAGCCATATATGTTCAAAAATTATTGACAGCCATTCATTGCTACTGGATAAGAGAATTAGATATTGATGGCTTTCGGCTGGATGCGGTAAAGCACATGGGTGAATTGTCTATCAGCCGCTTCTGTTCCTATGTACGAGAATATGCCTATTCGCTGGGTAAGAAAAACTTCTTTTTGTTTGGCGAAATAGTTGGGGCTGATGAAATGGCAAGTAAATATGTTGGTTCCAGATCATTGGCAACCTATAACGATCAAAACATTTACTATGGATTAAATTCAGCGTTGGATTTTCAATTACATTTTTTATTGGAAGGTGTAATAAAAGGAAAAGATTCGCCGCATAAATTGATAGAACGTTATGAAGAACTGCAGACAAATGCTTTACAACGTGGCGAATATGGTGAATTCCTTGTAACGTTTCTTGATAATCACGATCAGATTGGAAATGATTTTAAACACCGCTTTGGCCACGATGCCGAACCGGCACAAATTATAGCTGGCATTGCATTCCTGCTTTGTGCGCTTGGAACCCCCTGCATTTATTATGGAACCGAACAAGGGTTTGAAGGCTGCGGAAAAGGGGATCGGTATATACGGGAATGTATGTTCAATCCCAATGATAAGAATACAAACGTACTCAACCAGCAATCAGAGATATATAAGGCCATTTCATCTATTGCCAAATTCAGAAATGAAAGCAATGTGTTGAAGTTTGGCAGAATGTTCATGCGGGAAACCTCAAAAGATGGTATTCGGTTTCATTTACCGGAATGCCATAAATGTCTCCTGGCTTTTTCAAGAATATTGTATGATCAGGAAGTTGTATTTGTATTTAATTCGTCAACCAGTGATGTGAAGGAAGAACATATTTTGGTGGATTGTCAGTTAAACCGAAAACACAAATGGATGAAACCTGTATACGGTCTTAAAACTAATGTGGAGATACTGCATTCAGAAAACCCAGCCAACCCGGTTTGTTATATCAAACTTTATTTGAAACCAATGCAGTTGGTTATACTGAAAAACTATTAATTGAAGTATTTAAAAGGTAAGTAAACCGAAATGTATAAGAACTTTTGCATAATGCTGATGTTGTTTTGGGCTGGTGGATATCATTCCTTAGCCCAATCAGGCCATAGCAATTTTGATATTGTTGAGAACAAAGGCCAATGGAACAGTAATGTAAAATTTGTTGCACAAATAAATTCCGGTGCTTTCTTTTTAGAATCGAATGGTTTTACTGTTTTATTGCATAACCCGCAGGAGTTACAAAATCTAATACGTGTGCATCATAACGGACAAGCCAGTGTTGGTGACGAAAATAAGATATTGCATTCGCATGCCTATGCTGTTCATTTTGTGGGAGGAAGTAGAAATATCGAAATTATTCCTGAAAAGATTCAAAATTCTTATAATAATTATTTCATTGGTAGCGACCCCTCCAAATGGGCTGTAAACTGCAAAATTTACCAGGTACTTACCTATAAAAATGTTTACCCCAATATTGACGTACGCTATTATGCTGACCGGGGTCAGTTAAAGTACGATTTGATTATTCATCCCGGTGGCGATATAAGTAATGTTGCCATGAAATATGAAGGTGCGGATAAACTGACCATTAAAAACAGGGAACTTCTTATTAAAACATCGGTGGGTGATGTAAAGGAATTGTATCCTTACTCATACCAGGTGAACGGGTACACTAATACAAGGGAAGAAATTGACTGTAAGTATAAAGTGTCGGCAGATAATGTGGTAACATTTAAAGTTAAAAACTCTTCACCTGCAACTACGCTCGTTATTGACCCCACTCTTATTTTCTCAACATTTACCGGCAGTGCTGCAGATAATTGGGGGTTTAGTGCTACACCCGGTCCTGATGGAAGCACTTTTGTTGCCGGTATTGTCTTTGGCAACGGGTTTCCCTCCTCGCTGGGAGCTTTTCAAACCGGCTTTCAGGGTGGCAGTACCCAGAAAATAGATATTGGGGTTATGAAACTGGATGCTACCGGTAGTAACCGCTTATATGCCACCTATCTTGGCGGCAGCGCCGATGAATATCCTCATAGTTTAATTGCCGATGCGCAAGGCAACCTGGTAGTTGCAGGTAAAACCTATTCTAACAATTATCCTGTTACACCCGGAGCAACAGTGGGGCCCGGCGGGGGAGCTGACATAATAGTTACAAAATTAAACGCTGCCGGCAACGGATTAATTGGTTCTTTACGCATTGGTGGAACCAGCAATGATGGTGTAAATATCGAAGCTCAGCACCAAACTAATATTCACAGAGCCATTTCCCTTCTCCGCAACTATGGCGATGATTCAAGAAGTGAGGTAATAATGGATGCGGCTGGAAATATTTACCTGGCATCTTCTACACAATCGCCAGATTTTCCTGTAACTGCCGGTGTTTTTCAGCCGGTATATGGCGGCGGGATCCAGGACGGAGTATTATTAAAAATCAATCCAGCATGTAATACCATTTTATTCTCCAGCTTCTTCGGCGGCACAAAAGAAGATGCGGCTTTTGTATTGGCTTTAAACCCACTAAACAATAATATATATGTTGCTGGCGCT
The DNA here is from genome assembly GCF_058806635.1 of Sediminibacterium sp. GW821-FHT12F12. NCBI lineage: Bacteria > Pseudomonadati > Bacteroidota > Chitinophagia > Chitinophagales > Chitinophagaceae > Sediminibacterium > Sediminibacterium sp. GW821-FHT12F12. Next base: position 20,765 of record NZ_JBXAPW010000019.1, on the reverse strand, counting down.
ACTGCCAGCAATGATTTCCCTGGCAATAAATCCGGCGTTATACAACCAGTTTATCAAGGCGGTATTGCAGATGGTTTTGTTTCCGTTGTTTCCAATGATGGCTCCGTCCTCATCAAAACTACTTATCTCGGAACCAACGAGGTTGATATTATTTACGGTATCCAGTTTGATAAAAAAGGGTTTCCCTATGTAATGGGTACCACCCGTGGAAACTGGCCCGTTGTAAATGCCGCATTTGTAAATCCCGGCGCTAAACAATATGTATCCAAATTACTTCCCGATCTATCCAACTATGTTTACTCGACAACCTTTGGGACTAACAATCCATTGCCTAATATTTCTCCGGTTGCTTTTTTGGTTGACCGCTGCGAGAATGTATATATATCCGGCTGGGGCGGTTATTTACTTTACAAGCCTGATCCTTTTGGGCAAGCCGGCACAACAGGTATGCCGGTAACCCCGGATGCTTTAAAAGGAACAACAGATGGATATGACTTTTATTTTATTGTGATAAAAAGGGATGCCACACAGTTGTTGTATGCCACGTTCTTTGGACAGGATGGCGGCAGGGTAAACGATCACGTAGATGGTGGTACCAGCCGTTATGATGCCAACGGAACCATTTACCAGGCTATTTGTGCAAATTGTGGCGGAGGAGCGGTATTTCCTACCACTGCCGGTACATGGGGAACCGTTAATGGTACGGGTGGAAAGGGCTGCAACTTAGCAGTTGTAAAAATAGCCTTTGATTACGCAGGAGTAACATCTGGTGTTCGTTCTTTTATTAATAACAGGCCTGATAGTTTTGGTTGCTCACCGCTTACAATAGTCCTTCGTGACACGGTTCGTAATGCACGGAGCTATGATTGGAGTTTTGGTGATGGTACTGCCGATATACAAACAACTGCTTACGAAGTTTCACATACCTATAACCAAACAGGTGCTTACCAGGTGCGGCTTATTGCCATTGATTCGTCCAGTTGCAATATTCGTGATACTTCATTTATAACAATACGGGCGGGTAACATTAAGGCCAACCTTTCTTTTTCATTTACCAAATTACCTCCTTGTCAATCTTTATCGTACCGGTTTGATAATTTATCAACCGTTCCATTTACAACACCATTATCAGGTAAAAATTTTATATGGGATTTTGGAGATGGCTCCCGAACCAATACAACAGGGCTCGCAAATATTACGCATGCATTCCCCTACGCAGGCGCATACAAAATAAGATTAATTTTATTGGATACTTCTTATTGCAATACACCTGATTCGGTGGAACAGGAAATCCGTATTGCTCCATTAGTAAAAGCCAGGTTTGAAACATCTCCATCAGGTTGTGTGCCTTACAGGGCTGTATTTAACAATACTTCGCAGGCAGGTAAGCAATTCATCTGGGATTTTGGAGATAATATAAGTTCATCAGAAACGAATCCAGTTCATAATTACCCGGTAGGTTCGTATAAAGTACGGCTAATCGCTATTGATTCTTCTACATGCAACATTACAGATACAAGCGCAATAACAATCATAACAGTGAGTCCTAAACCTGTTGCCGCTATGGATCATAGCCTTCTGATTCCGGAAGCAAACAAGCCGGTGATTTTTTTTAATTATTCAACCGGCGCAAATAAGTTTAAATGGGAATTTGGCGATGGAGAATCGGCTTTTAAGTTTTCTATTGATACAATAGCGCATCAATACAATGAAACCAATACTTATAATGCCAGCTTAATTGCTTTTAATGCTGCAGGCTGCACAGATACAGCTTATCACGAAGTAAGCGTATTGATTAACCCTTTGCTGGATGTACCCAATGCCTTTACGCCGGGCCGTTTTGGAAAAAACAGTATGTTAAAAGTAGAAGGTTTTGGTATTAAAACAATGACATTCCGTATTTACAACCGCTGGGGACAAAAAGTTTTTGAAACACATAACCGCAGTGAAGGCTGGGATGGAACATTTAATGGGGCGGCGCAGCCTATGGATGTATATGTGTACACATTAATTGTTGATTTTACTGATGGAAAAAAAATAACAAAACAGGGAGACATTACTCTGATAAGATAATGAGAAAACATTAAAAATGATTGAGGCAAACCATACAAATACAAATTTAGAACAATGCAATAATTGCATCCGGCGATACTTTGCCCTGTATGCCAAATTATTTTTAATGACTTTTTATTGTGTAGCTCTTCTCTTTCATATTACAGAAGCACAAAGCCTGCATTTTTCACAGTGGTTTAATTCGCCTTTAACTACCAACCCGGCAAATACAGGGTTTATTCCAGATGCAGATTATCGCATTGGGGCCAACTACCGTACACAATGGTCAAACGTAATGTCGGTACCTTATAAAACTATGAGCATTTTCGGCGATGCACAGGTACTGCGTAACAAGATTGAAAACGGCTGGATAGGATTGGGAGGTATGATACTAAGCGATGTTGCAGGTGCCGGTAAATTAACAACTAACAAAATATATGCTTCATTAGCTTATCACCAGATGATGGGCAATTCCAGTTTACTTACAGCAGGGTTTAATGTCGGACGGATAAGCAAACGCATCAATACATCCGATTTAAGATTCCCTGACCAGTTTGATGGAAAATTTTTCAGCAATCAATTACCAACCAGCGTGGTGCTGGATGTTCGCTCTATTAGTTATTTTGATTTACAGACTGGAATTAATTATGCTTATTTTCCTACTGATAAAATTTATTTGAATGGTGGCATAGCAATATGGCATATTAACCGGCCACGTGAATCCTTTTTTTTAACTGAACAAACCGGGTTTGATAGCCGTTTATCTCCCCGCTATAGTGGCTTTTTAAATGGCAGCTTCAAGGTCAGTGAAGAGGTAATTATAAATCCGATGGCATATTATACAACACAGGCAAGGGCTTCTGAACTAACCGCCGGCATCAATGCTCAGTATAACCTGAAAGACCCAGGAGAGATGCAATTGTTAGCAGGATTATATTACCGGATAGATGACGCCATAATTCCTATGGTAGGGCTTACCTGGAATAATATCCGCCTGCTTTTTTCGTATGACGTAACAATATCGTCCTTAAACAAATACAATCAAAGCCGTGGTGCCTGGGAATTTTCTTTGATTAATTATGGAGTTTATAATGAACATAATGGTGATAAAAGACAAAGTTTGTGTCCGAAATTTAAATAGTAACGGCAGGATCAATGCAGTAAACAAAAGCTCTACTGCTAGAAATACAGGTATGGATTATGTCTGAAACAATACAGCTAATAAACCATGAACTTTAAAATTATTAAACAACTAAAATATATAAAAAATGAAAAAAGAACGTCTCTTAGTGGCAATAGCTATAGTAATTGCTACTTCCTGCAACAATCAATCATCAGACAATAATCAGTCAAAAGAAATGAATCACAATGGAATGGGCATGGGCAATATGAAAATAGATTCAATGAAAATGGATAGCACAATGCATAGTAACCATCAAATGATGGATTCTTCAAAGAAGTAATGCAATGTGTGTTTTTGTAAACAAATTGGAAAAGCTTAAAGGCAGGTTTCAAGATTCAATAGTTGTATTCTAATTTAAAGATACATATGCAACAATCGTTTGAAATTATCAATCATCTATTCAAAACAACAATTAACAATAGGGTACTCATTATTTTAAAACTTTCAGTATGAACAAAATTATCATTTTAGTATTTGTACTTTCTTCCGGTATTAGCAGTTATGCTCAAAAAACTCACGGCAGCCAACCATCTAATAAGGTTGATACAAACCGGGTTGTTTACACTTGCCCAATGCATCACGAGGTAATAAATGATATACCAGGTAAATGTCCCAAGTGTGGTATGGAGTTAGTAAAAAAGCATCAAGTAACCACTCCAAAGATAATCTATACCTGTTCGATGCATCCGGAAATACAAAGCGACAAACCAGGTAATTGCCCTAAGTGCGGCATGAAGCTGGTGGAAAAGAAAATAATTGAAAAAGAGAAAGAGAAAAAAAACGGGATGGGGGAAATGAAGATGGGTGATATGTAATACATGACGCAAACTGAAATGGCACAGATAGTGGACCAAAAACTTAATATGACAACCATTAAAAACAAAATGTATTCTTACTGTACAGCTAACAAAGTTGTGATGCTGCATACATTGACGGGGGTGTTCATTTTCTATTTTCTCATTCATCCTCTTACCATGATAATGTATTGGTTTGAATTTAATAAAGGCAATACAACAAACTTTAATCTGGTTGATATAGTTATTCAAAGGTCATTACATGCCTTCTCGTTTCACATGACAGGCATGTCATCAATCTTTCTTTTCATCGGAGTACTTACAGGAGCAGGTTCCGGAATTTATTATAAGAGTATTCAGAATAAAAATAAACTGCTATTAAAACAAAAACAATTTATCAGCCGGGATATTGAACAAACAATTCAGGAGGGTGAAAATGAATATACAGAATTCAAATCTTCCATCCGTTACGACTATTCAAAAAAAACAACTAATAAAGAATTGGAAATAGTAATCGCAAAATCAATTGCCGGATTTATGAATAGCAATGGCGGAAAACTAATCATTGGTATTGCTGATAATGGCGAGGCGCTCGGATTGGAACTTGATTTTGCTACTCTTAAACACAAGAACCGTGACGGATTCGAACGTAGAGTTTACGAAATAGTAAGTTGCTTTCTTGGATCTGAATTTTGTTCGCTTGTACACATTTATTTCCACAACAGGCAGGAAAAAGATTTTTGTGTTATAGACATAGCAAAATCATCTTCCCCTGCATACGTTAATTTAGAAAAAAACACAATTTTCTATTTGAGAACCGGCAATGCCACAATCCCACTGTCTGTTAAAGAAACAGTTAACTATATTCAATTAAACAAAGTCAAATAAAATGAAAATGAATTTTTAGTCGCTCCTGTTTTCGGTCTCCTGACTTTTGTGACTTTGGTATAGATTGCGAAAGTCGGCACAAAAGACGATGTTCTGTATTTTCAATCAAAAAACAATGCGAAAAAACATATTCAAATGCAAGAATAAAAACAAATTATGAAACATAGAAAAACAAACATCTTCGAAAAGCTTTCACATTATGCAACAATGTTTACAGGCACTACAAAGGCCTTTATTATTGCGTGCCTGATTATTGTAGTCTGGCTGCTCACAGGACCCCTTTTTCATTTTTCAGATACCTGGCAACTGGTGATAAATACAGGCACCACCATCATTACTTTTTTAATGGTGTTTCTTATTCAGCGAATGCAGAATAAGGATTCTCATGCCGTCCATCTTAAATTAAACGAATTGATTGCTTCATTAAAGGGGCCGAGCAACAGATTAATTGATATTGAAGATTTAACTGAAAAGGAACTGGAAATATTGAGTAGTTATTTCCGTAGCTTAAGTACATTGGCAAAAAAGGAAAAGGATTTGTCGCAATCACATTCCATCGAAGAAGCGGAGGAATTGCATGTAGAAAAATATGCTAAAGACATATATTAAAATACAGTTGTTAAAGGTTACAATAAAATATAGACAGATTTAAGTGGTGTTGGTAAAATATTTGACTATGAAAATAACAGGTCTGATTTTTATTCATTATATAACTATTTGTATACCTGTATGACTAAAATCTGCTATTGAGGTAAGCAATATCATAGTTTCTATCCTTATGACCATAGACCTTTATCGAAATGAAAAAGCTATGGTGAAGCAGAAAAATAAAAGTTTTAAAAAAGAAGATATGATAAAAATGGCTGAAATATTAAAGGCTGCAGCACACCCTGATAGATTAGCTATGTTAAGCCTGCTATATAAGAGTAGTGAAAAATGCCTTTCAGTAAAAACAATTTATGAGAAACTGGGTATGCAGCAGCCGATTGTGTCAAGGCATCTGAAAATACTGAAAAGCGCAGGAATAGTCAGCAAGTTACAGGAAGGGCGGAAAATGTTTTATTGTTTGTGTACGGATAAAGAAAGTATAACAACACTGTTGTGTTTTTTTAAATGATTTTCATTCTTTTAAGTTTATGTACCGGGAATTTTTGTTTTGATATTACATGCTGGTAGTGCTGATAAAGCATAAATGAAGTATCAAAAAAACGAAGGTATGTCGGGTTTAAGTGTAGGATTTTATTTAAAAATATTTGAACAATAAAAAAAATGTATGAATTTATTGAATCATGACGAGGGTTATTTTATATGGGAGATTATAATATTTTTCATTTTTATTATTCTCTTAAAAAAGGCTGTCTGGAAACCTGTGACTACGTATTTAAACGAAAGAAGAAATGTTATTTCAGATTCACTGGCTTCAATAGAAAAGGCACGGGTAGCGGTAGATCAGTTAAAAAAGGAAGCTGAATTGTTGAATAAAAAAACATTGGACGAAATATCGGCCTTGCAAAAAGATACAAAAGAGTTTAATGAAAAAGTACTTTCTGAAGCCAAGATTAAAGCCAAACTGAATTATGATCTTATTATTGAAGATGCGCTGTTATACATTCAGAAATTAAAGGTTGATGCAATAGTTGAAATAAAGAATAAAACTGGCATACTGGTAATAGAAATAGCAGACAAGGTATTACGTAAGGAATTAGCTGAACCTGGCAAACAAGAAGAACTAAGTAAAAGATTGATAGATAAAATAGAGTTTAAAAGTAAAAAAGTGAAATGAAATTCAACAACTCTGGTTATCCGGTCATAAAAAAATAATTTAAAAACAAAAGTAACACCATGCCCCAAAACATAAATACAAACTATGATAAAAACAGCACTCCCTAATTTAAAAATTCCATTCTTGCAATGGCACTGGCATTTGTTAACAGTAATAAGTAAACGGCTGGATTTTTTTAGGCCCATAGAAATCATTTTAAATAATCGTAAAACCCAACCCAATTCATGGTACAGAACCTTATAACATTTGCTTTAAAAAACAGGATGATGGTTCTGCTGGCAGCAGTACTTTTATTCGTTTGGGGTTTTAATTCTATAAAAGATAATCCCATTGATGCTATTCCCGACTTGTCCGAAAACCAGGTGATTGTATTTACAGAATGGATGGGACGAAGCCCTCAGTTGATGGAAGATCAGATTACTTATCCACTCGTATCTAACCTACAGGGTATTCCCCGCATCAAAAACATAAGAGGTACTTCCATGTTCGGGATGAGTTTTGTGTATGTAATTTTTGAAGACGATGTTGACATCTACTGGGCCCGTACCCGGGTGCTGGAAAGATTAAACTATGCACAACGTTTATTGCCGCCTGGTATAACACCATCGTTGGGGCCAGATGGCACCGGTGTAGGCCATATTTTCTGGTATCACCTGGACGCTCCAAAATTAGATTTAGGAGAACAACGAGCCCTGCAGGATTGGTATGTAAAATTTGCCCTCCAAACGGTTAAAGGTGTTGCAGAGGTAGCTTCTTATGGCGGTTTTGAAAAACAATACCAGATTGTGCTGGACCCCGTGAAACTGCAATTCTATAAAGTATCCCTGATGGATGTAATGAATAAAGTAAAAGCGAACAATAATGATGTGGGCGGCCGGAAATTTGAAATGAGCGACATGGCCTACGTTATTCGGGGATTGGGCTACATCAAAAGTAAAGAAGATGTAGAAAGCATTGCCTTGGCACAATATAATGGCATACCGGTAAGAGTTAAAGATGTTGGCTCAGTACAGATGGGTGGCGACTTACGATTAGGCACTCTTGACGCAAACGGAGAAGGTGAAGTAGTGGGAGGTATAGTAGTAATGCGCTATGGGCAAAATGCAGACGAAGTAATAAAGGCAGTTAAAGCAAAAATAAAAGATGTAGAAAAAGGTTTGCCTGAAGGGGTTACAATCAAAGCTTCTTACGACAGAAGTGGATTGATAGAAGCCGCTATTGAAACTGTAAAAGGAAAACTAATAGAAGAAATAATCGTGGTTTGTTTAGTGGTGTTGGTTTTCCTTTTCCATTGGCGAAGTGCTTTGAGCATTATTATTCAAATTCCAATAACAATTGCTATTAGTTTTATCCTGCTGAATGCGTTTGGCATGTCATCAAATTTAATGTCTTTAACGGGCATTGCATTAGCCATTGGCGTTATTGTAGATAATGGAATTATCATGTCTGAAAATAGTTATCGCCAGCTTTCTGAATGGCAAAATAATAATCACCCTGAAAAAAATTAATACGATGAATTTCTTTAAAAAATTAAAAGCACGTTTCAGCAAAAAAGATACCCCTTCTTACCGGAAAATTCCTGATGATATAAGAATGTCAATTATAGAACGTGCCTGCAAACAGGTATCAAGGGGCGTATTCTTTTCTACCATTATTATTATTGCTTCTTTTCTGCCGGTATTTCTATTAACCGGGCAGGAAGGGAAATTGTTTCATCCCCTGGCTTATACAAAGACTTTCATACTGGCGGTAGATGCCTTATTGGTGTTAACACTGGCCCCGGTACTGATTTCCTTTTTTATGAAAGGGAAATTTCTACCGGACAATGCAAACCCGGTGAACAGGATGCTTGAAAGAATTTATGAGCCTGTTATCAGGGCCTGTATAAAAAGAAGGTGGGTCACTATTGGGGTTAATGTAATAGCGTTGGCAATCAGCATCCCTTTGGTAATGGGCCTTGGGCGTGAGTTCATGCCTCCGCTGGATGAAGGCTCACTTTTATTTATGCCCGTTATGATGCCGGATGTTTCTAATTCTGAAGCCAAACGCATATTACAGGTTCAGGATAAAATCATAAAAAGTGTACCCGAAGTAACCCATGTATTGGGCAAAGCAGGCCGGGCAAGTTCAGCAACAGATAATTCCCCTATCAGTATGGTAGAAACTATTATTATGCTGAAACCAAGGAGCGAATGGAGAAAGGGATTTACAAAAGACAGTATCATTAATGAATTAAATGCAAAGCTTCAGATACCGGGAGTTACAAACGGATGGACTCAGCCTATCATCAACCGTATTAATATGCTTTCCACAGGCATACGCACAGATGTAGGCGTAAAAGTATTTGGTCAGAACCTGGATACTATTTATGCATTTGCACAACAAATTAAAAAAGCCTTGGAAGGCACTCCGGGTGTAAAAGATTTATATGTAGAACCTATAACGGGTGGAAAATACATTGATATAGTAGTTAAACGGGATGAGATTGGCCGCTATGGTCTAAGTACTGATGATGTGAATACCGTTGTAGAAGCAGCGCTGGGGGGTATGCGGCTTACCACCACTATTGAAGACCGCCGTCGCTTTTCAGTTAATGCCAGGTTTGCACAGGATTTCAGAAATAATATTGAATCTCTAAAAAGATTGCAGGTGCAAACAATGAGCTTTGGGCCCATACCGCTGGAAGCAGTGGCGGATATCCAAATACACGAAGGCCCCCCAATGATAAATTCTGAAAATGCAATGTTGCGTGGCACTGTATTATTCAATGTAAGAGAACGTGACTTAGCCAGTACTGTTACGGAAGCGCAGAAAAAGCTGGATAAAATGATCAATAAAATGCCTAAAGGATATTTCCTGGACTGGAGTGGGCAATATGAAAATTTAATCCGTGGTGAAAGAACATTAAAAATGATTTTGCCCATTGTTTTGCTTATCATTTTTATGTGCATGTATTTTGCCTTTAATTCTGCACGGGAAGCTTTCTTCAGTCTTATTTCCATTCCTTTTGCGCTGATTGGCGGAGCGTATTTTGTTTATTTCTGGGGCGTTAATCTTTCGGTAGCTGTATCTGTTGGCTTTATCGCATTATTTGGTTTGGCGGTGGAAACGGGGATCGTAATGGTTATTTATCTTAATGATGCCATGGAGCAGTTAGTAGCAAAAAAAGGCAATTCAAGAGAAACAATCACCAAAGAAGATTTACGGGAATACGTGATTCATGGCGCTGCAAAAAGATTGAGGCCAAAATTGATGACGGTGAGTGTATCCTTATTTGGATTGGTTCCCATTCTTTGGAGTACGGGTGTGGGAAGTGATGTGATGATACCCATTGTACTGCCAATGATTGGCGGGGTACTTACTTCATCAACACATATTCTTTTGGTAACACCCTTAATATTTTTAATGCAGAAGGAATATGAGTTAAGAAAGCATGGGAAAATAGATGTATTGGAAACAAAGCATTAAAAAATAGTTATGAAAATAAATGCAAAATATATTTTGACAGTATTAATCGTTTCAGGTGCATTTGTGGTAATGCTGAATAGTTGTAGCCGGAAAATATATAAGGATATATCAAGCAATTACGACAAGTCAGTGGACTTTAAGCACTATAGAACTTTCGCATGGTTGCCTGGTAAAGATTCTGCTGCTGCTAAAAGTACTTTTGAAATGAAACGTACCAATACGGAGAATTATTTTACGCATTGCATGGGCGAAAGAGGATACAAAGTAAATCTCGACAGCCCTGATATTTTATTGGAACTGATTGTAAAAAGTAAAACACTGGAGAAGGCAGACCCTACTGCCCCTTCGCCCTACAGCACAACAACAGTAACGCAATATGGCAATCCATTTTTGCACCCGCTAAGTAATCCACTTAAATACAATAAGTCATTTACCTATAAATATTTTAATTACTCCAAAGAAGATGCGGCACCAAAGGAAACCTATTTAAAAAATTCAATTATACTTAATGTGATTGACAGGGCACAGCAGAAAATCGTATGGAGTGGAACTGCTAATGCTGATTTATATGATACAGCATATTTACAAATGAACCTGCACCCGGTGGTATATGATCTACTGGAGCAATACCCTGTAAAATCGTTTCATAAGCATCGCAACAAAACAAGAGACAACTGGTAAATAAAATTATTTACAAAAAAATAAAGAGTAATATCAAAAACAATTCAAGATGAAAACAAAAAAATATTTCGGAGTAGTCCTGGTCATTTCCCTGGTTACAGTTATGTCATGTAATTCAGGTGGATCTTCTGCGACAGATAATAAAAAAGCGATGGTTGGGGCTACTGTTATTTTCTCTGATACAGGAATTACAAGGCTTGTCAATAGCCAGGTATGTATGATCAACAACAGATTTATGAACTCGGAGCAGATCGCTGTTCCATTAAATGATAAAACATACTACGGCTGTTGTGAAGGTTGTGTAAAGGCCTTGAAAGAAGATTCAACAACACATTATATACCTGACCCTCTATCGGGGGAACAGGTTGATAAAGCAGTCGCTTTTATTATTGGCAAACCCGGCTCTAAAGAAGATGTTCTTTACTTTAAAACAGAAACAAATGCAAAAGAGTATTTCAGCAAAAACCTTCAACGAAAATAGTAGTTTAAAAAGCAAATAGCCAGAGCCGTTAAAAGACAATAAATGTGAAAAGGAGTGCTGGAAATAAAACGATAATCAATATAAAACAGATCTAATGAAGAAAACTTTTTATTTAATATGGGGACTTATTCTTTTGTCAGGCTTCACGGCCAATGCGCAAAAGCCAATGGGCATTAGTGAAATTCTCGATTCTATTCAAGCGAGTAATCCAACTCTTAAAATGTACGATGCAGAGGTGCGTTCTTTAGACGAAACTGCCAAAGGCGCTAAAAGCTGGATGGCTCCTGAACTGTCATCAGGCTTTTTTATGGTGCCCTATGCCCCCCGCTACTGGAAGTCAATGGCTGGGCAACCGGGTATGGGGCAATATACCATTGCAGCGCAACAAACCATACCTAACCCTAAACGGTTAAATGCAGATTCCAAATACATGTCGGCTATGTCATCTGTGGAAAAAGAGAAGAAAGGTTATACATTAAATCAACTATATGCTGATGCAAAGAAGAATTATTACGAATGGATAGTAATCAAAAAGCAATTGTTCATTTTAGATGATAACGAAAAGCTTCTAAACTATATGATACAAAGCGCTGAAATACGGTATAAGAACGGGCTTGAAAAAATAAGTGCCTACTATAAAGCAAAAGCTGCAATTGCTAATGTTCAAAGCATGAGGGTTATGCTGGAGAATGAAATCAAGCAAAGAAAATACAACATCAATACATTAATGTACCGTGATAAAACGATTGAATTTGATATTGACACTTCTTACACATTCAATAGCTATCAAAATCTGGCTTTTGATACTGCATTGTTTGTAACGAACAGGAGTGATATAAAAGCGATTGAAAAAGAAATGTACGTAAATATATTAAAACAGGAAACTGAAAGAACAAGACTGCTGCCCGAATATGCTGTACGGTTTGAAAATGCCTATGGATGGGCGAAACAACCTTTGCAGTTTTCTGCAATGGTATCAGTTCGTTTGCCAATGGCCCGTTGGTCGGCTAAAATGAATAAGGCAAATATTGAAGGGCTGAAATGGAAAAATGAATCATTGAAACAACAAAAGCAAATGATCCTAAATGAATCTACCGGTTCTGCTTATGGTTTGCGAACAGACATCCTCAACAAAAGAAAACAAATCAAACTGTACGAAGAAAATATCCTGCCCGCACTTCGCAGAAACTATCAAACCTATCAATTAGCCTATGAACAAAATACAGAGGAATTATTTCAATTATTTGATGCATGGGAAACACTCAATATGACTCAGCTTGAATATTTAAAACAATTACAGGAATTACTGACGATGCAGGTTGAACTTGAAAGAACCTTGCAAATAAAATAATTATTCATCTTAAAATATTTCAACCATGAAACGCAGGGTGTTTATAAAAAATACAGGTTTGGGAGCAGGTGGTATATTAACTGCCGGTTCCATTGTAACTATTATAGCAGCATGTAATAAGAACAATATGATGAATGGCGGCGGCATGAATATGGGGGGACAGCCTGTTCCTGTAACAGAAGGAAGCTTCACCAGGTTACTCCCTATTCCCAACACAGTATCAGGTAATGCAACATTAACTGCTCAGGCAACAACTGCAAATATTAATGGCAGCAATATTTCTGTATTGGGTTACCAGGCTAATGGTATTTTGGGCCCTACTATCCGTGCTAACAGTGGTATAAATACCAACTTCAATTTTCAGAATAATCTTTCTGAAAAAAGCAATGTCCATTGGCATGGTTTAAAAATTTCTGCCAATATGGATGGGCATCCGCAAGCTCTTGTAAATCCCGGCAGTAGTTTTAATTACCAGTTCCCTATTAATCAAAGAGCAGGACTATGCTGGTATCATCCGCATCCCGATGGAGCAACTGCAAGACAAGCCTTTCAGGGGCTAGCCGGTTTGTTTATAATTAACGATGCCGAAGAAGCAGCTTTAAGTCTGCCGTCCGGTATTTATGAAATCCCTTTAGTAATACAGGATAAGCGATTTACTTCATCCGGTATCACATATAATCCTTCTATGGGAGAAGTAATGTCGGGCTATATGGGCGAAACAATTATTGTAAATGGAGAAGCATCTCCTTACACTGACGTAGCAACACGTTACTATCGCTTGCGGATACTAAACGGCTCCAATGCCCGGATCTATAATCTGGCTTTGAGTAATAATGCCGATTTAATAATAATTGGTAACGATGGTGGTTTATTAAGAAATCCAGCGACTGTTAAAACCGTTTTACTGGCACCTGGCGAAAGATTAGATGTGCTGGTAAACTTTGCAGGATTAACAGCAGGTACTCAAGTATTTCTTGAAAGCAGGATGTTTGATAACGGTGGCAGTGCACAGGGGAAGCAGGGGTTTAAGATTATGAAGTTTAAGGTAACACAAACCGTAAGCGATAGCTTTATTGTACCAGCTTCACTTTCTGCTGTTAATACTATTCCGGCTTCTTCATCTTCAAAGACAAGAAATTTTGTTATTAATGCCATGCAAATGACTAGTGGGATGAATATGACTGGTATTCACCGAATCAATGATAAGACCTATGATAAGAACAGGATTGATGAAACAGTTGCTGCAAATGCAACAGAGATATGGGTATTAGATAATTCACAGGGTGATGAACCCCATCCTATGCATTTGCATGGTGTGCATTTCCAGGTATTGGAAAGAAATGGTGGCCGGGGACAGTTGACAGCTTCCGAAAGCGGTTGGAAGGATACTGTTTTAGTAATGCCCCGTGAAACGGTAAAGATTATCATCCCATTTTCAACATTAACAGGTGTATTTGTTTTTCATTGCCACAACCTTGAACATGAAGATGATGGCATGATGTTACAATATCAATTAACTTAAAAGATTTATTACTTCAGTTATGAAAAAAAAGAAAATAGCAATTATTATATCATCAGTGCTGGTATTGCTGGTAGCCGTCGCATGGATATATTTTAAAGTACTGCTTCCGAAAAACGATACGCATAAACAGCACGAAGGAATGGCTGGAATGGAAAACATGAAGATGGACACTAAGGATGAGAGTATGAAAACGACTGCAGCGGAAGAAAAGGTTTTATACACCTGTTCTATGCACCCTGAAATCATTCGTGATAAGCCAGGTGACTGTCCTATTTGCGGCATGCATTTAGTCAAAAAAGAAAATGATAGTAAAAAAATACACGGCATTTCTTTGCATACTTTAATTCAGCCTACCAACAGTTATGCCGTTTCCCGTATACCCTCTACTACTTTACAGCAGCAGGAAGAGGCAATAGAAATTAACGCACTTGGATATACTGCCTATAACACTACTGAAGTGGGGGCTATATCTGCCCGTATAAGTGGCAGGATTGAAAAGTTATATGTACGGTTTCGTTATCAATTAGTTAAAAAGGGCCAAAAGATTATGGACATATACAGCCCGGAGTTACTTACGGCACAGCAAAATCTTTTATTCCTGCTGAAGAATGATCCATCCAATAATTCATTAATCAGCGCCGCTAAAGAAAAATTATTACTTCTTGGCTTTCCTTCTGAACAATTACAGCAGTTAGTATCCACCCAAAAAACACTGTTTACCGTTTCTGTTTATAGCAGGTACGGCGGGCACATACATGAATCACTTGGCAAGGAAATGAATGGTGCCGGAGCTGAGGTGCCTGTCATGAATGAAGCTACATCATTAACCACCCAGGAACTTAGCCTTAAAGAAGGGATGTATTTACAAAAGGGGCAAACGATTTTTAAAGTATATAGTCCTAACAAGGTATGGGCCTTACTGAATATTTATCCCTCAGACCAGCCTTTTATTAAAGTTGGCAATAAAGTAAGGATTGTGCCGGAAGCGAAGCCCGGTAATGATTTTAGTAGTTCTATTTACTTTATTGAACCTTTTTTCAGGCCGGGAAGTAAAACGCTTACAGCAAGAGTAAATGTTGATAATAGTGTTTTGCAATTACCTATTGGCAGCCAGGTACGTGCAACTATTTTCACCAACTCAATAAATGCGGATTGGTTGCCAAAGGATGCCGTTCTATCATTAGGGCTTGAAAAAGTTGTTTTTGTAAAAAGTGGTATCGGATTCAAAGCCCAAAAGGTTGAAACAGGACTTGCCTATAAAAATTTAATACAGATTACCGGAGGGATTACTATGCAGGATTCTGTAGCAGCTAATGCACAGTTTTTAATGGATAGTGAAAGTTTTATAAAGATTCAACGTAAAGATTAACGGAAGGCTATTTAAATACGATTATGTCAATTAATGAACAGCATGAAAAAATGTTTTAATGGACACGGATCAAGATCATACAATTGTTAGTTCTTAAAAAATTAAAGATGAAAAAAATATTTATTGTATTGGGGCTTATGTTTCTGTTTGCTGCCTGTAAAAATAACAAAGAGAAAGATACAGGTGATGCGAAACATGCCGCACATGGAGATGTTTATTATACCTGTTCTATGCATACACAGGTGATGCAGGATAAACCAGGGAATTGCCCAATTTGCGGAATGAAACTGATCGAGGTTTCAAAGACGTCAACACCTGATAACGATGGCGTACAATTGAATGAACAACAAATGCAACTTGGTAATATTTTGACGGATACTATTCGTAACGGAATGATTGGCGACCAGATGGTACTTACTGCTACTCTAAATGCCGACCAGCGTTTGATTAATGCAGTAAGTGCGAGGGTGATGGGCAGAATTGAAAAGCTATATTTTAAAAACCTGGGTGACTATGTCAGAAAAGGGGATAAATTATTTGATATATACAGTGAAGAACTGAATAATGCCAAACAGGAATATTTATTAGCACTGGAACGCCAGAAGACGCTTGATAATTCAATTGTTGATTTTACGGCCATTATTCAAAGTGCTAAAAACAAGCTTCTTTTGTGGGGCTTATCAGAAGTACAAATAAAGGATATATCCGTTAAAAAAATCGCTTCTCCTCTCACAACTTTTTATAGTCCCGTAGCAGGTTATATAACCACTTTAGATATAAGTGAAGGCGAATATGCAACTGAAGGCGGTACAATTGTACGGATTGCGGATTTATCCTCACTTTGGGCGGAGGCTCAGGTATATAACTCTCAGTTGTCGCAGATTGATAACAATGCGGTAGCCTCCGTTCAATTTCCCGATTTGCCTGGTAGACAAACAACTGGAAAGATTGAATTCATGAATCCTGAAATTAATCCACAAACACGTATAACCCTGCTGCGTGTAAATATTGCCAACTCAGGTAACGTACTCAAACCAGGTATGCCTGCTTATGTTACAATAAAAGGAAAACAGGTAAATACATTAACCTTACCTTCTAATGCCGTACTCCGTACAGGCACCGGCACATCTGTTTGGGTGCAAACTGGTAGCCGTTCTTTTAAAAGCAGGATGGTTGAAATTGGAAAGGAAGATGGAGACAGGGTTCAAATAAAATCGGGCCTTCAAGAGGGTGATATTGTTGTAATAAGCGGAGCGTATTTATTAAACAGTGAATTTATTTTCAAGAAAGGCGCCAATCCAATGGAGGGAATGAAAATGTAATGAGTTCATTATTTTTTCTTACCTGTTTGTTACCAAATAAAAAAATCAAAAAACGCTGTTTCATCTGATGAAAGTAAAATATATTTCCATCGCATTTATAAGCCTTGTGTGGTCACAGTCAGTGATTGGCCAGAGAATGGACAATGATTTAAAGTTGCTCATTAATGAAGCCTTTAACAACAGCCATCAATTAAAAATCAATATCTATAAAACAGCACAGGTGCAGATTAACCGCACAATGGCAAAGCAAACTTTTTTGCCGAAGATCAGCAATTCTGCTACCTATACCCGCCTCAATGATGACATCGCTTTTCCTCAAGACACAAAAACCTTGCTATTGGGTACGCAGGGTTTATTAATAAAAGAGGCGCTTAGCCTTCCCTTTAATGCAACACTGCCATCGCAGGTCAAGTTAAAACCTGTGCCCATTATTCAAAGTAAGGATATTTTTAAAATAACATCCGGTGCGCAATGGATTTTATTCAGCGGCTTTAAAGCCAGCCTGTCGGCGAAAGCAACACAGCACCAGGAAAAAGGTTTGAGCTTTCTTAGTCAGATAGAAAAAATAAATATCGCTAAAGATGTATGGGAAACATACGATAAACTGGCGCTGGTAAACGCTTCCGAACAGGTTATTAAAGCAACAGATAATTATTTGGACGAACAACTGCGATTTGTTGAAGAAGCCATTAAAAACGGATTGGCAACACCTTTGGAGCGGGAAAAAGTAAACCTGGCCCGTCAGAAATTAACGCTTAAAAAAATAGAGGTACAGGGCAATAAGGAATTGCTGATTGATAAACTATCCATGGTTACCTTACAGGAAAAAACAAGCCTGGCATTATTAAACCCAACTATTGCCCCATTATTTTTTACCGATACTATAACTGTTGAAAGGCCCGAGCTAAAAGCCCTCAACGAAAACATCCAGGCCATTGAACTCAAAAGAAAAATAGAACTAACTGAATACATTCCTAAAATCGCGGCTTTCGGCCAGTACGAATGGCGCAAACAAAACCTCTCCTTATTTGAGCCGCGGTGGTTTGCAGGGGCAAGATTGCAATGGACAATGTTTGATGGGTTGACGGCAAAAAAAGAAGCAAGGAAAACCGCCATTGAAAAAAATATTTTGCTGGAGCAGAAAAAAGATGCAGAAGAAAAAATATCGCTGGCGGTATCAAAAGCTGAAGTGGATGAAAGGACCGCCGGACAAAAAATGATAATGGCCAAACAAAGCGCTGCGCTGGCAGAAAGAATAAAACTGTGGACTGAAAAACAATTTAAAAATGGATTAACCAGCATACGGGAGCTGTTAGATGCAGTGGCGGAGCAGGAAAAAGCGCAACAGGATAGTTTAACAGCCATTTTTGAACAACGCAGGGCAGTAGCCAGTTTGTTGGAAGCGAAGGGCCGGCTTTTATTTTTTTTACAATAATAATGTGTTTAACTTATACAAGGTTATGAAACATACAATCGTTCTAATCGTTTTTGCCATACTGCTTATTACTTCATGCCGCAACAGGCAAAAAAAAATTGAAGGCATCCAGGGCAGGGTAAAATTTGAAAGCGTATCGGTTGCCCCGAAACTTGCGGGCCGTATCGAAAAAATAAATGTAAGCGAAGGGCAGGCAGTACAAAAAGGGGACACTTTAGCCGTATTGGATATTCCTGAAATAACACCAAAGTTGCAACAGGCCGAAGGCGCCATCGTTTCGGCACAGGGGCAAATGGACCTGGCCAATAACGGAGCTACCGGTGAACAAATTGACCAGGTTGAAAGTCAGCTTATGGCTGCCCGGGAACAACTTTCATTTGCAGAAAAAAGTTTTCAGCGGGTAACGAATATGTATGCCGATTCACTTATACCGGCGCAACAATATGATGAAACAAAAATGAAAGCGGAAGCGGCGAGGGCACAGGTAAAAACTATTGAGGCCAAACTTGCCGAAGTGCGGAAAGGTACAAGGGCGGAAAATAAAAAAACGGCTATGGGGCAGGTGGCAAGGGCTATAGGGGCTAAAAACGAAGCATTGGTTGCCCTGAATGAAAAATATATTATTGCCCCGGCCGATATGACCATAGAAACAATTGCTTTGAAAGAAGGCGAACTGGCTTTGCCTGGCTATACCTTTTTCAGCGGATTAAAAAAGGCATCCGTATACTTTCGTTTTACGGTGAGTGAGGATAAAGTGAACGCCTATAAAACCGAACAGCAGGTGATAGTAACTGTACCAAATACCACCCTTGAAATTCCAGGAAAGATTATAGCGGTAAAGCAATTGGCAAGATATGCTGATAATACTTCCACTTCACCCAATTATGAATTGGGGCAGGCTACTTATGAGTTAAAAGTGGTTGCAGGCGATAATAGTAAAGCCAAAGCCCTGTTTCAAAATTCTACGGTATTGTTGAAAGAACTAAAATAGCATCCTTTGTTTTTTATATTACAAACTTTTACTGAAATATATTTTATGAAGGCGGATACAATTTACAAAATCGGGTTATTGCTGCGGAAGAGTGTCCTGTTCTGGGCATAAAGATTAAAAAGCAGAAGCTGATGAAAAAATTCATACAATTATCAGGCGTCGAATTCAAACGTATATTTTCCAACGGTGTAGTAATGGTCATTTTTTTTGGCGCTCCGTTATTATATGGATTATTGTTTGGCGTAACCTATAAAAAAGGAAAGATTGATAAACTGTCCATTGCCGTTGTGGATTACGATGGTACAACCACGTCATATAAAATCATAGATGCTTTTAACGACAATGAATATTTGAAAGTGGCGAAAGTATATACAGAGAACCAGCAGGTAAAGGCGGGTATTATCCAGCAGAATTACCAAGCAATAATAACAATTCCTCAACGGTTTGAAGCAGACATTAACCAGCGCCGTTATCCCGAAATTACGGTGGACTTAAACATGTCAAACATTCTAACGGCCAATTTTGTCAGCCGTGGTTTACAAACTGTATTGGCAAGCCTCAATGCCGGTGTGGAAATAGAAACTTTAAAGAAGCAGGGATTATCGCCTGCGTTGGCTGATGCCCGGTATGAAGCTTTTAAAGTTACCTACAACCGGCTGTTCAATACATCGGGCAATTACCTCAATTTTATGTGGCCGGGATTAATGGGTGCCATCATGCAGCAAATATTCTTGCTGGCGCTTGCACTGGTATTTGCAAGGGATTTTGAAGATGGCTATTTCGCAAAGCTTATCCAATACAGCCGTATCAGCCTGGTTCATATATTGCTGAAGGCTTTGCCTTTTTATTTGATGGGAATAATAGTTTGGGGCATGGCTATTTTTTTACATCACGGTTTTTATATGAGCGGAACCATTTTAAATAGCGGTATGTTGGCAGTTACATTGGTGTTTACAACGGCCTGCATTTTATTGGGAATGCTATTTTCTATACTAATTCCAAACCAGCTAAGAGCCACAGAATTGCTAATGGTGATTGCCACGCCTGGTTTTGTATTGAGCGGGTACACCTGGCCAGCATCGGGGATGCCAGCTATATTGCAAAGCATCAGCAATGCTTTGCCATTAACACATTTTTTAAACGCCTTCAGAAAAATAGCCATCTATGGCGGCACTTACAGCGATATCAAAAATGAGATGTGTGCCTTAACCTGGATGAGTGTAATATTTTTTGTGCTGATTGTAATTTCTCTTCAGGTAAAAATATGGAAGTGGACGAAAAAAGAAACAAAGGTAAATGACCTTGTTGATTATATAGAAGAGTAGAATAAATGGTTGCCTGCTTAATAAGTTATAGAAATCTAAAATAGAACGTGTTGTGCTATTGAAAACTCAGAGCATGTTTGATCTGAGCCAGTTTTCTTCCATTTAAATAATTTATCCAGT
>NZ_JBXAPW010000018.1:0-57654 GCF_058806635.1 Sediminibacterium sp. GW821-FHT12F12 | reverse complement strand
GTACGTTTAACGTACTGATTTGATGCACTTTGTGACATAACGACTGTTTTTGTGTATCGCTATTTCAGGACGGGACATTGTTTAAAATTAAAAAACCTGCTCCAGATGGTAGCAGGTTTTTTAGGTGGAATTTTCTTATTTGGGATCGGATGGTTTTTCTCTTTCTTTCATCTTTTCCAGATAAGTAACACCATTGGTGATCCATTTATCTGCGGGTTTGCCCAGCAGGTAATGATCAAACCATTCGCGCTGGCGCTTCTGGTAGTCGATCTGGTTTTCTTTTTTGGCGAGGCCGTGGTTTTCATCCGCATATACCAGCATTACATGGGGTTTCTCCATGCGGCGCATGGTTCCGTACATTTCAATGCCCTGGTGCCAGTCAACCGCACCATCCTTATCGCCAAAGGCTACCAGTAAAGGCGCTTTGATCTTGCTGGCATTGAACATGGGCGAGTTGCGGATATGCGCATCCGTACGCTCGTACCAGGGACCATCAAATCTTCCCTGGCTGGTTTCAAATATTTTCTGGTCGGGTGTTCCGCTGTTCCAGTAAATGGATAGCGACATACTGATCATATCTGTTAAAGGTGCTCCTGCACAGGCTGCTTTAAACACATCGGTCTGTGTAATCAGGTAAGCCGTTTGGTAGGCACCCCAGCTATGGCCCATCAAACCCACTTTCTCTTTATCAATCATGCCTGTTTTCAACACTTCTTTTACCGCAGGTACCACGCAGTTTACCGCACTCATGCCGGGTTCATTGGTTTCGTACACAATATCGGGTCTGAATACAAAATAACCATTGGTGGTAAAGTTGGTGGTATTATACGCACTTCTGGCCGATGGGTTGGTGTAACTATGTACGGTGTTCGAGAGCAGTTCATAAATATATACAATCATCGGATATTGTTTGCCTGGCTCGTAGTTGGCAGGATAGAACAATGCACCCTGCATTTTTTTACCCTTAGTATTGGTATAACTGATCAAACGGCTTTTACCCCAGTAATAGTTATCCTGCTGCGGATTGGTGCCGGTGATCTTTTTATCATTGGTGAAACTATCGCCGGCATATAATTCAGGTGATAAATGATAATCCTGTTTTACATACAGGAAACTATTGGCGTCTTTGGCTTTTGTGAGGCGACTGATAGAAAGGTCTTCAAAGATCAGTTTTTCTGTGTTGCCATTCTCATATTTATAGTAACCATATTTTTTGCTCTTATCGCCGTAGGCAGAGAAGTACAGGGCTTTGCTGTCGTCGAGGTAAGTTTCTTCAAAATCTACGCGGTATACGCGGAACATGATCTCATCTTTCTCGCCCTGCGTCAGTTTTCTTCCACCGCTGCCATCGGGTTTTACGGCCCATACGTTATACTCGTCATACAACAGAATTTCTTTGTCCCCTTTGATCCATCCGCCAACACCTACCGGTGGCCTGGTAGCAGGATGGTCATCGCGCAGATCCTGAAAATCTGCTTTTATGTTTTGTGTGATATTAATATTCCTGCTCGTGGCAATCTCATATACCCACCAATGTTTATCGCGGAAATAATACAGGTATTTACCATCGGGCGAGGAGCGGGGCCCGGTGTAAAAACCATCCAGCGATCTTTCGAACAATAATTTTTCCTCACCGCTTTGCGTGTTTACCAGATAAAAATCTGCGTAGTCTTCTCTAAAAGCAGGTTTGTATTTTTTGTCGGTAGAAGTAATGGCAAATTGCTGGTTGCCCGTGAGTAAGGCATCGGGTGTATTTTCCCTGGCCAGCTGATGGAATTGGTTGCTGCCGAGATTCCACACTGATAGATAACTGGCTTCTTTATCTTGTGTAAACGTTACTTTCTGTCTTGGCTGGATCTCCGGATCCTTCCAATGCCAGATATCTACTGCCGGTAATTTCTCGTCAGTGCCTGGTTTTTTGGCCAGCATAGTTTTGGCCGTATCTGTTTTGGATTTGCTGCTGTCGGTATTCTTTTTGTCTTCTTTTTTGGGTTTAAGGGTCCAGGTTTTTAGTCCAAAGAAAACCGAACGCATATCATCACTGATCCTGAGTGCCGACCCATTGTAGATCCGCATGTTACCGGGGAAACCCGCCGCAGTGGTTGGGTCAAAGAGCTGTAAAGAAGCAGTTTTATAAATGTCTGTGTAACTATACACCATGGCATTTTCTTCTTCGTGAGTGTCTTTTTTGAAGGTCTTGAAGAAACTGAGGCCATCCCCTTCTTTCTGCCAGCTGAGTTTGGAGAAACGGGAAGTATCACTGGCTACCACTTTTATCGTGTAGTGATTGAGATTAAACAATTCTACTGAGTTGCCGGCAATATTGGCCGATTCAATAATATAGGCCAGGAAATCACTTTTCTTATTAAATGCATAGTCTGTTACATTGCCAATGGTGCGCGTGGTATTATCAGAGAGGTTCTTCAGCAGTAATACACTGCCTTTGTCTTTATTTTCTTTGGGAGGAGCGAGGTAAACAGCCAGGAACTTTCCGTTGCGCGAAAAACCAAAGCGGGAAATATTTTGTACGGTTTCCTTATTACCCGTTTCCAGGTTCAACAGGCCCATTTTGTATTCGATGGGTTTTGACTGGTCGCGGAGTTTTTCCGCTTCTTTGAAAGGCAGACCGATCCGGTAAGCCAGCCATTTATTGTCTTTGGAGAATTCGGGTGTGCCGGCAAAAGCTAATTTGTAGGACTTCCCATTATTGCGGTTGATGACATGCAGGGTGTCATTGTCTTCCTGCACCAGTAATTGGTAAGCCACCCATTCTCCATTGGGAGAGAGGTCGTTGGCACCAATACTTTGCCATTTAGCGTAGTCGTCTGTGGTTAGTGTCTTTTTTTGTTGCGCCTGGGTACTGCCTGCCAGACAGCCCATTAACAGCAGTAGCCAAAGGAGTTTGGGGAACATAAGCGTTTAGTTTGAAACAAGATATACAAAACATAGGGTTTTCTAAACTGCCCGAACTATAAAAATATAAATGACTGACTATCAAATATTTGTTTTTATTTCTCTTAGTTGTGCACATTATAGCTGTGCTATTGCAAATGACTAATCTGCACCTTATTTTGTTTAATCTTTTTTACCCTTTAAAACGATTGCTATGAACACACAAAAATTCCTGGTCTCTGGTATTGTTGGAGGCGTTGTCTGTTTTTTTGCTGGTTACCTTGTTTACGGAATGGCCATGGCCGATTTCTTTAGCAAGAATGCAGGTACAGCTACCGGCGTTATGAAGCCGATGGAAGAAATGGTTTGGTGGGCTTTGATAGCGGGTTCTATTTTTAATGGCTTTACGCTATCTTATATCTATAACAAATGGACAGGTATCAGTAGCCTTGCGGCAGGTGCCGGTGCCGGATTTGTGCTGGGGGTATTGATCACGGCCGGTTTCGACCTCACCATGTTGGGTACTGCCAATATCATGAACCTGCAGGGTACGCTGGTGGATATTGTTTGCGGAGGGGTGATGTTTGCGATTACCGGTGCGGCAGTTGGGTTGATGAATGGTGTGGGCAAAAAAGCAACTGCATAAACGGTATTGGTTCTTTACTAAAAAGTGCGGCTCGCGGGCCGCACTTTTTTATGGGTGAATCTTATTCAGACAATAATAAAACTGCCCTTCCAATTGTTTAAGCTAGGTTTCCTTATCTATGGTGCTTTTTATCAGGCCGAAATGGCTATTTATGGATAGCACTTTACCTCTAAACCGGACACTTTATCCCATTTTATATTTCCAATTGATAAGGATCAATATGATTCACTTTTTAATGGCAAAACGATATAAAATGAGAAAGAAAAAGTGTTCTCTTATGAGGTATAAAAGAGACAAAACGGGTGTAGAAATCAGCGGAGATGCTGATCAAGTGAAAGGGTTCGTTTGATACTCCTTAATTAAGGATACTATTATTACAATTATTTTCCTACTAATTGTATGGCTTTGCTGCTATTACGAACCTAAAATGAAGTGCATACTAATAATAGGGTATTGGGCGAAAAAATTATTATTATTTGATTAGTAAGCAGATAATATGTAATAACTAACGTCTTATGCTATTTGAGTAGTAGAATAAAAACCGTCCTCACAGGGTATTCGATGAAAAAATACTAATCAGTCCCTGTGGACGGGCCTCATTGGGGTCGGTGTCAAGCGAAGCGAAGACAGATCAGATCATGCGAAGCAGGTCTGATCAGAGGCCAATGCAGTCCCGCCATCGGCGGGATAACAGGGACGGGGCCCAGCGGCCGCGAGCGACAAGAAATCCCGACCATTGGGTGACTTTTTAATAGCAAAACACGTTAATAACTATTCAGAAATAAGAGTACTAGGTTTCCTTGTCTTTAGTGCTTTTGATCAAACCAATACCTGCCACAAAGAAGATGGCACCCAGTAGTCCAAAAATAACGATGCTTTTGATATTCCTTGTACCACTATCTCCATTCATAAAACTGACACCAGCGTAAATCAGTCCGATGATTCCCAGCAGGGATAAAATGATCCCCAGTATTCTTTTTTCCATACTGCATAATTACCGAAGACGGAGCGGGTTCCCTTATATACCGGCCTCTATTAGTTATATCCTTTACAGACATAAACAGGGATTATGTTGAATAATCGGCCCAAAAATTACATAATTCACTGTACAACAATACTTTCAGGTTGGTTTGTCCCCATTTTATGGCTTTTAATCCTATCTTGTCTGCTATGCAGGAGAAAAAAGACTTTATACATGTTACCGGTTGTGAGCCACATCGTATCCGAACCAAACTTATCCTCAAAGAAGTACCGGACATGCGTAACCTGATCGGGAAGAACCCGTACACTTTTCTGGCCATTGTGGGGTTGGTAGCTTTCCAATTGCTCGGAAGCTGGCTGGTGGCAGATCAATCCTGGTGGATCGTAATAGGTGCTGCTTACCTGCTGGGCGCTTTTGCAGACCATGCTTTATTTGTGATGATCCATGAATGTGCGCATCGCCTGATCTTTAAAAACCAGGCCGCTAACCGCCTGGCAGGTATTATGGCCAATATTCCCCTGATTTTTCCCAGTTCGGTTTCTTTCGAAACCTATCATATCAAACATCATTCATTCCAGGGTGTGCATGAATTGGATGGTGATTTGCCCAATTACTGGGAGGCAAGACTGATCGATAACTTTTTTATCGGCAAAGTGATCTGGTTATTATTCTATCCTTTTTTCCAGCTATTCCGTTTTCCGCGCCTGCGCGAGATCCAACCGTTTAACAAATGGGTAGCACTCAACTGGCTGGTGCAAATTGTATTCATCAGTCTCATTGGCTGGTTGTTTGGTGTGAAGGCGGTGTTATTTCTGATCTTCAGTTTTTTCTTTTCCGTGGGATTACATCCGCTGGGAGCGAGGTGGATACAGGAACATTATCTCACCAAAGGAGAACAGGAAACCTATAGTTATTATGGTGTGTTGAATACCGTTGCTTTTAATGTAGGTTATCACAATGAACACCACGATTTCCCCTCCGTTCCCTGGAACCGCTTACCGCAGATCCGGAAGAAGGCACCTGCTTTTTATGATACTTTGAGTTATCATACTTCCTGGACAAAACTTTTTTTCCGCTTTCTCTTCGATAAGGAAATCTCTCTCTTCTCGCGCATCGTAAGAACCAACAGGGGTAAGGTTATGCTGGCAGACGAGTCGCGCCCGGATATTGACCTGACGACCGTCAAATAATCCTTTTTCCAGATACATTAACATACTATTTACAGATTAATTTTTCTATTAAACTGGAAAGCTGTACATTTGCACCCTGAAACTGAGCACATATTACAAAAGAGTCTCAAGGGTGATAGGTTCTGAGACATTCTTCTAATGATTGAATTGGTATTCCCCCGTTTCCGCTCAGTGTAAACATTAATATTAAAAAGTAGAAATATTATGAAGAGTAATGTAATGCCTTCTATTGTCCAGATCGAAGCAAATGAATTAAAGCAACTGGTAACAGAAGTAAAAGAAACCGTAGCAACAGGCATCGTACCTGTAACAAGAAAAAAAATCAACCATACCCGTTTTGGTGTTGTTGATCTCTGGAATATCCGTCGTGGTGTAAGAAGTACACGTGTTTCCAGCCGTTGGTTTGTATAAGTAAACCGATGGATAGCTAATTAAAATCCTCCGCCAGCCGGGGGATTTTGTTTTTACAGATAAACGTATACTGCTCACCGATTAAATTCCGGGTAAGCCCGAATATGGACCTGCCGAATACAGCCTGATTGTACTTTTAGTCCAGTTAAAGGTTACCAACTCGGTGGCATAGCAATCGGTGCCGGGTAAATAATCCGGAAGCCCCTGCAGAGGGGCTTCTTCATTGGTGGGAATTCGTATTTGCTACAGTGTTTTCTGCATGATTACCATGCCCCGGTAAACTTCTTTCATCTGTGTAAAAGGCAGCACCAGTTTACCGCAAACCCTGTAACCCATGCGCTGGTAAAAACCGATGGCGTCCTGGCTGGTGTCCATGGCTTTCAGAAAGATGATGTCTTTATGGTGTTGTATAGCTACCGTCTCACTCCATTCCATGAGTTGCCTGCCTGCTCCTTTACCGGTAGCCGCTTTGTGCAGGTAAATTCTTTCTATTTCGAGACAATCTTTTTCTTCCTGCCCGCTGAGAGTAGCTTTTATCCGTAGTTTGAGATATCCTTGTGGTGCTTGCTGTTCATCGTAAACGATATAATGCAGGTTGTTGGGGTCAGCTAATTCTGCCTGCAGTTTTTCTGCCGGGTAAGCCTGTTCGTTCATATACCATTCTGCACCGCCGGGATACCATAAATGCAGGTAATGTTCTACATAAATGGCTTTGGCCAGTGCAGACAATTCAGCAGCATGGGATGTGTCTATCTGGCGGATGGTCATAGGTTTGTTTTTTCGATCCAGGTGAAATGTGGGGCCCTGGGCAAATCTTCAAATACATTTCTGAATGATTCCGGGGGAACGGCCAGTTTACGGGTTACCGTATTTAGCCAGGCGCCGTCGATGGTGATGACGGCGCTTAGGGTGTTACCGTTCTTCCAGATTTCGTGTACCATGGT
The DNA here is from genome assembly GCF_058806635.1 of Sediminibacterium sp. GW821-FHT12F12. Lineage (NCBI taxonomy): Bacteria > Pseudomonadati > Bacteroidota > Chitinophagia > Chitinophagales > Chitinophagaceae > Sediminibacterium > Sediminibacterium sp. GW821-FHT12F12. The sequence continues at coordinate 50,589 of NZ_JBXAPW010000018.1, read as the reverse complement.
CCAGCGGCTCATATCATGGGTGCTTTTCATCAGCTGTACATTGATGGTTACCGTATCGCTGAAGTGGATTTCTCTTTTAAACACACATTCCTCCCTGAAAAGGATGGGGCCAATATGTTGATCCTGCATCACAAAGGGCGTAAGTCCGTGCTCATTCATAAACGATACCCGTAAATAGGCCCCGAAATCGTAATAAGCTGAATGGCGGAGATGAAAGTTGGGATCCATATCGCTCCAGCGGATCTCTACGGGTTTGCTATATCCACTCATGTAAGTTTTTAAGATGTTTTTTAATTTCTGCTATGTTTACATCTCAAAACAAAATTATGCGGGAAATACAAAAGATTGGCCAACTATTTGCCGACCTGCAGCAGGGCGATTGCTGGGTGGGACTGAATATGCAACAGGTACTGAAGGATGTAACGGCAGAAAAAGCCGCTATTCGGTTACATGAGAAAGGAAACTGCATCTGGCAACTGGTGAATCATCTGATCTACTGGCGAAAAACCGTAATGATCCGTTTACAGGGCAGACATGCCGAACCGCCGATGCCCGATATGTACCTGCCTAATGAACTGACCGAAGCTTCCTGGCAAACCACTCTATTACATTTTGAGGAAGTATACAGGCAACTGAGTGAGTTAATTACAGCTTTTGATGAAAGTCTGCTGGATACGGCATCGCCCATTAAAGGGCAAACCTATTACCAGTTGTTACTGGGCTGTTTACAGCATGATGCGTATCATATGGGACAGATGGTGGTATTAAAAAAGGACCTGTTATAACAGGCCGTTATTCACTCTGTTTGTATCAACAGCAAAAAGCCCTGTAAGAATACAGGGCCGGATACATACGTTGCACGTAGTACATGAGAAAAATGTTACCACAAAGCTTTTCCCTGATAAAAGTCGAGCACTTTTACGCGTAACAGGTAATCATATTTGGCGGCTACAAAATTGGCATTACTTCTGTCTACATTGTTTTTGGCAATCATATATTCTACCGAAGTATTTACCCCATTGATAAATCTTACTTCTGCCGCTTTAAAAGAAACGGTGAAATCTTCCACCTGATTTTTCAGGGCCAGGTACCGTTCAAAAGCGGCATTCATGTTTACATAAGCCTGGTCTACGGCCTGACGCAGTTGTGTTTTTACAGATTGTGCTTCAAAGCTGGTGCGTTTTTCAGCAATTTTTGCCTGGCTTACATTACTGCGGGCGCGTAACCCGTTCAGGATCGGGATCTGCAGACCAATACTGAGCGAGGAGTTCAGGTTATTGGTCCATTGGTCGCCATAAGTAATCTTATGGCTCTGGTAATTACTTTGTGGGGCAAATACCGGCAGTTTACTACCACTCAGGTTTACATACTGACTGGTGGCAACATCTGCGGTGCTGAGTAGTTCCTGTCGCGTTGCCACACTCGAATAGTTGGTGCCGAAACCGCCATTAAAACTAAGGGTTGGCAGTAATTGCGCTTTGGCGGCGAGATATCTTTTCTGTGCGCTTTGTTTACGGTATTCGGCGGCTTTGATAAAAGCGAGTTGCTGCTCTGCGGTTTGATAGATATTATCGGCAGTACCATCATACAAAACAGGATTAGTGGAAGCGCCCAGGTTTTCGAGTTGTATAGTAGCATTGTAGGGTACATTCATCAACTGGGCCAGATTAATCCTCGCGGTTTCCAGTGTATTTCTTACGTTGATCACGGTTAACTGATCGCCCGAAAGTTGTCCTTTCAGATCATATAACATAGCAGGTGCAATGGCACCGCTGGCATACAGGGTTTCCAGTCTGGCTACCTGTGTTTTGGTTACTTCTACCTGGTTTTTGGCCACGTTCAGTTGTTCCTGCGCACTCAGTACCTGCAGATAAGCCAGTATCACATTAATGGTGATATTGTCTTTTGTCTGCTGCCAGTCCATTTCACTGGCTTTAGCTGTGAGTTCGTTTTGTTTGATGGAGTTCTGTAAAGAAGAACCATTCCAGAGTGTGATGCTGGTATTAATGGAATAGTTGGCGAAATTGATCTGCTGGTTAGCATAGGTATTGGTAAAGGGATCGATACTACGGCCCTGGTTAATACCATGACTTACATTGCCCGATATAAAAGGCAACTGGCTGCCTTTGGCCTGTTTGTAGTTTACTTTATCTGATTGTGCCTGGTATTCAGACTGGCGAACAAGTAGGTTATTCCCGATGGCCGTTTCTACACATTGCTGCAGGGTCAGTACGCCGCCGGCATTGCCGGATGTTTGAGCACGTAGGGTTGCCGTAAGCAGGATGGCACTCAACAGGAGGCCGGTGATATTCTTTTTTTTCATGTTCTCGGTTCGCTTTAATTATTTTTCGATCCTGCCATCCAGCAGGTTAATGATCTGTTTGCCATAAGCGGCATTTTTTTCTGAATGAGTTACCTGTATAATGGTTACACCATCTTCTTCATTGATCTTTTTAAACAGTTCCATGATCTCTTCTCCCTGTTTGGAATTGAGGTTACCGGTAGGTTCATCAGCCAGCAATAATTTAGGTTTGGCAATCAGGGCGCGGGCAATGCCCACCAATTGCTGTTGTCCGCCGGATAACTGAACCGGAAACAGGTCTTTTTTACCTACGATATTGAATCGGTCGAGTATATCCGCTACCATGGCCTGCCTTTCTGCTGTTTTGATGTTCTGATACAGCAAGGGGGTTTCAATGTTCTCGTAAACGGTTAATTCATCAATCAGGTGATAGGCCTGGAATACGAAACCGATATTTTGTTTGTATAGTTCCGAGCGCTGTTTTTCTTTGATGGTATATACGTCCTGTCCCAGAAAGCGGTAACTGCCTTCAGAGGGTTCATCCAGCATACCAATGATATTGAGCAGGGTGGATTTACCGGAACCGGAAGGGCCCATCACTGAAATAAAAGCGCCTTCCCCAATAGTCAGGTTAATATCCTTCAGGATAAATACCCGGTTATTACCGTTGTTATGCCATTTGTAGATCTTTTCTAACTGGATCATATTGCTGGGTTTACTGCTGGTGATTCTCAAAGCCTGTGCCATCTTTGTAAACCCTTTGCCAGTAAGGGTTTGACAGGTTAAAGGTATTTAAAAGTGTACGAAAACGGACAGTTTCTGTCTGTGTGCGTACACCCTGTTTCCCGGATTGATTGGTCAATTGTCAATGGTGAATGGTGAATGGTGAATGGATGGGGGGGGGATTCACCATTCACTATTCACTATCCTCATTCAGTTCTTAAGCTCTTTACGGGGTTGGCCAATGCCGCTTTTACTGCCCTGAACGCCACGGTTACGAGGGCCAGTAATATGGTGGCGATACCTGTTAGCGCAAATAAACTCCAATGAATCGTAATACGGTAAGAAAAATCCTGAAGCCATAGGTTCACTGCCCACCAGCCTATGGGGAAAGCAAGGATAAACGCGATCAGCGATAGCAGGATAAATTCCTTCGATAAGATGGTTATGATCTGTAGCAGTGATGCCCCCAATACTTTGCGGATCCCGATTTCTTTGATTCTTTGCTGGGCGCTGAAAGAAGAAAGGCCAAACAGACCCAGGCAGGCCAGTACGATGGCGATACCAGCAAATACAGACAATACTTTAGCTAATCTGTTCTCACTCTCGTATAGCTGGTTAAAAGCATCATCCATAAACCTGTATTCAAAAGGCCTGTGCGGTACCATTTTTTTCCATTGTTCACCAATAGCGGCAATGGTTTGCGAAAGATGATTGCCATCCAGTTTCACCATCATCTGGCTGCTCCAGGAAGAAGGGAATAACACCAATGGTTGTATGCTATTGTGTAAGGATTGGAAATGAAAATCTTTGACAACCCCTTTTACATAACCGGGCCTATCATTTCCGAGAAACATTTTTTTGCCGATGGCTGTTTTGGCGGTCCAGCCAAGTTCTTTTGCGGCCGCTTCGTTGAGTATGAACTGCATTACCAGATCTTCGGGATGTTTCAATTCATCGGCATTCTGCAGATCCTGTTCTGTAATATTGGTGCCGGCTACCAGTTGCAGCCCGTTGGTGTTTACATACCCATCATCAATGGGTGTTGCTGTTACAGAGAGTTGTCCGTCTGGCGGCATTTCATCACTCCGCATATTATATCCACCCTCTATATGCGTAGGATCGCTAACGGCCCTTGCTACAGACAGAATACCTGCATTTTTCTTCAGTTCCGTTTTGATAGTGGGATAGTTCTCCAGCATTTTCTGGTCCAGCGGTAATAATAGCACATGCTCCCGCTGATACCCGAGATTTTTATTGCGTATATACTGCATTTGTTGCTGTATTACCACCGTGGCTACGATCAGGAATACAGAGATCATAAACTGGAATACAATCAGCGACTTGCGCACCAGTAATCCCGAACTGCTGTTACGGAATAATCCTTTTAATACTTTGATGGGTTGAAAACCGGATAAAACCAAGGCAGGATAACTTCCTCCGGCAAAACTGATAAGGAGCCAGATGGATCCGAGAAAGGCAAGGTTCAGCGGTGTGAATAAAGCGGTAAGGTGTATATTTTTATCGGCGAGGCCATTAAACCAGGGAAGGGCCAGCAACACCAGCAAAAGACTGATGATGAGCGACAGAAAACAAAGTAATAGAGATTCTCCGATATGCTGCCAGAAGATCTGCGATTTATCTGCACCCAGCACTTTTCTTACGCCTACTTCTTTGGCTCTTTCAATAGAACTGGCGGTGCCGAGGTTGATATAGGTAAAGCAGGCGATAAATAAGATCAGTAATGCTACCGCACAAATGATATAAATATACGTGATACTGTTATTGGGTTCAAAACCGGGATAAGGCGAATAAAGATGAACCCCATTAAATGGTTCCAGTTCAAATGAAACATAGGTATTGGGCTGATCGGCCATTTCCTTTTTCATAAATCCCGGGATCTTGCGTTGCAGGGATGCAAAACTCTGTTCATTCTTCAGCAGCAGATAGGTAGTATAGTTTGCATTCCAGTAGGTTTTTTCCTGTATGTTTCCCATGGAGGAAAAAGAAGCCAGGAAATCGAATTTGATCTGTGAGTTTTCCGGGCAATCCTGCATAATGCCGGTGATCAGGTAAGGCGTTTGCGATGCAGCAATATATAGGGTTTTACCTACCGGGTTCGTATTCCCGAAATATTTACGGGCCGCCGTTTCTGTCAATAATATTTTGTTCGGGCCTTCCAGCACAGTTGCTTTGTTCCCCTGTAGTAAACGGAAGGAAAACATATCGAAAAAAGTGGAATCTGCATACATGAACTTCTTTTCGTTAAACACTTTGTCCTCGTGTTTCACAATCCGTGTGGCCTGGTACATGCGGATTGCCGTTTCTACTTCCGGGAAATTGCGTTTGAATACCGGCGCTACTTTGGTACTGGTATAATTACCCTTATTCACTTTTTCGCCAAAACTGTATGCCATGATCACTCTGGCTATACGGTTGCCTTTCTGCTGAAAACGGTCATAGCTGAGCTCATTCTGGATATATAATCCCATCAGAATACAGCAGGTAAATCCAATGGTTAATCCTGCCAGATTAATGGCAGTAAAGAAGCGGTTCTTCTGAAAACTTCTGAAAGCGGTTTTGAAGTAGTTTCGGATCATGGTAGTGAATTGTGAATGATGAATGGTCAATGGTGAGTAGTGAATGGGCAGTGGAGGATATATTCCCCATTGCCCATTCACCATTTACAAAATCATTCTGTTCGTAAATTGTTAACTGGGTTCGATAATGCGGCTTTGATTGCCTGGGTACAGATGGTGAGAAATGCGATCAGACAGGCAAAAAAAGCTGAGATAACAAACACGGTCCATGAAATGGATGTTCGGTAAGCAAAATCAGCCAACCATTTATTCATGAACCACCAGGCCAATGGTGAAGCCAGTATAATGGCGATCAATACCAGTTTGATAAAATCTCTGGAAATCAGGATTACCAACTGGGAAGCCGTAGCCCCCAGAACTTTTCTGATACCAATTTCTTTCCTGCGCTGTTCGGCACTGAATGTGGCGAGGCCAAACAGCCCCAGACAGGATATAAAAATGGCTATCAGCGTGAGGCACTGCACCATATAGGTGAGCCTGGTTTCTGCATCATAATTGCGTTGAAAATCTTCGTCTAAAAAACTGAATTCAAAAGGCTCCGAAGGATTCAGTTTTCGCCATTCCTGTTCCATATTTTTGGTTAGTTTACCCATATTATCAGTTCGGGTATGTACCACCAGGTAATTCAGGCTGGCAGAAGTGGCTGTTACCTCGAAAGCCAAAGGGGTGATTAATTTATGAAGGTCTTCAAAATGAAAATCTTTGACAACCCCCAGTATTTCATACTTATAATTTTTACCCTGCCAGTCAAAATTGATATGGCTGCCCACTGCTTTCTGGGGCGATGCAAAGCCGATTTCTTTTACAGTGCTTTCATTCACTACCATCCGGTAGCTGGTATCTGCCGGATACGCGTTGTCGAAAAGTCGGCCTGCCACCAGTTGTACTCCGAGTGTTTTCAGGAAATCAAAATCCACATAGTTTATCCTGACCCTTTTTCCCTCGTTCATCGTTTGTCCTTCCCGGTACATCATGTTATCGGATGGGTTCATGATACCGGGGTAATACATAGAAGCCCCTGCGCTGCTTACCTGTGGATTTTTCTGTAATGCATCTTTCAGGGAAGCACTGATGTTTTTTGCCGTTGTACTGCGTAACGGAATGACCAATTGCTGGTCTTTGACAAAACCCAGATCTTTTGTATGGAGATAGTTCATCTGCGACACAATGATGACAGACGAAATAATCAACACCACGGAAATGACAAACTGAAAAACCACCAATGTTTTGCGAAGGTTAATCGAAGTGGTGGTATTGGTCAATTTTCCTTTCAGGGATTTTACCGGCAGGAAAGAGGAGAGATAAAATGCAGGATAACTGCCTGCAATGATACCTGTACCCAATGCCAGTACCAGAAAACCTGTTGCCATCAGTAAATTTTCACTGAGCGAGAACTGAATATGTCTTCCTGCCAATTGGTTAAAGTAGGGTAAGAGGATCAGGAGTATCATACAACTGATCAAAAATGCCATGACGGACATCAGTACCGATTCTGATAGGAACTGTCTGACCAGCGATAACCTGTTAGCACCTAATACTTTCCTGATCCCTACTTCTTTGAGTCTTTGCGAAGATTTTGCAGTAGACAGGTTCATGAAATTAATGCAGGCAATCAACAAAGTGAAAATGGCGATGGATGCCAGGATATATAAAAATGTCCGGTTGCCCGATGGGGTTACATTCTCTGTAACACCTGCTGCCAGATGGATTTCTTTTAACGGAATCAGAAACTGTTTTTTCCAGAAGCCCATTGCTTTCAGGTCTTTGGAAGCGTATTTCTCAATAAAAGCAGGCAGTTTGGCTTCCAGTTTTTTATAATCGGTTCCGGATTTCAGTTTTATATAACTGAAAAACATGTTATTGGTGGCATAATCATTTGGTCGCTGTTTAATGTATTGTTCCATATCTCCACCCGCTATGCTCAGAAAGAACCGGGCATCAATATGCGAAGGTTTTAGGGAAGTTCTGTAAACACCGCCTACCGTAAAATCATGTTCACCGTTGGTGTTACTATTGATATGGATGACTTTGTTAATGGCTGGTTCATTACCGAAAATTTTTTTGGCGATCTCTTCATTCAGGATAATTCTATTGGTGCCGGTAAGCGCAGATTCCGGGTTACCTTCTATGAACTGGTAATGGAATAGGCGGAAGAAGGATGGCGTTGTCAGATAACCCCTGGTTTCATAAAAAGAGCGTATTGCCTGCCCGTTAGCCGGTTGGTATTGCAGAAGCGTCTTGTCATCGGCAAACATTCCGAGTAAATGTGTGGCATCTGCAATCTCAGGAAATTCCCGGTGCAATCCTTCCGCCAGGGGGTGCGGGGTATTGGGTGTTCTGCTGATTTCTGCTCCTTTTTTTTCAAATACAGTACCAATCTGGTATATCTGATCGGCTTCGGGCTGATCCTGGTCATACGTCATTTCATTATGGAGATATAATGCAATTAACATACAGCAGGTTAGACCAATAGACAGTCCAAAAATATTGATGAAAGAAAAAACCTTATTCTTCATCAATGTTCTCCAGGCAATTTTGAAATAATTACGGATCATGGTGGTGTATTGTGAATTGTCAATAGTCAATAGTGAATAGTGAATGGGCAGTGGAGGATATATTCCCCATTGCCCATTCACCATTCACTACATCATTCTGTTCGTAAACTTTTTACCGGGTTGGCATTGGCTGCTCTGATTGCTAATACACTTACTGTTAGCAAGGCAATTAAAGCTGCCATGATACCAGCTGCGGCAAAAATCCACCAACTGATGGGGATGCGGTAAGCGAAATCCGTTAACCAGCGGTTTACACCGTACCAGGCAACAGGGAAGGCGATCAATGCGGCAACCAATACCAGGATAAGGAAATCTTTCGATAATAACAACACAATGCTGCCCGTACCTGCCCCCAGCACTTTTCGTACGCCAATCTCTTTAATCCTTTGTGTGATGGCGAAGGAAGACAAACCAAGTAAACCAAGGCAGGCAATCAGAATGGCTATGCCTGCAAACAGAGTGAACAAACTGCTCTGTCTTTGTTCAGAGAGGTATAACTTATTGTAGTTATCATCCAGAAAGGAAAATTCAAACGGGATTCCCGGCAAATAAGTTTTCCATTTCTTTTCAATTTCAGCCAGAGATTCGGTTGTATTGGTACCGGCGATTTTGATGGAAAGGGCATTAAAGAAATTAGCCTGTTCGGGTTTGGGTAAAGACATAACCATCGGGGCAATTTTCTGTCGCAGCGATTCGAAATGAAAATCTTTTACTACGCCGATTACTTTACCAGATACATTTCCATAAGAAAAATTACGGCCTACTGCTTTTTCTGCTGAGGGCCAGCCCAGTGCTTTTACGGTTGCTTCGTTCAGCAGAAAATTAGCGGTGTCTGTTGAAACCCCGGTTGAAAAATTTCTGCCTGCGGCCAGACTGATATTGTACGAAGGAATAAAGTCATGATCAACAGCGAGGTATTTGAGCTCAACGTTCACTGATTGAAGCGAATCGCCCGATTCGGCTGAAGCGTTCTGCGAATCCAATAACCTGCCCGTGGGGATACGCGAAGAGCGACCCATGCTCCGGATATAGGATTTGGTGAGCAGATCGTTTCGGAATGTTTCGAACTGACTGTTGCTGGTGAAATAATAGGGTAGCACAGCCACCTGTTCTTTGGAATATCCCAGCTTGGCCTGCTGCATGAAACGGAGTTGCTGAAAAATGATGGCGGTAGTGATGATCAGTATAATGGAAATGCCGAATTGTGTTACCACCAGTGCCTTGCGGAAAGAGATAGATCTGCCCCCGGCTTTGAACAAGCCCTTCAATGTTTTAACAGGCTGGAAGGATGACATGAACAGGGCGGGATAGAGACCGGATACAATACCTACTATAAAAGGAACCAATAGTAAAGATAACAGGAATTTCCAGTTCAATAACATGGCGGCGGCCAATTCAACACCGGCCATTTTATTCAGAGCGGGTAAAATCAGCCAGGCTATGAAAATGGCCAGTGTCATAGCAATCCAGGCAATCAGCACAGATTCACTCAGGAATTGCGCTACCAGTTCTCCTTTGCCGGCACCGGATACTTTCCGGATCCCGATCTCTTTGGCCCGTAGTGTGGAACGGGCTGTTGACAGGTTCATATAATTGATACAGGCTATCAGCAGTATGATAAGTGCAATAATGGAGAATACATATACCCGGTTAATATCTCCATTCTCTTCTGCTTCATAATCCGTATGTGAGTACAAATGGATATCTGTCAGTTTCTGGATCTCCAGTTTGGTAAGTTTGGAGAATTGTGTGGTAGAGGGAGCGCCGGGAAAAAATACATGTTTATCAATAAAAGCCGGGAACTGCGCTTCGATATTTTTGACAGGATAGTTCTCCGGAACCAGGAAATAGGTGAAAAAGGAATTATTGCCATAATTGGTTTGCAGTTGTCGCTCACCATATACAGCTGAATCTTTCAGGGTATTAAATGATACCATGATCTCTGGATGGATATGTGAGTTGGAGGGGAATGACTTAAAAATACCCGACACTTTCAGGTTAAACTGGTTATTGAAGCGGATCATTTTATTCATCGGCTCTTCCTTGCCAAAATATTTTTCTGCGATCTTTTCTGAAAGCATCACAGTAAAGGGATCTGTCAGGGCTTTGCCGGGGTTGCCTTTCACAACATTCACATCAAATACGTCGAACAGGTTTTCATCGGCAAAAAATAACTGGCTTTCGCTGAACAATTTATCCTCATATTTCACCGGGGTTTTACCATTGGGTAACAAACGGGTTACTTTCTGGATATCCGGGAAATCGTTTTTCAGCAATGGCCCGAACGGCGGCGCTACCGTACCCAGTTTCAGCGTTACGGCACCATCCGGATTATTAAAACTGCGGGTAACACGATATATGCGGTTGGCTTTACTATGATAGGTGTCGTAACTTGTTTCGTGAATGATATACAGTGAAATCAGCAGGCAACAGACCAGTCCCATGGTTAAGCCAAAGAGATTGATGAACGAGATGAACTTGTGTTTCATCAGGTTTCGCCAGGCCATTTTAAAATAGTTCTGTATCATATGTATTCTTTAGTTTGTGAGATAGCTGTATTTATTCTGTTCGTAAACTGTTGGCAGGATTTGCGGATGCTGCTTTGAAAGTTTGCAAACTGATAGTGAGTAATGCCACGAGAAACATCGCCATACCCGCCAGCAGAAATAACCAGAGATTGATAGGCGTTCTGTAAGCAAAATTCTGTAACCATTGATTCAACGCATACCAGGCAACCGGTGTGGCTATCACAAAAGCTACCATTACCAGCCATAAAAAGTCCTTGCTCAGGATGGTAACGATCTGGGTAACGGAAGCGCCTAACACTTTTCTTACACCAATCTCTTTCGTGCGCTGGTTAGTGGTAAACATCACCAATCCCAGTAAACCCAGGCAACTGATGAGTACGGCCAGACCGGTTGCCCATTTCAGCAAACTGGCAATATGTTGCTCTGCACGATAGCTCTGAGCGATAGATTCATCCAGAAAATGGTAGTCGAAATCTTCCTCAGGATACATCTGTTTCCAGGCTTTTTCTATTTTGGCAATCGCTGTTTTCCAGTTACTGCCATCCGCGTTTTTAGGCGGCAGGGTTACGGTAAACACATTGTTGATGAGATCCCAACTTCCCAATGCCAATGGTTTTATTTTCTGGTGAAGTGATTTCTGGTGAAAGTCTGCCAGTACACCCGTCACCAGCATTTTTTTATTATCCCAGGTAAGGTATACGCCCACCGCATCTGCAGCCTGGCTGAATCCTAAGGTTTTTGCATAGGTTTGGTTAATAAGGAATTCGCGGGCCGTATCAGAAGCCGAATAGTTTTTCCCGGCCAGTAATTTCATTCCAAACTGGCGGAGGTATCCGGTGTCTCCGAATTTCATCTCCACATCTGTGGTAATATCTTTTTTGCCGTTGTGGTAAGCGATTGTACTACTCCATGCATCGGGCGAAGCGGGTGTACCGGTAGAGAGTCCCACGGCGGCTACTTCCGGTATCGATTTTAATTCTTTTGCAAGGATCAGTTTTTTGGCACGCGAAGTGTCGCGGTAGTTCGTACGGAAAAAAATGAGTGCCTCTTTGGTAAACCCGAGGTCCTTGTTCAGTGTAAAATGAATCTGGCTGCTTACCACCAATGTGGCCAGAATGAAGAACTGTGCAATGGTGAACTGCGATACGGTAAGGCTTTTCCTGATCCAGTTCTTGCGGCTTTTTCCGGTATTAAATACGTTTTGGTTCTTTAATACATTCACGGGTTTGAAAGAAGAAAGAACCATAGCAGGGTAGAAGCCGGATAAAAAAGTAACACATATGATCAGGAATGCCAGAAAACCCATCATCAATGGTTGACCAAACAGATCAAAATGAAGCTGAGGTGGAATAAAATCACTGAAGATCTTTAATAAAAACGGCGTTAATACAATTGATAAAACAGTGGCGAGTAAAGTAATCACAAATGTCTCGCTCATAAACTGCAGCAGTAATTGTTTTCGCGAGCCCCCCATGGTTTTCCGGATCCCGATTTCTTTTGCACGATGGGAAGCTTGTGCTGTTGTGAGATTGATAAAATTGATACAGCCCAGCACCAGTAAAAAAGCGGCCACTGCTAAAAGACCGTATAAGGTAGGTTTATGTGCAGTTCGCTCACTATAGTTTCCGAGGTCTGCATTAAAATGAAGATCAGCAAGAGGCTGTAATTTGAACGCCTGGGTACTGGGGTCGTCTTTTTCTTTTTTATTGTATTTGGCTAATAACGCATTAGCCATTCTTTCTACTTTCGCCGCACTGGTTCCCGGTGATAACTGCACCAATAGCTGCGATGCATCTGTTGTATTACCCCATGCTTTCCAGTCGCGGGGTTGTAAACTTGTTTTTTCAAGAGTGATCCTTGAAACAAAAGTGTTATAACCAAGATCTGTATTTGTTTGGAGATCTTTCACAATGCCTGTTACGGTAGTTCTTACTGTATCGTCGAATACAATTTCCTTGCCGAGGATTTCACTGGCTGTTAATTTTGGAAAATAACGGCCCGCAGTTTTTTCTGTCAATACTACCTGATAAGGTTCCTGCAGGGAAACAGCAGCTGTACCGGCTACCCATTCATAAGGAACCAGCTTAAAATAATTTTCATCTGCAAAAACAGGAACGGGTTGTTTTTTGAGTTTGATCTCGGAACTGCCATTCTGGGAGGGGATGGTGACTTTCTGGTTTTCGTTCCACGTTTTGATAGGTGCAATGATGTCGAGTCCGGTTACTTCTTTTCCTATTGTATTACCCAGCGGAAAAGCTACGCCTGGATTTTTATAGGTTTCGCCTGAAAAAGTGAAAAGAGAAGTAACCCGGTAAATGCGATCACGGTGGGTGTGAAACCGGTCAAAACTGAAATCATACTGCACAATCAGGAATATCACCAACGCGGCACTGATACCGATAGACAGTCCTAATATATTGATAAAGGAAAACGCCTTGTTATGTCTCAGGTTCCTGATGGCTGTTTTAAAATAATTAGTGAGCATGGTAGTATGATTGAATTAATGGGTCTGTTTATTCGGTTCGCAAGCTTTTTACCGGGTTGGCCAGTGCAGCTTTTACTGATTGGAAGCTGACAGTGATCAACGCAATAGCGATAGCAATCAGTGCAGCAAAAAGGTATATGGTCCAACTTATATTAATTTTATAAGCAAAATCAGCCAGCCATTCATGCATGATATAACCGGCGATAGGTAACGCAATCAGAATTGCTATCAACACCAGTTTGATAAAATCTTTTGCCAGCAGCCCTATAATCCCGCTTACACTGGCACCAAGCACTTTTCGTACACCGATTTCTTTTGTTCTGATCTGTGCTGTAAAAGCTGCCAGGCCAAATAAACCCAGGCAGGAGATAATAATGGCAATCAGCGCAAAAAGATTGAAAAGGGTACTGGTTCGCTGTTCCGATTGGTATAGACGGTTAAAGGATTCATCGAGAAACGTATATTCAAACGGATATTCAGCATTGTATCGTTTCCAGGCTTGTTCTGCGGAAGCGATAGCAGCAGTGGCTTCAGATCCGGTTGTTTTTACGTAGATAGTCCAGTCTTCGGACGGATGATAAAAAAAGACAGCAGGTTCAATTTTTTGTTTCATAGATGCAAAATGGAAATCCTTCATTACACCGGAAATCGTACCCTCTGTTTTCCATAACCTGAATTTTTTTCCGATCGGGTTCTTTATCCCCAGCATGTTGATGGCTGTCTCATTTAAAATAAAATGGGTAGAATCTGATACAGCTCCGGTGAAATTGGCTCCTGCTACCATTTGTATGTTAAAGAAGGGGATAAACTCTTTATCAACCGACATGGGGTGCACCATGAATGTTTCACCGGTAGCTTTCCCATCCCAGGAATTATCACCTGTTTCTCCATCCATATTAATAATATCGCCACCACCCTTGGTTACTTTTGCTATTCCCGGTTGTTTGAGCAGTTCTGCTTTAATGGCATCATAATGATTCTTTACATCGCCACGCATGTTAAAGGCGAATACATGTTCTTTATCGTATCCCAGTGCTTTTGAACGGATGTAGTTCAACTGGTCACTGATAATAAATGTACCCACGATCAATGTCACAGAGAACATGAACTGGCCTACGACCAGTATTTTCCGGAATAATCCGTCGCTTAAACGGGAGGAGATCTTACCTTTTAATGCTTTCAATGGTTCAAAAGAAGAAAGTAAGAGAGCCGGATAAATACTGGAAGCGACTAAAGTGCCGATAATGGTTAAAAGGATCACTTTCCATATATGGTAACTAAAAAGGTCAAAAATCAGCTGTTTGCCGGATAACTGGTTAAAGAAGGGAATTAATACATAAATAAGACCCAGTGCCAGGCCGGTTGCCAACAGAAACAATAAGGCTGTTTCTATAATGAATTGGAAAAATAACTGGCTTCGGGCAGCACCGATAATTTTGCGAAGACTGATTTCTTTGGCGCGCAGCATGGCCCTTGCGGTAGACAGGTTTACATAATTGATACAGGCTATCACCAGAATCAGTAAGGCAATGATCAGGAACATCCGAACAGTTTCAATACCCCCGTTTGAACCATCGGCCTGGTACAAATGCATATCCGGTAAGGGCTGTAAGAGGTAGGTGAGATCAGTGTCGTCTGGTTTATTACGGAGGTGAATGTTTCGCAGTTTGTCTGCCAGTACTTTCAGATCTGTTCCCGGTTGAATATGAAAATAAGTATGATAATTGAACTGATGAAAGTCGTTGTCAATACTTGAACCATCCTGTTTGCCGGAATAGAGTTTTTGGTTAAACAGTTCCATTGACAGAATCAGATCCGGCCGGATACTCGAGTTCTCCGGAAAATCTTTCACTACACCCGCTACGGTTAAAGGGGTTTTGTCTTCGGCTACCAATACTTTCCCTATGGGATCCTCTTTGTCGAAATATTTTCTGGCCGTAGTCTCGGTAATAACGATTGAATTCGGATTCGCAAATGGTTTTGCATGATTCCCTTTGATCAATGGAAAATCGAACATGGTGAAAAGCGAAGGGTCGGCAAAAACAGTCTTCTCCTCTTTAAATACTTTTTCTTTATAAGTGAACAGAGAGAAAAATTGGCCATAACACAACCGTACACTTTCTTTGATCTGCGGTAATTCCTTTTTGCCCATCATGCCGATAGGAGATACGGTAGACTGCCAGATCTGCTTGCTGGCACCGGTGGCCACCAGATTTTCGAGCCGGTAAATATTGGCAGACTCCTTGTGAAACCTATCAAAACTCATTTCATCCTGTACCCATAACAGGATCAGGATACCGATTGTCAAACCAATGGTCAATCCACTGATATTGATCAACGAGTAAAAACGATTCCTTAGAAGGTTTCGCCAGGCGGTTTTAATGTAGTTACGCAGCATAGTTATGTTTTTTTCATGAACCACATGGCTCATGTATACCTTTATTCGGTTCTCAAACTGGTTACGGGATTAGCTGCCGCCGCTTTTACCGAGCGATAGCCTACTGTAAAAGCTGCAATCAGGAAGGTAGCTGCTATTGCTAATAAAAATATACCAGGGTGCAGACTGATCCTGTTTTTATACTCCTGCAGGTACTGGCTCATGGCCCACCATGCTATGGGAGCTGCGATGACAAAAGCAAGCAGCAATAAACGGGTAAACTCTTTTCCGAATAGCCACAGGATATCTTTTAGATCGGCACCCAACACTTTTCTAACACCGATTTCTTTGGTTTTCCGTACGGCCATAAAAGAAACCAAACCATATAATCCGAGTGAACCAATGATGATGGCGATGATGGCAAAGGCTTCAATCAGTTTCAGCGTCATGGTATCGCCTTCGTAGAACCGGGCAATTCTTTCGTCGAGAAATTCATAGGCATAGAGATAATCGGGATAGGTTTCGTTCCAGATCT
This sequence comes from Sediminibacterium sp. GW821-FHT12F12, assembly GCF_058806635.1. Classification (NCBI taxonomy): domain Bacteria; kingdom Pseudomonadati; phylum Bacteroidota; class Chitinophagia; order Chitinophagales; family Chitinophagaceae; genus Sediminibacterium; species Sediminibacterium sp. GW821-FHT12F12. The sequence goes on along the minus strand of NZ_JBXAPW010000018.1, from coordinate 34,487 downwards.
TTTCCATGGCAGCCATGGCCGTCTGCAGGTTTTTCATGTTCACTTTGATGGCACAGGTGCCGTAAAAACTGTTATCAGGCAGGATACACAGGGCTGAGATCTCGCTGTGAAAAGAATAGTTGTGAAAGTCTTTTACCACACCGGCTATGGGTGCTACTGTACTACCGCCGTTGATGGAGATCCGTTTGCCAATCACCTCCTGTGGTGATTTGATATTCAGTTTTTTGACAAAGGTCTCATTTACCAATATTTCCCGGGTACTGTCTGATGGGAAAAAGTTTCTTCCCGCCACCAGTTTGAGTCCGAATGTTTCCAGGTAATCAGCATCCGCATTTTTTACATTGATTCCCCAGTGTTCCTCTTCTGCACGGTTATCATAGCGGATACCCGTAGTGTTGTTGGAGCCGGAAGCCGGCGGTTGAAAACAAAGGGAAATTTTTTCTACACCGGCCACGCCTGATAAGCGGGTACGCAGGGTATTCATCTTTACCTTATCGGTGATAGGGATGGGCAGACTGATAATAGCCTCTTTTGTAAAACCCATATCGGTATTCTTTGAAAAATGCATTTGACTGGCAATAACGATGGTGCCGATAATGAGCATCTGTGAAATGGCAAACTGCGTTACTACCAGTATGCGTCGTAGTGAGAATCCACCGATATGTTTTTGTGAGAGCCGGCTTTTCAGGGCCATCACTGGCTGAAACCGGGCCAGAACCAATCCGGGGTAAGAACCGGATAAAAAAGTAACCACTACGCCGGTCACCAGCAAAAAAATCCATAAAGGAGGATTCTTCAGCAGTTGCAGGCTCATATTGGATTTAAAAAGCTGGTTCACAAAAGGCATGGATACCACAGCAATAACAATGGCAAGTAATAATGCAAAAAACGTAATCAAAGCTGTTTCAGCAATGAATTGCCAGAACAGTTGTTTTGGCATACTGCCCAGTACTTTGCGGATGCCCACTTCCTTAGATCGGTTCAGGGCCTGCGCCGTGGCAAGGTTGATAAAATTAACACAGGCCGTGATAATCAGAAACAGGCCGATCAATGTAAATGCCCATAAATATTTTTTATTGGCTGATCCGTTGAAATCCGGGTTGAAGTGGATGTCAGACAACTCCTGTAAACGGAAATGCCACACATTCACATCCCTGCCCGTATAATTCTTTTTTACCAGCTGCGCCAATGCCTGGTTGGCTTGTGAAGGAGTAGCATTTTGTTTTAGCAGAATGAAACAATGACTGCCACTGTACACACCGCCCCAGTTACTGTCTGCCGCCAGCCATTTGCTTTGGTCAATGAGGTTCTGGTAAGATAAATAGATCTCTTCCCTGAAATCGGTATTATTAGGAAGATCTTTCAGAATTCCTTTTACAATGAAATCAGTTTTGTTATTGATCCGGATCGTTTTACCCATGGGATCTTCCGTACCGAAATATTTTTTTGCCAGCTTCTCCGTAATGGCAGCCGAATTGGGAGTGGAGAGGAAATTCTGCTTGTTACCTTTCAACAGTGGAAAATGCATGATGTCGAAGAATTCCGGCTCCGCATAGGCGATGCCGGATTCTTCTTTGAATTTTTTTCTGTCATTGCCGGCATTCATGGCCACCAGTGCATCATTATAAGAAATCACACGGGCGGTTTTCTCAGCAAAAGTGAATTCAGAACGGAAAGCGCGGCCTACCGGACTGGGTACTGCTTCAGAAGTACCGGGTTCGTCATCGTGCCATTCGGTTACGATCCGGTAAATGCGGTCTTTGTTCTCGTGAAAATTATCAAATCCCAGGTGATACTTTACAATGGTGAAGATCACAATACTGCAGGCAATGCCGAGCGATAGACCAAAAATATTGATAAAGGCATAGGATCTGTTCTTGGTCAGGTTACGCCAGCCGATCTTCAGGTAGTTTCTTATCATGGGAGATAGTTTTTCTTTCTTGTTATTCGCTTCTTAATGTTTTTACAGGATTGGTGAGTGCTGCTTTGGTGGCATTCATACTAACCGTTGCCAGCGCAATCAGTAACATACCTACTCCTACCAGAATAAATACCAGCAGTGAAATAGAAGTACGGTAACTGAAATTTTCTAACCAACGGTGCATCGTCCACCACGCAACAGGAATGGCAATCAGGAAGGCAATGGCTACGAGATACAGGAATTCTTTCGATAACAGTAGTAACAACTGCTGCAGGTTGGCGCCCAATACTTTCCGGATGCCGATCTCTTTTTTTCTTCTTTCGATAGAAGAAGACACGAGTCCGAATAAACCGAGGCAGCAGATAAAAATCCCCAGTCCTGCAAAAATCACAGACAGGCGGCTGATCAGTTGTTCTGTATTGAATTTTTCGTTAAACGCATCATCCACAAAACGGAATTCGAAAGGAAAAGCAGGACTGTATTTTTTGTAAATAGTTTCTATGCTGGCCACTGCTTTGCGGGGATCCGCTTTTTCTGTTAACCGTACATTGAGATAACGCGACCACTTGTTTTCATATTTAAACATCAGTGGGGCAGCTGATTCGTAGGGAGAACCCATCACCATATTATCTACTACGCCTACTATTTCCATATTTCTTCCGGCCCAGGTTACGGGTGCACCAATGGGATTGGTCAGGCCCATCAGTTTGATGGCTTCCTTATTAAAGATCACACCCAGGCTATCGCCCAGTCTGAAATCACGACCTGCCACGATTCGGGCATTCAGTGTTTTGGTCAGATCCACATCGGTGAACATGAAACCAATGATCAGGTTATTGCTGGCCGGTGCATTCACGGCTTTTACGCCCGATGTAAATCCGAAAATATCAGTGGGTGGGGTAGAGGTACGGTTTACAGCTGCCACCATGCCGGTTTGCATAAGGTCGTTTCTTATCGCCTCAAAACTTTTATCGGTTGCTGGAGAACCATTAATTGTAAGGAGGTTATTGGGCGAATAACCCAGGTCGCGTTTTTTTACATATTGTAGTTGCTGGTAAATGATCATTGTGGCAGATACCAGTACGATGGATACGATGAACTGGGCCGTAACCAGAATTTTTCTCGGTAACAATACCCCGCGTGAGGGAAGAAAACTTCCTTTCAATACTTTCACCGGTTGGAAACCCGACAAATAAAAAGCGGGGTAACTTCCTGCCAGCAAACCGGTAATCACCGTTATGCCTGCGAGTATCAACCATAAAACAGGTTCCTGATACGGTATACGGATGGGTTGGTTCAGCAATTGGCTGAATAGCGGTAATAACGCATATACTAGCCCCATGGCCAGTATGGCTGCTGTAATAGATAAGAGTAATGATTCTGTTATGAATTGTATCAGCAATTGAGCTCTTCCAGACCCCAGTGTTTTGCGTATACCCACTTCTTTGGCTCTTTTTTCAGAACGGGCGGTAGATAGATTCATGAAATTAACACAGGCAATCGCAAGGATGATCAAAGCGATCCAGATGAATAAGGATACATACTGGATACGGCCACCGGTATTTTTGCCATCTTTGAATTCTTCGTACAACCTCCATTTCTCCATGGGATGCAGGATCAGGCTACCTTTAGTGGTTGGGTTTTCGCCTTTGGTATTGGTCTTGATCAGTTGCAGCATTTTCTGCTCAAGCGAGGCTATATTGGTTCCCGTACGGGTAGTGATGAAAACCCTGTCGCCGCAGTTTACCCATTCCTGTTCTGCTGCCTGTACGCTTTTTGAGGAGGGATTAAAGGGGATCAATGCTTCAAACTGAATGGTAGATGACGCAGGTATATCTTTCACCACTGCTTTTACAATGGCATTTCTGTCATTGTTCACTTTTACCGTTTTACCAACAGCCGATGTGTTACCAAAAAATGCTTTGGCAGTACTTTCGGTAAAAACCAGTGCATCGGGATCCTGGATGGCGGAAGCGTCTCCTTCTACAAAATCGAAACTGAAAATGTTGAAAAAGTCGGTAGTGGTATTGAGCGTGTTTTTGGTTAAGATCTTATCGCCAACAGTAAAAATAATACGGTTGGGAAAAGAAACTACAGCTGCATTTTCTACTTCCGGTAAACTGGCTTTGGCTGTTCTGGCTAACGGAAACATCATATCCGGCCCTGTATTGATCTCTCCGTTGAAATTCCGGTTCGACATTACATGGTAGGTAGAATGGTATTTTTTATACTGTTTGTCCCATGACTTTTCTGTATACACCCACAAAAGAATCAGCATAGTGGCGGCCATACCAATGGTAAGCCCTGCCAGGTTAATAACAGAGAATGATTTGTTCCGTAAAAGATTTCGCCAGGCGACGATCAAATGGTTCTTTAGCATTTGTTTCAATTAATTGATGAATGGATAGTCAATTTCTCATGTGTATATCCGTTGTATCAATGTTTCTTATTCTGTACGCAAACTTTTAACAGGATTGGCGCTGGCAGCTTTGATGGCGTGATAACTTACCGTAATCATCGCGATCAGAATACTGAGGATGGCCGCAAAAGCGAAGATCCACCACTCAATATTTACCCGGTATGGATAGTTCTGTAACCAGTTATGCATAAACCACCAGGCTACCGGTGATGCCAGTACAAACGAGATGATTACCAGTCCGATAAAATCTTTCGATAACAGCGCAGCAATACCGGTAACAGATGCACCCAATACTTTTCTTACCCCAATTTCTTTGATCCGGCTTTCGGCCATATAAGCGGCTAAACCAAATAAGCCCAGACAGGAAATAAAGATGGTAAGACCTGCAAATAAACCTGCCAAGGTACCGGTACGTTGTTCGGATTTGAATTTGGCAGCGTAGTCATCATCAATAAACTTGTATTCGAAAGGATAATTCGGGTTGTATTTTTTAAAGATCAGCTCTGCTTTTTTCAGGTTATCGGCGGTAGTATTTTTATTATTCAGTTTAATATGGATCACATTGAACCAGCCCTTGGCCCCTTCAATGATCATGGGCTTGGTAGGATGGTAAGGCGATTGCAGGATAAAATCCTTAACCACACCCACTACATGCCAGTCGCGGCCATTGTCTTTTACGATCTGACCGATAGGATCTTTGAAGCCCATGGCTTTCACGGAAGACTCGTTCAGTATCATGGCTGTTGAATCGGTCAGGTATTGTTTGAGGTTAAAATCACGACCTTTCACAAATTGCAATCCAACGGTTGTGCCGAGGTCTTCATCTGCGGCAAAGCGGTCAAAATCAGTTTTATCATCCGGGGCTTTTCCTACCCATTCAATACCCCAGGTATCGCTCCAACCCTGTGTAATAGGGGCACTGGTTCTGGATACGGAAGTAGCCGCGCCGGAACTGAGCAGTTCATTTTTTACGAGGGGATAATTTTTGGTGAGGTCATCTGTGAGGAAATGGAAAATGAGGTTTTTCTTGTCATATCCCAGATCCCTGTTACGGGCATGCTGGATCTGCTCTTTCACAATGGCTGTACAGATAATGAGGATGATGGCGAAAGTGAACTGTAATACCACCAGCACTTTTCTGGGCGTTACCACTTTGTCTGATTTCAGGAAAGTACCCTTTAATACTTTTACGGGTTTAAAGGCCGATAAATAGAAGGCCGGATAACTGCCCGCCAATACACCTGTAAACAGGACGAATCCGATAAAGATGAGCCAGAGATTGATATTTCCATAATCAATGGACAGCTTTTTATCGGTTAGTACACCAAAAGCAGGTAAGCTGATCTGTACAATCAGCAGGGCAAATAAGCCTGCGATCAGCGAAATGAGAATGGATTCACCCAGGAACTGTCCGATCAGTGATCCTTTATTGGCACCCACTACTTTGCGGATCCCTACTTCTTTGGCCCTTTTTTCGCTGCGGGCCGTACTCAGGTTCATGAAATTGATACAGGCAATCAGCAGGATAAAAGCCGCGATCACACCAAACATTTTCACAAAATCGATCAGGCCACCATCTTCAACACCATTGGTGAAACTGGAGTACAAGCGCCAGCGACTGATCGGGTAGAGGAACATTTCATTGGTCAACTCCGAATTGTCGTACTTGCGTTTGATCTTTTTCAGTTTCGGTGCAATAGATGCCAGCGTGGTATTCTTTTTCAGCAATACATAGTTGCGGGTGGAGTTATTGCCCCAGTTGGCATCATCCTCGCCCAGTTTGCGCAGATAGGCCCAGGGCAGGAGATATTCAAATTTGAAACGGGTATTGTTGGGAAGGTCTTTCACAATACCGGTAACCGTAAAATTATCTTTACTATCAATACGCACCACTTTACCCATGGGGTCTTCCTCCCCGAAAAAGCTTTTGGCCAGTTTCTCTGTCAGTACAATCGAATACATGTCTTTTAAAACAGTATTCGGATCACCTTTCACCAGTGGAAAACTGAACACGTTCAGGAAGTTGGAGTCCACGATATTACCAGTCACTGTCAGTTTCTTTTCACCAATGGTGAAAAGAAAATTACTGGACCAGTTTACACGCGTAGCCATTTCTACTTCCGGAAAATCACGTTCCACGGTACGGGCAAAAATTTTGGGCGTGGTATTCCAGCACTGCAGTTTACCGCTGAAAGTATCTTTGTTCCAGGCTTCGTAAATGCGGTCTTTCTTTTCATGAAACTGGTCGTAACTCATTTCATGATTAATCCACAGCAGGATCAATATGGCACTGGCCATACCTACAGAAAGACCCAGAATATTGATAAAAGAGAACCCTTTATTCTTTAAAAGATTCCTCACAGCTATTTTCAGGTAATTGCTGAACATGGTAATGGTGGTGTTTAGGGTAGTAGGATATTCGGAAATAAGCCGGTTGCTTATACCAGTATATTCTCTGTTACAGTTTGTCCATCCAGCATGCGGATGATGCGGTGACTATACCTTGCATCATGCTCAGAGTGTGTTACCATGATAATGGTGGTACCCTGCTCATTCAGGTTGGTCAGTAATTCCATCACTTCATTACCATTGGAGGAATCGAGGTTACCGGTAGGCTCATCCGCCAGTATCAGTTTGGGATTGTTTACCACGGCACGGGCTACGGCCACACGCTGTTGCTGACCTCCGGATAACTGTTGCGGGTAATGGTTCCGGCGATGCATGATCTGTACTTTCTCGAGTACTTCATCCACTTTCTTTTTACGATCGGCTGCTTTTACACCGGTATAGATCAGCGGTAATTCCACATTTTCAAAAACGGTCAGTTCATCAATCAGGTTAAAACTCTGGAATACAAAACCGATATTATGTTTACGCAGATCTGCGCGCTGGCGCTCGTTGAACCTGGCAATCTCAGTTCCGTTAAAAATAAAACTGCCATTATCCGGGTCATCCAGTAAACCCAGAATATTCAGCAGGGTAGACTTGCCGCAACCGGAAGGCCCCATCACAGCTACAAATTCTCCTGGTTTAATCTCCATCGACAACTTATTGAGTGCAATGGTTTCTACCTCATCTGTACGGTAGATCTTCTCGAGGTCAGTGATTTTTATCATGGTTTTGTTTTTGTTATTATAAGAGTTGTTTTATCTCAAAAGTTGTAACGCTGTGTGGGTTACTTGTTTACTGGTTTATTAGTTTACTTGTTTATTTGTCCCGTTGGTTTTAGGCTGATTGTACTAACCATACCGATAAACTAATAAACCAGTAAACCAATAAACCCAATCTTACTGCTTCTTCAACACCAGTTCCTGCATATTGCCATAGTTCTCGTAACTGGAGGTTACTACTTTATCACCCGGTTTCAGTCCCTGTAATACTTCGTAGTAATCAGGATTCTGGCGTCCGAGCTGGATGTCTACTTTATAGGCCATGGTTCCGTTCTCATTTACCTTAAAGATCCAGTTACCACCGGTTTGCTGATAAAATCCGCCTTTGGGAACCAGGATGGCCGTGGTTTCATCACTCAAAGCCAGCAGAATCTGCAGGGTTTGTCCGCGGCGGATGCCCTGTGGTATTTCGCCCACAAACTGCATATCTACCTGGAACCTTCCGTTGGTTACCTGTGTAAATACTTTGGTGATCTTCAGCTTATAGGTTTTGTTGGCAAAAGTGAAATCGCCGGTAAGACCAATGAAAATGCGGGAGATATAATGTTCATCCACATCTACACGCACTTTAAATCCACTCAGCACATCTATCTGCCCCAGGCGTTCGCCTTCTCTTTTGTTTTGTCCGATCTCGGCATCAAGAGAAGTTAACTGCCCGTCAATAGGTGCACGTACAATCAGGTCGCCCACTTTTTTGCGCATTACAGTCAAAGCGTTCTGGGAACCCTCATAAGACTGTTTGGCCTGTTCCAGTTGCTGTTTATTGGAGAGAGAATCCTGCTGCAGGATCTGGTTGGTCAGTTTTTTCTTGCGTAGCAGGTAGGTATAGTTATTTTCCGATGTTTTGAACTCCTGTAAACCAATGGCTTTCTGGTCGTACAGGGTTTTGTTCAGTTTATAGAGGCGTTCTGCTTCTGTTAACTGACTTTCTACATCGGTCATCTGGTTCAGTTTGTTCACCGTATTCTGCTGTGCTGCGTTGCGTGAGATCTGCATCTGGGTAAGCAGGTTATATACAGAGGTTTCCTGGTTTACCAGGCTCAGCTGCAGGTTGGTATTGGATAATTTGAGGATGGGCTGTCCTTTTTTCATGATGGCACCATCTTCCACATATTTTTCTTCTACACGACCCCCTTCGGTGGCATCCAGGTAAATTGAAGTAACGGGTAATACGATCCCGTTTACAGGAATGGCATCTTTATAGGGCCCTTTGGTTACTTCACTGATGGTAATCCTTTCTGTATCTACGTTCAGTTTGGATTTACCGGAAGTGAAATAAATACTTCCTGCGATCAATCCAACAATCAATACCACCATGGCAATGGTGAGGATCTTTTTGGTATTCCATTTCTTTTTTTGAATGACTCTGTCCACAGCTGTTGTTTTTGGTTTGAAACTTATATGAGTTTGATTAAGCCTATTTCTGATGATTCCCGGCCGCTACATGCCTGGCGGGTAGAATGTACGTGCATCAGTAATACAAGGCCAATGGTTCCTGCCACTAGCAGGAGGGCGATGAATCTGGACTGTTGCTGGGTATTCGGTTTCATAAAGGTTGATTTCTGGGAATAGTATAAGAAACGATTGTGCCAAAGAATAATGCTATTGATAATCAATGAATTACTTTTTGCCAGCTACTTAAACTGTACGCATACGGTACAGAAACTGTCCGGTTTTGATACAGTGCCCCACAGCCCCATTTTCTAACCGGTTCTTTTTCAGATTCTTAGCTAACTGGTATATTTATAGTAGTTGGTTTACCGGTTTATTGGTTTATTTGTTTTGTATATCAATCCCTTAGCACATATCATTACCAATAAACCGGTAAACCAATAAACCAATAAACGAATAAACCAACCCGCATGAGTTTGAAGAAAGCCAGTATCCTGGTAATAGATGATGATACAGACGTATTAACCGCCGTTCGGTTGCTGCTGCGTACAGAAGTGAAGGAAGTGGTAACCGAAAAAAATCCGGAACAGCTCCCTTTTTTGCTGGGTAAAGACAGTTTTGACCTGGTTTTGCTGGATATGAATTTTAATGCCTCGATCAATACGGGTAATGAGGGAATTTACTGGTTGCAAAGGATCAAACAGATCAAACCGGAAGTGTCTGTGATCATGATCACTGCTTATGGCGATATTGATCTGGCCGTACGTTCCCTGAAAGAGGGGGCCGCCGATTTTGTAGTAAAACCCTGGCATAATGAGAAATTATTATCCACTTTATCCAATGTGCTGAAGAACCGGGAGCAGCCCAAAAACCATACCGGTTCTCCGAAAATGGTGGCCGGTAAGGGCAATAATGCTATGATTGGTGAGAGTGAAGTAATGCAGGATATTTTTCATAAGATCGATAAGATTGCGCCAACAGATGCCAATATTTTGATATTGGGCGAAAATGGTACGGGCAAGGATCTCATCGCCACCGCTATTCACGAGCAATCTTTACGGGCCGATAAACCTTTTGTAAAAGTGGATGTGGGTGCGCTTACGGAAAGTCTGTTTGAAAGTGAATTATTTGGTCATAAAAAAGGTGCCTTTACCGATGCGCGCGAAGACAGGGTAGGGCGTTTTGAATCAGCCAACGGTGGCACACTGTTTCTGGATGAGATCGGTAATATTTCCCTGCAGCAGCAGGCTAAACTGCTAACGGTTTTACAGAACCGGCAGGTTACCCGTTTGGGAGCCAACCAGGCAGTGCCCATTGATATCCGCCTGATCTGCGCCACCAATATCCCTTTGAGTGAACTGGCCAATGAGAACCGTTTCAGGAAAGACCTGATCTACCGCATCAATACGGTTGAGATCACCGTGCCGCCACTCAGGAAAAGGAAGGAAGATATTCTGTTGCTGGCCAAACATTTTGCCCGTATTTATGCCAATAAATACCTGAAGCCAAATATCCAGTTTCATGCGTCGGCCCTGGAAAAACTGCAGCAGTATCCTTTTCCCGGAAATGTGCGCGAGCTGCAATACACCATTGAGCGGGCCATAATCATGGCCGATAGTGCTACTATTGAAGCGCCTGACCTGCTGTTTTCGCCGATAGAATCTTCTGTAACAGAAACACAGGAAGATGAAGTAACGAAGCTGAGCACCATGGAAAAAAATACGATCATGAAAGTGATCGATAAACACAATGGCAATATCAGTAAAGCAGCCAAAGAACTCGGATTAACCAGAACCGCTTTATACAGAAGATTGAGCAAGTATGACATATAAAAAGATCCAATGGGATATCCTCACCCGTGTATTGTTACTGTTGGTAACCATTACCGCCGCCGCTTTGCTGCTGGTAAAGGGCTGGTATGTGTATGAATTACTGGTATTGCCGGTGATCGTTTACCAGGTGCTCGATTTTTACCGCTACCATAAACAGGCCGCTTACGAAGTGGAGCAGTTTGTAGAATCTATTCAATACAGGGATTTCTCCCGGAATTTCAATGTATCGCAGGCGCCGGAAGACCTGAAGCAACTGCGTAAGGGATTTAATGAGATCAACACGGCGTTTAAAGTGATCTCCAAAGAAAAAGAGACCCAATACCAATACCTGCAGAAAATTCTGGAACTGGTGGATACTGGCATCATATCCTACGAACCCGAAACCGGCGAAGTAGTATGGATGAATGAATCGCTGAAGCGGATGTTGCTGCTGCCTTATCTGAAAACCATTCATTCGCTGCAAAGAAGAGATGAAGCTCTTTACCAGCAGGTAATAACCCTGAAACCCGGTAATAGTCATGTGGCCACGGTTCACCAGGAAAAAAATACGTTTAAGATACTGTTATCGGCAACGGCTTTCCAGACCGAGGGTAAAAAATTTCACCTGGTGGCTTTCCAGAATATCAATGAAGCGCTGGATGAAACCGAATCGCAGGCATGGAAAAAGCTGTTGAGTGTGATGACGCATGAGATCATGAATTCGGTGGCACCCATTTCTTCACTGGCGGATACCCTGAAGAACCGTTTGCAGGAATCCGTCCAGTTCCTCGATAACAGCAATGGGGTAGTGGAAGACCTGGAAGTGGGCATCAACACCATTAAACGCCGCAGCGAAGGTTTGCTGAAATTTGCAGAAGTGTACCGGAACCTGAATAAGATCACTAATCCCACTCTCAAAAAAGTATTTGTACGCGATCTCTTCGAGAATATGCATAACCTGATGCAGCCCACACTGAATCAGAAAGGAATTGAGATGGAGATCATTCTCAAAGATCCTGAACTGACGATGGAGGTAGATGCGAACCTGATTGAACAGGTGCTGATCAACCTGATTGTAAATGCCATTGAAGCGGTAAAGGAAAGCGAACAGCCCAGGATTATTTTATCGGCCGTACTTTCTTCCAATAACAAACTGGCCGTGAAAGTAGCCGACAATGGATACGGCATGAATGAAGAAGTAATGAACAATATTTTCATCCCCTTCTTCAGCACCAAAAAGAACGGCAGTGGTATTGGCCTGAGTTTGTGTAAACAGATCATGATGCTGCACAAGGGAAATATCCAGGTACAGTCTGTAGAAGGCAAGGGAACTGTTTTCACTTTGCAGTTCTGATAACAGGTTTGTAAGGTTGTTATAATCTGTTTACCGATTTACTCACTGCATTCGCCTTGTTTTCATCACAGGCAGTATTGTACATAAGCTGTTTAGCTATATTTATTCCTATTAAACATTTCTTTCAACAAACTGCTTATGAAAAAACTCTCTGTTGGTTTGCTGTTACTGGCATCGGTAACCGTATTTACCTATTGCGGTTCTTCCAAACAAGCCGGTACTTCAGCCAAAACCAAACCTGTTATCAATTACCAGGCAAATATCATGGCAATAGTGCAGGCCAATTGTACACCCTGTCATTTTCCGGAAAAAGGAGGGAGAAAGAAACCACTCGATACCTATGGAGCCGTTAGTTCGCAAATAGAGGAAGTGCTCAGACGCATACAACTCACGCCGGGTCAGAAAGGGTTTATGCCCGACCGTAAACCGAAATTAGCAGACAGTACCATTCAGTCGATCATGCAGTGGAAGGCTGACGGATTGCTGGAAAAATAAACGCATTACCGCCCCCGGTTGTTACTGAACCCGCTGTTGAACTGCCTATCGGTTACTTCAATGGCGGTTCTTTATTTTAGGGCATCAATGTTCATGGGTAAGGGCAGCCTGTATCTTTTCCTTTGTTTCGGGAGAGAGTGTTTCATGCATCGTAACCTGTTTGGCCATGCGGCCGATAAACCCGCTCTGTTGCTCAAATTTCCGGCACAAACTGCAGATCCCGAGATGGGCACGCAGTTGCCAGCTTTCCCACCAGGAAAGACGGTTCTCCTCTTTTTTGGAGACCAGGTAAGTGGCTTTTTTACAACTGATCATGAAAAATCGCATCTCATTATTTTATATGTAACCAGTTTTTTTCCAAACAGGTACGCAACTGCAATTTGGCCCGGTGAATCAACACCCAGTAATTAGACGAAGTGATACCCAATACCTTACAGATCTCTGCCGCATCCATGTCTTCCAGGTATTTCATCGAAAACGCAGCTTCCTGCATTTCCTGTAGTTTTTTCCGGCACATCGTGAGCACGGAATAAAACTCCTTATTCTCCATCGTATTGGAAAGGTCAATGCCCCATTCGCCGGGTTGGTCCTGTTTTGTCCAGTGTTCAGCATCATCAAAAAAGCTGTCCGTAATACCTGTGGCAGACATGGGCTGCATGATATCTCTTGCTTTTTTCCGGTAATGATCGATGATTTTGTTCTTACAGATCGAGAAAAGCCAGCTTTTTTCAGCGGCTTCTCCTTTAAAGCTGTCGCGCGCTTTCCAGGCACTGATAAAGGTTTCCTGCACAAGATCCTCCGCTACCGCAGCATCGTTTACACGTGGCAATGTATAGTTATACAAGGCATCGGCATATAGTTGTACCCATTGATCCGGGTTGAGCTGGTTTTTCGGCATGAATCTGAATGAGGAATAAAAATAAAGAAAAGGGAGGTTCCCTCGCCGGAAAATTGATAAACAGCAAAGCACCTTGATTTATGCAATTCTTTAGGCAGATGGTGTAATGCATCCCCGGGCAAAAAAATACAACTTTATGCTTTCATTACTGACAGGGGAAAGCCTTACTAAACAGATAAACGTTTTTCTCTGTCAGAGTCGTTTTGGGAGTTTTTTCATACAGCAGTTAGTTTTGGACACCCCCTGTTTTTACAGGGGGTGTTTTGTGTGGGAGAAGAGCCGGTACTTCCGTACAGCAGAAATATTGGCTAAGTTTGCAGTTATGCAAGTTTTTACCACGCCCAGCCGCATCATTATTACCTGCCACAAATGGTTATCGCCCGCCTTACAGCAGGAAGTAATTGCCCTTGGATATACCATTGAACGTGCCTTCCAGACAGGGGTGGAGCTCAAAGGAACTGTGAATGATTGCATCCGTCTGAACCTGCAGCTGCGTTGTGCAAGCCAGGTGATGTACTCACTCAAAGCCTTTAACTGCGACCATCCGGATACCTTGTACCAAAACCTGCAGGATCTTGCCTGGGAAGAGCTGATCAGGCCCGATGGATATTTCTCCGTTACCAGTAATGTGTTTCATCCCACCATACAAACCAATTTATTTGCCAACTTGCGGGTAAAAGATGCCGTGGTAGACAGGATGCGGAACAAAACCGGCAAACGCCCTTCTACGGGTTCAGAACTGTCGGGAGCCGTTGTGTATCTTTTCTGGAAACACGAAGAAGCCGAGATTTTCCTCGATACTTCCGGCGAAACCCTGGCCAAACATGGCTACCGCAAACTGCCGGGCAAAGCACCGATGCTCGAAGCATTGGCAGCGGCTACCATTTTATCCACCAAATGGGACAGGAAAACGCCTTTTATCAACCCCATGTGTGGTTCAGGCACCCTTGCCATTGAAGCGGCACTGATAGCCACTAACCGCAGGCCGGGCCTGTTGCGTAAGAATTATGCGTTTATGCATATTACCGGTTATGATGCCACTGTATATGAGAAAGCAATGGAAGAGCTGAAACAACAGGTAACAGAGATGCCGGGTTTGGTTGTGATTGCTTCAGACCGGAGTGAGCTGGCCGTATCTGTTGCCAGAACCAATGCTGCTGCGGCAGGCGTAGAGAAGCTGATCAACTTTGAAGTGTGCGATTTTGAAAAAACAACCGTTCCTCCCGCTGCGGGTGGTGTGATTATGTTCAACCCCGAATATGGGGAACGTTTGGGAGATGAGATAGAACTGAATGCCACTTACGCAAGAATGGGCGATTTTCTGAAGAATACCTGTAAAGGCTATACGGGTTATGTATTTACCGGCAACCTGGATCTGGCCAAGAAGATCCGCCTCAAACCATCGCGCAGGATCGAGTTTTTTAATGCTACCATCGATTGCCGTTTGCTCGAATATGAATTGTATGCCGGTACCAAAAGAGATGACAAACAACCCGGCGGTACCATCGAAGTATAAGACCGTATTGGTGGAATAGTTGAATCTGATTCCATGATGTTGAATTTCCGGAGCCCATATTCCGGAAATGACTATTTGTGGAAATTAAATGCCGGATTGCCTTCCGGCTAAAGCATTTTAGTTTTATCATTGTAAGCAACTAGCTGATTGTTTCATTGTTTATTTGCCAGCACATGAAAAAACTAATTTCTTTTACGCTAATGCTTCTGTTTGTATCCGGCTTGTTTGCGCAACCGTATACGCCCACCGCAGCCAATCTTGCTGCCAGAAAAAATTTCCAGGACATGAAATTCGGAATGTTCATCCATTGGGGCGCTTCCAGTGTACTGGGCAGTGGAGAGTGGGTGATGAATAACCGGAATATACGCGTAAATGAATACAATACACTGCAGCGTGTGTTTAATCCCATCGATTTTGATGCCAAAGCCTGGGTGGCTACCGCCAAAAATGCGGGCATGCAGTATATCACGTTTATCACGCGCCACCATGATGGGTTCAGTAACTGGGATACCAGACTCTCGCCCTGGAAAATCACGAATACCCCTTACGGTAAAGACGCGCTGAAACAACTGGCAGAAGAATGCCATAAGCAGGGGATCAAACTATTTCTGTATTACTCGCTGTTAGACTGGTACCGCGACGATTATCAATACGAAACAGGCAAAACAGGAAAGGGTACGGGCAGAACCCAAAAGAGTAACTGGGCTTCGTACATCAGTTTTATGAAAGGACAGCTGACCGAATTACTTACCCAGTATGGAGAAATAGCCGGGATCTGGTTTGACGGACATTGGGACCAATTGGATAATGATCATGATAAATCACTGCAGTCAAAAGTAAACTGGCACTATGATGAAATTTATTCGCTGATTCACCAACTGCAGCCGCAATGCCTGATCAGTAATAACCACCACCTGGCGCCGATACCCGGAGAAGATTTCCAGGCATTTGAAAAAGACCTGCCCGGAAAAAATACCACTGGTTTTGGTGGAGCCGGTATTTCTGCCTTACCATTAGAGACCTGCGAAACCATGAATGATTCCTGGGGGTATAATATGACAGACCGGAAGTTTAAATCCGTACCCGCATTGATCCGCTATATGGTGAATGCGGCAGGACAGAATGCTAACTTTCTCCTGAATGTTGGCCCCAAACCCAACGGGCAGATCCAGTCTGAGTTTGCAGATACCCTTGCCATGATGGGCAGATGGATGCAGCAGTATGGCAGTACCATTTACGGCTCGCGCGGTAGTGTGATTTCTGAGCAGGATTGGGGAACGGTTACGATGAAGGGTAACAAACTATATGTGCATATCCTGCATCCTGCTAAACTGGGTGAGTATGTGTTTTTACCCGGTGTGAAAAATAAGATCAGCGCAGCAGCTACTTTTAGCAACAATACCGGATTGAAATTTATTCAGCAGGCAGAAGGAGTATTTGTGTACCTGACCGGCGTTAAGTTCGACAGCATTGATACGATTCTCGCATTAACCTTACAACAATAGCTTACATGAAACTGATCCGATTTGGTGAGGCCGGTAAAGAGAAACCCGGTGTGCATATTGCCGGAAAGAATTACGATGTGTCTGGTTTTATCAAAGACTATGACGAATTCTTTTTCGCTCATGGCGGTGTACTGCACCTGGGCTGGATGTTGTCCCAACACCAGACCATGCTGCCCCAAATACCTGCCGGAGCCCGCATCGGTTGTCCGGTGGCCCATCCTTCCAAAATTGTCTGTATCGGATTGAATTATGCCAAACACGCAAAGGAAACCAATGCGCCCATCCCGAAAGAGCCGATCCTGTTTATGAAATCTACCACAGCCATTACCGGACCTTATGATCCGGTAATGATCCCGAAAAATTCCGTGAAAACGGACTGGGAAGTGGAACTCGCTTTTGTGATCGGCAAAAAAGCGAGTTATGTAGAAGAGTCGGAAGCGATGGACTATGTAGCCGGTTACTGTTTGCATAATGATGTGAGTGAAAGGGAATTTCAACTGGAACGCGGTGGTACCTGGGACAAAGGAAAGGGTTGTGATACCTTTGCTCCCCTGGGTCCATGGCTGGTAACCAAAGATGAAATTGCCGATCCGCATGCGCTGCGTTTATGGCTGAAAGTGAACGATCAACTGATGCAGGATGGCAATACAGATGACCTGATCTTTAACATCCCGCAATTGGTTTCTTATCTTAGTCAGTTCATGACCTTATTACCCGGCGATATTATTTCCACCGGAACACCAGCAGGTGTAGGGCTCGGTTTTAATCCACCTGTATACCTCAAACCCGGCGATGTGATGGAACTCGGTATTGATGGATTGGGTACTTCCCGCCAAAAAGTAATTGCCTATGCCCGTCATTGATGCACACCAGCATTTCTGGTTATATCATCCGGAAAAACATAGCTGGATCAATGAAGACATGGCTGCTATCAGAAGAGATTTTTGCCCGGCCGATCTGCAGCCTGTTTTACAACAACAGCAGATAGACGGTTGTATTGCCGTACAGGCAGACCAGACAGAAGCTGAAACGGATTGGTTGATCTCATTGGCAGTGAACGCTGCTTTTATCAAAGGGGTAGTGGGTTGGGTTGATCTTCGTTCAGCTGATATTCGCGAACGATTAGCGCATTATCGGCAGTTTCCCATTGTGAAAGGGTTTCGCCATATTCTGCAGGGCGAAGAGCCGGCTTTTATGCTGCAGCCTGAGTTTCTGCGGGGCATCAAAGCTTTGCAGGAATTTGGATTTACCTATGATGTGCTTATCTATCCCAGGCATTTTTCTGCCGCTTTAGAGTTGGTGAAACAATTTCCGGAGCAGGCATTTGTGATCGATCATCTCGCCAAACCGGATATTAAAAACAGAGAGCTGGCTGAATGGAAAAAGGGAATTGAATTACTGGCTCTTTATCCGAATGTATATTGCAAAGTGAGTGGAATGGTAACCGAAGCCGACTGGTATCAGTGGCAGCCTTCAGATCTCTTTCCTTATCTTGATATCGTAACGAATGCTTTTGGGATGAATCGATTATTATACGGATCAGACTGGCCGGTATGTCTCGTAGCGGCTTCCTACGAAAGAATGATGGCACCGGTAAAAGAATATTATAGTAACTTTTCTGCTACCGAACAGGCTGCGCTATTTGGGCAGAATGCGGCGGTATTTTATCATGTTTAATCTGAACAGATGAACCTGCAATTACAGAACAAAGTGATCCTGGTAACCGGTGGTGCCCGTGGTATTGGCGAAGGCATTGTACGCGTATTGGCCAAAGAAGGAGCCATACCCGTGATCATCGGAAGAAATGAAAAAGATAATCAGCAACTGGTCAATGAAATATTAGCAGCCGGTGAACAGGCGGCTCAGATCGTAGCAGAATTGGCCGATCCGGCAGCGGCAGAAAATGCGGTGCGTGCCGCCATACTGCAGTTTGGCCGCATTGATGGACTGGTGAACAATGCGGGTGTAAATGATGGGGTAGGACTGGAACATGGCAATTACGAGCGTTTTATGGAAAGCCTTCATAAAAATGTAGTGCACTATTACCTTATAGCGCACACGGCTTTACCGGAACTGATCAAAACCAAAGGGGCTATTGTTAATATCACTTCCAAAACAGCCGAAACAGGGCAGGGTAACACTTCGGCATATGCCGCAGCTAATGGCGGAAGAAATGCCCTTACCCGCGAGTGGGCCGTGGAGCTGCTCAAATATGGCATCCGTGTAAATGCAGTGGTAGTGGCCGAATGCTGGACACCTGCTTATGAAACCTGGATCAAAACACTGGAAGCACCGGAAGAAAAATTAGCAGAGATCAATACAAAGATCCCGCTTGGAAACCGCATGACCACCGCCGAAGAGATCGCGAACATGGTGGCATTTTTATTATCACCCTGTTCCAGTCATACCACCGGCCAACTGATTCATGTAGATGGTGGTTATGTGCATCTCGACAGGGCATTAGCCAACGCGTAATCGCCTCTGTGTAATTCCGGATCTCTGTTTCTCTGTGTTAAAAAAACAATAATGTGAGTCTGGAAATTCTATGACATGAAAACACTCATCTGCACCACACCCGGACAATTTACTTACGCGGATACACCTGTGCCGGAAAGAAAACAGGGAGAGACTTTGCTCCGCATCCGCCGGGTGGGTATTTGTGGTACAGACCTGCATGCGTATGAAGGCACACAGCCTTTTTTTCAGTATCCCCGTATCCTTGGGCATGAGCTGGCGGCAGAAATTGTAGCAACAGATGAACCCGGTTTTACGGCAGGGGAATCTGTAACTATCATTCCCTATTTTCACTGCGGTAACTGTGTGGCTTGCCGGACGGGTAAAACCAATTGCTGCACACAACTTAAGGTTTGCGGCGTGCATGTAGATGGCGGCATGCGGGAATACCTGCTGGTACCTTCTTATTCGCTCGTGAAAAGCCGGGGTTTGGGTTTGGATGAGCTGGCCCTGGTAGAACCGTTGGCCATTGGTGCACACGGCATACGCAGAGCACAGGTAATACCCGGAGAGTGGGTAGCGGTAATAGGGGCTGGTCCTATTGGTTTGGGAGTGATGGAGTTTGCCCGCATAAACGGCGCCAACGTAATAGCGGTAGATGTACAGGAGAACCGGCTACAGTTTTGTAAAGAGCGATTACAGATTCCGTTTACGATAAATGCGGCGAAAGAAAATGTATCCGCGCAACTGGCGCAGCTCACCAACGGCGATATGCCAACAGTGGTGATAGATGCTACGGGTAACCTGTCGGCCATCAATGAGTCGTTCCGGTATCTGGCGCATGGGGGCAGGTATGTATTGGTGGGATTGCAGAAAGGTGAGATACGCTTTTCTCACCCCGGGTTTCATCAACGCGAAGCTACTTTGATGAGCAGCCGTAATGCTACCCGCGAAGATTTTGATAGGGTGATAGACGCTTTACTGAATGGGCAGGTGCTGCCGCTTACCTATATCACACACCGCGTTTTGTTTGAGGAAGTGCAGGAGGCATTCCCGGGTTGGCTGCTTCCGGCAAACCAGGTGATCAAAGCCATGGTAACTATCTGATTTTTTTGATAGTTATTGACTGGCCTTTCCTGAAATGTATATTTTTTGAAGAGGTATTACAACGGTCTTACCTGTATATTCCGGTAATGTACAATGCTTCCCGGATCATGTCCCTGTAATGCAAACGTACCACTGGACAAACGTCTGAGAGGACGTTTCACATCATCAGGCTCCGTATACTCCACCACCGTTTTATCATTGATGCGGATCGTAATTTTTTTTCCTTCCACCCGGATATATTCCGTGTACCATTCATAATCCTTCACATACACTTCTTTTACATCGTTGATACCGTAGAGACTACCGGTACGCCGCCAGTCGGTATGCGAGTTGTTTACCTGCACTTCATAACCTTTATCGGGCCAGCCCCTTTCCTGGAAAGCGGTATGAAAATAAATACCGGAATTGGCACCGGGATATGTCATCACTTCTACCTTGAATTCAAAATTGGTGAAATCATGGTTCAGTATATCGCCATCATAAAACAAGTGGGCCGTTTTACCGTGTACGATGATCATGCCGCTGTCTACCGAAAAACTGGCCGCATTATTACCCACCCGCCAGTTGGCGAGCGATTTACCATCGAACAAAGAATACCATTGCTGGCCCCTGGATTCGCGGAGTTCTGCGCAGGAAAAAACGACCAGCAAGAGCAGACCTGTGGGGAAATATTTTCTCATGTAGTGATGTTTTCAGGAGTTGATCCCCTGAAGCTACCCAATTATTGTAAAATAACATAGCGGAATTCTTAGTTTGTCCATTCCCCCGCATTGGCTATTATTGCAACAGAAATTCAGTAACGATGAGTGAAATCAAGATCGTGGTAGTAGACTCGGGATCGGTCTACATAGAAAAATTGAATAAACGTTTATACCAGGAGGTAGAATGTGCTCACTATTATCACGAAGTGATTCAGTTACCCAATGGTAAACAACGCTCACTGCATCTGTTCCGCGAAATCCAGAATCCCAGTTTCCTGCCCATTCTGTTGCGCAGTTATGAAACACTGGAAGGTACCAGCATGTATTCTGGCAGGGTAGTGGCCATCAAAAAATATTTTGTACACGGCCCCGCCGGACCCGAAGGCAGGCTGAAAATACAGGCCGACAATAAACACCTCTACGATATCACTGCCGATGCCCTGGAACAACTGGGTATGTAACCTTACGCTTTTACTGTAGCAGCAAGCCGCTTGTGATAAGTGACATACGATACCCCTAAAACAGCCAGTACCCCTATGGGAAATAAAGTGAGTCCGCTAAAACCATCGGTGGCCCAATGCGAAACAAAGGCTGAGATAAAAGTGAAACTTAATCCGGCATAGGCCCACTCTTTTAATCGTGGCGTAAAAAACGGCAGTAGCAGCACCAATGTACCAGACACTTTATATACGGTCAGCATCACCCGGAAATAATCCGGATAACCCAGGTGCCGGATTCCGTCAATCGCCATTTGTGTATGTGAGGTAAGCGCCGGCATCAGGCCCTCAAACAAAAAGATCAGAATAGTGCTGATCCAGTAAGCAAGATTGGTTGATTTCATGGTAGGGTTAAGGTTTAGGTGAGTAATGGAGTACCACAATACCACAGGCAAAGGGGAATGTTTCCTGTAATACCAAATTGGTTTGCCCGGTAAAGATCCGCATGCCGTTACCGATGGCAGTAGGGTTCACAAACAGATAGAGGTCATCGATCAGCTGTTCTGCTATCAATGCCCCGGCCAGCGAAGCACCACCATAGGTGATGATATCTTTTTTGCCTTCGAGATTTTTCAATTTACTGATCTCTTCTTTTAATGCTCCTTTGGCCAGTTGTGTATTGTTCCATGGATTATTTTCGATCGTTTTGGTAAATACTACTTTGGGTGTATCTACCATCTTCCGGGCAAAAATATCATTGGTTTCAGGTTTTTCCAAGGCAGCTGTCCAGTGCGGAATAAAACCCATGGCCAGGTTTTTACCCATCACAATCGTATCTACGGGCTCCGTAAGCTGCTGTACAAAATCTTTGAGGCCGTCGTCCCAATTCCATTGCATCCAGTCCATTTCGCTTTGTAGACCCGCTACATATCCGTCGATGCTTACCTGCATCTGTAATTTCAGTTTTCGCATTTGTCAGTAGATTGATCTTGTGTTTGATGGAAATGTAATAACCAATGATTCCCGAATTTATCGGTTAATCCGCCAAATAAGGCACCCCAGAAAGTATTTTCTATCGGGTGCGTAGCTTTTCCTCCCAATGCCAGGCGTTCATAACTGTTACGGATCTCGGCTTCGCTGCTGCAGTTCAGGCAGAGCGAAACAGCATTGCCCCGGATCAGTCCCTGCTCGCTTACCATGTCGGAACCCATTAAAACCCAGCCATCTTTTACCAGCGATGCGTGCAGGATGCAGGCTTTCATTTTAGCCGGCATTTTCTCCGACAGCGGACTCTCGCCAACGGTCTGCAAAGCCAGTTCGCCGCCCAGTGCCTGCTGATAAAAACGCATGGCTTCCAGGCAGTTACCATTAAAGCTGAGGTAGGAACGTATTTCTGTCATGGTGCTTTAGTCGACCCTCATCTTTCTGGCAGAAGGCCTGTTGCAAAGCTGTTACTAGTTTCCCGTTTTGGCAAGGTGCAAAACAGACAATTAGAAGGGTTGATTACGACAGGGCTTTTGGCTACATTTATCCCATGAAAAAAGTGTCCATCCTGGTACCCGAAACGGCGATCATTGAAGCAGTGGCCGATCCCTGTTATATGTTCAAAGCAGTGAACCAGTTTTTACAGGCATCCGGTAAAGAACCATTGTTTCGAGTGGAGCTGGTGGGCTTGTCCCGCGAAGTAAAACTGGATAACAGTCTGTTTTCTGTACATACGGATAAATTGATTGGTGAAGTGGATCAGACTGATCTGATCTTTATTCCTGCCATCAGTGGCGATATATCTACGGCCATTGATCTCAACAAAGAAATGATTCCCTGGCTGGTGGCGCAGCACAGGGCGGGGGCCGAATTAGCTTCTTTATGCATCGGTGCCTTTCTGCTGGCCGCTACCGGTTTACTGGATGGAAAAAAATGTTCTACACACTGGAACGCGGCAAACGAATTCCGCAATATGTTTCCATTGGTAGAATTGGTGGATGGAAGTATTATTACCGAAGAACAGGGCATTTATTCCAGCGGGGGAGCCAATTCTTATTGGCGTTTGTTATTGTACCTGGTAGAAAAATATACTGACCGCGATACGGCCATTCTTGCTTCCAAATTTTTTGCGGTGGATATTGACCGCGAAAGCCAGTCGGCATTTATGATGTTCCGCGGGCAGAAAGATCATGCCGATACAGATATACTGCAGGCACAGCTTTTTATTGAAGACAATTTTCAGGAAAAAATTTCAGTGGATGAACTGGCGAACCGTTACACCATGGGCAGGCGTAGTTTTGAACGCCGGTTTAAAAAAGCTACGAATAATACGGTGGTGGAATATATGCAGCGGATCAAGATTGAAGCGGCCAAACGGAGTTTTGAAAGCAGCCGGAAGAATATCAATGAAGTGATGTACGATGTAGGTTACACGGATACCAAGGCCTTCAGAACCGTCTTTAAAAAAATAACCGGATTAACGCCCATTGAATACCGCAACAAATACAATAAACAGCCATCATTGAATTAATACCGGAAGCAGAATTTAGCGGGAAGGACCTCTATATGTAGTTCCTGTGCCGTGTACAGATCACCGTCTGCCTGGATATCCATAACTTTTTCGCATTGGATAGTGAACTTTTCTCCCTGCCGGTGTACAACAAAAGGCAGGTGCAGGTGTTTTCCTTTTTTGATGATGGGCAGATAACGCAGTCGTTGCAGCAGCGGTTGTTGGGTACATAATACCAGATCCAGTTTACCATCAGTGATGGAGGCAGTTGGCGCGATAAAAAAACCGCCGCCGGCACGGGAGGAATTGACGGCCATTACGAGCAAAAAACGATCATCCCAGATTTCGGTACCATTACTGATCCGGAACCTTTGCTCGCGGAAAGTGAATATTTTTCCGATCACTGCCAGCAGATAACCGATATGTCCACCCAGTAGCCTGATGGCCCGCATCGAACGGATGATCTCTCCATCAAAACCCACTCCCAGGCAGTTGATGAAAAGCGTTTGGTTGAATTTACCGGCGTCTATGTAGCGGGGTTCTGCGTGTAACACCTTTTCCAGTTGTTCGGAGGCCGACAGATCGCCATATAATTTCCAGGCAAAGTCATTACCGGTTCCGCCTTTGAATAGAGAGAGGGGCAGTGTACAATCCGGATAGCGGTTGATAAAATAGTGAATAGTGCCATCGCCGCCAATCAGCCATATATCGGAGAAGCCATCAAAATGAGCGGGCCAGTTTTCTTTGAAATGCGTAGATGGGATATTTCTTTGCGCCAGTTCCTTCAATAACCAACTGGCCAGTTTGGCCGGCGCGCCATTACCGGCGAAGGGGTTCTCTAATATGGCAACAGCAGTAACGGGCAATGGGCAATCACTTGTGTGCAACAAGTTACTGAAAATAGTATACTGTTGGGTATCTGCCGAGCTTTTGTGACTGGGTATGAAATAATCTCACACTAAGGCGCAAAGGAACGGTAAGGAGGGAGTACAAAACCTGCTGCTCAGATCTTATCTCTTTTTCTATCCTGTTCCGTATGTGTTTCTGTAACCGAATCGGATTCTCCCGGGTGGATATTTTCTTTATCTTTTCTGTTCTGCCGGATCAGGAAGATGATCAATGCCAATACCACTATCGCGGTAAGCGAAATCACCAGTATTTGATTCTGTTCCATAGAAAGGGTTTTGTCTGCTCTTTAAAGCTACTTAATCACAGACCGGTCTTATGTTAAATTTCTATGAATTCATCCGGTGTTCATCACGGACACTCTGCCTGATTTCCTGTAATTTCCGGTTTTTAAATCATCTCTTATGAAACTGATCTGTTTCTTTGTCCTGCTTTGTTCCTTCTATACGCTTAGCGCACAAACCCATCCGCCGTATTGGGATGATGTGCAGGCTATCAGGCGATATGATAAGATCTATGCCCCGCCCGCCAGTCCGATCCTCTTTACCGGCAGTTCGTCCATCCGTTTGTGGAATAACCTGTCCGAACAGTTCCGTGGGTACACGGTACTGAACCGGGGTATTGGCGGCGCAGTAATAGCTGATATCGACAGGTATGTAGAAGACCTGATCCTTCCTTATAAACCCAAACAGGTTATATTATACATTGGCGAGAACGATATTATTTCGGCACCCAATGGTGATTCTGTGTTCACTGCTTTCCGGAAACTCTTTCTGCATATCCGTTCCGTATTACCGGAACTGCCGCTGGCCTATATCTCTATCAAACCCAGTCCTTCGAGAGAGCAGTTTCTTCCCATTGCCATCCGTGCCAATCAACTCATTAAAGCGTTCCTGTCTGAACAGCCCCGCGCCGGTTTTATCGATATTTATCCGCTGATGCTGGATAAACAAGGACAGTTCCGCCGTGAACTTTTTCGCCAGGATATGCTGCACATGTTGCCGGAAGGGTACCGCATCTGGTACAAACGGGTAAAACCATTTTTGGTGAAATATTGATGGGATAAGTAACATATGTTACACTATCTCTCACTATTGGGTAGGAACTTTACGTAACAAACCTACCAACATGAAAATCCTCGTTATCGGAGGTAATTTTGCCGGCTTTACCGCAGCCGTCCTCCTCAAAAATAAACTCAAAGACAAAGCAGAAGTAACCCTGGTTGACAGGAACGAAAAATTCCTGTTTATTCCTTCTCTGATCTGGGTGCCTTTTAAAAGAAGGGAAGTGAGCGAGATCAGTGTAGATAGAAGAAGTGTATTGGAGAAAAAAGGGGTGCAATTTATCCAGACGGTAGCCCTGCGGGTTGATCCTGACGAAAAGATCGTATATACAGAAAAAGGCGAAATGCCTTATGATGAGCTGGTGATTGCTACCGGACCTAAAGTGAATTTTGATGTAGCCCCTGGCATCCGTGAATTTGCCACTTATATAGGCACCCCGGCCGGCGCCATGGATGCGCGCGCCAAACTGGAAGAATTTAAAAAAGACCCAGGCGCCATCGTGATAGGTGCTACCCAGGATGCAGGTTGTATGGGCGCCGCTTATGAATTCCTGTTTAACATGGAGAAATGGCTGCGCGAGCAGAATATCCGTAAAAAAGTTGACCTGTACTGGGTTACGCCCGAAACCTACCTGGGCCATTTTGGAATAGATGGCATGCCTTTGGGCGAGTCTATGCTGAAGGGTTTTATGAAAATGTTCCATATTCATTACCGTACCAATGTGGGCATCCGGGAAGTGACCAAAGAAGGGGTGATGCTTTCTACCGGCGAATTCATTGAAAGTAAATTCAAGATGCTGATGCCACCCTTCCGCGGGGTGGATTTTATCACCAACTCTCCTAAACTGGAAGCCATGCCCAATGGCTTTGTGGATGTGTTACCGAGCTATCGCCACCGCAAATATCCCAATGTATGGGTGGCCGGATTGGCCGTGCAGGTAACAACACCATTCGAGAAAGGTACCGTTCCATTTGCCGTACCTAAAACCGGGTATCCGAGCGATGAAACCGGTAAAATAGTAGCAGAAAATATTGTACGCACGATCAAAGGCGAAACCCAACTGAAAGAAAAAACCTGGGGCGAGATTCCCGGTGTGTGTATCATGGATGCAGGTAAAAAAGAAGTCATTATTCTCTCAAATCATTTGTTTAAGCCACGTAGTATTGCCATTATGCTGCCCAATGTTATCTGGGACTTTGGCAAGGTATTATTGGAAAAATATTTTTTATGGAAACTCCGGAACGGGTATGCACAATTACCCTGACCGAATCATCGTAAGTGGTAGGTGTAGGTTTGGCCCACCCCTGGTTAGGGTGGGCTTTTTGTTGACCGATAAAATAGTTTTTCGGTAAAAGTGTTCAACGTAAAATCGCTTTTTCTCTGCTAACCGGCAGGTTTGTCTTGGGGATTGCATATTGACAATAGCTTGCTGAGATACCATCATCCATCAACGAGCTGGCAGATTTACGAAGGCCACAAACTAGTTGTCCGAAAGCGTTACTGTATTGAAAGCGCAAAGAACAACTGATTGATAATATCCAGTATTCTGGCAGTATGCAGGCACCCCGATATAACCCAACTGAATTGTAAGTATGGAACCACATGTACATTCCCATCATGGAGAAAAAAGAAACTGGAAAAGTTTAGTGCAGGAATTCCTGATGTTATTCCTGGCTGTTTTCTGTGGATTTCTCGCTGAATATTACCTGGAGCACAGGATTGAAAATGAGCGCGAGGAAAAATACATGTCCAGCCTGGTGAGTGATCTGAAAGCAGATACGGCCATGATCCGGCGAACTATCCAGATTGGCCAAACGGTTAGTTCCGGACTGGACTCGCTGCAGGGAAACCTCTATCATTTTGTTGATACCAGAGAGACTGTTCAAAACATATATCGCCAGAACTTTTCTTATTTAAAATGGATTTTGCCCGATTTTAATGACCGCACAGCTTCGCAGTTGAAATATTCGGGTAATTTCAGGCTGATCCATAACAGCCATGTATCTGATCTGCTGGCCAACTACTGGATCGAGATCGCCAAGATCTCGAGAAATGCAGAACTGTTTATTGAAAAATCGGCATTGGCGCAGGAGTCGGGAAACCTGATTTTTAATAAACAATACACATCTTTCCCCGAAAATGCAGACGGGTCTTACAACATGAATTATATACAGGTTAGCCCCAATGCGAAACTGATGAGCACCGATAAGAATACACTGATAGCTTATGCCAACCGGATTGGCCGCATGACGGATATTACAGAACATTACCTGATCCCCCTCTTGCGTAACCAGCTTACCAAAGCCAATGAACTCATTAAAATAATAGAGGAAGAATACCCGGTTAAATAGCTTCCGGATTTACGTAAATGCGTCTTTGCGCCTTGGCGAGCAATTTTCTCGCAAAGGCGCAGTTTCTTGGTTATTGTGTGATATCAGTTTCTATTCTTTCGCTCTCATTGCCTAAGCGGTCAACCGCCGTAACGGCGATCTTCACCAGAAGGGCGTCTTTATTGGCCCTGTCTTTGATCGAGGTTGGGATAGTGGCCAACCGCTCATGACGGTTCAGCACCTGGTAGGTCCAGTTATTACCGTATTGTTTGTATACCACCCAGCGGAATACCTTGTCTGCCTGTGGATGGGTAAAGCTGACCTGTATGCTGTCTGTAATCTTCGAAAGCTGCACCACAGGTGTTTCAGGTAATTTGTTGCCGAGCCAGGGACTGGCGGGTACCAGTGCGTCTTTTTTATACGGGCCTTCCAGTAAAGCTTTGGAGAGGTTGGTACTGCGGATCACCGATGACAAACTCCAGTGTACGGCACCTGCACTATTGGGTGTCATACCCCTGGTGATCATGATCTGGCTCAGGGTTTCATTGGCACCTTTTACACTGGTATCGCCCACATTCATACCCGGCCAGAGATGGCGCTTTTTGGTATTCTCGTTCTCCCACCAGCCCAGCAATATCGGGAAACTCAGGGGAATGCGGTTGATGGGCCAGTAAAGTTGCGGCGTAAAATAATCTACCCATCCCTTGTTCAGCCATAGTTTGGCATCGGCATAGAGGGTATTGTATTGATCAAACCCTTCTACAATGGAAGGATAACCCGGGCGCCAGGTACCGAAAGGACTGATCCCGAATTTCACATACTTCTTGGTTGATTTGATTTCCTTGTACAAACGTTTGATCAGCGTATTCACAGCAGCCCGGCGCCAGTCGCCGCGCGAGAGGGTACCACCTTTCTGCTGGTAGGCTGCCCAGCTCTCGTTGTCGGGAAAATCTTCACCGCCGTTGTATTCGGGGTAAGGATAAAAATAATCATCGAGGTGTACACCATCAATATCGTACCGCTTTACAATATCGCGAACCACTGCGGCAGTTTTATCCTGTGTTTCTTTTTTGGCGGGATCCATCCAGTAATAATTCTGTTTCAGTTTTACTACCAGTTCAGGATTGGTTTTTACGATCGATTGCTCACTGATATTTTTACTGGTAGGATGGTAGGCACGATACGGATTTAACCACACATGCATTTCCAGTCCACGATCATGTGCGGCTTCCGTCCAGAACTGCAGCGGATCGTAATACGGATCCGGTGCTTTGCCCTGTTCTCCGGTAAGGTAGTATGACCAGGGTTCCAGTTTACTGTCATACAACGCATCTGCCATGGGGCGTACCTGGAAGATGACAGCATTAAAGTGGTGCGCTTTTAAAAAATCGAGTTGTGCAATCGCTTCTTTCTGCTGCTCTGCCGTACTGAGACCGGGTTTGCTGGGCCAGTTAATATTGGCCACCGTGGCCACCCAGGCAGCACGGAATTCTTTTTCTACCATTGGCGGACGAACAACAGTTTGTGCATGTAGGGTAAACGGAGAAAAGAGAACAGAAAGTAAACAGTGAAACAGAAGAATTATTTTTTTCATAATCAGTAATTGAGGGTGACTAAAGTACTTAAACCCTGTCATCTAACGAAAAATACCCCTTGCATTAGGGGTATTTCATTAAAATCGAATTAAATAACAACACATGTATATCCATTAAGCCAAACGGGGCGTTATTATGCACCAAATTAATTGATACCAATTCTCAGATCTGTATGATGCCCCATAGTAATATCAGTTTCCGTATTTTAATTTCTGTGTGTTTGTTTTTGCTGCTTTCCTGCAGCAAACAGGCTGTAACCAATCCAGATCCGCTGGCTAAGAATATTATCGCATTAACCGGTAGTGAGGGAGCCTATTCCAGGTGGAGGCTGCATAAAATCAGCATGAACCGGGTGGAACAACCACAGAATACTATTAACAAAGAATATTACAAAGCCTATCTGTTGAACGGAAATTTTGAAGACGGAGATGGATTAAGGGGTAAATGGAAGATGGTAACAGCAGATTCTTTACGCGAAGTGGTAACCAATACCATGACAGGAGCCTACGCCATTCAGACATACCAGATAACCAATCTTACCCGCACAGAACTTAGTCTTAGGTATCTTGTCAATGCTAAGGAAGTGAGTATTTCGTTTACGGCAGAAAAATAAGCAGCTATTATCTCAGGGGACAGTTATTTTTTTAACAACCCAAGCAGCAAAGCTCCCATCAATGACCCATATAAAGTACTGTTTACCGGTTTGGAAGTGATCATACAGGTGCCGGAGCTGCAACCGATCTGTTGCCAGTACAGATAACCGGCTATCGCGCCGAGTAAAGAACCGATAAGGTATAGTTTATTGGAAAGCATCCATTTTTTCATAGCGAACAGTAATCATTGGTAAAGAAAAGAAATGTTTCTGAAAGGCAGGCTTCGGCTCTATCTGGTAACCAGTTTCTGAAAAGTACAGGATAGATAAGTTTTTGCTTTATCCAGAAAGGTATTATGCCCTTTTTCGGGGTATCCCAATGCGGCCAGCCTGTCGGCAATGGCTTCTCTGCTAACGGCAATGGCGCTTACAGATACCTGTTGTGTTTTAACATCTGCCTCTACAGAAACCACACCTTCCATCCGTAAGAGGTTTTCGCGGATATTCGTAACACAGCCCATGCATTTGATGTTTTCTGCCCGAAGTTGATAAGTGGTCATTTTGCTTTTTTTCAAAGGTACCTTACCATGGCGATCCGTTCTGTAACATAGGTTACAAAGAAGGGTAGTGGGTAAGCTGTTTTTGCCGGAATACTGGTATAAAGCAGTATAGTGGAGGTACTAAAAAAACATCCTCATTTTCTATAAATCGGCCTCTTTGGGTTAACTTGCCGGTAGTTATGTGGCCGTATTTATTAGTTTTTGTTGCTTCCATTCTGGTAGACCTCTTGCCTTTTATCGGGCCACCGGCCTGGACGGTTATGGTGCTTCTTCAGGTTCACTATGGACTCAATATCTGGTGGGTATTGGTGGCAGGAGTGATCGGCTCTACACTGGGCCGGTATACGCTCAGCAAGTATATGCCATGGTTATCCGACCGGTATATCAAAGCCGATAAAAATGCGGATCTGAAATTCATTGGTGATAAACTTTCCCGGAAAAGCTGGCAGATCCAGTTGTTTGTGTTGGTGTATACTTTAACACCGATGTCGTCTACTCCTATTTTTACTGCAGCGGGTATGGCCAGAATCCCTTCTATCAGAATCATTCCGGCTTTTTTTGTGGGCAAATTTGTAAGTGATATGGTGATGGTGATGGCCGGTGATTATGTGGTGCAGAATTCCAGATCCATTTTTGAAGGATTGCTTACCTGGCAGAGTATTCTTACCATTCTGCCCGGACTCTTAATCATTGCGGGCCCCTTGTTTATTGATTGGCGCGTATTACTGGAGGAAAAGAAATTCAGACTGAATTTTCATATCTGGAAATGAAGCATCATCCCCATGTAAAAATACATATCCTGCCTATTTTGGGCTTTTTTTGTGCCCCAAACAGGCTGCCTACACCTTGTTTGTAAGCCTGTAACTCTTTTTTCGCTTGATTATTATGCAGGACGAATTTATTTTCTATGTTTTTTTCACGGTTTTTACTCCGTGAAAAAGGCCGGCATCCTGTAGGGCATTTCATAGTGATCTGTAGTTTTTATCAGTGACTTTTTAGTCTAAAAAAGCCATTTATTGACGCATAAAAAGAGGATTTTACTACAATTTTCTGGTTTTGGTAACCATTGTAAATTTCCCGGATTTTTTCCTGAAAAGCAGCCATAGAGGGGATTTGATGTACTGCTAATTTCTGTTAGTTTTTGTTCAGAGTAGTTTGAATTCAGACAACTGTTGAATTAATTCTACGGCAGTAAGTAAGGGGAGGGTTGGCTGCACAGCGACCTGAAAAAAACGGTTCTCCAAATTTCACCGTAAGATGGAACGGTGAAATTTTTCAATACAATTTCCTGGGTATACTTGTATCGTTAAAATCCAATATCACAAACACGCCGTAGATAGTTGTACGGATTGTTTGTTGATATACGATCCGTATTCACAAACATATCCAAAGACTATGCTAAAAAACTACCCCCTGAGTTTTAGTAAGGCCGTTACGACCCTGCTAGTCACCCTTACACTCGCCGCCAGTTGTACCAAAGGGTATGATCCCGGAAATGTTTTTGTAGAAAAGAGTGCCCTGTTAACCGGCCAGCCTGGCGCGGTTAACTGGATACTCACCAACATCCGCGTAAACAATACGCTTGATTCCTCTGCCCGTGGCGCGCAAAAAGTGTATCGACCCGATGGCACTTTTGTGGATGATCTCGGATTTACCGGTTACTGGACCCTGCACTCCAGGGATTCGCTGATCGAAAGCACACGCTCCAGTGTGAATCCGAATGCACCTTATTTCACCAATCATTTTCACATCGACCGTTTGGATAAAGGAGGCTTACGCCTCACTTATACCGAAGGAGATAAAATAATCCGGTTCGAGTATGTCGCAAACAAGTAAACGTACGTTGGTTGTACTGTTTGCCTGTTTACTGCTGAATTCTCCCCTTGTTGCTCAGATAATGTCCAGTTTTCATTTTGGCTTTATCGGTTCAACCGGAGACACGTCTGTCAAACTCAGCGAACCGGTCATCATCCAGTACAGCAAATGTTTTGAAATCACCAATGGGGTGCCCAAGTTTCTTTCACCCAAATTCGGTCCTTTTGCGATCGCCTGTAACGAAGCGCCTCCCAAAATCGAATTGCAGGTGTATGCCTATCCCAATCCTGCGGTAAACCAGTTAACCATCCGTTCGTTGGTGAATTTTCCGGAAAGGGGACAGGTAAAATACAGTGTCATCATCACAGATCTGATGGGCAATCCGGTCCGGCAGGTCAGAACCGATATCGCGAGTCTGAACAAGGGATTTACGATACCGGTAACGGAACTTCCGCTGGGTTATTTTATCGTAACAGTATACGCAGATAAGGAAAAAGTACAGTCATTCAAGATTTTAAAAGCAGTATAAGATGAATAAAAGTTTACGCTGTGTTATTGTATGTTTATTGGGTAGTTTCTGGATAGGAAATTCTTCTTTTGGTCAGTTGATGCAGACACCCAGGGGAATTTTATTCCAGGCATCCATTACAGATGCCAAAGGTAATTCTGCTTCTAAGCGAACCGTGTATATCCAGGATGCCATTATTCAGAAAACACCTACCGGTCAGGTGGTGTATAGTGAAACTTTTCAGGTAACCGCTTCTGAGCAGGGATTGGTGACTATTGTGATAGGACAGGGAACGCGCATTGCGGGTGCTGCTTCCATCACAGACATCGATTGGTCGGCCGGTCCTTATTATTTCAGTGTAAAAGCCGCAGTGGCACCGGCATCACCGGCCATTGGCTGGGTTCCTTCCCTGAACTATGTAGAACTGGGCACTTCTCCTTTCTGGGCAGTGCCTTATGCCTTGTATGCCGCAAAAGCGGAGGGCATGGATAAGAAGCTGAATATTGCTGATACGGCGGCTATGCTGAAACCATATGCTGATAACAAGAATATTGTTTTCGGTTCCGGTATAAACGGACTGGTACCCGCACCGGGTAAGGCCCAGGGCCGGTATTTGAGCGATAACGGAAGCTGGCTGCCTTTTATTGATACGGTTTTGCTGAACAGAAAGATTGCTGCAAAACTTAGTGCTGTGGATACGGTTGTTATGTTACAGAACAGGTTAAAGAGTTCTGATACTACCTCCATGCTAAGCGGTTATGCAAAATTAGGCCAGTCAGTTAGATATGCAGATACGTTACCGATGTTAGCTAATCGGTTGAAGAGTTCTGATACCACTTCCATGCTCGGTGGTTATGCAAGAACCGGCAGGTCGGTTCAGTACGCTGATACTTTATCTATGCTGAGTGGTTATGCAAAATCGGGCCAATCAGTAAAATATGCTGATACATCTGCAATGTTAGCTAATCGGTTGAGGATTTCTGATACTACCTCGATGCTGGGTGGTTATGCAAGAAAGGGCAGATCGGTTCAATATGCTGATACTTCATCGATGCTGAATGGTTATGCAAAAACCGGGCAGTCAGTAAAATATGCAGATACATCATCCATGTTAGCCAATCGTTTGAAGAGTTCTGATACTACTTCGATGCTGGGTGGTTACGCAAGAACCGGCAGATCGGTTCAATACGCCGATACATCATCGATGCTGAACGGTTATGCAAAATCGGGGCAGTCGGTACAGTATGCAGACACATCTTCCATGTTATCCAATCGTTTGAAGAGTTCTGATACAACTACGATGTTAGGCGGTTATGCGAGAACCGGTAAATCGGTGCAATACGCCGATACATCATCGATGCTGAACGGTTATGCAAAATCGGGGCAGTCGGTACAGTATGCAGACACATCTTCCATGTTATCCAATCGTTTGAAGAGTTCTGA
>NZ_JBXAPW010000017.1:0-59586 GCF_058806635.1 Sediminibacterium sp. GW821-FHT12F12 | reverse complement strand
ACAACAGCTTTTTTTATCCACTTTTACACATATTAATGTCGAATAACTATCAATAAAGCGAATTTTAAACAGCTTCTAAGGCGGACTGATTAGAAATTTTTCATCGAACACCCTGATTTGTTCGTCTTTATTACCCCAATAAAAAAAATTATCAAATAGCACAAGCCACTAGGTTATAACAAACGAATTCCCAATCCGGGCCTGCCCGAGAGGGTTACCTGGCCAAAATCAAAGAGGATCCCTTCTGCGGCATCTTCTGCCAATAGCAATGGACCATCCATATCCACTTCATCTACCTGCGGTAGAAAATGGCCGATGGCAGCAGAACCGATGGTACACTCGTTCATGCTGCCCATCATCACTTTCAGGTTCAGTTCGCGGGCTTTCTGTATCATTCGGATAGCTGGTGTAATACCACTGCATTTGGTGAGTTTGATATTGATACCGTGAAAATAGCCGTGACATTTTTCTACATCTTTCTCAAACACACAACTCTCATCCGCATATAAGGGCAAAGAAGATTTTTCGAATAAGATTTTCATGCCCTCCCAATTGTCTTTGGCCAGCGGCTGTTCAATAAATGTGACACCCAGTTTCTCTAGTTGCGGAATTTTTTCGAGGGCTTCTTCCACCGTCCAGCCCGCATTGGCATCGATGCGGAAAGCGGCATTGGTATGTTGGCGTAAGGCCTGCATGATCTGTATATCTTCCGGTGTGCCCAGTTTAATTTTGTATACCGGCCAGGGTTTGGCTTTCATTTTGGCCACCATTTTGTCTATGGTATCGATGCCAATGGTATAGTCGGTTACCGGTGTATTTTCCCAGCTGGTGTTCCAGAGTTCATAGAGGGGTTTACCCTTCATTTTACCGAAGAGATCCCAGGCCGCCATGTCCAGCGCACAAACCAGGAAAGGATTATCGGGAAACAGGTGGTGCAGGTAGTGCCAGTAACGTTCCGGTTCTGTAAATGCGAATTTTTCTACCAGCTGTCTTTTCGATTCCAGATCGGCGATCATTTTCTCTACGGTAACATCATAATACACAATGGCCGGCGCTTCGCCGATACCCACAAAAGGGCCCAGTTCCAATGCCACTACCAGGGCGGGCTGATGGGTTTTGGTGCGACCATTCGAAATGGTAAAAGGGTATTGAAAAGGCAGGTTCTGCTGGCGGTAACTGAGTTTCATTTGCATCTGTCAGTTCCTAAAGGGGATTGACGGGTGCAAATATAATTCATTCACATCAGGTATATAAGGCAAGTGCATACATGACAATTCTTCGATACTTATTTCTCTGCGAAATCTCCGCTTCTTTTCTTCTCTGCGGTTGGATGGAGCTTACACCTACCACAGCACCGCAGAGAACAGTGAGTTTACGCAGAGTAGTCAGTAGATTACCTGCCACTCGCCACTACATACCCCTTCAGTTCGGCATTATAGTCATCGGCTGCCAACAATTCTTCTAACCCGATATGCATCCGGTATTGCCAGTAATGTTTGGGATTGGCGGGAATGTTGATGCGCTCTTCGTGTGGATTACTGCGGCGGATCTGTTCATCCATACCCAGCAGGTCCTGCAACTGGAATACGCTCCACATGGCCGGTGAATACAGGTGCTGCAATACAATGGCTTTGTTGATCCATGCTTCGCAATACACGGGTGCATTACCAGCCTGTCCCATTTCGGTATTGTAAAACTGTTGTATGCGTTCCCGGTCTTCTTCCCACCAGCCACGGATGGTGCTCATATCATGGGTAGAAGGCGTTACCACACTCAGGTAAGGCGCATCATTGGGATGGAAGAAGGGTTTGTTGGGATCTTTCGGCATGCGTTGTATTTCCAGACTCAGTAAGCCTAACTGCCGCATCACATCCGGTACACAGGATGGAACCAGGCCAAGATCTTCTCCGCAAACCAGCATATTGGTAACCCTTTTCAGGGCGGGCAATTTCTGTAAAGCTTCCTTCATCCAGAAATCATCCTGGCGGCGGAAGAAATAGTTTACATACAAGGCACGTAACTGCTGTTGGGTATTCCACTCCAGGTTACGGAAAGAAGAAGTGCCTTCCATGCCAAAGCGGAAATGGAATTGCTGTCCCTGGCTGTTCTCTTCTTCAAACAGAATTACATTGCTGATTAAGGTATATAAACCCTGTTGAATTTTTTTATGCTGTTCATCCTGCTCCAGTGTGGCAAAATGCTGTTCCACTTTTCTTTGCGTAGCAAAATCAGGCCTGAGTGAGTAACTACCTCCACCCTCCTGTTTCAGGAACAGACTTTTTACGAGTTCATTATCATAGCCGAACACTTCCCATAAAACAGCTTCGGTAATAAAGGGTTGGGTATATCGTGCCAGATCGAACCAGATGCCCTGGCTGTTGAATTCATTGATATGAACGGGGATAGCCGGCACAAAATGTCCCATGATACCTTCTACCGCATGCATCGGAATACTCCAGATGCGGAAGAAACCAAGAATATGATCGATGCGGAAAGCATCGAAATAATCGCTCATCTGTTCAAAGCGCTGTTTCCACCAGGCAAAACCATCTTCGCGCATGCGCTGCCAGTTATAGGTAGGAAAACCCCAGTTCTGACCGGTTACGGCAAAATCATCGGGTGGTGCACCTGCCTGAAAATCGAGATGATATAATTCCGGATTCTGCCAGGCATCTGCTCCATGGCGGTACACACCAATGGCAATATCTCCTTTCACAATAATGCCATTGGCATGGGCATAGGCAGTGGCTTCCTGCAATTGTTTGTGTAACTGAAACTGGATGAAATAATGCAAGGCAATGGCATCGTAGGCTTCCGATTTTTTATCGGCCAGCTTCTCTATATCGGCTGCTTTGAATTGTTTGAAAGCCGGCCATTGACTGAAATCTACGGTTCCATACTGATCACGCAGGTAACAGAAAGCCGCATACGGCACCAGCCAATGACGGTTACGATCAAAATACGCAGCATATTCTTTACTCTGCAACACTTTGTCTTTGCTGCCGGCATATACTTCTTTGATGAAATCCCATTTCAGTTGATTCACCGCTTCATAATCCACTACGGGTAATGCATTCAATCTTTGCCGCTCTCCTTCGAGCTGCTGCAATCGTTTGCGGTTTGCTGCACCAGCAATCGCAGCCAGGTTCAGATACATCGGGTGCAGGGCAAAAGCAGAGATGGCCGCATAGGGATAGGAATCCGTCCAGCCATGCGTAGCAGTAGTATCATTGATCGGTAATAACTGGATCATTTTCAGACCCGTTTTTTTGGCCCAGTCTACCAGCAAACGCAGATCGGTAAACTCTCCGATCCCAAAACTATCTTTACTGCGCAGACTGAATACCGGTATGGCCATACCTGCGCCCTTCCAGGTATTGTTGGGTAATACGGCGAACCCATCGTTTAAGATGGTTTGTCTGCCCGGTTTTCCGGGATCATGCAGTACGCGGTTATTCCCATCTTCAAAACGAAGAAAGGTATCGGTGTGGGTATCGTACACCCCATATTTGTAAGCCACCGGAAAAGATTCCTGTGAAAGATCCAGTGCTACAGTATAAAAATGTTGGCCCGCTTCACACTTCATTAACACAGGTTGGGTCTGGTCCCAGTTTCCCAGACTATCGCAACTACCCAATACACAAAGGGTTTGTCCTTTTGCGAGTAACGGTGTTTTTACTTTGAGCAGGTGTGTGGTATTCTTTGGAGGTTGGGTTTGAATGACCGTATGATTGGCTTTCAGTAATACTTCTGCAAAAGGCTCTGTGTAAAAAGTATTTTCAAAATAGCCCGCATAATTCCATGAATCGACTATGAGTAATTCCGTGGCAGTGATAGCTGAGAGATGAATGGTTTTATCATTACCCCAATCGTAGTTTACAATGCCATCTGCATTGCGTAGGATATAATGATAGGTGATCTCGCTGTCTGTGATATCTTTTGCCGATAATTCAAGCACCCAATACCAGTATTCATCATTAAAATACTGAAGCGGAACCGCTTTTTCCGGATCACCATTCCCTAATAAAGGATGATTGCCCGTGATAAATA
Organism: Sediminibacterium sp. GW821-FHT12F12; assembly: GCF_058806635.1. Classification (NCBI taxonomy): domain Bacteria; kingdom Pseudomonadati; phylum Bacteroidota; class Chitinophagia; order Chitinophagales; family Chitinophagaceae; genus Sediminibacterium; species Sediminibacterium sp. GW821-FHT12F12. The sequence goes on along the minus strand of NZ_JBXAPW010000017.1, from coordinate 55,536 downwards.
ATGATTGCCCAAATGCTGTATGAAAACGGATCTGGAATATGATTTTATGTAATCCGGTTTTTGTTTTTTGTATTGTTGTTTTGGCAGCAGCAGCAGCTTTTTTGGTTCCGGGCTTCTCTGCTTTTTTAGAGGCCTTTTTTTTGGGAGGAGCGGCGGCTTTCTTTGTTTTGGCCGTTGATGGCTTCACCGTTGCTTTGGCAGCTACTGGTTCTTCGGTTACAGTAATAGTTTTGGCAGCCGTAATGGTAGCTGCTGCTTTTTTTATCTTACCTGTGGGCTGTTTTTTTCCAGCAGGAGCAGCTGCTCCCTTAATTTTCTCAATGGCCAAGATGCAAGGTTTTAGAATCGCTAAAATAGCAAAACTAATGTGTAAATCAAACACAACCGATAAGAAAATGAAAATTAAGCTGTTAGGATAGAAAAAGCCCTTACAGAACTACTTTCCGGCTGAGCGGATCAGGTCCGCCCCTTTCTCCCCAATCATGATAGCTGCGGCATTGGTATTACCCGAAATAATCGTGGGCATAATGGAGGCATCTATTACCCGTAAACATTTTACGCCATGCACCCGCAGTTGGTCATCCACCACCGCCATCGGATCATTTCCCATTTTACAGGTACCTACGGGATGATAAAGCGTTTCCAGGCTTTTATCGATATGTGCCAGCAGGGCCTCATCAGACAAATCCTTGGGTAAACTGATCCCATCGGCCAGGTATCCGCTGAATGCCGGCGCTTGCATTACTTCGATCGCTTTTTTCAATCCGGCTAACAGGGTTTGCCGGTCTTTGGGATGTGTTAACACTTGTGGCTGTATTACGGGCGGATCTTTAGGCTTGGAACTTCTCAATCCTACATAACCCCTGCTTTCCGGCCTGATCAGAATGGCCATGATACTGAAGCCACTTTGCGTTGAGAATGTTTTGATATTGTAGATATCAGTGCTGTAATCATCTTTAATGCCCAGCGGGATAAAATGAAACTGGATATCGGGCCTTTTAAGCGATCCATCCGTTTTCAAAAAAGCATTGGCTTCCAGCGGACTGTTGCCCAGTGGGCCACTCTTCAGCAACAGGTGCTGTACCAGGGCCTGGGCCATACGAAGGGGTTTGAGTAAGGCATTGCCTGTTTCGATGGTGGCCAAACCGCTTACTCCCGACCACACATGGTCCTGCAGATTTTTGCCCACACCGGGCAAAGGAAATTTAATATCTACCCCCTGTTTGCTTAATTCAACAGGATCGCCAATGCCCGATAACATCAGTATATGCGGCGATTGGATGGCACCTGCAGATAAAATCACTTCTCTGGCACAATTGATGCGTTCGGTATCGGAATGAGCCGTCATTACTTCTACCCCCACGGCCCTTCCATCTTCGATGAGGATACAACGAACATGGGTATGGGTTCTTACCGTAAGATTGGACCTGCGCATCACCGGTTTTAAAAAAGCAGCAGCGGTACTATGCCGTTTGTTTTTACGGATGGTAAACTGCAGCATGCTGGCCCCCTCCTGCTTTCCGCCATTATAATCGGTGTTGGCAGGAATGCCGGATTCGGTGCAGGCATCCACAAAAACAGTACCCAATACACTCGGTTGTTTGCTGAGGGTAACATTCAGCGGACCACCCTCCCCATGATACGGCTCCCCAAACTGTTCGTTATTTTCGGATTTTTTGAAATAAGGTAATACATCCTCATACCCCCAGCCCTGGTTACCCAATGCCTCCCACTCGTTAAAATCTTCTTTATTGCCCCTTACATAGGCCATGGCATTGGTAGAACTACAGCCTCCCAGGGTTTTGCCGCGGGGAATGTATAAACGCCTGTTGCTGATGGCTGATTGAGGTTCGGTCCAGAACGACCAGTCAACCGCCGTGTTATTCAGCTTTGTATACGCGCCCGGAATATGGATCTCCGGTTTTTTATCGGGCGATCCTGCTTCCAATAATAAAACCTGGCATGTGGGATCTTCTGTTAAACGGTTGGCCAATACACAACCCGCAGAACCTGCCCCGATAATAATGTAGTCGTATGCCATGCTTAAATATAAAGAATTATCAATACCGGGTAAATTAACAAAACCGAAAGAAGCAATAACCTGTTCGTTAATACTTATCCATATTCATCTACCTACACGCATTAATCCTGTAACTTACCAAACAGCACTTATATTTGCAATACTAACAATTGTTCGTATATGAATCTTGCGCAGAACCGTAATGAAGACTGGATGAAAATGTCCGTAAGCCAGACCCTACAGCATTTGGAGAAAATCAAACTGGGGGGGGGTAAAAAATCGATCGAAAAACAAAAGGAACGAAACAAGTTAACGGCGCGTGAACGTATCGCTTATCTCTGCGATGCAGATACTCCGTTTGTGGAACTGGGCGCTTTTGCGGGGTTTGAAATGTATACGGAGCAAGGTGGCTGTCCGGCAGGTGGCACAGTAGCCGGACTGGGTTATGTGAGCGGCCGGCAATGCATGATTATTGCCAACGACCAGACCGTAAAAGCCGGTGCATGGTTTCCCATTACCGGCAAAAAGAATCTTCGTATGCAGGAGATTGCCATGGAGAATAAACTTCCTGTTATTTATCTGGTAGACAGTGCGGGCGTATTCCTGCCCATGCAGGATGAGATCTTTCCCGACAAAGAACATTTTGGCCGCATCTTCCGCAACAATGCCCGCATGAGTGCCATGGGTATTACCCAGATAGCTGCCGTAATGGGTGCCTGTGTGGCCGGTGGTGCCTACCTGCCCATTATGAGCGATGAAACCCTGATGGTAGAAGGCAACGGCAGTATTTTTTTAGCGGGCCCCTACCTCGTAAAAGCGGCTATCGGCGAAGAAACCGATAATGAAACACTGGGCGGTGCCACTACCCATACAGAGATCAGCGGTATCGCTGATTACAAATTCAAAACAGAACAGGAATGCCTGGATCATATCAAAAAGATCATGAACAAACTGGGCCAACCGGAACAGGCTGGCTTTGACCGGATAGCGCCGGTGGCTCCCCAAAAAGATCCCGGAGAGATATATGGCATTATGCATGAAGGCAACCTGAAACCCTATGATATGCTGGAGATCATTGAACGCATGGTTGATAACAGTGCGTTTGACCAGTTTAAACAGGATTATGGTAAAACTATACTCTGCGGTTATGCCCGTATTGAAGGCTGGGCCGTAGGTATTGTAGCTAACCAGCGACTGGTAAGCAGGAACAAAAAAGGAGAAATGCAGATCGGTGGGGTGATCTATAACGACAGTGCCGATAAAGCCGCGCGTTTTATCATGAACTGTAACCAGAAAAAAATTCCACTGGTATTTCTGCAGGATGTGACTGGTTTTATGGTGGGCAGCCGCAGCGAACATAGCGGCATCATTAAAGACGGCGCCAAACTGGTGAATGCAGTGGCCAATTCGGTGGTACCCAAGATTACCATCATTGTAGGTAACAGTTATGGGGCAGGTAACTATGCCATGTGTGGCAAAGCTTACGATCCCAGATTTATTTACGCATGGCCCTCGGCCAAAATTGCGGTAATGGGTGGTGAACAGGCAGCCAAAACCTTGTTACAGATCCAGGTGGCCAACCTGAAAGCACAGGGCAAAGAAGTAAGTGCAGAAGTGGAGAATGAATTGCTTGACCGTATTAAAGCGAGCTATGAAAAACAAACCTCGCCTTATTATGCAGCGGCGAGGTTATGGGTAGATGGCATCATTGATCCCATAGACACACGCAGGGTAATTGCAGAAGGAATTTACGCGGCCAACCAGAATCCTGATAAGGAGATTTTTAAGATGGGGGTGTTTCAGGTGTAGGGGAAGCAATGAGTGAGTGAGTGAATGATAGAATGTTTTATTTGGAGGAGGATGGTAGGATGGTTTTATTTGTGGTGAAATGAGATTTTATGGTGTACCCGATTTATACGGTTGATGCATTTACAGACCATGTGTTTGGTGGCAATCCGGCGGCTGTTTGTCCGCTGCAGGAATGGCTGCCCACTGAAACCATGCAGCAGCTGGCCAATGAAAATAATTTATCCGAGACCGCATTTTTTGTTAAACGGACCGATGGCAGTTATGATCTCCGCTGGTTTACACCGGAGCTCGAAATAGACCTCGCCGGCCATCCCACCCTGGCTACCGCCTTTGTTATTTTTACTGAATTGAAACATGCATCAGACACCATCACTTTTCATAGCAAGAGCGGGGTACTCACGGTTATGCAGAAGGGGGATATGCTGGAAATGAATTTCCCGGCAAGAATGCCGGTTACCTGCGAACCTCCGGTTGAATTATACAAAGCATTCAACCTGCCACCTGCAGAAATTCTCCGATCAAGGGATTATTTTCTCATTTACAATACGCAGGAAGAAATAGAACAACTGGTTCCCGATTTCAACTACCTCAATCAGGTAGAAACCCTCGGCATCATTGTTACAGCCAAAGGAAAAGAAGCTGATTTTGTATCCCGCTTTTTTGTTCCCAATTCAGTAATAGGCGAAGACCCCGTTACTGGTTCCGCCCACGCCACCCTCATTCCCTATTGGGCCTCCCATCTCAATAAAACAGCAATGACCGCCATCCAACTCTCCCAAAGAAAAGGCCATCTCTGGTGCGCTGCACTCGGCGACAGGGTTACCATTGCAGGAAAAGCGGTATTGTACATGAAGGGAGAATATTTTTTATCCTGAGGCGGCAATCGTCAGACGTGAATCGTGAGTGGTCAGTAGTGAGTAGGGAGTTAATTACAGAAATCGAATTCTGTATATTTACAACCCCATCATTTTTGACCTTTAACTTTTGACTTTTAACTTTTAACTACTAATTCTCCCCCCCAATAAGATGACCGCATCCTCCCACTCCCACCAATTAATCATCTACACAGACGGCGCCTCTCGCGGTAATCCGGGCCCCGGAGGTTATGGAGTAGTATTGATGTGGGGTGAAAAAAGAAAAGAGCTCTCGGGCGGTTACCGGTATACCACCAATAACCGGATGGAGCTGATGGCGGTGATAGTGGCTTTGCAATCCTTAACCAAAAAACATATTCCCGTTACCATTTATACCGATAGCCAGTATGTGGTGAATACCGTTGAAAAAAAATGGCTGGATAACTGGATCCGTACCGACTTTAAAGGCGGTAAAAAAAACCGCGACCTGTGGATGTTATACCACGAGATCGCCAAAAATTTCCGGGTGCGTTTTCATTGGGTGAAGGGACATGCGAGTAATGCCATGAACAACCGTTGTGATGAACTGGCCACATCTGCCGCTGATGGAAAACATTTGCTGGTAGATGAAGGCTATGAAGCAGAAAATACTTAAATCCTGTAACATGTCACGAATTCTGTGCAGCTGGAGTGGCGGAAAAGACAGTTGCTTTGCACTGATGCAGGCCATCCACTCCGGCTACACTCCTGCTGTTTTACTGAATGTATTGAATGAAGCGGGGAAAATTTCCCGCAGTCATGGTATACCCTCCGCCATTCTTTCCGCACAGGCAGCTGCCATGCAGTTACCTGTTCACCTGATCAGCAGCAGTTGGGAAGAATATGAAAAACATTTCATCCACGCCCTTCAGCAATTAACGGAACAGTACCAGCTATCCCATGCCGTATTTGGTGATATTGACCTGCAGGCACATCGCGATTGGGAAGAAAAAGTTTGTGCATCAGCAAACCTGACCGCCGTATTACCCCTCTGGCAGCAAAACCGGAAGGTATTGGTAGAACAGATGCTGGATGCGGGCATCGAAACCATGATCGTCAGTTGTAACACGGTAATGGGCGAAGCTTTTCTGGGCCGGATGCTTACACGGCAACTGGTAACAGAACTGGAAAAACTGGGTGTAGATGTATGCGGCGAAAACGGAGAGTTTCACACACTGGTATTGAACTGCCCACTGTTCAGCCATCGCATCGAAGTAAACACCGGAAAAAAATTACAGCATGGCGAATACTGGTTCACAGAACTGGAACTGGTAGCAAAATAACCTTAGCGGAAAACAGACCCTGCCAAAACAAAAAAGCTCCATCCATAGGAAGGAGCTTTTTACTGAATAGCAAAATATTATGCCAGTTTTTCGCTGGCAAGATAGTTTTTAGCGAGATAGTAGGTTCCAAACAATACAGCCGAAAATACCACGGTAGCCATCAGGCTATTGGTATAAAAAGGCAGTGCATCGCCATAAGTAAGCAGTAAACCCTGGAAAGTTTTGGGGCGATTCAGGCCAAATCCGCGATCGCTGATCCATACCAGGAAATTGGATGTCAGAAAATATGCAGTGGGAGCAGACAAAGCAGCTACGATCACATTACTGATCCGGTTGGTTTTTACCAGGAACCCGAAACAGGTCATGCCCGCAAACAACAGGTAATTGATCCACTGGCCTTCATAAAAGCCCATATAATCGGTAAGCCCGTTTACATATAAAGCCTGGTACAACAGATCCGAAAGGAACATTGACAGCAAAGGCAACGCAAAAGCCCATTTCTTATTTTTTACAAACAGGGCGCCACTGAATAAACCAATAGCGATCTGTGGAGCAAAGCCCATGGGACGGTTTGGCATGATGCGGTATAAGGCACTTACCAATATCATTATAGAAAGGGATAGAACAAGAGAACGGTTAATTTTCATCGGTGATTATTTCAACACAAAAATAGGCGTTCTGGGGATTATGCCCCGCGCATTTTTCCTCATACTGTGTATAATCTTTATATGGCCGGAACAAAGGCCCTGAATAAAGTACAATTGCCCGAAGCTTCTATCGTATAGGTTTCATTGGCAAAAACAGTGAAAGCCTCACCCCGCTTCAATACCAGGCTATTATTTACTACTGCCCCCCCTGCGGTTACAGCCCAGATCTCCAGCGAAGCGGAAGTTCCGGTATAAGATAAGCCAGCAGTAAGGTCTACCCTGGCAATGCCGAAATCAGCCACCGGGCAGGGATATACCCGCTCGCCGGGTTGCACCGGATTTCCTGGCATTACCTGCGGCTGTATGCTTTCAAAAACAGTATGTTTCATCAATTCCGGCACATCAATATGTTTAGGGGTTAAACCGGCCCTTAATACATTGTCGCTATTGGCCATCAGCTCCATGCACTGTCCTTCCATATACGCATGAGGCACGCCCGCCGCCTGGAACACGGCTTCGCCCGGATTAACTTGTACAATATTGAAAAGGTAAAGGGAGAATATGGCTCTATCAATATCCCCGATCTCTGTTTTACCCTGAAAAATCTTAGCTACCCACCAGCCTGGCTGTTGCTTTGTCAGTTCACCATCATTCTTTCTGCGTATTTCCCTTTTGATCAATTGCGTAAGCATGGCATTGATCTCTGGTTGCTGCATCTCCATCACAAACTGGTACAGGGCTTTCAATCCCTCTTTACGGAAATAAGGTAGCAGCACATTGAACGCTGGAACATCTTCCAGCGTTTTTTCGATATCCGCCAGCTGTTTAAACCCGTGTAATAACCAGAACTCACTCAATGCAACCATTACTTCGGGTTTGTGGTTGCGGTCTTTGTAGTTGCGGTGGGGAGCATTGATAGGTATGCCTTCCGCTTCTTCCCTGTCGAACCCCTTTTCTGCTTCCGCTTTGGAAGGATGTACCTGTATGGATAAAATTTCGTTTACATCCTGGATCTTGAACAGGTAGGGCAATTCGCCAAAACGCTTAAATACATTTTCGGAAAGGACGGATGCAGGATCCTGCTGACAGATCGCATATAATGACAGGTTACCCTCCCGTGTAAGCAGTTCCGATGGAGCGGCCGGATGCGCCCCCATCCAGTATTCGGCAAAAGGTTGGTGCTGCGGGTTATCTATACCCAATAATGCCGGCAGGAAATCAGTGCCTCCCCAGGCATAATGCATTATTTTACCCTTCAGTTTACAGATTCTTTCTGGTGTACTCATTGCGTATAAATTACCCGTATTTTCCTATAACGTTCAAAATGGTCACATCTTGTATGGGTGGATAACTTTATTGTCTTATCCCTACCAGATGAACACCAACCAGCAAAAAGGCAACCAGGGCGAAGATTTCGCTGCCGCCTACCTCGAAAAACAAGGCTATACCCTGCTCGAAAGAAACTGGCGCTTCAGGCACTGGGAAGTAGATATTATTGCCTCCAAAGACCGGTTTCTCCACTTTATTGAGGTCAAAACCCGCCATTCCCTGCGTTATGGCCGGCCGGAAGAAAGCATTACGCGCAACAAAATGAGTAATCTCCGCAATGCTGCCGAAGAATACCAGTACCTGCACCCGGAATGGCAATACCTCCAGTTTGATGTATTGGCCATTACGGTGGTAGATGAAAAAGTGAAAGAAGTATTTATGATCGAAGATGTATACTTCTAGATCTTTGCCGGATTATTCCCAGGTAACTTTTTTGAAATAAAATCCTTTCGCATCAACAATGGGTGGCGTATTGCTCTTCAATAGCAACCCCTCCCCTGTTACAATCAGGCGCTGGGTTCCGTTAGAAGTGGTAATGTCTACCGGCAAAGGCATAGACAGGTTCTTAAGTTTGATCTGGTAACTATTGAACTGGGTTTGTTGTATGGTAAAATCGAGTTTTTGCGTAGTGCGCAGGTACAGATCAAATAAAGGTTGCAGGTTCCTCCCAGATTCGCGGCTGAAGAGTTCTTCCACGTCGTCTGTGATCACCAGGTTGTGATAAGTGTACCGGGGATCAGTGGCCAGTTTCTTCAGGGTTGGAAAAAACAAACTATCGCCCATCAGGTAACAGAGACTGTGCATGAAAAAAGACCCCTTGAAATACAGGTCGCTGCTATAGGTATCCACACTATTGATCTCTTTACCCTGCACCAACGGCTTTTCATTTTTGATCCGGCTCCAGTGTTTAAAGAGCTGTTCCTGGTAAGCATCTTCTCCCGCCAGCTCACGGAATCCCAGTGCTTCGGCATAAGTGGCAATGCCCTCCTGGATCCACATATGCGCCCAGTCTTTGTTGGTCACTTTATTGGCCCACCACTCATGTGCATATTCATGGTACAGGTTGGCCGAGTAATTCTGCCCGCCCACTTTGGCATAATTAAATTTGTCGCCATACGTTATCATGGTCTGGTGCTCCATACCCGGGTTAGATACCTGTGCAATACCGATCTTCTCTTTTATCCAGGGATATTCGCCAAAATATTTTTCGAGGATCTTCGTATCGCGGATCCGGATATCAATCACTTCATTGGCATGGGCCGTATCCTGCTCCAGTACATAAAACTGCACCGGCACTTTGTTTCCATCAATGCTCGTATACTCACGGGTAAATACTTTGTAGTTACCAATATTAAACAGCGTGCAGTAATTACTGATCGGATAACGGGTTTTCCAGTGATAAGTAACAGTATTGTTCTTTATTGGGGTTACTTTCTGTAACAATCCCGGCCCTGCCACTACCAACCCTTTGGGAACATTGATCATAAAATCCACCCCATCATCCGGTTCATCGGAGGGATGATCTTTACAGACATAATAGATCTTTCCCCCCTCAAACTGGCAGTTGATCACTACCCATGGATTACCCTGCCCATCTTTACCCCAGGTAAAACCGCCCTGCCAGGGTGGTCTGGCAGCCACGGCCGGACTGCCGGCATACATCACTTTCACCAGTTGTTTTCCTTGGGTAAATCCACCTGACCGGGTAATGTATATCCGGTTATCCCGGTGCGTAAAAGAAGCCGCCACATTATTCACGGTAATTTTTGCTATCGTAAACAGGTTAACCAGATCCAGTAAGATGGTATCGGAAGGTTGGCTCAGTAACAAATCTACTTCTGTAAATCCGTTCAGCTTTTGTTGCTGCGGATCAACCTCCAGTGCAATCGTATAATGCCGGATGTTCATGATGGCCTGCAGCGGATGCAGTTTACCCCCCGAACTCATCTGCTGTGCATGGGATCTGTTCAGTGAAAATAAGAGGGCTAAAAGCAGTAGTTTTTTCATAAGCAATTTCCATTCGTGTAAAAGTTCCGCAGGCAATAGACCTGCTTTTTACATTTACGTCTCTGGTTACTTTAAAAATAACCAAATCCCGGCAGTTAAAGGCAACTTATCAAACTAATTCAATCACATAATGAACATACAACTGGCTGCAACAGACACCGATATCCGCAAGTGCTGGAAAGCTTTACAAGCATTGAGACCCCATTTGGTGGAGGCTGATTTTGTTGACTTAATCAAAGAAATGCTGGCAGAAGGATACCAGCTGGCCTTCATTGAAGGCCCCAATGGATACGCCGAATCCATCATCGGTTTCCGCTACCTGCAATTCACATTCAATGGAAAACATTTTTATATCGACGACCTCTCCACCCTGCCCGAAGCAAGAGGCCAGGGCCAGGGCGGTGCCTTACTCGACTATGTGTGTGATCTGGCCAGACAAAAAGGCTACCAGGTAGTTACCCTCGACTCCGGTCATCACCGTTTTACCGCCCATCGCCTATACCTCAACAAAGGCTTCACCATCAGCTCCCACCATTTTTCCAAAACCCTATAAAAAAAGCGCCTTTGCAACAGAACCAAAGAATCTGCTGCAAAGGCGCCCCAATTTTTAATTTTTAATTTTTAATTAAAACGCTCCATCATCTTCTCCACCATCTTATACGTTGCCGGGCAGTATTCAATATTCTGCTGATGTACATGTATATATTCCACCATTTTCTTTTTCTTCAGGTGCGGGAATCCTGCACAGTCTTCCGGACGCACTTCATAAATACTGCACATATGATTGTCCATATTCAGAAACTGGCAGGGTTGCTTCACATTTACCCAGTCACCGGCTTCCTTATCAAATTCCAGCCATTTTTCTTTGAATTCTTTGGGTGTGATGGCAAAATGTGCCGCGATACGTTTGATATCTTTATTGGTAAAAGTAGGCGTCATGCTTTTACAGCAATTGGCGCAGCTTAAACAATCTATTTCTTTCCATACTTCCGCGTCGATCTCTTCCGCTATCTTATCAAGATGCCGGGGCGGATTTTTTTCAATCTTTCCTAAATAACGTTTGAATGCTTTCTGGTTATGACGAACCTTCTGTTTGAACGAACGGAGATTAACTTGCATTGTAGAATTTACGGGTTACCGGTTATCAGTTTTAATTAAAAGGGCAATATCGTCTACCTTAGCTTCAATTCCAAAATTTACCTATTCCCTAATCATTGATTTCACATGTGGGACGCCTATAAAAAAGGATACAAAGCCTGGTTACGGCTGGAAAAATCGCTGAGTGATCACTCGGTAGAGGCTTACCTGCATGATGTAGAGAAACTGACGAATTTCCTTCAATCCGTCAATAAACTGGTGGCCCCGGCCGACATTACGCTGAAAGACCTTCAACTGTTTGTAAAATGGATCGGGGAACTGGGCATGACCGCCACTTCGCAGGCAAGGATCATATCGGGCATCAGGGCCTTTTATAAATATTGCCTGTTGGAGCAGATCTCTGCCACCGACCCCTCTACACTACTGGAAGCACCCAAAACCAAAAGGAAACTACCAGATGTGTTAACTTTTGAAGAGATCGAATCTGTGATGGCCGAACTGGACCAGAGCACCCCGGAAGGCGGTCGCAACAAAGCCATCCTGGAAACCATGTACAGTTGCGGACTTCGGGTAAGTGAAGTAGTGAACCTGAAGATCTCCTGCCTGTATCTCGATGTAGGTTTTATTCGGGTGATAGGAAAAGGCGATAAAGAAAGGCTGGTGCCGATCGGCAGCGATGCCAGTAAATATATCCGGATCTACAAAGAGAATATCCGTGTACACCAGCCCTTGCAGCCAGGGTTTGAAGACATTCTTTTTCTCAATAAACATGGCAGAATGCTTAGCCGTGTTATGATCTTTTACATCATCCGCGATCTGGCCAAAAAAGCAGGTATCACCAAACATATCTCCCCGCATACCTTTCGCCATTCTTTTGCCACACACCTGGTGGAAGGTGGTGCTGATCTGCGTGCCGTTCAGGAAATGCTGGGGCATGAAAGTATTACCACTACCGAGATCTACACCCACCTCGATCGTGATTTCCTGCGCGATACCCTGCAACGGTTTCACCCTGCCTTTCAGGGGTCGGGACGCTAAAGCGGCCTGCCCCCTGAAAGGCAGGGTGAAAATGCGGTAAAATCACTTATGTTTGTCACTATAAAAAACGAAACAAGTATGAAAAAAATCATCCTGATGGCTGCGCTTGCCTGCAGTATCTCCGGCTTTGCGCAGGTGAGAATGCCCGCCCCCAGTCCATTACAGAAACTGACCCAGGAATTCGGGCTCGGTTCGATAGAAGTAACCTATTCACGCCCAGTACTGAAAGGCCGTAGCCTGTTTAAAGACAACAGCGACCTGGCTCCTTTGGGTAAATTATGGCGTACCGGTGCCAATGCCGCTACCCGGATCAGTTTTACAGATAGAGTAATGATGGGTGGAAAATTATTGGATACAGGCGCCTATGTACTGTATACGATTCCCGGTAAAGAATACTGGGAAATTATCATCAACAAAGGCCTGAAAAATTCGGGTACAGATGGTTATAAAGAAAGCGAAGATGTGAACCGCTTTAAAGTAAAAGCAGAGAAAAACGGCACGTCAGTTGAATCCTTTACCATCCAGTTCGATAATATCCTTCCTGAAAGTTGCGACCTGATAATCATGTGGGGAACCACAATGGTGAAAGTACCGATGAGTGTGAATGTGAAAGACCGCATTCGTGCACAGGTAGAAAAAGCATTGTCTGCCGAAACACCTAATCCGGGTGCATATCAGGCGGCTGCCAATTTCTATTTTGAGTGGGACAAAGACCTGAACAAAGCCCTGGTGAATGCTACCAAAGCCACACAGGCTAACCCCAAAGCTTATTGGTTGTTCCTGTTACAGGCAAGAATTCAGCAGGGCCTGGGTGATAAAACTGCTGCTAAAACCAGTGCAGAAAAATGTATAGCACTGGCTGCAGAAGCCAAGAATGACGATTATGTGAGAATGGCGACCGACCTGATCAAAAAATTGTAATCTATCTCTTAAAAAACGAGTGCAGCTATTTCAACAGCTGCACTCGTTTTTTTTATACCGTGATCTCGATCCGGTTTCCCTCCGGATCCAATACGGCACTTTCATAATAACCATCGCCTGTTTTACGCGGTTCCCCCACTATGGTAACCCCATCCTTCCGCAACTGTTCCGTTAAGCTATTCACGGTTTCTTCACTTCCAACCGACACCGCAAAATGAATCAGTCCGGAAAACTGTGCCATTACATCATTTACATTATCCGGAATCTCCGGCATCTGCATCAATTCCAGTCTGGGGCCTTTTTCGAAACTCAAAAAATAAGAGGAGAATTGATTTCGCGGATTGTGGTATTTCTCATTGGGCTTCGCAGCAAAATACTTCACGTAAAAATCTTTCATCGCTTCCAGATCCTTGCACCAGATGGCCAGATGTTCTATATACATACATTTCATTTATCTTCAAAAGAACAAAGAATCCGTTTTGCCGACAAGCCATTCATAAAAAAGAGAAGCCCTCTCGTAAGAGAAGGCTTCTCAATTAATTGTTATAACAGATCCTGAACCAGGCTTATTCTGCCATATCAGGGATCTTCTCCACTTTATACGCTCCGGCATCCAGCTTGGCCTTGGTTTCGCTGAAAGCTTTCAGGGTTTCTTCGATATCTGCATCAGTATGCGAAGCAGTAGGGATCAGACGATAAATGATATGTCCTTTCGGTATAACCGGATACACCACAATGGAACAGAAAATCTTATAGTTCTCCCGCAGATCCATCACCATCGCAGTAGCTTCTTCTACGCCGCCTTTCATATACACCGGCGTAACCATGGTATTGGTGTTACCGATATCAAACCCTCTTTCTTTCAGTCCGGCCTGCAGTTTCAACGCATTCTTCCATAAACGTTCTTTGAGTTCGGGCTGGGTTTGCAGTAGTTCCAGTCTTTTCAGGTTTCCGATCACGATCGGCATCGGTAAACTCTTGGCGAAGATCTGCGAACGGATATTGTACCGGATAAAATCAATAATTGCTTTATCTCCCGCCATAAAAGCACCGATAGAAGCCATGGATTTGGCAAAAGTGGAAAAATACAGATCGATCCCGGCCTGGCAATCCTGCTCTTCTCCTGCTCCCGCTCCTTTTTTACCGAGGGTACCAAAACCGTGTGCATCATCCACCAGTAAACGGAATTGAAACTTATTTTTAAGTGCAACGATCTCTTTCAGTTTACCCTGATCACCTGCCATGCCAAACACGCCTTCGGTGATCACCAGAATACCACCGGCTTTCTGCTTTTCAATCAATGCCGTGGCTCTTTCCATCTGTTTCTCAAAATCTTCCAGGTCATTGTGTTTGAACACATAACGGTGTCCGGGGTGTAAGCGTAACCCATCAATGATACAGGCATGACTTTCTGCATCATACACAATCACATCATGACGGCCACATATGGCATCAATGGCACTCATGATACCCTGGTAACCAAAGTTCATCAGTATCGCATCTTCTTTCTGCTCAAAGGCGGCCAGTTCTTTTTCCAGTTGTTCATGGTAATTACTGTTTCCGCTCATCATCCTTGCACCCATAGGCAAAGCCAGACCAAACTGTGCGGCAGCATCGGCATCGGTTTTACGGATTTCGGGGTGATTGGCCAGTCCGAGGTAGTTATTCAGGCTCCACACAATCATTTCCTTTCCACGGAATACCATGCGGTTACCGATCTCACCTTCCAGTTTAGGAAAAGCGAAATAACCATGCGCCCGCTCACGGTGCTGACCCAGCGGACCGTAATTCTTTAACAGTTTTTCAAAGATGTCTGCCATATTATCAAATCATTACTTTGGTGAAAAATCGGTGCAAAGGTAAACTTTTAGGCCCTAAAGGGCAAGGGCAATTATTCACCATATTGTATCTTCACCCCTGATTTTCAATGTTCATCAACGAATCACCCTCAAAATAGCAAACAGAAACCCATGAAAAGACTCTTTTTACCCCTTGTGGCCAGTCTGGCTTTGTCCATATCAGCACAAGCGCAGAAAACCACCAAACCTGCCGCTGAGGAGGGTTTACAGCGCCCAAAACTGGTAATCGGTATTGTGATAGACCAGATGCGTTGGGATTATCTCTATCGTTTTCAACCGATCTTTAAAGCCAATGGCGGTTTTAAAAGGATGATGGGCGAAGGTTATTCCTGCGAGAACACCCTGATCCCTTATACACCTACCGTAACAGCCTGCGGTCATACCGCTGTGTATACCGGCAGTGTTCCTTCCATACATGGCATTACAGGCAATGCCTGGTGGGATAACCAGCTAATGCGGAGTGTTTACTGCAGTGAAGATAAAACCGTGAAAGGTGTGGGCGGGAAAAGTGAAGAAGACGGGCAGATGAGTCCTAAAAATATGCTCACCACTTCTATCTGCGATGAACTGCGTTTGGCTACCAACTTCAAAAGCAAAGTAATTGGGGTGGCATTGAAAGACAGGGGTTCAATTTTACCAGCCGGCCATTCGGCCAATGCCGCTTATTGGTACGAGGGCAAATCGGGTAATTTTATCACGAGCACCTATTACATGAACCAGTTACCTGAATGGGTGAACAAGTTCAATAACCGGAAACTCGCAGACTCGCTCTACGCGCTTGGCTGGAATACTTCTTTACCCAAAGATGTCTACCCACAATACGCCACCGCTGATGTGAAAGACTACGAAAGCAAACCTTTCGGAAAAGATGCTACCGGTTTCCCATATGATTTAAGCAAATATATTGGGAAAGACTTCAGCAAAATTTCTTCTACACCGTATGGCAATACCCTTACAGCCGAAATGGCAAAAGCCGCTGTATTGGCAGAAAAATTAGGCAAAGGCGAAGCCACTGATTTTCTGGCTGTGAGTTTTTCTTCTCCGGACTATGTAGGCCACTCTTTCGGCCCCAACTCATGGGAAACAGTGGATGGTTATGCCAGACTGGATGAGGAACTCGGAAAACTCTTTGCTTTTCTGGATGCCACCGTAGGTAAAAACCAATACACGGCTTTCTTAACCGCCGACCATGCCGTGGCGCATGTACCCGGTTTTATGAAGGAGAATAAATTACCCGGTGGTGTGGTAGATGACATGGGCATGATGAAAACCATGAACACACAACTGAAAGAAAAATTCGGGATCGATAATGCGATCGTGAGCATGTACAACTACCAGGTTTACCTGAATCATCCCCGGATCGATTCAGCCAAACTGGATGATGCGCCTATCAAAAAATGGATCATTCAGTACGTAAAGAAAAATGACGCTGTTGCCAATGCTTTCCCTACGGATGAGATCATGACCACCCCCATCAACAAAACCCTCCGCGAAATGCTGGCCAATGGTTTTAACCCGCGCCGCAGCGGCGATATCCAGATTATTTTAAAGTCTGGCTATATAGAAGGAGGTGCCACAGGCACCACGCATGGTTTATGGTATGCCTACGATGCGCATATCCCTTTGCTATTTTATGGATGGGGCATCAAAAAAGGCAAAACCCACCGCGAAACCTATATGACCGATATCGCAGCCACCGTTGCCGCACTGCTCAACATCCAAATGCCCAGCGGCTCTGTGGGCAAAGTGATCGAGGAAGTGTTGAAGTGAGTGGTGAGTAGTCAGTAGTGAATAGTGAATAGTGAATAGTGAATAGTGAATAGTGAATAAAAAAGCATCTGCCGAAAGCAGATGCTTTTTTATTAGGTATTTAGACTTGTGAAATTATCGAGTGTCTATTCTTCACTCACTACTCACTACTGACCACTCACTATTTCGCCAGCTTCACCTGCAGGTTCTGATCCAACGCATCCAGGAACTCTTCTGTATACAGATAATGCTCGCCATGGTTTACTTTGTTTCCGTGAATACATACAGCAAGGTCTTTGGTCATTTTACCGCTTTCTACGGTTTCTACACAGACTGCTTCCAATGCATGACAGAAATCGATCAGTTCCTGGTTACCATCCAGTTTACCACGGAATTCGAGACCTCTTGTCCAGGCAAAAATAGAAGCGATCGGGTTGGTTGATGTAGGTTTTCCTTTCTGGTGCTCGCGGTAGTGGCGGGTTACGGTTCCGTGTGCGGCTTCTGCTTCCATCACTTTACCATCTGGGGTAATGAGGGTGGAAGTCATCAGACCCAGTGAACCAAATCCCTGTGCAACGGTATCGCTCTGTACATCGCCATCGTAGTTCTTACAGGCCCATACAAAATTACCGTTCCATTTCAGCGCGCTGGCAACCATGTCATCAATGAGGCGGTGCTCATACGTGATACCGGCTGCATCGTATGCGGCTTTGAATTCGTTCTGGTAGATCTCTTCAAAAATATCTTTGAAACGACCATCATATTTCTTCAGGATCGTGTTCTTGGTAGAGAGATACAAAGGCCATTTTTTAGCCAGTGCCGTATTAAAACAGCTGCGGGCAAAACCTTTGATACTTTCATCGGTATTATACATGGCCAATGCAACGCCATCGCCTTTATAGTTAAACACTTCATATTCCTGCACAGTACCATCTTCTCCTTCAAATTTGATGGTCAGTTTACCTTTGCCTTTGGTTACAAAGTCGGTAGCACGGTACTGGTCGCCAAATGCATGACGGCCGATACAGATCGGTGCTGTCCAGTTAGGTACCAGTCGGGGCACATTGGCACAAACGATGGGCTCGCGGAACACTGTTCCATCCAGAATATTACGGATGGTTCCGTTCGGGCTTTTCCACATCTGTTTCAGTTTGAATTCTTCTACACGTTGCTCATCGGGTGTAATGGTAGCACACTTAATGCCTACACCATATTGTTTGATGGCATTGGCCGCATCAACCGTAACCTGATCGTTGGTTTCATCACGGTACTCCATTCCGAGATCATAGTATTTGATATCTACTTCCAGGTAAGGAAGGATCAGTTTGTCTTTAATGAATTTCCAGATAATCCGGGTCATTTCGTCACCATCCAGCTCTACCACCGGATTGGTCACTTTGATTTTTTGTGCCATAATAATTCCTTTAGGTTAATGTAAAACGATGCCAAAGGTAAGACTTTATCAGTTTTGGGAAACAAGTCCCTGCCCCCTACTTTCAGGGTAACCTGGTCAGTGCTCCACATTTACAATCAGCACAGGAATCGGCAGTTTATGCCTTACATCCTCAATGGTCTCGCCAAAAATATAATCTTTTAATCCGGAGTGCCTGTGTGCCCCCATCACCAGCATATCGGCCCTGCATTCGGTAACGATCCGGATGATTTCTTTTACCCTGCTCCGGTAACCGATCATGCCCTCAGCCTGGTATCCTTTCTGTTGTAATTGCTGTACATAGTTTTCGAGTCGTTGTTTATCGCGCCGGGTTTCATCATCATCTGTGGCCTCGCCAAGATAACCGGCAGAAGCACTCTCTACAATATGCAGGAGCACAAATGAAACAGTCTTATTTCCCTGCGCCAGTGCATGCGCAATCAGTTTTTCATCCGATGCAGAAAAATCAAGCGCCACCGCAATCCGGCTGGTTTCTTTTACCTGTAGATTATCGAGGCGGATTTCCGCACCATGCAAACCTTCTTTTTTCCGTTGCTTGCGTTGTTGTATCAGGGGCAAAAAAGTCATGGTAAGGAAGAGCCAGATAAACGCGAGTATAGCCAGCACCAACAGCACTTTCCAATACCAGGCGGCAGAAGATTCCAGTACTTTATACATTTCCTCCCCTACCAACCGTACATTCAGAAATACCAGCACGATGGCTACGAGCCAGGCAGCTGCTTTTACATAGTTTTTGATGGCGTATTGCCCCATCGTTTTTTTGTCACTTACAAAATGGATCAGGGGTATCACGGCAAAACCCAACTGCAAACTCAGGATCACCTGACTGAACACCAGCAGGTCATCCACTTTGGATTCGCCATATAGAAGAATGACAATAACCGCCGGTACAATAGCTATCAAACGCGTCAGCAGCCTGCGCAGCCAGGGATTGATCCGCAGCTGCAGGTATCCTTCCATCACAATCTGTCCGGCCAGTGTACCTGTTAAGGTAGAACTCTGTCCCGCTGCAATCAATGCCACTGCAAACAGGATCGGCGCCAGTTTACTTCCCAGCAAAGGAGCCAGCAGTTGGTGTGCATCCTGGATCTGCGCTACCTGCGTATTACCGCTGGCAAAAAACACGCTGGCGGCCAATACCAGTATCGCCGCATTCACAAAAAAAGCGGCATTAAGGGCAATGGTACTATCGATCAGGTTGTATTTCAACGCCCGCCGGATCCCTTTGGCATCATTACTTATTTTCCGGGTTTGCACCAGGGCCGAGTGTAAATAAAGATTATGTGGCATTACCGTGGCTCCGATAATACCTACGGCAATGTATAAAGCTTCGTGATTTAATGCTGTTGGAATGAATCCCTTCATCACTGCTCCCATCTGCGGTTTGGCCAGCAGAATCTCTACCAGGAAAGATCCGCCGATAATGGCTACGAGGCAAATGATAAACGCTTCCATTTTACGGATGCCCCAACGTTGCAGCAGCAGGAATAGAAAAGTATCCAGTACCGTAATGGCCGTACCCCAGATCAAGGGCAAACCGGTTAACAGATGAATCCCGATGGCCATCCCCAGCACTTCCGCAAGATCGCAGGCTGCAATAGCCAATTCTGCGAGTATGTATAAACAGAAATTAACCAGTGGCGGATACACTTCGCGGTTGGCCTGTGCAAGATCCCTTCTACGCACAATACCGAGCCTGGCACTCAGGCTTTGCAGCAATAAAGCCATCAGGTTACTCATCAGCAGTACCCAGATCAGCTGGTAACCGAACTTGGCACCACCCTGCAGATCGGTGGCCCAGTTGCCCGGGTCCATATAACCCACACTAACGAGGTAAGCCGGACCGATATACGCCAGTATTCTCCGCCAGCCTTTCCGCGGTGCGGTGGTGTCTACAGATTCGTGCACTTCACTCAAAGACTGGTCACCATGATAACGATTCATCATAACTACATAAGTTTTACAAACAATGCCTGCGCCAGTTGCTGGCTGATGGTGAAGGCATTCTGGTTTTTGAGTTTGATCTCGATAGAGTTATCAAAACTGAATTTCCGTTTGATCTCCAAACGGGTGCCGATACCGATATGTTTGTGTTTGAGTAATTCGAGTAATTCGGTAGACTGGCTGCCCACGCCACTTACTTCTGCCGGTTTATTTACCGGAAGATCAATGAGGTTGATATGTTGCTGCACCGCCATCTTACCATGACTATCGGGGATAGGATCTCCGTGCGGATCAAATTTGGGATACCCGAGAAAAGCATCCAGTTTCTCCACCAGTTTTTTACTGCTGATATGCTCCAGTTCCTCCGCCACTTCATGCACTTCATCCCAGCCAAACTGCAGGGTATCTACCAGAAAATATTCCCACAAACGGTGCTTGCGTACAATGGCCAGGGCCAGTTTCTTTCCCTCGCCGCTGAGGCGTACCCCTTTGTATTTTTCGTAGCTGAGCAGTTTTTTGGTTTTCAATTTTTTCAGCATATCCGTTACCGATGCGGCTTTGGTATGCAGTTCGGCCGCCAGTTCGTTGGTAGATACCGTACCTTCTCCCTGCTGCAGGTGAAAAATGGCCTTGATATAATTCTCTTCTGTAATGGAGAAACTCATAATGTCTAAAATTATTTTTAGGTAAATCTAAAAATAATTCTTGATTATAGCAGTATCAATTCAGCCACTTATCCCGAAAACTGTATTTTTATCGAAATATTCGGTTATGAAGAAATGCCTGCCATGGCTCCTGCTCCTGTTGATCGGCTGGGGTTGCAAGGATAAAAAAGTGGACCTTTCCGGCGAGGCGCCGGTAAAGATCAGCGACTTTATAGCCGCTTTTCCAAAAATCACCCCAGCTTATACGGTGGCAGATACGAACCTGCTCAAAGCAGCGGATACCGTTACCATCGGCTACAAAGCCCTGATCCAGTTTGTGCCGGATAGCACCATTAAACAGGTAACCAACAATGCTAAAAAACTGGTGATCCATCCGGTGGGTATTATCGAAAAAGAAAAAGAGAATTACCTGCTGGTAAACCTGACCGTACCCAGAAAAAATACGCATCTCACAGTTTTTGTGCTGGATAAAAAAAACAAATACCTGGCTTTCAAATCCCTGCTCAACGAAAAGAATAACGACGATTACCTGCACTCTGTTTCTATAAACAGGGAGCCCACCTTCCTTATCAGCAAAGAGAAAATGGGCAAGGATAACAGCCTGAAATTCTCCCGCACCGGTTGGGTATATACCAGTACCGGCGAGTTCATGATCGTTGTGAATGATTCCAACGAAGATCCTTCCCGCTCTGATGTCATTAACCCGATTGATACACTGCCCAGAAAGAACAAATTCAGCGGAGACTATATACAGGATAAAAAGAATTATATCTCCATCCGCGATACCAAAAAAACAAACGTGTACCAGTTCTTCATTCATTTTGAAAAAAACGGCGGCAATTGTACGGGCGAATTGAAGGGCGAAATGACGATGCAATCTGTCAATACAGCTGTATTCAAAGAAAATGGAGATCCCTGCATTATCGATTTTCGTTTTGATGGAAATGAAATTACGCTGAAAGAACAGGGAAGCTGCGGTAACCACCGCGGAATCAAATGTTATTTTGATGATACCTTCATTAAAAAAAGAGAACCCCGCACAGCTAAAAAGAAAAAATCCGCCTGACGATCATCATGAGTTTGTTTCTTTTTATTCACCAGATACTGGCGGCGATCCCCCACAAAACAGGTTTCCCACATACCAATGTGTATGAAATACATTTTAGGAAAATACGCCTATCTTGCAACGCTATATAATCACAAAACCCCTATTAAATGAACTTTCGTAATTACCAGGTCCCTTACCAGCTCAACGATGAATATGCCAAAAAGGCCGCTTATTTTTCGATGGAATTTGCTATTCATCAACCGCTGAAGATTTACAGCGGTGGACTTGGTTTCCTCGCTGGCTCTCACCTGCGCAGCGCCTTTGAATTAAGGCAGAATATGATCGGTATCGGCATCTTATGGAAATATGGTTATTATGACCAGACACGTAACCAGGACCAGACACTGGAAGTTACTTTCATGGAGAAAAATTACAGTTTCCTGGAAGATACCGGCATCAAATTCCAGATCCTGATTCATGAGCACCCGGTATGGGTAAAAGCATGGTATCTGAATCCAGATACTTTCTGCAGTGCCCCTCTGTTTCTGTTAAGCACCGACCTGCCTGAGAACGATTACGTTTCGCAAACCATCACACACCGTCTATACGATGCCAACGTGGCTACCAAAGTAGCGCAGTTTATCCTGCTCGGAGTAGGTGGTGCCAAACTGGTAGATGAACTGGGATTCAATCCCGACGTATATCACCTGAACGAAGCACACGGCATTTCTGCTGCTTTTTACCTGCTGAACAAATACAAGAGCCTGGCAAAAGTGAAAGAGAAACTGGTATTCACCACCCATACACCCGAAGAAGCCGGCAACGAAAAGCACGATATTTATCTCTGTCATAAAATGAGTTATTTCTGCGGCCTCAGTATTGATGAGGTTCGCAAATTAACCGGTCTGAAAGATGACCAGTTCAACCACTCTCTCACTGCACTGCGTTTTGCCCGTAAAGCCAATGGCGTATCTGCACTGCATGGTGTGGTAAGCAGGGAGATGTGGTCGCATTACGAAGGCATCTGCCCGATTGCCTCTATCACCAACGCACAGAACTGGCGCTACTGGGCAGATAAGCAGATCTATCGCGCCATGGAAGAAGGCAATGATTATGCTTTCGACGACCGCAAAAAATACCTGAAGAAACGTGCGTTCGAAGTAGTGGCCGATCAGACCGGAAAAATTTTCGATCCCAATGTATTGACCATTGTCTGGGCCCGCCGTTTTGCAGGCTATAAGCGTGCCGATATGTTAACCTATGATATGGACCGCTTTGAAAAACTGCTCAGCAATGCCAAATACCCTGTACAGATTATCTGGGCAGGCAAACCTTATCCGCTGGATTTTCCGGCCATTTCTCAATTCAACAACCTGGTGCACCTCAGTAAAAAATACAAGAATGTGGCGGTGATGATCGGGTATGAACTGGGACTCAGTAAACGCCTGAAACAAGCTTCCGATATCTGGCTCAACAACCCAAGGGTTCCCCGCGAAGCATCCGGAACCAGTGGTATGACGGCCGCTATGAACGGTGCCGTGAACTTCTCTACCGATGATGGCTGGATCCCCGAATTCATCAACCACGGCAACAATGGGTTTGTGGTTCCCAAAGCAGATTACGCTAATATGACCGTTCACGAACAGGATGAATACGACCTGAATAAACTGTACGAAATTCTGGAACAACAGGTATTACCCTTATACTACGACAACTACGATACCTGGCGCCAGATCCAGAAAAATGGTATGCGCGACGTACGTTTCCAGTTCGACAGTAACCGGATGGCACACGAATACTACGAAATCATGTATAAAGGTTAAACAAAACGGATTAAGTAAAAAGTCAAAAATCAAAAGTCAAAAGTGAATCGGTAACTTTGTCTTTTGAGTTTTGACTTTTTAATTTTTAATTCCCGCATGCCCAACAAGATCGCAGTAGCCATTACCGGTGCCAGTGGTGCAGTATATGCAAAAGTATTGCTGGATAAACTGGTGTTACTGAAAGACCAGTATGAAGAAGTGGGCATTGTGATGAGCAATAACGCCAAAGAAATCTGGACCGCTGAACTGGGTAACCATGCCTACCAGGATTACCCCTTTCGTTATTTTGACAAGTACGATTTTTCTGCGCCCTTCGCTTCCGGATCGGCGAAATACAATATCATGATCGTAGTGCCCTGCAGTATGGGTACACTGGGCAGGATTGCCCACGGCGTAAGCGATGACCTGGTAACCCGCGCAGCAGATGTGATCCTGAAAGAAAGAAGAAAACTGATTCTTGTTGCGAGAGATACACCCTATAGCCTGATCCATATCAAAAACATGGAACTGATCACACTGGCAGGAGGCATTATCTGCCCGGCTACCCCTTCTTTTTACAGCAACCCAACAACGATTGAAGAAGTAGCAGCCACGGTTGTGGACAGGGTACTGGACCTTGCTGGACTGGAACTGACTACCTATCGTTGGGGGAGGAAATGAATATCGCATATCGAACAGGGAATACCGAACGCTGAAGTAATATGATTTCGACATTTTCCACCCTGGCGCGATTTTGCATTCGATATTCAAAAGGGGCTATGCTGTAAAACAACTCTACTAACCACCAGCCACCAGCAGCATCCGTATTAATTTTCAACACAGAGACCGGGAGTAACAGAGAATCACAGAGGCTTTTCGATCCAATATACCCCATACCCCATTCATTTACTTCGGTGTTCGAAATTCCTTGTTCGATATTCGATATTTCCCGCCCTAGCGGGATTCGATATTCGATATTCAAAAGCCTCTGTGAAAACAGAGGCTTTTTATTGTACTATACTTACCAATTTCTTATGCGTTGGCGCTGGCGCCTTCTTCTACTTTTTTCTGAAAGCGGAAGACCAGTTTACCCTGCTCCTTATCCAGATCAGCGATCAGCAGATCTCCGTCTTTAATGGTAAAGTTCAGGATCTCTTCTGCCAATGGATCTTCCAGGTATTTCTGGATTGCCCTGTGCAGGGGTCTGGCGCCAAATTGTACATCATATCCTTTCTCCGCAATGAATTCTTTGGCTTCCAGTGTAAGCTCTAAAGAGAATCCGAGGTTCAGCAAGCGTTTGCTCACTCCTTTCATCAGGATATCAATGATGTTGAAGATATTGTCTTTGGTGAGTGAGTTAAACACCACCACATCATCGATCCTGTTCAGAAACTCCGGCGCAAACGTGCGCTTCAGGGCTTTCTCGATCACTGCTTTGCTGTTCTCCTCTGCATTCTGCATACGGGTGGCAGTGGCAAATCCTACGCCATCACCAAACTCCTTCAACTGGCGTACGCCGATATTGGATGTCATGATGATCATGGTATTTTTGAAATCCACTTTTCTGCCCAATCCATCTGTCAACTGACCATCGTCCAGCACCTGCAGCAGAATATTGTAAATATCCGGGTGCGCTTTCTCGATCTCATCCAGCAGGATCACACAGTAAGGTTTACGGCGTACTTTTTCTGTCAGCTGCCCGCCTTCCTCATAGCCCACATAACCGGGAGGTGCACCGATCAAACGGCTTACCGTGAATTTCTCCATATACTCACTCATGTCGATACGGATCAGCGAATCTTCCGAATCAAACATATATCTCGCCAAAGCCCTTGCCAGCTCGGTTTTACCCACACCGGTCGGGCCTAAGAAAATAAATGTACCAATGGGTTTCTTTGGATCTTTCAGTCCCACACGGTTACGCTGAATGGCTTTCACCACTTTCTGAATCGCTTCATCCTGCCCCACTACCATACCCTTCATGTCTTCGTTCATGCGGCGCAGTTTCTCGGTTTCGGCCTGTACCATCCGTTTTACGGGGATACCGGTCATCATACTCACCACTTCTGCAATATTCTCTTCGCTGATCGGGTAACGTTTGTGTTTACTTTCCTCCTCCCACTGTGCCTTGGCTTTCTCCAGCTCTTCGCCCAAACGTTTTTCCGTATCGCGCAGTGATGCCGCTTCTTCAAAACGCTGGCTCTTGACTACTTTATTCTTTTCGTTCTTAACGTCTTCTATTTTCTTCTCCAGTTCTACAATATCCTGTGGTACATTGATGTTTTTCAGGTGCACACGGGCCCCTACTTCATCCAGTACATCAATGGCTTTATCGGGCAGCAGCCTGTCTGTCATATAGCGATCGCTCAGTTTTACACAGGCATCGATCGCATCATCACCATAACTTACATTATGGAAATCTTCGTATTTGGATTTGATATTATTGAGAATCAGAATAGTCTCTTCCACACTTGGCGGTTCAATCAGTACTTTCTGAAAACGACGGTCTAATGCACCATCTTTTTCAATGTACATGCGATACTCGTCCAGCGTAGAAGCACCAATGCATTGCAGTTCTCCCCTGGCCAATGCCGGTTTAAAGATATTGGAAGCATCCAGTGAACCACTGGCACCACCGGCACCCACAATGGTATGTATCTCATCAATGAACAGGATCACGTCACGGTTTTTTTCCAGTTCGTTCATGATGGCTTTCATCCTTTCTTCGAACTGACCGCGGTATTTGGTACCGGCCACCAGGGCAGCCAGATCCAGCGAGATCACTCTTTTATCAAATAATACACGGCTTACTTTTCTTTGTACGATGCGCAAAGCAAGTCCTTCCACAATGGCGGTCTTACCCACACCGGGTTCACCGATCAGGATCGGGTTATTCTTTTTACGACGGCTCAGGATCTGGCTTACACGTTCAATTTCGGCTTCGCGGCCTACAATGGGGTCCAGGGTTCCGGATTCTGCCAGTTTGGTAATATCCCGGCCGAAATTATCGAGAACGGGTGTTTTGCTTTTGGTAGCACCCGCCTGTTTACCGGCGCGCTGCTGCTGGTAACCGGCTCCGCGTTTTTCTTCATCAAACTCATCGTTCTCTTCATCAGAAAACTCACCGCGGGGCGGTGGTGGCGGGTTGGTAGTGCCCACCATACCCAATTCATTGCGGAACAGGTCGTAGTCTACATCAAACTGGTTCAGGATCTGCGTAGCAATATTCTCCTTGTTCTTGAGAATACTCAGCATCAGATGCTCTGTTTCTACCAGTGGGCTCTTCAGTGCCTTCGCTTCCAGAACGGTTACACGAATCACTTTCTCTGCCTGTTTGGTGAGTGGCAGACTGTTGATATTGGCAATATTTTTACCTGTCTTATCCTTAACGGCAAGTTCTACTTCTTTGCGTAACTCATATAGGTCAACATTCAGCTGTTTCAGCACCTTGATCGCCGTATTATCTCCATCGCGTATCAAGCCCAGCAACAAATGTTCTGTACCTATAAAATCATTACCCAACCTAAGCGCCTCTTCCCTGCTAAAGGAGATGATCTCTTTAACCTGTGCTGAAAAATTATTATCCATGGCGTAATTTGGATTTATACAATTATAACGAATATTTTTGAGTGAAGTTGTGTGGCACTTATGCACAACTGTTAATCTAATTTAGGAAGCTGTGAGCTATGAGCCATGAGCTGCGAGCTGGAAAGAAATTAATTCTATTCGCTCGGAGCTCGGAGCTCATGGCTCGTAGCCAAAAACCAGCTTTATCCACCCGATATGGAAGTCAAAATTGATACCAAGGAGAAATTTGCCGTTGTAACGCCGATTCGGCCGGAACTCTCTGACAATATAGCAGCAAAACTGGCCGAAACCTGTACCGCCCAGCTACAGAAAGAGGTGAAAAATGTTGTGCTAAACCTCAGTCAAGTAGCGATTGTACAGGATGCTGCGGCAGATATCCTGTCGGATCTTCAACAAAAGTTCTATGACAATAATGCTTCTTTTGTGATCTGCTGCCTGCAACCCGCTGTAGAAGCCGCTTTTGAGAAAATGGAACTGCTGGAGCTGCTGAATATCACCCCCACCGAAAGTGAAGCATGGGATATTGTACAGATGGAAGAGATTGAACGGGAACTGCTGGATGGCGATGATATGGAATTTGACAATAACGGATAGGCCGTATGAACCCATCCAAAGACTATTACAAAATACTCGGCATCTCCCCCGCAGCCACTACACAGGAAGTTAAAAAAGCATTCCGGAAACTGGCGCTGTTATACCATCCCGACAGGAACCCCGGCCGCCAGACCCTGTTGTCCACAGAAAGATTTTCTGCCATACAGGAAGCCTACAAAGTACTTTCCGATGCCCGTTTACGGGCGCAATACCAGTATGCCCGGCATGTGTTACATCCCCAAACCATTTCCCGGCCGCTGGCAGCTTCAGCTATAGAAGTAAGGGCACTGGCACAGAAACTGCACAATACTACCCGCCACCTGGATCCATTCCGGATCAACCGAGATCTGCTTTATCTGCAGGTAATGGACCTCTTATCAGATCAGCACCTGCATCTTTTACAGGAACAGGCTGACCCACTGATTAACCGGGATATCTGGCAGTTACTGTCGGGTAGTCTGCGTCATTTAACGCTGGCCCAACTGGCAGCTATCGAGGATAGATTGGCAACGCTGACCCTGCACGATAAACAGGCTTCTACCGAACTAACACGCTTTTTTAAGGAGAACAAAAGGTATCATTACTGGAACCGGTACAAAATAGTGGTTGCCCTCTCCCTTGCCCTGCTGTTCTGCCTGGTGTTGTACCTGTCGGTCAGAAAATAAAAAAGGCCGTCATTTCTGACGGCCCTTGTATCAAAAGAATTTGATTAGTTATGCAGGTAAGTAGCCAATGTTCTTGCTTTGGTACCGGTTGCCAGATCTCCATTGCCTCTGTAAAACAACGTATATGAACGTTGATTGGCAAAAGAAACACCATTTAACTGGGTAAGATTGATCAGGGTACCAGACCTTCTCACATACAGGGTATCGCTCAACTGTGTGTTGGCGGCCAGTGTATTAAAAGTGGTAATCTGACCGGGTTTAATATTGGTGTAGATGTTCGCATTCCTTCTGGCCGAGAACACATCAATGGTTTTTCCAACAGTATCATTCCATACGGCATGTACAAAACGAAGACCATAGTTACCATTTAATGGTTTGGAATAAGCATCCTTCAGGAACATCTGGCTGGAATCGCGCTGCGACTTAACAGAATCTGTCAGCAACAATGTATAATACTCACCTGCCTGAAATACTTTGGAAAAGTTGATCAGACGGGTAGAATCCGGAGAAGCAGAAGCAAATCCATGAATATTCACCCGGAACTGGTTCAATCCCGGCTGCACAGCTACATATCCGAAAGCAGTAGTTGATGCTGGAAATACAGAAGCATAGGTCAGGAAAGGTGCATTCATCTTGATATCGTTCACATATACATTGAACGAATCAGGTGCATTAAAAATGCTCCGGAAAGAGGGGGCTGCATGAATCACACGCACATAAGCAGTAGACTCATCCGAAGCAACAAAATTGGCCGTTTTATCGGCTTCCTTTTTACACGCTGAGAACAACATGATGGCAGCTGCAAAAAGGCTTGTATAAAGAGTGATCTTTTTCATCATAATATCTTTTAGCTTAACAATTATTTTTGAGTGAACCATGGTTCTTTGGTATGGTACTGCAATCCAGGAAAAGCACCGATCCTGGTTAACTCAGGGATATTGTACAGGTACTCAGAATTGTATCTGGGTCTTGCACGGTACACCAGGTTACCATTATTATCCGGATGCAGATCAGAACCGGAAGGAGGTGTGAAACCTGCGTATACAGGTTTTCCAGTGGCCGGATCCAGGTCTTTGTTGTAATGGAACCTGCGCATATCAGCCCATGTTTCATGAATACCGAAACCATATAGTGCTATGTATTTCTGCAGCATGATATGCGTGAGGGTAAGTCCGGCATCTGATGGCACAACATTCGGCTTGGCCATGTAATCGGCTTTAATAGTCGGTGTAATCACTTTCGCAGCCGGCACATTAGTGGCATATTTAGTGGTCAGCATATCAAAGTTCAGGCTGATCCCATTCTTATAGGCGTCTAAAGCTCCTGCCCTGTCTCCTTTCCGTAATAAAGCTTCTGCTTTCAGGAACTGCATTTCAGCAGCTGTCATGATCGGAAACTCTGCCGCATTTCTGAAGATATAACGACAGTTATTTTCATTGGCGGGACCCGCAGTAGTGGCAAAAGTACCTCCCCAGAAATTAGAAGGCTGGTCGTTGGTGGTTAACCCGGAAGTTCCTTTATTCGGATTGATTCCTTTGAAAGTTCCATTCGGATTTTCACGAAGGATATACCAGTTACGGGGATCTTCTACTCCGGAGAAAGCATCCGGATTGGCACCGCTCATCAGGTTGGCAATAAAGGCAGACTGGCGGATGGTACCAACGTTACCTCTTAAGATACCATAGTAGTTAGAAGTTCCTGTAATACCGGTATTAGCAAATTTGGCTGTTGCGTTATCCGCATTGGTTGTCATAGCCAGGTTGGCATATTTAACCACTGAATCGGCGTTATAGGTGGTTTTGTTAGAGAGGTAACCATAAGAACGGGCCAACACTCCATAGACAAATTTTTTCCACTTGTTTACATCCCCGCCGTTGAAGTACTGATCACCGATAGCCAGATTGGCTGCACTTACTGCACCGCCAGTCATGTTCAGGTAATTTAATGCACGGAAACACTGAGCTCTTACCGTATCATATACTTCATCCTGGTTATCGTACAGGAACTGCTGCAGTTGTGTATTGAAAGCCTGCTTCAGAATCACTTCTCCATACTGGTTGGTTAACATCAGCCATGACCAGGCACGGATAGCGGTACCCACACCCACATAATCCCATTTCTGCTCTTCGGCAGCCCATTCAACCATTCTGTTCAGGTTCTGTCCCTGACCAAAATAATGCATGGCCCAGATAGACCCCATGTTATCACTGGCACCGGTAGCACCCGCCATCTGATCAAAAGTATTCAGCGTGGTATTGGTTTCCCAGAACTGGATATAACGACCTACGAGCAAACCATCATTGGCCAAACCATAAGCACTTCCTGCAGCAGCAGAACTACCTACGAAGTTACCGATCAGGCCCGGCAGGATAGATTCAACCGGAACACGCGTAGTGGCAT
Source organism: Sediminibacterium sp. GW821-FHT12F12 (assembly GCF_058806635.1). NCBI lineage: Bacteria > Pseudomonadati > Bacteroidota > Chitinophagia > Chitinophagales > Chitinophagaceae > Sediminibacterium > Sediminibacterium sp. GW821-FHT12F12. Next base: position 24,724 of record NZ_JBXAPW010000017.1, on the reverse strand, counting down.
TCGGGTTGGCATATGCATCATCTAATTTTTTCTTACAGGATGTAAACGCGATAGCGCTGACAGCTGTAAGGGTAAGAATAGATTTTATTAATTTATTTTTCATACAAACGTATTTATTGTGTTGATCTGAAATAACAGTTTAGAAATTAGCCCTCAATCCAAAGTTCATACCGATCGGTGTTGGCAGGTTTCCATAATCGAAACCAAAACCACCAATACCTTTTGATGCTGCAGTATTACCATTGGATGCAGGATCAGCACCTGTATAGTTGGTGAACAGTAACAGGTCATTTCCGGTAAAGAATACACTCAACGACTTCAGACCTCTGATTCTACGGATCGCTGATGCAGGTAACTGGTAACTCAGGGTCACATCCCTTAAACGCAGCCAGTTCACATCACGCTCGATAAATTCTTCTTCAGGCATGGTAGTGTAATAAGTCTGGTTGTAGTAAGGAATAATAGCAATGGTGTTCTTGGTTGGATTGGCTGTATTCTGGTAACCATCATTCAACACACCCTGCACAACTCTTGGAGTGGTACGGTCTGCCGTATGTTTTGCGCTTCTGCCCTGATAGGTCAGGTACATTTCAGTGGCATTAAAGATATCTCCACCTACTTTCAGATCCCAGAGGAAACTCAGGTTCCAGTTCTTGTATCGGATATTATTGCTGGTACCCAATGTAAAGTCAGGCGTTCTGTCGCCTCGTACTTTAAAAGTACCATCGATCACCGGTAAACCGGTAGCCGGGTTGATCAGGATATCACCTCTGTCATTTCTTGCATAACCAAATGAAGTAATGGTTCCTGTAGAAGATTCACGGATCAAACCACCTCTTGCATTACCATATAACCAGGTATCAGCAATATAGTATTCATACGCAATAGACTCGGGCAGTTTCATCACTTTACTCCACATATGCGCAAAGTTGAAACGGATATTCCAGTTCAGGTCTTTTTTCCTGATCGGGGTAAAGTCCAGGCTCAACTCAACACCCTGGTTACGGGTAGTAGCTGCATTCTGTGTGTTCAGGATAAAACCGGTACCATAACTGGCACGGAATCCCTGGCTGATCTGATCGTAAGCCAACGTATTATAGTAAGCCGCGTCGATTGATAATTTATTATCAAACATTTTCAGTTCTGCACCTATTTCATAGGTATTCTGACGCTCTGGTTTCAGATCAGGGTTGTTGTTATCAAATCCATAGGAATAGGCTGTGATCGGCGAACTGGCAAAGTTGTTCACAAATACAGACTGGTTACGGTAAGGATCAGACAAACGGGCTGTGCTCGCCAGAGAAGTTCTTAATTTGGCGTAGTTCAGCAAACCGCTTTTCTTCAAACCAGGGAAGATATCGGTAACAATCACACTCAAACTACCACCGGGATAGTTGTAGTTACGATTGGCAGCAGTAAAAATCGAAGCTGCTTCGAAACGGTGTGTATAGTTGAAGAAGATCACGTTTTTATAACTGATAGCTGCTTCACCGAAATAAGCCATCTGCCTGGAGATAGACAGGTTATACCCACCTGCATTGTTACGCAGCAAACGAACCCGGGTATTGGTTTTTGTATTGCTACTGTCATTTCCGTAAGGATCTGTCAGACCTGTTCCGAAAATGGCGAACATCTGTCTTTCATAATCCTGCCACATCGTTCCGGCCATACCACGTAAAGAAAAGTCGCCCACTGTTTTACGGGCAGTAGCTGTAATGGTATGGTTGTAACCATAATATTTCACCCAGTAATTATCCAAAGCACCACCGGTTGCAAGACTATACTGACTGGACTGAGGATGGTATCTTGTATAACCGGTTGTATTATAGGTATTGTAACCAAAACGTCCGGCAAGGGTTAACCAATTGGTAGGATAAATATTTACACCCAGGTTCAGGTTATACTGGTTGGTCTTATCCTGGCTATGGTTTCTGTAAACACTGAACAGCGGATTATCCGTTTCTGAATTCGGACTTGCTGCATAAATGGTCTGTTTGTTACCAGATGCATCCTGGTAATCCTGCATATTATTATCAGAAGGCCATACATACAGGTTCAGCAGGTAACCACCGGCTCCACGTAAGGGCTTTTCATTGATAGAATTGGTATATGTAACAGATGGGGTGATATCCATGAACTTACCAAATTTGGTAGAGTTGGATACACGCAGGGTGAACCTTTTGAAATCATTGGTTGGAATCACACCGGCCTGATCTAAATAAGATACAGATACGCGGTAAGAAGATTTCTGTGTACCAAAATCCAGACCCAGGTTATGCGTTTGTGTAAAGCCTGTTCTGAAGAAATTATGCAGGTTATCATACTTTCTGGTATCAGCAGGATAAGCTGGTCCGAAGTACGTACCGGAACCACTGTTGAAGATATTCTGGGAAACACCGTTGGTACCTGTACTGTAATTATCATTGGTTTCCAGGAAACGGTTCACTTTTTGCAAACGGAAACTATTATCGTAGCTCACATTAATCTTACGACCAACTTCAATTCTCGCTTTTTTGGTAGTGATCACAATCGCACCGGAACTTGCCTGGCTACCATACAAGGCAGTGGCTTCTGGTCCTTTCAGCACTGTTACCGATTCGATATCGTTAGGGTTGATATCCGCAATACGGTTGGTATAGTCATTGTTACGGTTAGGCCGGTCAGATGCCAGACCCAGTGAAGAACCTCCATTCGAAGTTTCATCCACCGTAGAGTTATCCATGATGATACCGTCTACTACAAATAAAGGTGAGTTACTCAATGAGAGAGAGTTAAATCCACGCAGTACAATCTGAGATGATGCACCCGCAGCACCTGTAGTAGGTGTAATGGTTAAACCGGATACCCTACCCTGCAAACTGTTCAGGAAGTTCTCACGCTGGGTTTCAGCAATCTCTTTTCCCTTTACGGTTTGGGTTGAGTAACCCAGCTCTCTTGGTTTACGTTTGATGTCCATGGCTACTACCACTTCTTCGAGCTCCGCCACCTCGGCTCTCAGCACCAGATCCATTTTGGAACCGGTTACTGTTACACGTCTGGTTTCAAAACCAACTGATGTAATCAGCAGGGTTTGTCCATTGGAAGCTTTGATAGTAAATACACCCTTATCGTTGGTCTGGGTAACACTGGATGTTCCCACCACACGAACGGTTACACCTGCCAAAGGTGCTCTTTTGTCTGCATCCTGTATAGTACCGGATACGGTCTGACTTTGCCCGAAAGCAGGCAACGAGAAAATGAAAAGCAGTAGAACTACCACCTTCATCAATGAAGCGACTTTTCTCATAACTAGTTTTTTGGTTTCTTATTCTGTGAGTACATGTTCCGGAAATCAAACATTCCTGTTTAATCCCTTAAGACAGTAGAACCCTGCAAAACATTGCATCATTTAACATTTTTTTTTACGCAAAAAGCTGCAAAAAAATCAATGTTGAAACACGCTTGCCAGAATTCTATAGCAATGTTAAAATTTGTCTATCATATAAACGAATTTATTTAGTCACCATTTCTTTCCACATGGATGAACGGTAAAGGGTTGGAGTGGATCTGCAAAAAACGCAAAAACCGGCAATTTCAGTAAAAGTGGGGATCATTATAGAACAGTGATACCTTTCTCCCGGTAAGGGATCAGCAAAGGGTCTTCCGGATCCAGTTCAGTGATCAGCATATCGATCTCTTCGGGCGTACATACCTGTAAGCGCTGGATCGTATTGAGTTTTTCGGAGATAGCGAGCGAAATGGTTTTATTGGCGCAGTTAATCATGGCCCTTTTTACTTCTATGATCTCCCATTCCAGGTCTGTAATGCCGAAACCAGCATCGATACTGTTGGTTCCCAGAAAACAGAGATCGGCTTTGATCTGGCCCAGCCGCTGCACTACCTCGGCCCCTACCGACATCTGGGCATTCTTCAACAGCTTATTCCCTACAAAAATGACTTCGCAGGTAGGATGTTCGAGTAATTCCAGGGCAATGGGCACACTCACTGTGATAAAAGTGGCATTCAGATCGGGCGGCAGCGATTTTACCAGCTCACGGATGGTGGTTCCGCCGGATAATAACACCATCATGCCATCCTGTATGAGCTGAATGGCTTTATAAGCAATGCTTTTCTTTTCGGGCAGAGAATAAATCGTTGGGCTTTCCAGCGTAAAATGGAAGGATTTTGACAGGGCGCCCCCATGTACTTTGATGAGTTTACCATCTTCCGCCAACTCCTGCAGATCGCGCCGGACCGTGTCTTCCGACACATCCAACTGCTCACTCAGATCAGAGGAGAGCACTTTGTTATGAACATTGATCTGCTGTATGATATAGGCCTGTCGTTCCTTCTTAAGCATGGTTAAAATTAAGGAGAGTATTGAAATAAAGCGTAGAAAATTGGAAAGGCGGGTGTTGGCAGGTTTCCGGTTGCAGGTTACTGGTTACAGGTTACAGGTTACTGGTTACTGGTTACTGGTTACTGGAAACCTGCAACCTGTAACCTGTAACTATTTCCTCCCTCCCCCTCGGCCCATTACCTCCATTATCCTACCTTAGCAGCCCGCAAATATGATCAGTCCCAATACCATCCAACAGATTACCAGCCGCATCGACATCATTGATGTGGTGGGTGAATTTGTGAAGCTGAAAAAACGAGGCACCAATTATATCGGACTCTGCCCTTTTCATAACGAGAAAGGACCTTCCTTTACTGTATCACCCGCCAAAGAGATCTATAAATGTTTTGGCTGCGGCAAAAGTGGTAATACCATCACTTTTTTGATGGAGCATGAGAAATACAGTTATGTAGAAGCCTTACGCTGGCTCGCTGCCAGGTACCATATTGAGGTAGAAGAAACCGAGACCAGCCCCGAACAGAAGCAACTGATCCTAACAGCCGATAGCCTCTACATTATCAATAATTTTGCGAAACAGTTTTTTACCGATGCCCTGCTGACAAGTGATGAAGGAAAAGCCATTGCCCTCTCCTATCTGCATGAACGGGGTTTCCGCAACGAGATCATCGAAAAATTCCAGATCGGTTATAACCCCGATGCCCGCGATAGTTTAACCAAAGCTTTACTCTCGAACCAGTTTAACCGGGAACTACTTCCGAAAACCGGACTCGTATCCTTACGCAATGGAGAGGAACTGGTAGATAATTACCGCGGTCGCATCATCTTCCCCATTCACGGCATCAACGGAAAGATCATCGGTTTTGGTGCACGCGTGATCGGCAAAAGCGATCGTGGTCCCAAATACATCAATACACCGGAGAATGAGATCTACAGCAAGAGCAAGATCCTGTACGGTATGTACCAGGCAAGGATGGCGGTTGATAAAGCCGATGAATGTTTGCTGGTAGAAGGCTATACCGACGTGGTAAGTCTGCACCAGGCAGGTATCGAAAATGTGGTAGCCAGTGGCGGTACTTCTTTAACCACAGACCAACTGAGACTGATCCGGAAATACACCAATAACCTGACCATTATTTATGATGGCGACAGTGCGGGTGTAAAAGCGGCATTGCGCGGACTGGACATGGCTTTGGAAGAAGGATTGAACGTGAAACTGGTACTGATTCCGGACAATGAAGACCCTGACAGTTATGTAAACAAAGTTGGTGCAAAAGCCTTCAATGAATTTGTAGCGGCTTCCAAAAAAGACTTTATCATTTTTCAGTTGGAAGTGATGTTACAGGAAGCGGGAAATGATGTGAGCCGTAAAAGTACCGTAGTAAACCAGATAGCCGAAACACTGAGCCGCATCAACAAAGCAGAAGATTTTACGAAACAGCAGGATTATATCCGGCAGTGCGCATCGCTGTTGCGGATTGATGAAACGGGGTTGACCAATCTCGTTAATAAATACAAACGCGACAAGATCGTCAAAGACGAAAAAAAACTCTCGCAGGAAGAAGCCAATTTTCTGCTACAGGAAGCTGCCGGCCAGCCGGAAGATGTACTGGATGACAGCGCCCTCCTCTTTAACCAGGATGAAGCTTATGAGAGAAATATACTTCGTGTATTATTAGAATACGGTTTGCGTGTGTGGGACGAGAGCCGCAGCATGGCAGATTTTATTTTTGAAGAGCTGGAAGAATTTCATTTCGATAATCCGGACCTGGAAAAATTATACGAAGAATACAAAACATGGTATGTACGCGGGCTGGAACCCACTACCAAAACCATGCTCTATCACGAAAATGAAACGCTACGCAACCTCGTGGTCAGCATCAGTGTAAACCCCTATGAGTTAAGTCAGAAATGGGACGAAGTGATGGAGAGCATGAACATCGTAAACCGCGATACCAGCAAACAGGATGTGCAGATGAGCGTGAACTATTACAAACTGCGCAAAGTGAAAAAAATGATCGAAGAGAACCAGCGCGATATTGAAAAAGCGGCTTACGAGGATTTTAAATTACTGCACGAGGTACACAAACACCTCAAAGACATGGAGAAGGAACTGACCAAACAACTGGGTACCGTGATCATTAAATAAACCTTACTCACAGATCACGTTCAGCAGAAATCAATCTGCTTTCTGCATAGCCAGTATCATATCACTGTAGCTATGGTGTATCAGGTCCTGTTCTGCAATTTCAAAAGCCTTCATATACTGATCGCACTGTCTTTTCAACGCTTCAATGGTTTTGGAAGGATCTGCCAGGTTACCCGCTTCGATCTCAACAAAGGACCCCAGACCGGGCACTTCATCCAGGTGAAATTTCACGTTATCGATATAAAAGATCTTCCGGTATTTATCTACCACCACTTTTACACCCAATGCTTTCTCCAGCACCGCTTCGGTTGCAACGCCATCACTGATTTTACTGAGCGAGAAATCAGATTGTTTGGGACCTTCCTGATCGGGACGGTTATAAAAAATGAGGCTGTTCTCAATGTTTCCCTGGCGTAGTTTCAAACGGCCGGAAGGAACCTGGAAATACGTGTCTTTCTGGTGATCCAGCCCTACGAAACCGGCACCATTCGACAATAAAAATGCTTCCACTTTTTCAGGGTGAAAGCATTTCGCTTTGATCTCAATATTGATAAAACTCATTATTTTTCAGAGGGGTTCTTTTTACCGGCCAATAATTTTTCGAGTGCAGTTTCCAAACGACGCTTGCGTGTCTCATCTTTTTTAGCTCCCTCAATCCAGCTCACATATTCTTTCTGGTTGGTGAAGGATAAGGAACTGAAGAATTCCTGCGCTTCTTTGTGTTTGGTAAATAGTTTACCGAGTTCTACCGGGGGCACAACCAGCCTTTTCTCAAAATCGATCCCGTTCAGCTCACTGCTTTTGATTTCTGAAAATGCACGGCTGCGGTTAGGGATCTTATCCGATTTCTTGAAACGCATGGCGCTCCATACATGGTCAAGGGTAACCTGGCGCACACACTCATACTCCCGGCTGGTCAGAAATTCCCAGCTGCAGTCACGGTTCAGGTCGCTCACAATCTTACTCGCGGTTTTAGGATAAGCCACCCACAATTTGGTGTCATCGTGCAGGGCAGGGAATACTTCTTTCAGTACATTATTTAACTGGTTCTGACTCAACGCAAAAACCAGGGCAAAGTCTAATTTTTTGCTCTTTAACAGAGGCGTTACGTTTTTAGCATACGTAAGCTTGGCAAACTGCTTTTCTATCGCGGATGGGAGTCCCTGGATCAAGAGGTTCTTTTCATCCTTTAACTGTAACTTTTCGAACAAGGTCTGATTTGACATGCCTAAAAGAGAATTTAGGTGATGTAATTAAGGAGGGCAAAGTTAAAAAATTGTTACCAGAACTATCGAACAAATCATGCCCTATTTGTGTTCCCGGCGTTAAAATCCGGGCTAAAACAGCCAACTCAGCTATTATATATCAATTTTTTTTACTGGGTATATAGTATTTCGCAATGATCTCGTCCATCATCCCCCGTAAAGCCGACAGTCTTGCTTCATCTAACGGATGGGTACTAAGCAGTTCTGGTTGACGGCCCGTACCACGCAGATGCATCATACGTTCCCAGAAAACCAAGGCTTCTTCCGGTTTATAGCCGGCCAGTCCGCATAAAATGGCCCCCAGTCTGTCAGCTTCGCGTTCATCTGCTGCACTAAATCCCCGAATCACCCCCACATAATCGCCATTGCCATAAGCCATGCGGTAAAAATCTTTGGTTTCAGCCGGTTTGGCCGATAAAGCCGCTGCCAGTTCTTTGCCGCCCAGAAATTCTTTGAGAATATGTTTCATGCGGTCATCCCCATGTTTCAGCAACACATGCGCTATTTCATGGGCCAGTACGGCTGCCAGTGAGCCATCGCTCTGGGTTACCCGGATCAGGGCATCATACACCGCTATTTTCCCCCCGGGCAAACACCAGGCATCTTCTTTTTTGAGTTGAAAGAGTTGTACGTCCCACTGAAAGGAGGATAGTTCCTTAGTAGTTTTTTTCCGGGTATAATAATCCGTCACTGCTTTGATCAACCGGTTACTTACCCGTTGTACCGTTTCCGCTTCTATGTGTTGGGTACTATCCGCCACCGGATGGGTAGTTTTGAATTCGTTGTAGATCTCTGCGGCAGTTGAGAGTATAGCAGACGCCCCACCCTGTCCCGCCACCGGGAAAACAAATCCGGCCAAACAACAGCCAAGCAGGATACAGGGTACGAAACATTTGTTTTTCATAGGTTCAACCAACCGCGGCCCGGCAACTCCCTTTTACAGGAAAACCGGTTTATTTGGGACGATAGTATTGTAATGCTTCCGGCATCACTTCACTCACTTTCCTGATCCGCTCTTCATCGCTCGGGTGACTGCTCATAAACACCGGTGGTTGCTGGCCATTGCTCATGGCCGCCATCCGGGTCCAGAAATCAACAGCCTGCCTGGGATCGTATCCCGCTGCTGCGGCAAAGATCAATCCATAATGGTCAGCTTCCAACTCCTGTTTACGGGAATTGGGCAATAAAGCACCATACTGGGCACCGATGCCATATACCTGACCAAAAATATTGACCGCCTTGGCGTTGGTACCCATAGCAGCTCCACCCAGGGCACCAATACCCTGTGCAGCCATCTGCTGACTCATTCTTTCTTTTCCATGCCCCAGAATTGCGTGGGCAATTTCATGTCCCATTACAATGGCAAGGGCTGTTTCATTCTGGGTTACAGGAAGCAGTCCGGTATAACAGACCACTTTACCACCCGGCATACACCAGGCATTTACTTCCTTGCTTTCAACAAGGTTAAACTCCCAGTTATAACCATCCAATGCATTGGGTAATCCTTTCTGGGCATAATAGTCTCTTAATGCTACCGCCACCCGGTTACCTACTCTTTTCACCATCTCGGCATCCCTGTTACCGGCAGGCACCATCTTATTGGTGGTCAGGAATGCTTTGTATTGGGTAACGGCCAGACTCTGCAATTCAGCATCAGATACCAGGCTTAGCTGGCTTCTTCCGGTAATGGCATTGGTAACACAGGAGAGATTAAAAAAAATCACTCCTGCAAAAAGCACTATCATTCTTTTCATATCATTGGTCTTTTACTTCGATTAATGCCCCAAAAATAACGGTATCTCTTCTTGCAGAGTTACAGCAAAGCAGTTAGTGTTTACAATATACACAGTACCCGGTTAACGGGTATGCTTCCGTAAAATTGGGAGGGAATAACTTATCAACACAAGTGTGGTGATCAGTCCTGCCGTCTTTGCCGGCGTTTGTCGCGGTGCTTCAGAATAGGGATCTTACTTTCGGTCCCTTTCAGTATGCGGCTGATATTCTTTTGATGGGTCAATACCACCATTAAAGCCACCAGCACAGCAAAAATGCGGTAGAGGGTTTCCTTTTCGTTGAAAATGAAGAGGATGAACACCATAAATGCCACACCGGCCAGGATAGAACTTAAAGATACGAAACGGGTCAGGTATAATACAAGGAGGAATACACCGATACAACATACTGCCACAATGGGCTGGATGGCTACGGCCATTCCGAGCAGGGTGGCTACACCCTTACCGCCTTTGAATCCGGCCCAGAGCGGGAAGATATGGCCCAAAACGGCCGCCAGACCTAAGCCGATCATGAGGTTGGTACGGTGCAGTTCGTCGGTCAGGTAAACAGGTAACAGGATATATAGCGAAGTAGCGATCACCCCTTTCAGGATATCTACCATCATCACAATGGTTCCCCATTTGGAACCCAGTACGCGGAAAGTATTGGTGGCGCCGGCGTTACCGCTGCCATAATCACGGATATCAATACCAAAGCGGGATTTGCTGATCCAGACAGCCGTTGGCACCGATCCTATACAATAAGCTAAAACAATGAGCAACAATTCGTTCATTGGGTGGTTGAAGTTTGGGGGTACAAAGATAACGAAATTGAAGATAATGATTTTTTAACATCAGAAATCACAATCTTATCGCGAAAACCATAGAGCGATCCAGCCATTCCTCTCCACGGTTTTACGGTGAGCCAGCCCGAGTGCCCCGCAGGCTTCGCGGATATCGGCCTCGTCCGATACCAGCAACCCACTCAGTAAAACCTCTCCGCCAACTACGGTGGCTTTTACCAGTTCCGCAATATTATCAAGGATAATGTTGCGGTTGATATTGGCGAGAATGATATCAAACCGTCGATCCAATTTTAAAATATCAACTTTTTGAATATCAATATGTTGACAATAGTTAACTAAAATATTTTCTGAAGTATTTTCGATACACCAGTCGTCATTATCTACGGCCAGCACCTCCTTAGCTCCCAGTTTTTCGGCCAGTATGGCGAGGATACCTGTGCCTGTGCCGAAATCAAATACGGTTTTGCCGCTAAAGTCCAGCTCCTGCATCAGTTTCATCACCTGCCAGGTAGTGGCGTGGTGACCTGTACCGAAGCTCATTTTAGGGGTGATCACGATCTCATGCGCCACACCGGTAAAGGGCGGGTGAAAATCGGCCCGTATACCCACAAAATCATCCACCTGTACCGGCTCAAAATTAGACTCCCACAACTGGTTCCAATTTTGTTTATTAATAATTGATTTAGAATATTTTAATGAATATTTATTCAATAAAATATTTAACTCATCTTGCTGTAACCCAGCTTCCGGGATATAGGCTTTCAGGTTATCGGCCGATTCCTCAAAACCATCAAAGCCCAGTTCGGCCAGTTCGGCCACCAGCAGTTCCTGCACGGCGGGTTCTGCAGGAATACTGATCTCACAATAATTACTCATACGCTTTTTATCAGGGGTATTAAAAGCGAATGGCCCCGGTTGGGGCCATTCAGTGTATTTTATCCTTCCGCATTTTCGCCACCTTCCTTCGGTTTGAACTCAGGTTTTGGCATCAATGCCTTGCGGCTTAATTTAAATTTACCGGTCTTAGGATCCACTCCTACCAGTTTCACTTTCACCATATCGCCTTCTTTGAAGAGGCCATCCATAGTTTCGAGGCGCTTCCAGCTGATCTCACTGATATGCAGTAAGCCCTGTTTGCCGGGCATGAACTCAACAAAAGCACCGAATTCCTTGATGCCTTTTACCGGTCCTTCATACACATCGCCTACTTCAGGTGTAGCAGTAATACCCTTGATCCAGCTTACGGCCTTATCCAGGCTTTCTTTGGAGGCAGAGAAAATACTTACTTCTCCGGTATTGCCTACTTCTTCAATATTCACCGTAGCTCCTGTTTCGCGCTGGATCTCCTGGATCACTTTACCACCTGGTCCGATCACCGCACCGATAAACTCCTTATCGATGATCAGTTTGATCATACGTGGGGCATGTGGCTTCACTTCAGAGCGGGCAGCCGGCATACACTCGTACATGGCATCCAGGATATGTAAACGGCCTTTACGGGCCTGTTCCAGTGCTTCCATCATTACTTCCATGCTCAGGCCATCCACTTTAATGTCCATCTGCACGCCACAGATACCATCGCGGGTACCGGTTACTTTGAAGTCCATATCACCCAGATGATCTTCATCACCCAGGATATCGGTCAGGATCGCGTATTTACCATCTTCGCGGGTAACCAGTCCCATAGCAACACCACTTACGTGCTTAGGTATAGGCACACCTGCATCCATCAGCGCCAGTGAACCGGCACAAACGGTAGCCATCGAAGAAGAACCGTTACTTTCGAGAATATCACTTACCACACGTACCGTGTAGGCATAAGTACTGGTATCGGGCATCATCTGCTTCAGACTGCGCATAGCCAGGTTACCATGACCTACTTCTCTACGACCCACACCACGCATCATCTTTACCTCACCGGTAGAGAATGGAGGGAAGTTATAGTGCAGTAAGAACTTGGTGTATTCTGATTTTGCGGCTGATTCTACCAGCAGTTCATCTAATTTAGTTCCGAAAGTAACCGTTGTAAGTGATTGAGTTTCACCTCTTGTGAATAAAGCAGAACCGTGCGGAGTAGGCAGGGGTTCTACTTCCATCGCCAAAGGACGAACCTGATCCAGCTGACGGCCGTCGAGACGGATCCGGTCATCAATCATCATATTTCTTACCACTTCCCATTTCAGGTCTTCGTAGTATTTCTTGGCTAATTTCTTTTCCAGGTCGGTAGCTTCTTCTCCCAGACTGGCAATTACTTCGTCTTTCAGCAGGCTGTAAGCTTCAGAGCGCTCGTTCTTGGAAGAACCCTTTTTGGAAATTTCGTATACCCTGTCTTTGGCAAAAGCATTCACTTTTTCGCGAACGGCTTCGTCCTGGGCAGGTTTTTTATAATCTCTCTTAGTGGTAACGCCTTTTTTGGCACGTAATTCAGCCTGGGCTTTGATCTGGATGCGGATGGCATCGTGAGCCAGTTGCAGTGCGTTTACGAGGTCGGCTTCGGCACATTCTTTGGCTTCCCCTTCCACCATCATCAGGTTCTTCTCGGTAGCGGCGATCAGGAATTCCAGATCAGAGGCTTTCAGCTCAGAGCGGGTTGGGTTAACAATGAATTTGCCATTCAGACGGGCAATTCTTACTTCACTGATGATTTCCTTGATAGGAATATCAGACACCGCGAGGGCGGCTGAAGCGGCTAAACAAGCCAGTGAATCAGGCAATACTTCCGCATCGCTGGAGATCAGGCTGATCAGCACCTGCACATCGCAGAGATAATCTTCCGGAAACAAAGGGCGCAGGGCGCGGTCTATCAAACGGCTGGTTAAGATCTCATAATCATTTAAACGGGCTTCTCTTTTGAAGAAAGAACCCGGAATACGACCCGCAGAAGCGAATTTTTCCTGGTAATCAACACTTAAAGGGAAAAAATCCTGTCCTTCTTTTGGTTCTTTATTGGCTACAACGGTAGCAAGGATAACGCAGTTGCCCTGGCGTACGGTAACAGCACCATCGGCCTGACGGGCTAATTTTCCGGTTTCGATGAATACCTCACGGCCTCCACCCAAATCGAAACTAACACTGATTGGTTGTGATAACATAATCTGATTTTGTAAGTAGGGAGAGCGCACGGCACACACCGCAGTTTCAGCCTCCCGGTTAAGGAAATGGCCAGCAGAAACAGGTATGAATAGAAATGACTATTCCCAACCGCTTAGAAAGACCAGTTGGGAATAGCACTTGTCATACCAGACAATTATTTTCTTAAGCCTAATTTCTCGATCAAAGCACGGTAACCTTGCAGGTTGTGCTTTTGCATGTAAGCGAGTAAACGTTTGCGTTTACCTACCATCTGCATCAGTCCGCGCTGGGTAGAGTGGTCGTGTTTGTTGGCTTGTAAATGCTTGGAAATCTGTGAAATACGTTCAGTCAGCAAGGCAACCTGGCCTTCGATTGAACCTGTGTTAGTGGCGTTGCCACCGAATTCAGCAAAAATGCTTGCTTTCTTTTCTGTTGTTAAATAAGGCATCTCAAAATGTTTAAAAAGACTCCGGAATGGTTTTCTTCTATTTTTTTATCGGGTGCAAAAGTAGTACAATAAATGGGAAATCATACATTTCAGCGCGGGTTTTTAGCGAAATGGGGGGACCGCGGTGTCTTATACAACCCATACTGCCCCCAACAGCCTGCCGCCTTGCCACCAAAATCTGCTCAATTTTCAGAGCATAACAGGCTAATTTGCTTAATGTTGTAGCCAATTCATCTGATCCATGTTCGGCGTTACCATTTTAGGCAATAATTCAGCCATCCCGGCCTATGACCGGCACCCTACGGCGCAGGTAGTTACCCTGAACGACCAGGTATTCCTGATCGATTGCGGTGAGGGTACCCAGATGCAGATAGCCCGGTACCGCATCAGGCGGAGCAAGATCCATCATATTTTCATTTCACACCTGCATGGCGACCATTATTTCGGACTCATCGGTCTCATCACCAGTATGGGTTTGCTTGGGCGCGAACAGGAACTGCATCTGTATGCGCCGGCAGGATTAAAGGACATTATTGATCTGCAACTGAAAGTAGCCGATACCAACCTGCCCTTCCCGCTGGTCTTTCATCCGCTGGAAGCAGAAGGTATGCTGGTAGATACCCCTAAATTCAGCGTCGCATGTTTTGCCACCCAGCACCGGGTGCCCTGCTGGGGGTTTATCATCCGTGAAAAAAGAAAACCCCGGAAGATTGATAAGGTGAAAGTATTGCAATACGATATCCCGGCTGCTTTTTATGAAAGACTGAAAGACGGGGATGATTATGAAACCAAGGAGGGCGAACTGATCCGCAATGAATGGGTTACCCTTGCCAATAAACCCGCACGCAGTTATGCGTTTTGTGCCGATACCCGTTTCGACGAATCGCTGATTGATAAAACAAAGGGCGTAACCCTATTGTACCATGAAGCCACTTACCTGAAAGACCTCGCAGAAAGGGCGTTAGCCCGTTTCCATTCCACCACCGTTCAGGCCGCAACAATCGCATTGCGGGCAGGTGTAGGCAAATTACTGATCGGCCATTTCAGCAGCAAATACGAGAAACTGGACGAGTTCAGAAACGAAGCCCAGGCCGTGTTTGCGGAGACGGACCTGGCGATTGAAGGAGTTACCTACAGGTTATAATTAGTAATTAATTATTTCTAACTACTAATTAATTCATGAGCCACAGATAAAACGCTGCAAACTCCTGCCGCCAGGATGCTTCGTTGTGCTGGCCGAGGGGACTTACTACGGTTCGGATATTGAATCGTTGTTTCTTCTGGAGGATATCTCCGAGTTTCTTCAGATCGCTGACCATGGTGGCGGATTCTTTTCCACCGGCATACAGGTAAAATCTGGGTTGAGATTCGGTGGTGAACTTTTCGACATCTGTATACAACATCGGCGCCTGTGCCATGGAAGGAGAAAACACACCGGCTGTGCTGAATACAGTGGGATACTGGATAGCCGCGTACAGACTGATCAAAGCACCCATACTACTGCCTGCTACAAAGGTATTTTCCGGACCTTTTTTGGTACGGTATTTTGCATCGATATAGGGTTTAAGTGTTTTGGCCAGAAACGCCGCGTAAGCTGCCCCCTCTCCTTTTCCGAACTGTGGGTGGTCGTAGGGGTTGTATTCTGTCAGCCTTTTATCGCCCCCATGATCGATGCCCACCACGATACATTCTTTACCGGTTTTCTGCTGCAGGCTGTCGAGACATTCATCTACGCCCCACTCGCCAAAAGCGGCCGTTTTTTCGTTGAAAAGATTCTGGCCGTCCTGCAGGTATAATACGGGATAGATTTTAGAAGAGCCGGCATATCCTTTAGGCAGATACACCCAGATCCGTCTGGTGCGGTTGAGTTGCGGGATCAAAAAAGCGGTATCCATGATGCGTACCTGCGGACTGGCCGTATACTTTTTAGGAACTTCCGGATAATCATCCTTCCAGCCGGCGATGGTGAATTCCTGCGAGAGGTCTTCGTTCACTTCCAGCACCCGGTCGGCCAGGTCGCGGCCATCGGCGGTGGTTTCAAACTTATCTGTAGCACCGCGGGTAAATTTGAAAGCATAAGTGCCTGCAGCGAGGTCTTTGATGACGAGGCTTTTCCGGTTTCCGCCAAAAGGTTTCAGTTTGAATTTTTCGTCTTTGGGATTCCAGTTATTGAAGTTACCCGACACATAAATGTCATCGTTCTTCTTTGTGGCCACATCGGTAACCACGAGGCGAACGGTGAACTGCGCAGATACAGTAAGGCCTGCCATCAAACCCAAAAAAAAGAAGATTGCTTTCATAGGCTGAAATTACAAAGTGTAGACACAAAAAAGCCGGACTTTGCGGGTCCGGCCTGTTAAATTTTATCAGCAGCTTAATCCAGGATCTCTACATCCTTCGGATATTTCGCTTTATTGAATACAAACATTTTATCTGTCACTACTGCGTTCAGGTTCAGGTTAGCAATTTTCACCTCGGTTACATTGTTGCTCTTGTCGAGGATGCGGGCGCGGGAGAAAGTGTTTTTGACCTTATCAATGAACAGGTTTACACGCTGGAAGTTTTTTCGGTTATCGATCGGTTTCATTTCGATCTCGTAAAAAGCCGTTTTGGAGGATACGAGTTTATACGTAAAATCTTTGTCGTAGGCACCCGAGAGTAATTTTTGCGGACTCAGAGTCTGGGCACCTTCTTCCACGGCTGATTTGGTGATCGTTTTTTCTCCATCATAACGGTACACATTACTTCCATCGCAGATGATCTCCGTTTTCCCCTGTTTGAGCTGGTATTTCTCCCCTTTCATCTGCAGGGTGATATTCTGGGTGCCGTTGGGTTTGCCTTTGCTGGTAAAAGAGTTCAGTGTGCAGGTAGCAGAAATGCCTTTGGAGGCTTTTACTTTGGCACCCACCGCATCCAGCACTTTTTTGGCAGCCGGATCGTTCTGGGCCGTGGCCAGGGTAGAGAACAGTACTATAGAGAGAAAGCAAGCATAGAATTTATTCATCAGTATCAATTGAGGGCGCAAATATAGTTCTTACACCTGTTTATGACTCCCGTAGGGCTCTGAAGTTTAAAATTATCGGTTTTTAGTTCCTCCTACCCGGTAAAACCAGGTTATACCATAGAATCGAGGAATTCCTGCAGCTCCATATCGGTTTTGAATAATACTTCACGGGCCTTGCTTCCCTGGTTGGGGCCCACTACCCCGGCGTCTTCCAGCTGGTCCATGAGGCGGCCGGCCCGGTTATAGCCCAGTTTCATGCGGCGCTGAATCAGCGAAGTGGAACCCATCTGGCTTTGTACGATGAGTCGGGCAGCATCTTCGAACAGCGGATCGCGGTTGGATGCGTCAAAATCTTTTCCTTCCAGGTCTTTTTCATCCACATATTCCGGTAAGAGGAATGCCTGCGGATACCCCCGCTGGTCGCCGATGAATTCGCAGACACGCTCTACTTCGGGTGTATCTACAAACGCACACTGTAAACGGGTGATCTCGCCATTGTAACTCACGAGCATATCCCCTTTACCGATCAACTGCTCGGCGCCACCTGCATCCAGGATGGTACGGCTATCGATCTTACTGGATACTTTAAAACCGATACGGGCCGGGAAATTGGCTTTGATGGTTCCGGTGATGATATTAACAGAAGGTCGTTGGGTAGCAATGATCAGGTGAATGCCGATGGCACGGGCCAGCTGGGCCAGACGGGCGATCGGCATTTCCACTTCTTTGCCCGCCGTCATGATCAGGTCGGCAAACTCATCCACCACCAACACGATAAAGGGCAGGTATTGGTGCCCTTTATCGGGATTGAGTTTTCGCGCAGTGAACTTTTCGTTGTATTCTTTGATATTACGGCAATGCGCTTCTTTCAGGAGGTCGTAGCGGTTGTCCATCTCAATACATAAAGCATTGAGGGTATGCACCACTTTTTTGGTATCGGTAATGATGGACTCTTCTTCGCCGGGTAATTTGGCAAGAAAATGTTTTTCGATGCGACGGTAGAGGCTCAACTCCACTTTCTTCGGATCTACCAGTACAAATTTGAGTTGGGAAGGATGTTTTTTATAGAGAAGTGACACGAGGATGGCATTCAATCCAACCGACTTACCCTGCCCCGTAGCACCCGCCATTAACAGGTGTGGCATACTGGCCAGGTCTACAATGAAGTTCTCATTATCGATCTTCTTACCGATGGCGATGGGCAGGGAGAAATTGCTGTTCTGGAATTTCTCGGAAGCCAGCAGGGTGCGCATGCTTACCACCGATTTACGCACATTAGGCACTTCAATACCGATGGTTCCCTTACCGGGTATGGGTGCTATGATACGGATGCCGAGGGCGGCAAGGCTCAGGGCAATATCATCTTCCAGGTTTTTGATCCGGCTGATGCGGACACCTGGAGCGGGTACGATCTCGTAAAGCGTAACGGTGGGCCCCACAGTTGCTGCGATACGCTGGATAGCAATATCATAGTTCTTGAGTGTGGCAATGATCTGGTTCTTGTGTGTTTCGAGTTCCTGTGGATCGTGTACGATCTTTTCGCTGCCATGTGTTTCCAGCAGATCAAGGGAGGGGTATTTATAATCCTTCAGATCAAGGGTAACATCGTATTTGGAATTAAGTGAGCCCGGTTTGGCCACTACCACCTCGGTTTCTTCTATGGCAGGGGTTTCTTTGATCTCCAATTCGAGGTTGGGTGCTGCCTGGCGCGTGGGTTGTGGTTGTATAACAGTGATATGTTCTTCTTCAGGCTCTTCCTCTTCCAATTCTTCTTCTTCCTCTATTTCATCCTCCAGTTCTTCATCTTCCAGGTCTTCTTCTTTTTCCACTACTCCGAACTCATTCATTGGGTTCACGAGGCCTTCCTCCTGGGGCATGATTACCACTACGCCTTTCCCTTCCTGCTTCATTTTATTCTGGCTCTGGGGCAATGCGGGTTCTTCCTCATCCTCCGGGGCTTCTTTGTGGGCGGGCTCTCCGTCTTCGTTCCATTCCTGGAACACGGGTTGTTCATCATCTTCCGTTAAAGGAATCATTTCTTTTTGCGCAGCTTTCGGTGAACCGAATTTCCATTCGGGCAAGGTGAATACGGGATTAAAGCGCCAGATAAAATAACTGAACATGGCGAGGAACAAAGCCGCGCCTGTTCCTACTTTGCCGATCCATTTTATCGACCAGTCTGTTAGCAATTCTCCCACAGCGCCACCCCAGGAAAAATCGCTGGCGCCGGTGGCGAAGGATAGTGTCATACTCATTACGAGTAAACCCACCAGTACATATTTCAGGTTACGCAGCAGGCTGAATAACTTTTTCCCGAAAAGCAGATTCACACCGAGTACAAAAAAAGTGGTACAGAACAGAAAAGAAGCGAGACCAAACCCTTTATAGATCAAGGTATGTGCTACATAGGCCCCCAGTACACCCAACAGGTTGGTTACCCTTACATCGTCTGTTGCAAAGATTTTGATACCGAACTGGTGAACCTTATCCTGGTCTTCCTGCCAGGTGAAGAGATAGGAAGTGAGTGACACAAAAAGGAAAACAGTGAGCAATAGCGAAACCGCTCCCATGATCTTGGAAGTACGTTCGTCTTTAACCACTTCGGTCACGGTTACTTCTGCCGGTTTATCGGCCGTCAGTTTTTCGGGATCAGGTGGTGGTGGCGTTTTCTTTCTGAGACTATTGGCCATGGAAACAAATATAAGCTAAGCCACCAAGCAGATATACAGCCGGGCGCCTATGTGCAAAACTGGCCGCAGGCCTTACAGTTTTCCACTTTCCCTGCTGTTGCCCCTGCGGATCCCCGCTACGAGAAAGAGCCAGCCGGTAATAAAACAGAGTCCGCCAAAAGGCGTAATGGCACCTAACCACCTGTATTCAGGAGGCGAAACGGTTATGAGATACAGGGAGCCGCTGAATAAAAAGATGCCCGTTATAAAGAAATAGCCGGCGCGGACAATGGCAGTATTGGGAAAAGACTGGTAGAGTATGCCTGTGAGTGCAATGGCGAATACATGATAAAACTGGTAACGTACCGCTGTTTCAAAAGTAGCCAGTGATTTTTCGCTTACCAGCTCCTTTAACAGGTGTGCCCCGAAAGCCCCCATGGCCACCGAAGCTGCACCGATGATAGCCGCAATGATCAGAAATCGTTTATGCATGTTGTTTGAGGATTTTGGCAAAACCGGCATCACTGATGGCATTGCCCTGTAAATGATAGGTTGCCTGGTGATAAAAAGGATAACGCTGTACCAGCTTGTCTGTCAGGAATTGTTTCAATTCCGCATCCGACAGGTTTTTGATGAGGGGGCGGTGCTCTTTTTCGGGTTGCAGTCTTGCTACCAACACTTCTACCGGTTCATCAATCCAGATAGTAATACCCTGTTCATTCATCCACTGCATATTTTCATGAAAACAGGGGGTACCTCCACCGGTGGCCAGCACAAAAGATTTTTTCTCTTTGAACCAATGCAGTATCCTGGATTCGGCACGTCGGAAATAGGCTTCCCCTTCTTCGGCAAAGATTTCGGCAATGGTTCTTTCCTCGTGCGACTCGATCAGGAAGTCGAGGTCATACCCCCCCACTTTCAGCTTTTTAGCCAGTTTTTTACACCAGTAGGTTTTACCGGTGCCCATCATGCCGATGAGGAATAACTTACTCACTTTACGAATGTATAATGATAAAAAATAGTATCCACTTTCATAACAGGGAAAGCTGCCGGCAATTTTGTCGGATCAATACGGACAAATCCATTTTTCTCATAAAACCGGTGTGCTGCCAGAAACTTATCGGTGGTGCCGAGGTAGATATCTGTTAAAGATTTTCCTTCTCCCCAATCAAATACGGTTTGTAATAACTGCTTTGCTACACCGGTCTGTTTACCACGCCAACCGGGATGAACAAACATCTTACGCAATGCGGCCCTTTTCTCTCCGATATCTTTGAGGCCGATTGTGCCTACAACCTCCCCTTCGGCTACTGCTACCCAGAAATTACCTTTCCCTGTCTGATAAAAACTGCTGACCGCTTTCAGATCAGGTTGCTCTTCGATGGTGACCGGGATGCCGAATTCAACGTTCTGAATTGACAGGATCAGGTTGATCATGCTGTTTTCAAACTCCTCCCGGTACACCGTAATCTCCATCATTCCTATTTAAAGGCATTCAGCCCGGTAACATCCATTCCCGTGATCAGGAGGTGAATATCGTGGGTCCCTTCGTAGGTGATCACACTTTCGAGGTTCATCATGTGGCGCATGATACTGTATTCGCCGGTGATGCCCATGCCGCCCAGCATCTGCCTGGCTTCGCGGGCAATACTAGTGGCTATTTCGCAACTGTTTCTTTTGGCCATACTGATCTGTGCAGGAGTAGCTTTCCCTTCGTTCATCAATACACCGAGGCGCCATACCAGTAATTGTCCTTTGGTGATCTCGGTAATCATTTCTGCCAGTTTTTTCTGCTGCAGCTGAAATCCGCCGATGGGACGGTCGAACTGGATCCTTTCCTGGCTGTAACGCAGGGCTGTATCATAACAATCCATGGCCGCACCCAAGGCGCCCCAGGCAATACCGTAGCGGGCTTTGGATAAACAGCCTAATGGCCCCTTTAAGCCGGTAACATTGGGTAAAATATTTTCTTTGGGCACTTTTACATTATCAAACACCAGTTCGCCGGTGGCACTGGCACGGAGGCTCCATTTACCGTGGGTAGTGGGTGTGGAAAACCCTTCCATTCCGCGTTCGAGGATGATGCCCTGGATTTCGCCGGCATCGTTCCGGCCCCATACAACAGCTACCTGTGCAAAGGGAGCATTGCTGATCCACATTTTAGCGCCGTTCACAATTACATTGACACCGTCTCCGCCATCTTTGATGGTCGTTAACATGCCGGCAGGGTTACTGCCGTGATTGGGCTCCGTTAAACCAAAACAACCCAACCATTCGCCGCTGGCCAGTTTGGGGAGGTATTTATTCCGTTGCGCTTCACTTCCATAGGCATAGATAGGAAACATGACCAGGCTGCCTTGCACACTGGCAGTACTTCTTACACCACTATCGCCGCGTTCCAGTTCCTGCATCATGAGTCCGTAGCTGATATAATCCAATCCGCCCCCCCCATACTGTTCAGGCACGGTAGGTCCGAAACAACCCAGATCGCCCAGTTGTTTTACAATCTGCACCGGAAATTCTGCTTTCTGGGCATAGTCTTCAATAATGGGTGAGATCTCTTTCTTCACATAGTTACGAACCGATTCGCGGATGAGTTTATGCTCTTCCGTAAACAATTCATCCAGCATGTAATAATCGGGAGATTGAAATAAGTCTGTTCTGGCGGCCATGAGGTTGGGTTTGGAGTTTTTGTTATTTATCCAAGCTTCGATACGGCAAATTTAAAGATAAGGGGTGAGCGAAGCTTTTTTTTCAGCCCAATTATTTAACAAAGTGCAGCCGGCCGGATTTCCAACTTACGGCGGCAATGGCACTCTTGTAGGCAGCATCCGTTCCGGCAAGCCCGGGCCGGGCACCATTCATCGTATTATATCACCTTTTGTAACAAGTCTGCCGCTATGAAAACCTCTTCTGTAACGAAGTTCCCTGAAAAACGTTGCAAGGGCATGCAACATTCTGATCCTTTTGGTGACTTTATTATAAAACCTGTATCAAACCTTTGCAATTGAGCCTGGACATAACAGTAAATAACCTGGTAGACAGATGTGTACAGGGAGACATGAGCGGATACCGGCTTTTGTATGATCATTATGCGAGGGCCATGTATAATACCGCTTTACGGATCGTAAATAATACGGCGGATGCAGAAGATATTCTGCAGGAAGCGTTTACGGATGCGTTTTACTCACTGAATACGTACAAACAGGAAGCCAGTTTTGGTGCATGGTTAAAGCGGATCGTGATCAATAAATCGATCAACAAAGTAAAACGCGACCGGAAAAAATGGGTGGAAGTAGACCAGGAATCGATTGAGGGGTATGCCATTTATGACGAACCGGAAATAGACGAATCTGATTTTACGTACCGCGTAGACAGTATTAAAAGAGGTATCGGCGAATTACCGGATGGCTACCGGACCGTTTTATCGCTTCACCTGTTAGAGGGATTGAAACAGGAAGAAATAGCAGGGTTACTGGGTATTTCGCATGCAACCGTGCGCACCCAGTATATGCGAGCCAAAAAGAAATTATTAGAGATCATCCGTCAACAACAGACTATATGAAAAACAGATTAGAGGATTTTGTGAGCCGGCACCGGGAGGAATTTGATACGGAATTACCACAAAGGAATCTCTGGAAGGAGATTGAGAAACAACCGGCCACACCTGTCAGAAAAGTATTCCGCCTGTTTACCAGAACACAGATTGCTGCCAGTTTATTGGTACTGGCCAATGCCGCTATCCTTTTCTTTCTCGTGCAACGGAAGTCAGTGGAGCAAAATACGATACAATTATCGCCGGCCACCACACAATCTGTACCAAATGCGGAACCGGTATACGAGCAACAACTGGATGAGATCAGTAAAGTAGTCACCATTAAACAGGCCCGGCTTAAAGAAATTGAAAAAGCCAACCCGGTTTTATACAAAACATTTGTCAGTGCCTTAGACCAGCTGAGCAGCAGTTACCAGGAACTGGAAAAAGAATTGAACAATAACCCAAATAAAGAACAACTATTAGAAGCCATGATCCAGAACCTCAGCCTGCAGCAGGAGCTTTTGAATCAGCAGCTATCCATTTTTCAAACCATCAAACAAAACAAACATGAAAGCATCAAAAAGAATATTTAGTGCCCTGGTGGCTATTACCATCGGCTTATCAGCCAATGCGGCGGTATTGAACCCTGACCTGGAGAGTGAAAAAAGTAAAACTTACAGCAAGTCGTACGCGGTTGGCAGTGGCGACAGGATCTCGCTC
The DNA here is from genome assembly GCF_058806635.1 of Sediminibacterium sp. GW821-FHT12F12. Lineage (NCBI taxonomy): Bacteria > Pseudomonadati > Bacteroidota > Chitinophagia > Chitinophagales > Chitinophagaceae > Sediminibacterium > Sediminibacterium sp. GW821-FHT12F12. The sequence continues at coordinate 945 of NZ_JBXAPW010000017.1, read as the reverse complement.
GACAATTCTTTTGGCGAGATGAAGATCAGTACCTGGAGCAAAAATGAAATTAAAGTGGATGTAAGCATTACCGTAAAAGCCAGCACGGATGAATATGCGCAGAAACTGATAGATGTGATCAGTATTGAAGATGGCAAAACAGGATCTGAGATCTTTTTCAAAACACATCTCAATCACAATAAAAATAAACGTGATGATGATGGTGATAAAAGAGAAGGGAAAAACACCAGCTTTAAAATCAATTATACCGTTTACCTGCCTGCTACAGTTACCCTGGATGCGAACAACGATTTTGGTCCTATGAGCATCAGCGATTTTGACGGTGCTGCTACCTTAACCAGTAAGTTCGGTAGTTTAACCGCAGGCAAACTGAGCCAGCCCCAGAAAATCCGGGTTGAGTTTGGTAAAGCCACAGTAGAAAGCATGAATGGCGGCAAACTGGATATCCGTTTTTCCAAAGCGCAGGTGTTGCATCTGAGCGGTGATATCAGTGCCGATCTGGAACAATCAGGTGGCGTAAAACTGGGTGCAGATAACAGTCTGAAAAAAATGGACCTGAAAGTAAACTTCAGCAAAGTGTATCTTGATGTTGAGAAAAATATCTCCGCCTCCTATACCATCAATAGCAGTTTTGGCAGCTTCCGTAACGATACCGAGTTTTCGATTCCCCGCCAGGATAAAGAAGACCAGCAGCACTTTGACCAGAACAAGCGTTATGCCGGTAAATCCGGATCCGGTGCCACACCAATTGATATCAAGAATAATTTCGGAACAGTAACACTGGGTCATGCTATTTCATTTGATGTGAACGACAATTCAAAAGACAAAAGCAAAAAATCAAAAGCGTAACCCAACTGCCAATAAGCCCTGTGTCGTCCTAAAAATCCGATACGGTTATAAAGAATAAAAATAGGTAATTAAACGGTAGTGGGTATTTTCCTGCTA
>NZ_JBXAPW010000016.1:0-59716 GCF_058806635.1 Sediminibacterium sp. GW821-FHT12F12 | reverse complement strand
TGGTCACTTACTTAGACAACTGCACAGCATTTTTTGCTTCATTGATTATCAACTATTTTTAATAGCACAACACGTATAATTCGAAATAATCGTTCTGGTTGATATCCTGCAGGTAAATAACGGTAGAAAATTGGAATGGTTGATTACCGGTTGTAACCCGTAGCGTAGTTTCACCATATTGGGTGGTGGTTACCCCGTTTTTCACCAATGCAATAGAGATGGTTCTGTTTGACGAGGCGACAGACATATTACCAGAAATGAAGACCTTGGCGTCTCTTTTATTTTTGGATAAAAAAGTGATCCGGTTATTGTCAACGAGCCAACTGGTAGTGATGGATGAGGTGTTGGTCCAGATAGCTTTATACCAGGTGTTGGCATTATTCATGGTGAGAGAAGATGTGTTGTCGATTACGCTGATGATGCAGGAAGGGTTGTGATCAGTCTCTCCCGGGTTATTCTGTATAAAAGTATTGGCATCTCTTCCATCGGTACGCGTAAAATCAAAACCCTGTAAAAAACTTCCCACTGCATTCCAGGTATTTGCAGAAATATGTATATTTTCATACGGTGCAAAAGTAGCTGGTACATAATTTATGCATACATCAGTTGCTGTCCCTCCAAAAAAACCACAGTTAGCAATTTGAACTGTTGAGTTGGTGCCGGATACAAGACTGATTCCTTTGACGCAGTTGATGAAATCCGTTTCTGCAATTTTGAAAATGGTTCCGGTAGCAGCACCAGCCGCTATTTCAACACCTGCACCAGCCGCATTCATGACATCGCATTCAAACAGCCAGAGTTCTACATTTGATTTGAGTACAACTGCTTTATTGAATCCATCAAAAGTAATGTCCTTTATTTCATAATACTCATCCGGACCGGTTAACCATATGGCATCCTCATTGGCGGCTGTTCCATAAGAGGCAAGCGTACCGGCAGTAAAGTTCAACATCTTAAAATACACTTCCGATACGCAATTGAACATAGGACTACCTGCCAGCCCCGAAGCAGCAGCGATTGTTGCGTTGCTAAATGTTGAACCCATGATGGTAAGTGGGAAAGGCAGGTTAATTACTTGTGTAGATGAGATCTGGTGTACACCCTGACCGAGTACTATTACAGAAGGACCAGCCATATGTACCGCCAGATAAGCAAGTGCTTCCGAAATGTTGGTCCAGCTACCGGCGAATGATACATGTAACAGGTTAATCTGTCTCCCTTCTTTATTCTTAATAAGCCAACTACCTTCGTAAGCAATAAATGTTAAGGCTTCCAAACGCGTAAGGCCTACACTGTCTGTAGTTACATCAATTTTTGCTGTGCCTCCCGCTTTGACGAATACCAGGTGCAAATGCGAGCCAATATTTTTTACAGTGATGGATAAACCATTATCAGCAGATGTGATCGCAGGCAGGGTGAGTGAGATATCATTACTGGCAAGCACAAAGGTTTCTGTTTTCGTTAACGTGGCAGAAGCTGTTTTACTGACAGGGTTTACACCTCCCTCACCTACTATAAAAGGTTGCCATTTTGTTCCGTCCCAGAAATAATACCCAGCTGCCCCATCCGTCTGGTACACCAGCAGGCCCGTTGCGGGTGAGGCAATAGCTGATTTCTGTACAGCAGTTACCCTTGGTGGCAACAAACCCTTAGTAGTGGATTTAAGATCCAGAACGGCAGAAGCCTGGCCTGTGATATAGGTGGAATCATCCGTAACTACCACTGTTTGGCCGTGGAGTATGTTCATTGACAGTTGGAAAAAACAACAGGATAAAATGATATTTCTCAACATATGCCATGCTTTAGTTTATTGCAATGCAAGCTCAGCTGATACTGTTTTTTGTTCCTTGGCTCCGGTATTGGTGATAAACTGCACGATGAGTTTCCCGGATTGATAGTTCACCATCGGATTTTTTTCAAGTACGATTTGAACATTCCGTACAGCATTGGGTGTATATACCGCCAATCCTTTTGCGGAAGCGACCTGTGTTGTCTGACCGTTAGGGGTTACATGTTTTACTACAATGTCTCCATAAATCGACATATTGCCTGACCGGTTAAGGGTAAAATTGAGTTTAGAATCAGATTCTTTGGTTGCATTGACCAGGCTGAGCCCACTGATATGGGCAGTTGTGCGGTCTTCACCAACATGGATGATAACTGGTATCGAAATGCCAAAAACAGGTGTCAGTTTTACTTCGATAGAAGTAGATTCTTCTGCCTTCTTTGTACCCAAAGGGGTTGGTTTAGACTGTGCCCGCACATACAAATGCGACCGGTATTCACCCGGGTTCATTTGCAGCTTCCGGCTATATTGCACACGGATGACTTGGGCTTCATTAGGGGCCAGTGTAACCTGGCGTGGAAAAAAACGTATATGTGGTTCGGCAGAGAATCCGTTCATTTCGGACTCAGAAATTTCCTCAAAGCCGCCATTTTCTGTCATACGTAAGTGGATGAGAGAAATAACATAGAATGCCGTGTCTTTACCTGAATTGGCAAGATTGATATTTTCACTGGTTTTACCACCATTAAATACCACCCGTTTAGGGGTTAGCAGCAGGCTCCCCTGCGCATATGAAACCGAAGTCAGCAGGCTGGCACTGCATAAAGTAATCATAGCAGATATGCACAGTTTTTTGTATATATAAATCGTTTTCATAAAAAAGGTTGAGGGTTATTAGTTATAGTTAACCGTAACATTGAATCCGGTTTCAGAAGCATAGACACCAGTCGGTTGAGCTGCAGTAACATTCAGCGTGGCACCTACTGTTAGTGTTTGTGTCCCCCCGGTTAGCTGTCCTGTTCCCGATGGATTGCTGGTGAATGCTGTAACCGTCATACTGTTGGAACCACTTATAATGGTATGTGGGGTGGAAGGAAGGGTGATTACATACGTATAGGAGCCTTCTCCTCCCACTGTAAATGAAGCTGCTGTTACAGTTCCGGCAGTGGCAGGAAGTGTAACGCCACCTGTTGTAGAGCGAACACCTGCTGTACTCAATATAACGGTACCGCCGGAAGTGGCTTGTACCGAAATATTGCCAAAGTTCATATCTGCCGTTTTTGTAATACTGATAGCAGTAAGGATATTAGCTGTGGCTGTAGCACTTGCTGTAGCCTGCGCGGAAGCAGTATACACTGTTGCAGTTAGCAAGAACAGTATCACAAGCATCTTGTTAGAAGTTTTCATAAAAAATTAGTTTTAGCGTTAAAAATTAAGAATAATTTGATCAAACCGCTTTCTCGTAAGTTACGATTTTATTTACCAAGTAATTACCTGCAACTCAGTTGGTCACAGGTTATTTATGCATAGATTGGCATTAAAATAATACTGTCAATTAGGCCGGATTGGTTGGATATTGGTGTTGAGAATCCAGTTATAAAGCAGACTGTGTTTGTGGCCTGCCGGATACTCTTTACGGGAATGATCTTGCGGATCAGGTGTATGCAACGGCTACAAATTGTTGCCAAACCCTGATTAATCTCTGAATGGTACCTTAAAGATAAGTTTTTTGGAAAGGGAAATATTTAAAATAATTTGGTTTATAATATAAACTACTCTATGTTTGTTTTGTCAAACAGAAACAACCATGAAACAACTGATTATATCGCTGCTTATCCTATTCTCTGCCCATTTCGCCAATGCTCAGGTATTCATTAGCGGAACCGTTAAAGACAACCGGGGCCGCATTGTGGCCGGAGCCAGTATTGCCGTAAAAGGATCTTATGATGGCGGGGTGAGTGACTCAACCAGCCGGTTCTCTTTTAAAACCTACGAAAAGGGAGCGCAGGTGATTGTGGTTACCAATATTGGCTACAAACCGGTGGAGCAGCCTGTTATTATTGATAAAGATCCGATTGAGATCAATTTTGCCCTGAAAGAAGAAGTAAGCGAGTTAAAAGCTGTTACCGTAACTGCCGGCAGTTTTGAAGCCGGTGATAAAAAAAGAGCGGCAACTGTATTAAGTTCACTGGATGTGGTTACTACAGGTGGTGCCAATGCTGATATTTCAGCGGTGGTAAAAACCCTGCCTGGCGCACAGCAGGTAGGCGAGCAGGAAGGCTTGTTTGTAAGGGGAGGAGCCGGATATGAAACCAAACAATTCATTGATGGTACCATGGTGAATAATCCCTTTTTCAGCAGTGTACCGGATATTGCGCAACGCGGGCGTTTTTCACCGTTCCTGTTTAAAGGAACGGTATTCAGTACGGGTGGTTATTCTGCCTTGTATGGTCAGGCCTTATCCTCTGCATTGATATTGGAAAGTGTAGATGTGCCGGAACGTTCCGAAGCCAGCGCTTCTCTCTCTCCCATTTTTCTGGGAGCGGGTATTCAGAAAGTGGCCAAAGACAAAAAATCATCCTGGGGTATGCGCTATGATTATACCAATCTGGCTGCCTATTTTAAAGTAATAAAACAGACACCGGATTATTTTACCGTTCCTGAATACCATGCGGCGGATGCTAATTTTCGCATCAAAACCAAAAAAGGTGGTATTGTAAAATATTACACCACTTTTTCTGCCAACCGCTTGGGCTTACGCAGACCCAATATCGATGACCCATTGTTGAAAAATGCTTTTGGGCTGAAAAATACCAACTGGTACCAGAACCTGAGCTGGAGAGAGAATATTGGCAATGGCTGGAAAATGAACCTGGGATTGAGTTACAGCACTGATCACAATGAGATCCTTAACGAGATACAGAACCAGCAGAACCAACCAGCTACCACAGGTCTTGCGTGGATCGACAGCACCAATTTTAACCTGACCACAAGAGCGGATCTGAGTCAAATTAAAGCGGTGTTTGATAAAAGGCTGAGCGGCATCAGCGTGATCCGTTTTGGCGGAGAGTATTTATACAGTTATAACAGATCCCAGTATAATCAATACCGTGGTCTGTTACCTGATCATTTCAAAGCACTGTTCAGCGAAGCGGATCTCTATATCACCAATGAGCTGGCTGCAAAAGTGGGTATGCGTTTTGAGCAGTCTTCCATCATCAGCAAAACCAATATCGCACCCCGTTTATCGCTGGCGTATAAAACAGGGCAGGGCGGACAGATGAGTATCGCTTATGGCATCTTTTACCAGAAGCCGGAGAACACTTACCTGAGTGCCACCACCCAATTTGGCTACACAAAAGCTACTCATTATATCATCAATTATATCAAGAACACCACATTACAGACTTTCCGGGTAGAAGCATTTTATAAAAAATATGATGACCTCGTAAAAACCTATCCTGCCTTCGATAACAGCGGCAGTGGGTATGCCAAGGGACTGGAGTTGTATTGGCGGGATAAAAAAACATTCAAAGGACTGGATTACTGGATCAGTTATTCTTATCTCGATACCAAACGTGATTATCTGAATTATCCGCAGCAACTACAGCCCAATTTTGCAGCAGATCATACCGCCTCATTGGTGTTGAAAAGATTTGTGAACAGCATCAACACCGGGTTCAACTTCACTTATTCGTATGCCAGTGGCCGACCTTATTATTTTATGTTGAAGAATGGCAACAAATACGATATCACCGACAGGGGCAAAACCATCGACTACCATTCACTCGGCTTCAGTATGAATTACCTGGCTTCGCTTGGTAAAGCGTATGGGGTATTTGTATTGTCTGTAACCAATGTTTTTAACCAGAACCAGGTATTTGGATACAATTATTCGCACGATGGTGCCCGCAAAGAAGCCATTACCCCTGCGGCACCCAGGTTTATTTTTCTGGGTCTTTTCCTCAGCTGGGGTGTAGACCGCCGACAGGATGCCATTAATAACAATCTCTAAAAAATATTCACTCATTCACTCATCCACTCAATCACTCATTCAAAATTGTCTATGCTAACCGAACAACAAAAAGACGATGAACTTTGGCAGATAGCTAAATCCCGTGCTTCTTTCCGCTGGAACCTGATCAGTTATTTCTTTGTAAATGCATTTCTGGTAGCTATCTGGTTACTCAGCAGTCGCGGTCCAGGATCTTATTTCTGGCCTGTCTGGCCCATCCTGGGCTGGGGTTTGGGTTTATCGATTCAGTATTTCCATGCATTTCATGGCAACCAACTGATCAATACCCGTAAAGAGTATGAAAAAATGAAAAACACCAATTATTAATCTTTTTATATCACTACTAAACGATCCTTTATGAAACAAATACTTGTTATCGTCAGCATGTTCTTTATTGGTATGGCTGCTGCCCAAACCAAATATGAATCAGCCATGATCAAAGGTCTGGAACAATTCAAAGCGGCTAAAACTGCGGAAGATATGACTGCGGCCTCCTCTTTTTTTGAAAGAATCGGCGATGCAGAAAAAGACAAATGGCTTCCTTATTACTATGCAGCTTATACCAATTATATTACCGCCTGGATGAATCCCAAAGCGGATAAAGACAAAGTAGCTGAAAAAAGCAACGATCTTATCACCAAAGCGGAAGCACTGGAGGCCAATAATTCAGAACTGTTCTGTCTGCGCCAGATGACCGCTACCCTGCAGATGATCGTAGACCCGATGAGCAGGTGGCAGAGTTACGGTACACAGGCCAGTAATGCCATTGAAAATGCGATCAAAGCAGATCCTAAAAATCCGCGGAGTTATTACCTGAAAGGACAAAGCCTTATGAATACACCTGAAGCCTTTGGTGGTGGAAAAGCCGTGGCCAAAAAACTGTTTGAAAAAGCAGTGGAACTGTATAAGGATTTTCAACCGGCATCACCCCTGCATCCGAGCTGGGGAAAACCGGAAGCGGAGAAGTTGTTAGCAGCCTGTCAGTAAACTGCTGCTCCCTGTGCAGCACCTGAAGAAATGTTCAGTTATCTTTAACCTGAGATGATGGACGATTTCGATTACAGGGTGTACAAACATTATCATCAAACTGCCTGTTAATCACTGGCAGTTTGGTTGTTTCTATAACCCTAGAAAAACGTTTAAAACTAACATATGCAAGAAAACAAAGCGTTCTCGCCACAGGAAAGTCTTGCGTTGATCCAGACCATGATCAGCAAGACCAAAGATTCTTTTGCCGACAATACTTTCTACTTCCTGTTCTGGGGGTGGCTGGTATTTGGCTGTTGTTTGGTGAGTTATTCGTTGAAAGTGTTTCTGCATTACCCCAATCATTTCTACATCTGGTGGTTAATGCCTGTAGGAGGGGTAATTACCTGGATCTATGGGGCAAGACAGGCTAAAAAGGAAAGGGTAAAATCTTTTGTAGATGAAGCGCTGGATTATGTGTGGCTGGCAGTTGGACTCGCTTTTTTTGTACTGGTGCTGGTGAATGTGATCGGCGGTCAGACCTGGCAAACGGCGTTTACCTATTATATCCTTTTGTATGCCATAGGTACTTTTGTAACCGGAAACCTGATCCGTTTTAAACCGTTGATCATAGGTGGACTGATTAATTTTGTACTGGCGGTGGTTTCTATCCGCTTCGGGTATGATAACCAGTTATTACTGGGTGCATTGGCGATATTAATCAGTTATATCATTCCCGGTCATCTGTTGCGGGCCAGGCTTCAAAAAAATACATCACAACATGCCTAACCAGAACCAGATCACAGAAAAAGAAAGTCTTGAGATCATTACCAGCATGATCCAGAAGGCGAAGGGAACTTATTACGAAACAGGGATCGGTCCGATACTATGGGGATCGGTTGTATCTTTCGCCAGTTTTGTTACTTTTCTGCAGATGAAATACGAGTTCACCATCGGGTTTGATGTATGGCTGCTCGTACTCTTTGCCATCATTCCCCAGATCATGATCTCAATGCGTGAGAAAAAAACAGGCCGGATCAAAAAATATGAGGATGATGCACTGGATACGGTTTGGCTGGTGTTCGGTATTTCTTTGTTCTGCCTCATAGTATACCGGAATGCTGTTCCGTCTGTAACCACCCGACTGATCGCTGCAGAAGGTTGGCAGATGATGAAACATTATACGGATGGATCCAAACCAGATGAACCGTTAATACCCTTTGTTCCCAGTTTTTATTCGATCTATATCATGCTGTATGCTTTTCCAACGCTGGTAACCGGTCTGGTAAAAAAATTCAAACCCATGATCTATGGGTCCATTCTTTCGTATGGTCTTTTTATCATGTCTTGTTTTACTACTTCCTGGAATGATATGTTATTGGGTACCATCACAGCCATTCTGTGCTGGCTGATACCGGGCATCCTCCTCAGAAGAAAATACCTGGCGCAAAAAACAGCCAAAGCGAATGTTTAAAGAACTGGATCCCATATTACATTCCCAGCTTCGCCTTGCGGTGATGAGCCTGCTGATAGGGGTAAAGGAGGCCGAGTTCACTTTTATCCGCGAAAAAACCAATGCCACAGCCGGTAATCTCAGTGTGCAGGTACAAAAACTGAAAGAAGCCGGGTATATTGAAGTAGTGAAACAGTTTAAAGACAATTATCCCCTCACTACCTGTAAAATTACCTCCAAGGGCATTGAGGCTTTTGATGCCTATGTAAAAGCATTGCAGCAGTATTTGCAGGCGGGGCAGTCGTGAGACGTCAGTCGTGAGTTGAGACTGGTTGCCTCATTTACTCACCACTGACGTCTCACGATTCACGACTCAGGATCCGCCCCGAAAACATTCACCTTTCTTTTCTGAACCTCTTGCCTACCTTTGGTGTTATACTATCTCATGCAACCAATTGTCAGCGTAACAGGGCTTACCAAGCAGTTTACCAACCTCACAGCGGTTCAGGATCTTTCTTTTTCTGTACAGGAAGGAGATGTGTATGGATTTCTGGGACAGAATGGGGCGGGTAAGAGTACCACGATCCGTATGTTGCTCTCCCTGATCAAACCCAGCGAAGGGGAGATCCGGATTTTCGGGAAAGACCTGCAGACCCACCGCAACGAGATACTGGCACAGGTAGGTGCCGTGATCGAAAAACCGGATGTGTACAAATACCTCTCGGCCTATGAGAATCTGAAACTATTTGCGCGTTTAAGTGGGGTGAAAGTAACAGAGACCCGTTTGATGGATCAGTTGAATCAGGTTGGATTGTTACACAGGGCCAAAGACACGGTGAAAACTTTTTCGCAGGGGATGAAACAAAGGCTGGGTATTGCCATCGCACTGGTACATGATCCGAAGCTCATTATCCTGGATGAACCTACCAATGGACTGGATCCGCAGGGTATTGCCGATATCCGTAACCTGATCCTGCACCTGAGCCGCGACCTGAAAAAAACAGTGATTGTTTCTTCTCACCTGCTGAGTGAGATTGAACAGGTTGCCACACGGGTGCTGATCATTGATAAAGGGAAAAAAATCATTGAAGGAAATGCCCTGGAATTGTTCGACCCCTCGCAGACAATCGTGGAATTGCAAACTTTTGATAATGCAGCAGCGCTAACCAGATTGCAGCACAGCCACTGGCAGAAGAATCTGCAACCGCAAAGGGATACCGCCATACTGGTAAAACTGGACCGCAAAGAAATAGCACAACTTCACCGCGATCTGGTGGCGATGGATATAGAATTACTATCGCTGCAACCCCGGCATTCACTGGAAGATTATTTTTTACAAGTAACCTCAGGCAACCAACATGTGGACACTTATACAAATTGAGTTATTCAAGATCTTCCGCAGGCCCAGAACCTATATCGCTTTTGCGGCGATTACCGGTCTGATCGGGATCATCCAGTTTGGCCTGAAGCTGGACGGTGATTCCTATGTAGATTTTATGATGCGGGATATTACTTCTTCTATTACCGTAGAAGGAAAGATCCTGAACGGTTACCAGGTTTGTTATATCGTGCTGCAGATCCTGCTGGTGCATGTGCCATTGCTGATTGCACTGGTGGCGGCAGATATGATCTCCGGCGAAGCCAATATGGGAACCCTTCGTATCATGCTTACCAAACCCATCAGCCGCACCCGTTTTCTGCTGGCCAAGTTCATGGCTACGGTAGCTTACACTTTGCTGTTATTGGTATGGCTGGCGATCATGGCTTTGTTTGTGAACATGTTACTCTTTGGTACAGACGATCTGTTCCTGCTTAAATCGCAGTATGTGGTTCTGCTGAAAGAAAATGATGTTTTCTGGCGCTATGTATGGGCGTTTGGTTTTGCAGCACTGGCCATGACAACGGTAGCGTCACTCGGTTTCTTCTTTTCCCTGTTTGCTGAGAACTCAATTGGCCCGATCGTAGCTACGATGAGCGTCATCATTTTCTTTACCATTTTAAGCACATTGAATATTCCGGTCTTTAATACGATTAAACCTTTCCTGTTCACCACACATATGATCGGATGGAAAGAATTTTTTGATATCAAAGTAAATGAGGCAAATGAAGCGATTGTAGGCAGTATTCAGAACCCGCAAAAGATCATGCAATCAGCGATCGTGCTGGTATTGCATATCATCGGGTTTGTAACTGCATCTATCCTGGTGTTCCGCAAAAAAGATATTTTAAGTTAGTGTATAACTGAGCGATAGAAAATGACAAAAATGATCCGAATCAAAAAAATACTACTTCTTTTTATAGCAGCCCAGTTTTCTGTAGCGGCTAATGCCCAGGACATGACAGCCCTGATCATGAAAGTAAAAGCCAAACTTGACCAGGTAAGCGATTACGAAGCAGATGGCAAGATGAAAACAGATGTGGCTTTTATCAAAGCACCTGTTGGCAAAGTGAAAGTGTACTTTAAGAAACCGAATAAGTTCCGCCTGAAAAAAGACGGAGGTATTTCTTTGCTGCCAAGAGGTGGGGTGTCTGTAAACATGAATTCGATCATCACTACGGCTGATTTTATTGCCCTGGCTGCCGGGGAGGCAATGGTAGGTGGAACCAAAACCAAAGTGGTGAAACTGTTGCCCGCCAATGAAAACAGTGATATTGTATTAACCACCATGTATATTGACGAAGCGAACCTGCTTGTTAAAAAAGCAGTCACTTCTACCAAAGAAAATGGTACCTATGAGATTGAAATGAGTTATGGCGCTTTTGGACAGTATGGATTACCTGATAAAGTGGTGTTCAGTTTCAATACCAAAGATTACAAACTGCCCAAAGGTATTACCCTGGAGTTTGATGATAATGAAAAGGAGCTGACAGAAGCGCAAAAGATCAAAAACCGAAAGGGCAGGGTAGAGATCACATATACAAATTACCTGATCAATAAGGGAATGTCAGATTCCGTATTTAAATAAATATCTGCTGGTTTTCGTCAAAGAGAACTACTCTGTTCTGCTTAAAATATTTTTACCTGCCAGCTTCTCACAAAACTTCCGTCGGGATGTAAGGAGTTGATGCCTTCTTTCTGGGTGATGTCGCCGGTGGCTTCTTCTGTATCGGCAATGCCGCACCAGGGTTCAATACACACAAAATCTGCGTTTCGGGCACTCCAGATGCCCATATAAGGGAATCCATCAAACTGTAATTTGATACCGTGGTTATTAACCAGGTTGCGGATAGCAATGCTGTTGGAACGGAGTGATTTAAAAACCAAAGCATCCTTATAAAACAGTTCCTTCATCAACGGCAGATGATCAGTATTCTCGAGAAAAGGTTCTGGCGCTTTTCTGATCAATCCTTCGCGGGTAAGCGGCCAGATACCGGTGCTTTCTTTCTCGCTGAACTCAAGATAATGATCCGGGAATTCCGTTCCCTTCACCAGTGGCACAGCAAATGCCGGGTGCGCGCCAACAGAAAACCAGAGTGTTTTATTTCCGGTATTATCTACCTGGTAAGTAACTGTTAGTCTATTGTCCTGCAAACTATAGATAACAGAAAAGCAAAAATCGAAAGGATAGATTTTCCTGGTTTCCTCATCTGCCAATAAAGTAAAGTGAATCTGGTGGGGTGTTTGTTCTGTAACCGTAAAAACTTTCTCCCTCGCAAAACCATGGCGGCTCATTTCGTATAGATTGCCTTCGTATACGTAACTGTTGTCTTTCAGTCCGCCTACAATGGGAAATAATACCGGGCTTTTTTTACCCCAGAAAGCGGGGTTACCACTCCAGAGGTATTCCTGTTTGTTCTCTCTGTGGTAAATGCCCTGCAGTTCAGCCCCGGTAGCACTGATGCTGATGGTTAACTGGTCGTTGGAGATCTGGTACATACTGGCGTTCTTATCCTTCATTCTCGTCAATTCTTTCATCAACGGCATTGGCAATCATGCGTGCACTGATCTTCTTCAGCGGATTGCGGCGCATATCAGCATAACCCAAACGCATACGGATGATCTCAATACACTCAAATACGGCAGCGAGGAAAGAACTGTGATCGGCTTTGCCCTTACCCGCAATATCAAAAGCTGTTCCGTGATCCGGGCTCGTTCTTACCACCGGTAAACCGGCCGTATAATTTGTGCCTTCGCCCAGTGCCAGTGATTTGAAAGGGATCAATCCCTGGTCGTGGTACATGGCCAGTACAGCATCAAAACGTTCAAACTGTCCGCGCGCAAAAAACGCATCCGAACTGTAAGGTCCGAACACCATCATATTGTGCTTGGCTTCTTTGATGGCGGGTTTGATGATGGTCTCTTCTTCATTACCGATCAGTCCCTCATCACCGGCATGCGGGTTAAGGCCTAATACGGCAATACGTGGTTTATCTAACCCAAAATCTTTCTGCAGGCTGTTATGGATGATCTTCAGTTTGGTGAGGATATTCTCCCGGGTAATATGTTTTGCGATCTCGCTTACCGGAACATGTTCTGTAACCAGTCCCACGCGCATGTTTTCTGCAATCATCAGCATCACCACATCAGGTACATTGAACATGGCTTTGAGGTAAGGCGTATGTCCGCTGTAATCGAATTCGGCAGATTGTATATTCTTTTTATGGATCGGTGCGGTTACCAATCCCTGTAAATGACCGTCTTTTAAAGCCTGCGTAGCCTGTTGCAGCGAAATGAGGGCGTATTTACCTCCTGTTTCAGTTAACTGGCCCGGGGTAATGGCTACTTCTTCTTCCCAGCAGTTCACCACATTCACCTGTTTGGGGTTGAGGCGGTTCAGCTCGCGGGTATTGGCATAATTGAAAGTATGATCGGGTAATCCTTTTTTATAAAAATTGAGGCTTTTGTTACTTGCAAAAACTACCGGGGTGCAGATCTCCAGCAGCCGATGGTCTGCCAGGGTCTTAATAATCAGTTCCATTCCGATCCCGTTCAGATCGCCGCAGGTGAATCCAATGACCGGTTTTTGCTGTTCGTTGCTCATAGCTGGTGTTTATCGTGTAAAAATAAGGAGAATAGCGGAGGAAACGTGAATCGTGAATCGTGAGTGGTCAGTGGTGAGTAGGTAGTTAAAACTGATTCCCCGGTCCTTACTCGCTACTGACTACTCACTGCTCACGATTCACGCCTCACGACTCCCGGTAAATGTCCTAATTTTGCCGGATGCAGTACACCCTCAAAAAATCACTCGGACAGCATTTTCTGAAAGATGAGTCGGTTTGTAAACAGATTGTAGCCGCTTTGCAGGAAGATGATTGTAAACAGTTGATAGAAGTGGGTCCCGGGGGAGGTGCTTTAACCAAATACCTGTTACCCCTCGAAGGTATTGATTTCAGGGCGGTAGAGCTGGATGATGAGAAAGTGGTGTACCTGGAAAAGACCTATCCGGCTATCAGGGGAAAAATCATTCACCAGAGCATCCTCGATATAGATCCGCCTTTTGAAGGGTTGTTTACGGTGGTGGGCAATTTTCCCTATAATATCTCTTCGCAGATCCTGTTCAAAGTGATTGACTGGAAAGAGCAGGTGCCTGTAATGATCGGGATGTTCCAGAAAGAAGTGGCGCAAAGGATCGTATCGAAACCGGGCAGCAAAGTATACGGGATCCTGAGTGTATTGGTACAGGCTTTTTATGAAGTGGAATATTTGTTTGATGTGCCGCCAGAATCTTTCAACCCCCCACCCAAAGTAATGAGCGGGGTGATCAGGCTGAAACGTAAAACAGCAGTGCTGCCGATGAAAAGCGAGCGTGCTCTCTTTACACTGGTAAAAGCCGCTTTTAACCAGCGCCGGAAAATGTTACGCAATTCGCTGAAGAGCCTGTTTGAAGATGAATTTCTACAGGATAGCTTATTTGATAAACGAGCAGAACAGTTAAGTATAGAGCAGTTTGCCGCACTGACCTTTCAGATGCGCTAAGCATCTATGCACTGTTTTCAAAAATAACAGACCTTGAAACCTAAAGTACTCATCACATCCAAAGTTCATCCCTACCTCTTGCAAACACTGGACGCAAAAGGTTACGAGGTCTTACACCAACCCAATATCAACTATGAGGAATTGATGGGATTGATCGGTGAACTCACCGGGCTGGTGGTTACCACCCGTTTAACCATCGATAGAAACCTGCTGGAAAAAGCGGACCAATTGAATTGGATCGGGCGTTTGGGCAGCGGCATGGAGCTGATTGATACGGTGTATGCCGAAAGCCGCAATATCCGATGTGTAAGCAGTCCGGAAGGTAACCGCAATGCCGTGGCTGAACATGCATTGGGTTTGCTGCTGAACCTGATGAACCGCATCAACAGCAGTTATCTCGAGATCAAAGCAGGTAAATGGATCCGCGATGCCAACCGGGGTGATGAACTGACGGGTAAAACCGTAGGTATCATCGGTTACGGCAACACCGGCAGTTCGTTTGCGAAACTATTGACGTCTTTTGATGTAACGGTGCTGGCCAATGATCGGTACAAAGCCGGCTTTGCCAAAGACCATGTACGCGAAGCGGGGGTAGAACAGATAACGAGGTATGCCGATGTGGTAAGCCTGCATTTACCGCTCACAGCAGACACCAGGCATTTTGCGAATGATGCTTTTTTTGATTCGCTGGAACAGCAGCCTTATTTTCTCAGTACCTGTCGGGGGAAAGTGACCGATACCAAGGCCCTGATCCGGGCCCTGCGGCAGGGTAAGATCAAAGCTGCCGCACTGGATGTGCTGGAGAATGAAAAGCTCGAAACCTACACTCCCGATGAGCAGGCAGACCTGGACTGGTTACTGCAACAACCCAATGTGATCATCACCCCGCATATTGCCGGTTATAGTCAGGAGGCTTTTTATAAAATGGCCAGTATACTGCTGGATAAACTCGGAATCTAAGGATCAGCCCGGATTTTACCCTCCAAATGCAGTTGCTGAGGCTGTTTGGCGGGGTTTTCAGAGGCTGAATGTGACATAAGCAGGAAGAAAAGCCCGGAATTCATAAAAACCGGGCATTTTGGGGTAGATTTTAAATGAATTTCTTACTTTTGATATCATGCAACGCTGCAGTCAAATGTGGCGTTGTATTTTTTTTGACTCTACTAAACAGAATGACTATGAGTGAAGCTACCATGTATGTGACCAAGGAGACGTTTGACAGGATGCGTGAAGAGTTGCAAAAAATGAAAGCGGTTGACCGCCCGGCATCTTCCCGCGCTATTGCGGAAGCCCGCGAAAAAGGCGACCTGAAAGAGAATGCAGAATACGATGCGGCCAAAGAGGCGCAGGGCATGCTGGAGGCCAAGATCAAACAACTGGAAGGAGCGATTGCGAATGCAAAGATCGTTGATACCAATTCGATTGATACCAGCAAAGTTACCATCCTCACAAAAGTGACCATTACCAATATGGCTACCAAAAAAACGGTAACCTACCAGATCGTGGGCGAAAAAGAAGCGGATCTGAAACTGAGCAAGATCTCTGCCGGTTCGCCGATTGGCAAAGGATTGATGGGAAAAGTGAAAGGAGAGATCGCTGAAATTCAGGCACCCAATGGTGTGATGAAATTCCGTATTGATGACATTACCATTTAAACCGGTTCTCAACCGATAGCGAAGCGCTGGCTATATGCCGGCGCTTTCTTTTTGTAGTTCCCGCAAAATATCCCAATTTTCCTTTTCTAAAAGGTTCCTGTACCATGACCATCTTTTCAAAAATCATTGCCCGCGAAATCCCCTCCTATACAATTGCCGAGAACGAACATTTCTTTGCTTTCCTCGATATCTTTCCCCTGGTAGAGGGGCATGTACTGGTAGTACCCAAAACGGAAACCGATAAATTCTTTGATGTGGCCGATAACTACCTGTCTGAGTGGTTGCTCTTTGCCAAACCCATTGCCCATGCCATTGAGAAGGCTTTCCCCTGCAACCGTTGCGGCATCAGCGTAGTAGGCCTGGAAGTGCCGCATGCACATATGCATCTCATTCCTATCAATAGTGCAGATGATCTGAACTTTAACCGTCCTAAATTACAATTATCTCCCACTGAATTAAAAGAAGTGCAGGAAAGGATATTGAAGGCGTTGGAAGGTTTTAAGTAGTAAGTTCTGAGTTCTATGTTCTGGGTTCGGAGGGGGTATATAGTGAGTAGTAAGTTTCGATGAATGGCCAGCACTTAAAACATAGAACCGAGAACTTAGAACCCAGAACATAAAACTTCCTACTTAACTCTCCCCGGATTCTTCGCAATAAAATCATCCCACCCCTTTAACCCTTTTACGGCTTTACCCAGTACGGAGCTGTTTTGGTAGTGGTGACAGAGGGCTACGGCCAGGGCATCGGTGGCATCAAAATACTGGGGTTTTTCTTCTATACTGAGGATACGTTGTAACATGCGCCATACCTGGTCCTTATCCGCATTACCATTGCCGGTGATGGATTGTTTCACTTTCTTGGGTGAGTATTCGGTAACCTGGATTTTTGCCTGCATGGCAGCCGCAATGGCCACTCCCTGTGCGCGGCCCAGCTTCAGCATACTTTGCACATTCTTCCCGAAAAAGGGGGCTTCAATGGCAAAAGTGGAAGGGCGATACAGGGTAATCAATTCACACACTTTACTATGAATCATATCAAGCCTGGCATAAATGTCTTTCTCTTTGGTAAGCTTCAGCACATCCATCAGTAATACCTGAGGTTGCCCGTTTTGTATGCGTAAGAGGGCGTATCCCATTACCTGGGTGCCGGGGTCGATGCCTAAGATGATCTCGGGTTTCTTCATTTGGTGAGGTGAAAATACGGAAATGTGGGGCGTGAATCGTGAGTCGTGAGTCGTGAGTCGTGAGTCGGTAAGTAAACTTAAATTGTTAAAGATACTCCCTACTCACGTCTCACGTCTGACGACTCACGATTCACGCTTTTCTATCTCCCCCCGAACACCGTTCTTTGCAGGGAATAACCAATACCAGGGATCCTGAACAAGCGACTGAAAATATTTCTCAACTATTTTGTAGGACCGGTACTATTTGTATGGCTGTCGTATTCCATTTACCGGCAGGTAAAGGAGCAGGGCGATGTGCAGCAGTCCTGGCAGTTGATACTGGCAGCGTTCAGTGGTCCGCAGTTGGAAAAATTCGTGGTCGTGATGCTGCTGATGTTCCTGAATTGGGGTCTTGAGGCCCGAAAATGGCAATTAGCAGTAAAAGGGGTACAGCGGGTATCTTTTGGCCGGGCATTCCGGGCCGTTTTTTCTGGGCAGGCGCTGGGTTTTAACACCCTGAACCGGGTGGGCGAATCGGCGGGTCGGGCGCTTTTTCTGGAAGAAGGTAACCGATTAAGGGGGATTCTCCTATCGGTAGTAGGCAGTATGAGCCAGATCATTGTCACTTTTGTGGCGGGTTTATTCTCACTACTGTACCTTCGCATATATATATTGGATAACAGTCATCACCTGGAAGGGCTGTCTGTTTTCTGGCTGGATGGGTTATTGTACATCATTACCATCGGTGTTTTACTTTTTACACTGCTGTATTTCCGGTTATCCTGGTGTGTACAGTTACTCGAAAAGATACCCTGGATAGCCAAACACAAGTTCTTTGTACAGAAGCTGGAAGATTTTCACTGGAAAGAATTAACAATTATCCTGTTACTTTCTATGTTCCGGTACGTTGTATTTGTGGTACAATATGTGTTATTGCTACAGGTGTTCGAGGTAAACATTGCCTGGCAGGATGCGGCCAGTCTGGTATCGGTGATGTTTCTGGTGTTGGCCATTGTGCCCACCATTGCATTGGCTGAGCTGGGCTTCAGGGGTAAAGTGAGTTTGCAGTTGTTTGGTTTGCTGAGTACCAATACCGTGGGTATCATTGCTACTGCCGCCGGTATCTGGATCATTAACCTCATCATTCCGGCCATTGGTGGAAGCCTGTTTTTGCTGGGAATCAGATTGTTCAGAAATAAATAAGACCTGGATTTGAAAAAGATCGTTCTTCTTTTCGTATTGATTACGGCCGTTAGCTGGCAACCGGCTTCAACAGCATCTGAATTCTGTGGCGGTATCCACAACCTGGCATTTGAAGATGGTGAGAATATATCCTACAATGTATTTTATTCAGTAGTAGGGTTATACATCAACTCCGGCACGGCCAACTTTACAGTAACCCAGACACATCTCAATAACAGACCTGTTTACCATGTTGTGGGCGTAGGTAACTCGAACCCCAGCTACGACTGGATCTTCAAAGTGCGTGATCGTTATGAAAGTTATATAGACACTGCCACTTTAAAACCCCTGAAGTTTATCCGGAATGTAAATGAAGGCGGTTTTAAGAAATATGAGAATATCAGTTTCAATTACCAGGCCAATACCGCTGTAACAACAGATGGCGTATTCAAGATCCCTACCTGTATACAGGATGTGCTGAGTTCAATTTATTATGCCCGTAATATTGATTTCAGTAAATACAAACCAGAAGACAAGATCCCGTTTGCCATGTTCCTGGATAATGAGGTGTTTAACCTGTACATTAAATACATGGGTAAAGAGATCGTGAATACCAAGTACGGAAAATTCAGGGCCATTAAATTCAAACCCTTACTGGTAAAAGGTACCCTGTTTGAAGGTGGCGAAAAAATGACAGTATGGGTGAGCGACGATGCCAACCATATTCCTTTACGGATCGAAAGTCCGATTGTGGTAGGTAGTGTAAAAGTAGATATGATGCAATACCGCAACCTGCGGTATCCGCTCAGTTCCATGATCAGTTTCCGGTAAGGATGGCCTGAGGAACCCTCATTCCAGATGAATCCTGTTTAACTGCGAATGCCGGTAGGCATACATGCAGATGGCCACTATAATGATCGTAGCAACACTGAGTCCGCCGAATAACCCACCTACCAGCGATTGATAATCTTTCTGGCCGATATAGGCGCCTAAAACAATAGAAGCTGCGGAAACCACACCCGAAACAGCAGCGATGATAGCATTGGCTGTTCTGTTGGAGATCTCAATACGGGCATTACAGGTACCGCAATTGGTCACTGAAAAATTATTCAGCTGTACAAATTTCTTAAATGGTATGCGCCCGCCACAGCCGGGGCAGCATGCGATTTGGTTCCTGGACATTGGATATTGGTTTTGTTGGGGGACAATTCCTGCGCCCTAAATTAAGCATCCAATATCCCGGAACACCACAAAAATCACTGAATTTAACGGGTGATATAACTGAAAATCCCCGTAGACAAATCCTACAGCCTGTAGTGCTACAGCTCTGAAAGCCTGAATACCTCTTTGGGGCGGATGCCCTTCTCGGTTGTATGCAGGGTACAGCATTCGTTCTCCGGATCGTGTTCAAAATAGAGGATATAGTCCTTGTCTACTGCCTCCTGCAGAAAGCTTTTCTTCTCCTGCAGGGTAGTAAGCGGGAACATATCATAAGCCATTACATAGGGTAAGGGGATATGCCCCACCGAAGGCAGCAGATCGGCCATATATACCAGCGTTTTACCCTGGTAGCTGATCTGTGGCAGCATCATTTTATCGGTATGGCCGTTCACAAAACGGATCGAGATATTGTCTGTAAAGGGGGTACTGCTCAGTGTGCCGTTGGGTGCCAGGCCTTTGTCCGGGACCTGCACAAACTGCAACTGCCCGCTTTCTTTGATGGGTAAAATATTCTCTTTCAGAAAAGAGGCTTTTTCCCTGTCGTTGGGTTCTGTGGCCCATAACCAGTGATCCTCATTGCTCCAGTACACTGCGTTGGGGAAAGCAGGCACCAGCAGCCCCTCTTCCCGAACAATACTGCCACCACAATGGTCGAAGTGGAGATGGGTTAAAAAAACATCGGTAATATCAGCTTTGCTGAAACCAAGCCGGTTTAGAGAACTATCAAGGGTATCTTTGCCGTGCAGGTAATAATGCCCGAAGAATTTGGCATCCTGTTTATTACCCATGCCATTATCTACCAGTATCAGCCGGTTGCCGTCTTCTATCAGCAAACAACGCAATGCCCAGGAGCACATATTGTTCTCGTCTGCGGGATTCAGTTTGTTCCAGATGCTTTTAGGTACCACACCAAACATGGCACCGCCATCCAATTTAAAATAACCGGTATTGATGGTATGTAGTTTCATGCTAATTAACTTGTCCGGGTTTGTGTTTGGTAACAGAAGCAAAGATCAGCAATACCAGGCCAATGGCAAAGAAAACCACCAGGGCCAGTACCGAATTGCGCTGCGATCCGCTGAGTTCATTGATATACCCAAAACTGAACATGCCGATTACGATGGCAATCTTCTCAGTCACATCATAAAAACTGAAGAAGGAAGTGGTGTCTTTTGTTTCCGGCATCAGTTTGGCGTAAGTGCTGCGGCTGAGTGATTGGATCCCGCCCATCACAAATCCTACTAACACAGCCAGACCATAAAACTCATTCACGCCATCTCTCGGCAATAAATAACCGATCACACAAAGAATGATCCAGAAAGAAACGGTGATCATTAATGCCCGGAAGTTGCCTATTTTTTCTGAAAGTTTAGCAATCAGAAAGGCCCCCGGAATAGCTACCAGCTGAATGATCAGGATGGCAATGATCAGCTTGGGAGTAGGAATGTTTAATTCACTTTTACCATATAAAGTGGCCGCCAGCATTACGGTCTGAACGCCCATATTATAAAAGAAAAAAGCACCCAGATACCGTTTTAGTACCGGCATATGTTTCAGTTGTTTCCATACTTTATTCAGTTCCTTGTAACCATGCGTAAGAATACTGCCGCGATCATGGGCGGTAGCAATCGGGGTACCCTTGGGTAAACGGCTCAGTGCCAGTTGTCCAAACCCCCACCACCAGATACCCACCAGCAGAAAAGAGATCTGCGATGCTTTGCCTACGGTAATGCCGAACAATTCGGGTTTTAATACAAATACAAAACAAACAATCTGCAGAATCACACTACCGGTATACCCCATGGCAAAACCTTTGGCACTAACCCGGTCCTGGTCTTCCGGCGCTGCAATCTCGGGCAGGTAAGAATTATAAAATACCAGGCTGCTCCAGAAACCGATACAGGCAATGATCAGGCAGAGCAGGCCATAAGCCAGGTTGGTTTTATCGTAGAAATACATGGCACTGCAGCCAATACTACCCAGTGTACAGAAGAAGAACAGGAATTTTTTCTTATTACCCTTATAATCTGCGATAGAAGAGAGTAGTGGCGACATGAACGCTACTACCAGGAAAGCGATACCCAGGGCATAATTATAAAGAGAGGTATTCACAAACTCCCTTCCAAACAGCACCACAGAATCGTTGGAAGTAGCATCATTGCCATCTCCTGTTACCGCTTCGTAATAAGCCGGAAAAATGGTGGATGTAATAACCAGGTTGTACACACTGTTGGCCCAGTCGTACATGGCCCAGCCGTTGATGACTCTCTTGGGTGCAGTCTTCATGAAAGAAAATTAAAAATTAGAAATTAAAAATTAAGAATTATTTCTGATATGGCCCGCCTTATTACTTACCAACGACTTTACGATTGGTTATACACTAGGCCCTCAATTTTTAATTGTTAATTTTTAATTGCTAATTATTGCAAGTGTCCTGTCAATACAAGCGCCAGCAACACAGCCCCTACAATCACCCGGTACCAACCAAAGAGCCGGAAACCATGTTTCTGCAGGAAACCGATGAAGAATTTGATGGCCAGCAGGGCAACCACAAAAGCAACTACATTACCGACTGCCAACGCAATGAGATTATCCTGGTTAAAGAGCAATTCAGGTGTGTCTTTATAGGCTTTCAGCAGTTTATAGCCGGTAGCGGCTGCCATGGTAGGTACAGCCAGGAAAAAAGAGAATTCAGCGGCCAGGTTACGTGTCAGTTTCTGCTGCATACCGCCAATAATGCTGGCCGCACTGCGGCTAACGCCGGGGATCATGGCAACACATTGCCAGATGCCGATAGTAAAAGCTTTGGCCAGACTGATATTTTCTTCTTTTTCTACGGTAGGCTGCTGAAAAAGTTTGTCGATGAACAGGAGGATAAAACCACCGAGCAACATGGTAATAGAAACGGTTAGCGGACTTTCCAGCAGGTCATCGATCTTATCAGAAAAAACAGCGCCCAGTGCCAATGCAGGTAACACGGCTACAATCAGTTTGATATAAAAATTAAACCGGTTCAGCGGGAAGAATTTTTTCCAGTACAACACTACCACTGAAAGAATAGCTCCTAGCTGAATGGCTACTTCAAATAATTTGGTAAAGGGATCTGCTGCAATGTGCAGAAAGGAACTGGCAATGATCATGTGCCCGGTAGAAGAGATCGGTAAAAACTCGGTAATGCCTTCCACAATGGCAATTACTACGGCTTGAAAAATCGTCATGTCTTTTGATTCAATGAGTGAATGAGTGATTGAGTGAATGAGTGAATGCTGAATGTAGCAGTTAGTCATTAAATAAATGTTTCCATTCACTCAATCACTCATCCACTCATTCGCTCATTAAAAAAGCGGCTCCACACCGCTTAGTAAATAATAATATCATTTGAAAACAGCATTCCTGACTCACGATTCACGACTCACGTCTCACGATTAACGTCTCACGCGCTGCCTTACGCCGCTTTCGGTTTCTTGAAGATGGCATAAATCTCTACCATCAATCCCAACACAATCAGTATGGGAGCAATGGTAATGCGGGTAGTGCCATATACTTCCGTGGTATCAAATACCTTGGGATCGGCGCTTTTACCACCGCTCATCAGAAACAGGCCAAGGGCCATGATCACACCGCCGATCAGCATCCAGGTATAATTTTCCTTGGCAAATAAAGTAGAATTCACGTTTTGTTTTTGCTCGCTCATGGTATTGATTTGTAAAGGATGTAAGATAGGGATTTTTGGTTTGGAGTTTGGAGTTTGGAGTTTGGGGTTGAGGAAAAAATAACTCCAAACTCCAAACCCCAAACTCCCAACTTCTAATATAAGTCGTCCAGTTTCATTTTCAGGTATTTCATCACACTTCTGTGGGTGCTGTAAACTGAAATGCCGATGCCCAGCAGTATCAGTCCGCCGAATAAGCTGATGGTGAGTTTGGTATCGCGTACGGCTTTCAGGGGTTCAAACTGGTTCTCGGCCCAGGTAATGATAAAAAACAGGAGCACAATGGCAATGCCCGAGCTGATCAGCCCGTTGATCAGTGCCCTAATATTCAATGGTTTTACAATAAAACCGCGGGTGGCCCCCACCATCTGCATGGTTTTAATAAGGAAACGGTTACTGAACATGGCCAAACGGATGGTATTATCAATACTGAAAGTAACGATCAGGCATAAAATAATGGCCACCACCAGGAACACCAGGCCAATTTTGGAGGCCCGCTCATTCAGGTTATTCACCAGCTTGGATGGGTATTTCAGGTCGGTGATCTGGTCTCCGTACACTGCCATCAGGCTCGTAGAGATCTTGTTCAGACTATCGCTGTTCACGTATTCGGCCCGGGCATAAAAATCAATGCTCTCGGGTAAGGGATTGTCTTTTAAAATCTGCGCCCAGTCTTCATTGTTCTCACTGTTCCAGATCTGTCTGGCAGCAACCTTGTCTACATAAGTTACATTCTTGGCAAAAGGCTGGCGGGCAATATACTGCTGGATCTGCCCGATCGTATCCTTGTTCTGTGTACGCAGGTAAGCACTCAGGCGGATATCTTCCTTAAAAGCATTACCTACGGAATTGATGTTGAGAAAGAACCAACCCATGATACCCATAATCAGTAATACCAGTGCCACACCAATAATGCTGTAGATATAATTGGGTTTGCTGCGTTTCATGGATGATTTTCCGATAACTGCCATTCTTTCAAAAAATTTAAGGTGTTTGGTCCCGCAAACGGGGTCGGTACTATGGCAAATGTACGGTTTTGAAGCCTAAAGACTTACATTTGCAGCCACGCTAACGATCATTTTGCTGTTGAAAAATAGCGCATTCCCGCCGGAATAGGGTTAAAGAATTGTTAGGATTGTTTTGAGCCCGGCACCGGTACCCGAATCAGCTGTTGTTGCGTCGCACACTTGTACGGCAGTAACATGGAATAACTTGCTATCCGATAGTCAGTAAAATCAACAAAAAACTACTTAAAACTCCTTTTAACGGAAGAACGAATATGGAATACGATTTCAGGAAAATTGAAAAAGAATGGCAGGCACAATGGAAAGAAAGCGGTGCCTACAAAGTAAAAAATGACTTTACCAAGCCCAAATGTTATGTGCTGGATATGTTCCCTTATCCAAGCGGTGCGGGTTTGCATGTGGGGCATCCGCTGGGCTATATCGCTTCTGATATTTACAGCCGTTACAAAAGACTGAAAGGATTTAACGTATTACACCCCATGGGGTACGATGCCTTCGGGTTACCTGCAGAACAATATGCCATCGAACATGGCGTACATCCTGCCAAAAGTACCGCACAGAATATTGATACTTTTCGCAAACAGTTAGACAATATCGGGTTCTGCTACGATTGGGACCGCGAAGTACGCACCTGCGAGCCGGGTTATTATAAATGGACACAGTGGATCTTTCTCCAGCTCTTCCATAGTTTTTTCAACCGCGCAACAAGGAAAGCGGAAAGCTTAACACAACTGGTGGCAGAATTTGAAAAAAATGGTAATGCGGCACATGAATGTCCGGGTGATGCATCTGTTCGGTTTACAGCCGCCGGGTGGAAAGCTTTCAGTGAAAAAGAAAAGCAGGATATACTGATGAATTACCGCCTGGCTTTTTGCGGCTACGGCGAAGTAAACTGGTGCGAAGCCCTGGGTACCGTATTGGCCAACGACGAAGTGGTGAATGGTGTAAGTGAGCGCGGCGGACATCCTGTTGTAAAAAAGAAATTACGCCAATGGTACCTGCGCATCACCGAATATGCAGATCGTTTACTGGAAGGTCTGGAAACCATTGAGTTCTCCGAAGCCATGAAAGAAATGCAGACCAACTGGATCGGCAAATCCTATGGTGCGGAGATCGATTTTGTGATCGTGAGTCATACCGTGAGTCGTGAGTCGGCAGGCGTGAGTGAACAACTCACTACTCACCCCTCACCACTCACCGTGTACACTACCCGACCGGATACTATTTTCGGTGTAGATTTTATGGTCATTGCACCGGAGCATGAACTGATCGCCACTATTACCACAGCCGAACAAAAGCAGGCAGTGGATGAATATATCACTTACGTAAAAAGTCGCAGCGACCGTGAACGGCAGGCTGAGAAAAAGATCAGCGGTTGTTTTACCGGAGCCTATGCGGTAAATCCGTTCAACGGAAAACAGATCCCGATCTGGATCTCTGAATATGTACTGGCCGGTTACGGAACAGGTGCCATCATGGGTGTGCCCTGCGGCGATGAGCGCGATCATAAGTTTGCCAAACATTTCAATATTCCCATCACCAATATTATTGGCGAACATTATAACGGTGTAGATGCCAATCCCACCAAAGATGCCCAACTGGAGAACAGTGAGTTTCTGAATGGGGTAGTGATGCGCGATGCCATCGGTATTGTAAACGCAAAGCTGGAAGAAATGGGTATCGGTAAAAAGAAAGTGAACTACAAAATGCGCGATGCCGCTTTCAGCCGCCAGCGTTATTGGGGTGAGCCTTTCCCGATCCAGTGGAAAAACGGTGTGGCCGTTCCGTTAAGCGAAACGGAATTGCCATTGTTATTGCCGGAGGTAGAGAGTTATAGTCCCGGCCCCGAAGGCGAAGGGCCGCTGGCCAATATACCGGAATGGGTAGCCAAAGAACTGGAAACGAATACCATGCCCGGTTATGCCGGCAGCAGCTGGTATTTTCTCCGCTACATGGACCCGCACAATACCGAAACCTTCTGCGACCGCAAAGTGAGCGATTACTGGAACCAGGTAGACCTCTACATTGGCGGAACCGAACATGCGGTGGGGCACTTGTTATATAGCCGAATGTGGACCAAAACCTTATACGATCTGGGACATATCGGTTTTGATGAACCCTTCCGGAAATTATTGAACCAGGGGATGATACAGGGGAGTTCGAGGTTTGTATATAGATATAATCAGGTAGCCAACTCTGATTTAGGTCGACCCCCAATCTTCATCTCAAAAGGACTTAAAGACAAATTAGAAAACCCAAGCGTAGGTGAAGAAGAAATTGCCAAGTCATTAAAGAAGATATTCGGTAACGATTTTAAAACCTGGATTGAAGATCAAAGTTTATTTACAACATGGGTAGAGTTAAGAGTCGATGTGAATTTTGTAGATGGTGTTGAATTAGATATCGCAGCTTTCAGGAAATGGAGAAATGGCGAGTACGCCAATGCAATTTTGATTTGCGAAAATGGCGAAATAGTAATGCCAAATACTCCCCTCTCCACAGGTGGAGAGGGGCCGGGGGTGAGGTACATCTGCGGTTCTGAAGTAGAGAAAATGTCCAAATCCAAATTCAACACCGTAAACCCCGATACACTTGTAGAAAAATTCGGTGCAGACACCTTCCGTATGTACGAAATGTTCCTCGGTCCGGTAGACCAGAGCAAACCCTGGGATACCAAGGGCATTGAAGGGGTACACCGGTTCCTCAAAAAACTCTGGCGTTTATTCTTTGATGAGGTAAAAGGTAAAATCTGGACCGAAGAAAAAGCCAGTGCCGAAGAACTGAAAGTATTGCACCGTACCATCCGGAAAATAGAAGAAGATACCGAGCGTTTCAGTTTTAACACAGCGGTAAGTGCCTTCATGATCTGCGTAAATGAACTGGCCGATCTGAAATGCCATAAGCGCGAAATACTGGAACCGCTGGTAATAATGGTCACTTCTTATGCCCCACATATCAGCGAAGAGCTCTGGAAGGCCCTTGGCAACCAAAATTCAGTACTGGATGCCGCATTTCCTAAATATGAAGAAAAATATACAATTGAATCTTCCAAGGAATATCCTGTGAGCATTAACGGGAAAGTGCGTACCAATATTAACATTGCTTTAGATGCAAGTCCCGAGCAGGTGCAGGAAATTGCCATGGCAAATGAACTGGTACAGAAATGGATGGAGGGCAAGCCTTTGAAGAAATTCATTTTTGTGAAAGGGAAGATGATCAATGTAGTTATTTAGTTCTAAACTTTTGGAAAGTTTAGAACTTTCCAAAAGTTACAAACTAAAACTCCGTATAATGAAGAGAAGCTTTACCCTCATTGCTGTATTAACCGGTGCGCTTTTTATGAATGCTGCCAAAGCGAATAACCACAACGATTCTGCGCAGCAAAACCTGAAAGCAAAACTGGAACTGATGGAAAAACATATTCACCAGTTGCAGACCGAAGTAAAAACCTTACGCGAAACCGACCGTGCCCAACAGGCCGAACTCAGCGCTATTAAACAGGGTACACCTGCTACCAGAACCAAAAAACTGGTGATAGACCGCAGGGGTAGCAAACAGGCCAGTTTCCAATAAACTAAATGGAACTTTTGGAAAGTTCTAAAACTTTCCAAAAGTTCTTTACCATCAATTCCAGCCGTTTATATAACTCCTCTTTTTAAATCACCCCGGGGTTGCTTATCTTGTCTGTCACAAAAAATGACTGAATGAGAAAGTTGCTCCTGCTGGCAGTAAGCTGCTGGCTTTATCAGGGTATACAAGCCCAACAACCGGGGTCTTATTTTTTATCTGCCCCCAGTTTAAGTCCCGATGGACAAACCGTCGTTTTCAGCTTTGAAGGCGATCTCTGGAAAGCTTCCGTAGCCAATGGCGAAGCCGTTCGATTAACTGCTATGCAGGGTTACGAAACCAATGCCCGGATCTCACCTGATGGCCAATGGGTGGCATTTACCGGAAGACAAATGGGTAATCCGGATGTGTACCTGATGCCACTGGCTGGTGGTGAGATCAAACAACTCACTTTTCACAGCGGTAATGATGATGTGAACAGCTGGAGCTGGGATAGCCGCAGCATTTATTTCACGTCCAACCGTGCCGGACAACAATCCGGTTATACAGTAGCTATTAACGGCGGTACACCGAAACGTTTATTCGGCGATCATTTCTTTATGCTGGATCATGGCCTGTTCGAACACCCCCGTAGCGGTGATATCTATTTCAACGATACCTGGGAAAGCAGCAGCCAGGCCGCACGCAAACGATATAAAGGACCGTTTAATCCGGAGATCCAGTCGTACAATACCAAAACAAAAACCTACACCAAACACACTAATTGGGAAGGAAAGGATTTTGCCGTGTCGATAGACAAATCCGGTAATATTTATTTCATTTCCGATGAAGCCAATGGCGAATACAATCTCTACACGTTTGAGAAAGGAAAAAAAACAGCTTTAACACGTTTCTCTACCTCTATCAAAGCTCCCATGGTAAATGCCAATGGCGGTAAAGTGGTATTTGAAAAAGATTACCAGCTCTGGTTATATGATGTAGCAGGCAAACGTTCGCAGAAACTCGATATTAAACTGCTGCGCAATAATATTCTTGCGGCTGATAAGGATTACCAGGTAAGATCCAGTATCAGCAACTTCGATATTTCTCCCGACGGGAAAAAAATCGCTTTCACCTCCCGTGGTGAAATTTTTGTAAGTGATGCAGATGGTAAATTCATCCAACAGATCAACAGGAAAAATGCGGAACGTGCCAGAGAAGTGAGGTGGCTGAGCGATAACAAAACCCTGCTCTTTAACCAAACTGCTGATGGTTACCTGAACCTTTATACAGTGGCGGCAGATGGCAGTGCGGGTATCAAACAAATTACCAGCGATCAAAAAGACAACCGTTCAGTGGTACTGAATAAAAGCAGATCCAAAGCCGTATTCCTCAGTGGCAGGGATGAAGTACGTTTGCTTGATCTGAAAACATGGGAAACCAAAACCCTGGTAAAAGATGAGATCTGGGCCTTCCAGAATTCTGATCCCGGATTTTCGCCTAATGAAGAGTATGTGTTCTTTACCGCTGTTCGCAATTTTGAGCAAGACCTGTTTATCCATCACCTGAAAGACAATAAAACCACCCATCTTACTAATACCGGCGTATCTGAATTTAATCCGGTATGGTCGCCCGATGGTAAGTATATCTATTTCAATTCTGCGCGTACCAAACCTTCTTATCCTTTTGGTCCGCAGAACCCAAGAATTTACCGTATGCCATTGGAGAAACTGGACGATCCTTTCCGTAGCGATAAATACAATGAACTGTTTACCACTGAGAAAAAAGACACCAGCAAAAAAGAGCCCGCTGTGGTGCCTATTAAAGTGGATCTGACCCGGATCATGGACAGGCTGGAACAGATTGGTCCTGATTTTGGATCTCAATTCCTGATGACGGTATTACAGAAAGGAGAAAAGACCACCGTGTTATTCGCCAGTAACCATGCAGAGGGCCGCGGTGCTTTGTGGAAAACCACCCTTGAGCCTTTTGAAAACCCTAAAACAGAAAAAATTGCCGGTGCCGATGCCTTCGGTTTTGATTATGCTGCTGCGGGAGATAAGAGCATGGTGTTGATGAATGGCAACCTGTTTAAACTGAACCTCGATGCAAATAAGGTAGATCCGGTTTCAATCACCTACACTTTCCGCCGTAACCTGGCTGCCGAGTTTGCACAAATCTTTGAAGAAACCTGGGCACAGGTAGAACAGAATTTTTATGATGAGAAATTTCACGGATTAGACTGGGTTGCTACCAGGAAAAAATACGCAGCTTTTATTCCTTATCTCAACAGCCGTTCAGACCTGCGGGTATTACTGAACGATATGCTGGGCGAGCTGAACTCTTCGCACCAGGGATTCAGTACGTTCGGGGATGATGAAAATATCAGTCTCTCCAACCGTACCATGGAAACAGGTATCCTGTTCGACAATGAGGATCCTTATAAAGTAAAATCCATTGTAGCGAGAACCAACGCGGATAAAAAAACAGTCGATGTTCGTCCGGGAGATGTACTGGTAAAAGTGAACGAAGAAGAAGTGGATACCAAACTCGATCGTAACATGTATTTCAGCAGACCATCATTGGATCGTGAAATTAAACTGGGTTTCCGTCGCGGTACAGAAATGGTAGAAGTAAAGATCCATCCGCAGCCCTCCCTGTTTATGAATCTGTACGATGATTGGATCGATACCAACCAGAAGCGGGTAGATGATAAAAGCAATAACCGGATTGCTTACCACTGCATGAAAAATATGAGTACGGAAGAACTGGAAAAATTCCTGATCGATATGACACAGGATTTTTACCGGAAAGATGCCATGATCCTCGATCTCCGTTATAATACCGGTGGTAATGTACACGATGAAGTGCTGAAATTCCTGAGCCAGCGTACTTACCTGAACTGGAAATACAGGGAAGGGAAACTGTCGCCGCAGTCTAATTTTGGTCCGGCAGACAAACCCATTGTACTTCTGATCAACGAACAATCTTTGAGTGATGCAGAAGTAACGGCCGCTGGTTTTAAAGCGCTGAAATTGGGTAAGATCATCGGAGCGGGTACCTATCGCTGGATCATTTTTACCAGTGGCGCCGGACTGGTAGATGGTTCTTTTGTACGCCTGCCGGGCTGGGGTTGTTACAGTATTGATGGGAAAGACCTGGAACTGACAGGTGTGGATCCGGATATACAGGTAGGCATGAATTTCGAGGACCGCATCAACAAACGCGACCCGCAATTAGACAGGGCTATTGAAGAGATCCTGAAACAGTTGAAATAAGTACAACATATATCAGTCAATACATCAGCCGCCGGAATTTTCCGGCGGCTTTTTTTGAGAATGAGATGGCATCATTTCTTAGCCAGCCACTAACTTTACCAGATGTTGCCAGACATCCTGAAAAAATATCAAAAAGAATTTCAGCCGGTTGTAGCTTTTGATCCGGAGAAAGACAGCCTGTTACTGTTGGATTTTACAGAAGCCAATACATCCCTTACTGCAGCGATAGTAGAAGATACGCAACTATTCAGTAATCATATACAGCGGCAACTTACAAACGCCGGTGCGTTATATGGCATTGGCGGTTATGATGAACATAGAACGGTATACAGCAGAAGCCGTGTGTTTGATGCCCCAGATGGCGAAGAACCCCGCCGCCTGCACCTGGGTATAGATATCTGGGGTACTGCGGGTACAGCCGTTTTTGCTCCGTTGGATGGGATCGTACACAGTTTTGCTTTTAATGATCATTATGGCGATTATGGTGCTACCATTATTCTGCAGCATCAATTGGATGGTTTTCAGTTTCACACATTGTACGGTCATCTCTCTTTACGGGATCTGGCGGGACTCACAGAAGGCAAACCCATCCACGCAGGAGAACTGATCGCGCATTTTGGAGAACCGCAGGAGAATGGTCATTGGCCGCCACACCTCCACTTTCAACTGGTGATAGATCCGGAAGGTAACAAAGGAGATTACCCGGGTGTTTGTCAATTCAGTAAACGGGCACAATATCTCGCCAATTGTCCCGATCCCGATCTCATACTGGGTATGTTGGCTTATGCCAGAAAATAAGCATCCTATTTTGTTGTGTACAGTTTTACCATTTCCTCCCATTCATCCTGTAAGGAACTGTTGCAGGGTACTTGTCCAGCCCTTTTGTACCAATAAAGGGCATTACCCGCATCGCCTTCTTTGCGATGCAGGTACGCGTGTACATGGGCCGCATCCTTATCGGTCAGGTCGTTGATGAGGTCATGAGCTTTGTTCCAGTTGCCTTTGGCATCGTACCATAAAGAACGGAGTACTACGTTGAGTGCTGCAGGAGGTTCTGCACACTGCAGACTTTCCCTGAAACTTTGTTGATCCATACATTAAAAATAGAAAAAGGGCAGGAATATTCCTGCCCCGATCGATTGCTTGCTTGTATAGATTTGTTTACCAGGGAAGTTCAGCTCCGAGGTGGATGTATTTACCGGTAGGACCGTCTTCTTTCAGCAAAGCCAGTTCTACAGAAGTTTTGGCTCCTTCAACCACATGCATGGGGGCTGCATCTGAACCCATATCTGTTTTTACCCAACCCGGGTGTGCGGAGTTTACTTTGACCATGGTGCCGCTTAAAGAAGCTGCCAGATGAACGGTGTAGGCATTCAGCGCTGTTTTAGAGGCATCGTAGGCAAAGAGTTTTGATCCGTAAATGGGAGAACTGCTATCGGCATGCAGATTCAGCGATCCGAGAATACTGCTCAGATTTACAATTCTGCCGGCTTCACTTTTTTTGATCAGCGGCAACAGGGTGTTGGTGAGTTTTACCACATTGATAAAATTGGTGTCAAAGGTTTGGCGTAATACTTTTTCATCAATTGTCTCAGCAGTATTTATACTCCATTCATTACTTTCTATCTGAATACCTGCGTTGTTTACCAGTATATCCAGTTTGCCATAACGGTTCAGGATATACTCGTAGGCAAAGCGGATCTCCTGCTCTTTGTCTACATCCAGTTGCAGGAATTCTGCATCAATCCCTTCCGCTTTCAGTTGTTCAACGGCTTTGATCCCGTTTTCCCTGTTACGGGCGGCTGCAATAACCGTAATCCCCTGTTTACCCAGTTGACGGGCGGTTTCGAATCCAATGCCTTTATTGGCACCGGTTACCAATGCGATTTTTTTTGACATGCTTGCTTGTTTTAATTGTATAGTGAATGATCTGTGTTGCTGTGTTTGTTTGTGTTATTAACCTGCTGCATATATTGATGCAAATAGTTTTGCAAAATCTGTGAGTTTGATATTGCCCAGCGAAGGTTTGTTGTTGAAATAATCGGCGTACATACTGCCGGTATCAATAGCGTGATTCATTTCGGCATAGTTTTTAGCGGCTTCTTCCGGTAAACCTGCCTGTATCATTCCGCCCAAAGCCTGTTCGTCGGTGAATTTTACCCAGGCCAGATCCGGTTTACCGATAGCGGCTCCCAGTACCTGCGCAATCTGGTCTGTACCGGTTTCATCGCTGGCGATATAACGGATGGTATGTCCGTGAAAGTCTAATGATAATAACGCTTCCGCAGCAACAGCGGCAATATCATCCGTTGCTACAATCGGGAATTTGCCAGGTGCGGCCGAGAAGTTGGCTCCAATAATGCCCATACCCTTGATCAGGGAAATATTGGCGAGCAGGTTCTGGTAAAAATACGCAGGACGCAGGTGCAGGATGTTTACACCCGTCAGCGTATTCAACGCTTTCTCCGCACGATGTAAGCCACTAACAGGCCCAACACCATCGGGTAAATGCGCACCCACACTGCTCAGGTTCACTACCTGCTTCACGCCGGCTGCGGTTATGGCGCTTGCATAGTTCTCACCGATCTGGCCAATATATGCTTTCCAGTCAGTTACTGCATAAGTGGGCGGCACCATGGTATACACCGCATCGGCTCCCCGGAAAGCGGCTGTCAGAAAAGCTACATCTTCCACCGATCCAATAGCAGCGATGGCACCGGCATCAGTGAGTTCTTTCAGTTTGGCTGCATCGCGGCCAATGACGGTTACGGTATGTCCCGCTTCCAATAAAGCCAGTGCCAAAGGCCTGGTAATGTTTCCGGCTCCACCGGTTAATGTGTACTTCATACGATAGGTTTAGAGTTGAATAATATTTGTATATACAAATATCGAGTGAAAAAAAATTATAATTTATCTGCTATGGTGTTCATATTCTGGATAAACTGTTTGCTTTCTTCCTTACCGAGTATCTTCACATATTTCTCGTGAAATTCTTCAATACAT
Organism: Sediminibacterium sp. GW821-FHT12F12; assembly: GCF_058806635.1. NCBI lineage: Bacteria > Pseudomonadati > Bacteroidota > Chitinophagia > Chitinophagales > Chitinophagaceae > Sediminibacterium > Sediminibacterium sp. GW821-FHT12F12. The sequence goes on along the minus strand of NZ_JBXAPW010000016.1, from coordinate 25,795 downwards.
TGTTTGATCTGGGGCTTCATCTCTTTTGCTTTCTGCGTAGGAAATACATTGGTGGTTTTTCCTTCCGTTACGCGTGTTACCAGTTTCTTCTCTTCCAGTTTCTCAATCAGCCGGGTAATGGTACTGGGGGTCAGTTGTAACTGTTCCGCCAATACACCGGCCTGCATACCCGGTTCCTCTATCACCAGTTTCAGCAAATACGCATGACTCGGGGCCAGACCTATTTTTTTCCAGCTCTCAACCGCCAGTTTCTCCACTTTACGCGCCAGGGCATTGGTGGTAAAATACAGGCAACTGCAAAATTTGCTTTCTGATGTTTTCATTGACAGAACAAAGATAAAGGTATTTCATTTGTATATACAAATATTTCTGCAAAAATATTTTACGCCACTCAAACCAACCTTTTCTGCAACGGGGGGATGGATTGTATTTTGTAGTTTTGAACCGTTATGGCCAACCCCAACCTGCATACCGATCCCACAAATCTGACTTCTGCGGATAAGGAATTTGAAAATACGATACGTCCCAGTGAGATCAATGATTTCTCCGGCCAGCCGCAACTGATCGAGAACCTCGTCATTTTTATCAAAGCCGCCAAAATCAGGGGTGAGGCATTGGATCATATCCTGTTTCACGGTCCGCCCGGTTTGGGTAAAACCACGCTGAGCCGTATCGTGGCCAATGAGCTGGGTGTGAATATCAAAGAAACTTCAGGCCCGGTAATTGAAAAACCCGGCGACCTGGCGGGTCTGCTCACCAACCTGCAACCCAACGATGTTTTATTTATTGATGAGATCCACCGCTTAAGTACGGTGGTAGAAGAATATTTATACGCTGCCATGGAAGATTTCCGCATCGATATCATGATCGATAGCGGTCCCAATGCACGCAGCGTACAGATCAACCTGAATCCGTTTACGCTGGTGGGTGCTACCACCCGCAGTGGTTTGTTGACAGCGCCTTTGTTATCGCGTTTCGGGATCAAATCAAGACTGGAATATTACCAGGCAGATACGCTGCAGAAGATCATTGAAAGAAGTGCGGCTATCCTGCAGACAAATATCACTACCGATGCCTCTTTCGAGATCTCAAGGCGAAGTCGTGGTACACCACGAATTGCCAACAGTTTGCTCAGAAGGGTGCGCGATTTTGCGCAGGTGCTCAATGATGGTAAGATTGACCTGGGCATTACCCAGCACGCATTAAAAGCACTGAATGTGGATGAACATGGACTGGATGAAATGGATAACCGCATCCTGGCCGCCATCATCGATAAATTCAAAGGTGGTCCGGTTGGTTTAACTACCATTGCCACTGCCGTGGGCGAAGAAGCGGGAACCCTGGAAGAAGTGTACGAACCCTTTTTGATACAGGAAGGATTTTTACAACGTACCCCACGCGGGAGGGAAGTAACGGCCAAGGCGTATGAGCATTTGGGAAGGGCACCGATTGCGGGGAATCAATCTACTTTGTTTAGTTAGTAATGAATAGTTAGTAGTTATTAGCCAATAATTAATAGTTGGGGCTTAGCAGTGTTCATCTTCTGATAGCTTTGATATGGTTGCAAAAAAAATGCCTCCCGACGGAGGCATTTTTTATATCAGTAAGATAAGATTAAGGAGCTACTAAACGGAAACCGTTGCCGTGAATATTCACGATCTCAATATTGCTGTCTTCTTTCAGGTACTTACGCAGTTTGGCAATGTACACATCCATACTGCGACCATTGAAATAGGTATCGCTGCCCCAGATCTTTTTCAGTGCTCTTTCGCGGGGAAGCAGATCGTTTTTGTGTTCGGCCAGCATTTTCAGCAATTCGTTTTCTTTGGGAGAAAGCGTTTGCGTTAAACCATCGTGCTTCAGCTCGCGCAGTTTTGGGTTGAAATGGTATTTGCCCAGATCAAATTCAATATTATCGCTTACGCGGTTCTCTTCTTCATTTCTTTTCAGGATGGCTTTGATCTTTAACAGCAACACTTCACTATCGAAGGGTTTGGTAATATAATCATCGGCCCCGAGTTTATACCCCTGGATAATATCATCCTTCATTGTTTTCGCACTCAGGAAAAACAAAGGTATATCCGGATCTACATCACGGATCTCTTCTGCCAGGGTAAAGCCGTCCATATTGGGCATCATCACATCCAGCAAACAGATATCGAATTTCTCGCGCTGAAAAGCGGCCAGTCCCAAACGTCCGTCTCTCTCCAGTGTAACATCATATTCGTTCAACTCCAGGTAGTTCTTTAAAACCATACCCAGGTTGGTATCATCTTCGCATAACAGTATTTTGTTCTTTTTGTCTTCCATGATAATCAAGTATTTAACGTGAAATAAAGATAAAACAAAGCTAATTCACTTACTGTTGCCGCAATCTTTTGTTAAATCGGTCTGTATTCAGAATGAAAAGTTAAACATTTCCAAACAGCTAAAACAGGATCGGGCTGTTTTATTTCAGCAAGGCCTCATATCTTTTATCGGTCAGACTTTTCAGAAAAGCCACCAGGTCGGCTTTCTCCTGCCGGGTTAATCCCAGGGGTACTTCCAGCCTTTTGTCTATGTTGATCGGGTTCAGTACAAAAGCGCCGGGATTGTTATAATACTCCACCACTTCTTCCAGTGTTTTAAACATGCCATTGTGCATATAGGGCCCGGTAACGGCCACATTGCGTAACCCCGGCGTTTTGAATTTGCCAAGGTCTTCTTTTTTGCCGGTGATCTTATAACGTCCGGGATCATTCAGGGTATTGCCATCGTACAGGCCGATATTGAAAAACTCATCGGTGGTAAAATCCTGCCGGCGGTGACAGTCGAAACATTTTGTTTTTTCGCTCACGAATAATTTGCGTCCTCTTTCTTCCTGTTCGGTCATCAGGGTACTGTCATCGAAAGAGAGATCAAATCGGCTGCTGTCTGTTTCCAGTGTTTTTTCAAAAGCGGCAAAAGCGGCAGCTAAATTGGCGGCGGTGGGTACAGTGCCGAATGTTTTGAGAAAGAGATCGCGGTAGGTTTTGTTTTTATTCAGTCGGGCAACGGCTTCTTTCACCGGTAAGCCCATTTCATCCGGGTGAGAGATAGGCATCAGCGATTGCTGCTCCAGCGAAGCGGCCCTGCCATCCCAGAAAAAATAAGGCCGGTTTTTCATATTCAGGACCGGAGGTGTGTTACGGGTAGTTGGCCTGCCATAAATACCCATGCTGAAAGCAACGGTATCCGAAAAACCATAATCAGGCAGGTGACAACTGGCACAACTGATGGAAGAATCTTTTGAAAGGATCTTTTCCTGAAACAGTTTTTCGCCCAGTTTGGCTTTTGAAAAGGTTTTTGGGGGAGAGGTAAAGGCAACCAGGCAGTATACGGTGAGTGATAGTAAGCCGATCAGTCCTGTTTTTTTCATGGTACAAAGATAAAACAGAACTGAATTACCTGAAATTGTGTTTTAAATTGCTGTTTAAATGACCCAACTATGTTGTTAACGCCTGATAACAAGCTAAAGAAACTGATCGTGATCGGAGATAGGGTGTTGATACGCCCCTCCAAAGCAGATGCGCAAACAGCCAGCGGACTGTACCTGCCACCGGGTGTGCAGGAAAAAGAAAAAGTGCAACAGGGCTATATCATTAAAACCGGTCCGGGTTATGCCATACCCATGCCAGTAGATGATGAACCCTGGCGCTCGGAAGATGACAGTGTGAAATACGTACCATTGCAGGCACGGGAAGGTGATCTGGCTATTTTTCTGTTGGGTGGTGCCACCGAAGTGATGTATGAAGGAGAACGGTATTTTATTGTGCCACAGAGTGCGATATTGTTGCTGGAAAGGGAAGAGGAATTATAGACCTTTACAGGCAGGGTTGAGAACAAATAATTTTTAAAACCAGAATACAATGGCCAATCCCGAATCTTTTTTACAGACAGTGAATACCGGTTACCAGTTCAAAGGTGACCGTGTGAAAATTGGGAGCGCTATGCTGGGTGGTGCTGTAGTGACCGGTGCGGATGTGTACCTTCCTTTACGTACTCTAAACCGCCACGGATTGATTGCCGGCGCTACCGGAACCGGTAAAACCAAGACACTGCAAATGATCAGCGAGCACCTGAGTGATAACAGCGTGCCCGTATTATTGATGGATATCAAAGGCGATCTGAGCGGCATTGCGGCCAGTGGTACCAGTAATGATAAGATCAAAGACCGATGCCAGACCCTGCAGGTAGATTGGCAGCCGGCCGCTTTTCCTGCCGAATTGATGACTTTGAGTAATGAAAAGGGAATCCGATTGCGGGCCACGGTGAGCGAGTTTGGGCCGGTTCTGCTGAGTAAAATCCTTGGGTTAAATGATACGCAATCCGGGGTGGTAGCCATGATCTTCAAGTATTGTGATGACAATGCCATGCCACTGCTTGACCTGAAAGATTTCATCAAAGTATTGCAGTATGTAGGTAATGAAGGCAAAGCAGAGCTGGAAAAATCCTACGGTAAAATATCCACTACCTCAACAGGTACCATTCTGCGGAAAGTGATAGAACTGCAGCAGCAGGGCGCAGATGTTTTTTTTGGCGAGAAAAGTTTTGAAGTAGACGATCTCATGCGCATCAGCGATGATGGACGTGGTATGATCAATATTCTGCGCGTAACCGATATGCAGGACAGGCCCAAACTCTTCTCTACCTTCATGCTGCAATTACTGGCAGAACTCTATGCCAGCAGCCCGGAAGAAGGCGATCTGGACAAACCCAAACTGATTCTTTTTATTGATGAAGCGCACCTCGTATTCAAGGAAGCTACCAATGCATTAATGGAGCAGCTGGAGACCGTGATCAAACTGATCCGTTCAAAAGGGATTGGTATTTATTTCTGTACACAGAATCCGCAGGATATTCCGGCGCCTATATTGAGTCAGTTAGGACTGAAAGTGCAGCATGCATTACGTGCGTTTACGGCAGCAGACAGAAAGACCATTAAACAGGCAGCAGAAAATTTTCCGGAAACGGATTTTTATCAGACCGATGAACTGCTTACGCAGATGGGAATTGGGGAGGCATTGGTAACACTTCTGAACGAAAAGGGGATTCCTACACCATTGGTGCATACCCTGCTTTGCCCGCCCAGGAGCCGGATGGATATATTAACAGAGGAAGAGATCCACGATATTGTATCAGCGAGTAAACTTTCTGCCAAATATGCCAAAGAGATAGATAGCGAAAGCGCTTACGAGATACTGACTGCCAAACTGCAGGAAGCGGCAGAGAATACAGGGGCGGCAGAAGCCCCGCAAAATAAAAAAGCCGCTAAAGAAGAAAGTTTTTTTGATAACCCGGTAGTAAAACAGGTAGGCAGAACGGCAGCGAGTGTTATTACCAGGAGTTTACTGGGCGCACTGGGTTTGGGCGGAAGAAGCCGGCGGAAAAGCAGTTGGTAACATTTTATTGCTGAGCACGGATATAACCCTGCTCATCAACCAGAATCACTTGCTCGGCCAATAAAAAATCAAGTACGGTCCATGTTTTTTCTTTGCTGAATTGTTTCAGGGAACTAATCAGTACTTCTGTAGTGATGGGAGTAGCGAGATGTTGTTTGATCTGTGTCTCTATCTGCAGAAAATCTTCCGGCGAAATGGCTTTCCTTTTTTTGGTGAGGCAATTGTCGCACCAGCCACAGTCTTTATTTGCCTGGTCGCCGAAATAATTAGCGATATAAGTGCTCCGGCACTGATCTGTCAGCGAAATATAACGGATCATATTTTCCACCCTTTCCGTGAACTGTTTTTTCCGTTCCAGGTATTTATCCTGATTAATATGCAGGTATTCTGCCGGTGCGCGGTTCAGTAAATAATGGATCTGGGGTGTGTCTTTTTGCGGCAGGTATTCAATGATGCCGAATGATTGCAGCTGCAACAGTTGTTGCTGCACCTGTTCAACAGGCATATGACAAAGCCAGGCCATACTTTTTTCTGAAACAGAAACCCGGTTGTCTATAATACCCTGGTAAGAACGCAGCAAACATTTGATCAGTACTTCCGTTGCCGGATGACTCTCCATAAACTGGTTCAGCGTTTCTTTCGATACCGTAAAATTTACCTGCGCTGGCAGAAAAATACTTTCCGAAAAAGTGATATGCCCTTCCTGCTCCAGCACTTTCAGGGTATTGATCACCAGTAAACTATCCAGCTTAAAATTTTTGATAAACTCCAGCAGGTTGCAATCATAATACTGCCCTTCGCCCACGCCTACCGGCACCTGCAAATAATCAGCCAGCGCCTGGTATATCTTTTTGATATCCTGAATAGGAGGGAAACGTTTGTCAGGTAAGTTTTGCAGGTTCTGTAAATTCTCCGGTTGATAGATCAGTACGGCATAAGCTTTCTTCCTGTCTCTGCCGGCACGTCCTGCTTCCTGGTAATAATTTTCCAGGCAATCGGGAATATCAAAATGGATCACCGTTCGTACATCAGGCTTATCAATGCCCATACCAAAGGCATTGGTGCATACCATTACTCTTACCTGATTATTGATCCAGGCTTCCTGTTTCTGTTTACGGATCTCTTGGGGCAAACCGGCATGGTAGTAGTCGGCCGGTATGTTTTGCAGTCCCAGTAAATAAGCCAGTTCTTTGGTTTGTTTACGGCTGCTGCAGTATACAATGCTGCTGCCGGGTACTTTCTGCAGGATCTCCAGCAGTTTATTGACTTTACTATCTACACAAAAGCTACTGTACGAAATATTCGGTCTTTCAAAAGATTGCCGGAACACCTGTGTATTCGTAAACCTGAGCTGGCGGCAAATATCTTCCTGCACCACCGGCGTAGCGGAGGCAGTTACGGCAATCAAAGGCACGCCCGGCAGTTCTTCCCGCAAATTAGCAATGCGCAGGTAGGGTGGTCTGAAATCATAGCCCCACTGCGATACGCAATGCGCTTCATCTACCACTATCAAACTGATATTTAATGCCGGTAAATATTCTTTGAATACGGCTGTTTCCAGTCGTTCGGGAGATAAATAGATAAACTTATAATCACCATGTGTAGCTGCCTGCAATATGCTTTTTACTTCATAATAAGCCAATCCGCTGTGCAGGGCCACCGCCGGAATTTCTTTTTGAGTTAAGGCTTCTACCTGGTCCTGCATCAAAGCGATCAGCGGACTGATCACCAGACAAACGCCCTCCAATAGTAAACTCGGTACCTGAAAGCAGATAGATTTACCACCACCAGTGGGCAGCAAGGCCAGTGTATCATGTCCCTCCAGTACCGAACCAATGATCTCTTCCTGCATTGGACGGAAGGCGGTATGTTTCCAGTAGTGTTGTAATATGGAGAGAGGGGTGGTCATTGGTGAATGGTGAGTTGTGAATCGTCAGTCGTGAGACGTGAGTCGTGAGTTTTTTTAGGACGTGATCATTTTTGATAGCATCTGAAAACAGCGAACCATATTCTCTACTTCCGGCGCCAGCGTTTCTTGCTCGGTATAATCAAGTTCAATGGCTATATCCAATGCAGTATCTATTTCAATTAATGAACCTCGGGAAATTTCAAAGAATCGCTTTCTTTCGGCAGCAGATCTTCTGGAACAGCCTTCGGCAATATTCAAATGTACAGAAACAGCCGCTCTTCTGATCTGTTGTGTTAAAGTGTATTTTTCCTCTGGAGGGAAGTTGCGGGTAATTTTATATAAGCGCAAAACCAAGTCCCTGGAGGCAGAAAAGATATCTAAATGCGTATGTGATAATTTGAGAAACATAAAAATTGTTTTATCTCAAATTACATTTTTACCTAACCCCCAGATTAGGTATTTATACCCTAATTCACCCTACTCACGACTGACGACTCACGACTCACGACTGACGATTCACGGTCAAATCACTTTCTTAAAATTCAACCTCACAGAATTGATCGCCAATACCACATCACTCAAACCCATCATCAAGGCACCAAAGGTAGGATTCAGGAATCCGAATGCCGCTACGGGGATAGCTACGATGTTGTAGGCAAATGCCCAGAATAGGTTTTCCTTGATGGTGATATACGTGTGTTTACCCAAGCCGAGCGATAAGGGTAGATGCTTCAGTCCATGATTCATCAATACCACCTGCGCGCTCTGCATGGCAATCTGCGAAGCATCACTCAATGAAATGCCCACGGTGGCTTTGGCCAATGCCGGTGCATCGTTGATTCCATCACCCACCATGGCCGTGGGCATCTGTTGGTTCAGTTCTGCAATTTTATCCAGCTTTTGCTGAGGACTCTGTTCTGCATATACTTCTTCAATACCCAGTGCAGCAGCTACCTGTTCACATTTTTCTTTTTGATCACCACTAAGTAAGATGGATTTAATGCCTTTGCGGTGTAACATTTCAACTACTTGTTTGGCTTCGGGTCTGATTTCATCCACCACATCAATGGTTCCGAGCAGTTGACCGTTTTTTAATACGTAAATATTGTGCTGCCTGTCTGTGGTTGCATTGGCAGCGAGTTTATACGAACCAGCAAGGTATTCGTTTCCTTCTTTATCAACTGCCTTCATACCAATCCCCTTGATCTCTTCGATCTTTTCCCAGCGGATCTCATCTTTTACTTTCCATTCTTTGGCAATGGCTTTGGCTATGGGGTGACTGGCATATTTCTCGAGCGAGTAGGCAATGCGCTTGAATGCGTCGTGAGTCGTGAGTCGTGAGTCGTCAGTTTTTTCTTCACTCACTACTGCCCATTCACTGCTCACTGCAAACCCCGCAATACTGAACTGTCCGGTTGTCAGCGTTCCTGTTTTATCAAATACTACCTGTTTAATACTTTTAAAAATTTCGAGGCTTCTGGCGTTTTTAAATAAGACACCATTTCTGGCAGCACGGCCCAGTCCTACGGCAATGGCAGCAGGTGTGGCCAGTCCCATGGCGCAGGGACAGGAGATCACCAGTACGGCAATGGATCTCAGCAAACTATTGCTGAAGGATTGATCACCGATGAAATAGTTAGCCAGAAAAGTTACCAGTGCAATGCTGATGACAACCGGTACAAAAATGGCACTGATTTTATCGGCTAACTGCTGAACGGGTGGTTTTTCTGTCTGCGCTTCTTTTACCATTTTCAGGATATTGGCCAGCACCGTATCTTCTCCCACTGCTGTTACATAGGTTTTTACGGTGCCCCTCTCCAGTACACTGCCGCCAATGAGTTTGTCATTCATCTTTTTTTCTACCGGTGCACTTTCGCCACTGATGATGGCCTCATTCACACTGGCTTCGCCCCAGAGTACTTTACAGTCCATAGGAACGGTTTCGCCGTTTTTGATCAGTAGTATATCGCCCACTTTTAAACTGCTGCTTTCCACAGGAAATACATGTTCGTTGTGCTGGTCGTCGTAGGCGATCATATTGGCCATCACTTTCTGGCTTACGGCCAGTTTGCGCAGGGCGGCCTGGGTGGTTTCTACGGATTTATCTTCCATCCAGTTGCCGAGGAATACCAGGGTAAGAATAGTAGCGGTGGTTTCGTAAAACAGGTACTGCTCCGCTTCGCCAATCAGGGTTCCGTACAAGCTATAACCGAAGGCAGCAACGGCGCCCAGTGCAATCAGCACATTCATGTTGGGAATGCCTTTCAGCACGCTCTTAATGGCACTGCGGCCGAAAAAATCCATACCCACCATAAATACGGGTAAGGTAAGCGCGATCTGCACATAGGGATTCATCAGGAAATGAATATGCAGGCCCGGGATCATGTGTAGCATTAAGGGAGCCGTAAAAACAAAACAGAAGAGGAAACGCTGAAAATGGTTTTTGAAGATCCGTTTGTTTTTGGGCTGATCCGATTTATCGCCTGTGATCACATGGTAACCCAGTCCTTCAATACCTTTGGCAATGTCCTGTTTGGGTTTGCCTGCTTCTATTTCAAAACTGACGTCGCCACCGATGAAATTTACTTTTACCTGATCAAGACCTTGTGCCTGCAGGTATTTATCAATTGTTAGGGCACAATTGGTACAACTCATACCTTCTACTTTCCAGTTCACTTTTTCCACGGGAGCTTTTTATAATTAAAAAGTAAAAATTAAAAATGGGTAGTGTTTTTTCGGTAAGCCTGTTGGTTACCGGCCGGGTTACTATGGCTAACGACCCTCCATTAGTATAATTGCAAAGATAAACAGTACCCGGCCCGGGTTATTTCGAAATGAGGATTATAAATACAGCATGGTTTCAAATCTCTTGCTTTTGCTGCTTTATCTTTGCCACATGGATGCAATCTTTACGATCGGGCAGATCAGGCAGGTGGCGGCAGTTTTGTGGAAAGAGGGGAAGAATAAAAAAGTATGGGCTTTTTATGCACCCATGGGAACGGGGAAAACCACTTTGATTCATGCACTTTGCGAGGAACTGGGCGTTAGTTCGGCCATCAGCAGCCCTACTTTTGCGATCATTAACGAATACAACAGTCCGGTAGCCGGCACTATTTACCATATGGACTGGTACCGCCTGAAAAGCGAAGAAGAAGCCGTGAATGCCGGGGTAGAGGACTGTTTGCACAGTGGTGCCCTCTGCCTGGTAGAATGGCCAGAGAATGCCCCCGGGCTGCTGGATGAAACCACGTTCCGGGTCAACCTGGAAATCCTGGACCCCCAGACCCGCCGGCTGTTTACGGGGGAGGTGGGTAGTGAGTAGTCAGTAGTGAGTAGTCAGTAGTGAGTGGCAGTTAACTCCAGACTCCAAACTCCAAACTCCATACTCTTCTCCCCCATACTCATTTAAATCAATTAATTTTAAATTATCAACCTATACCTGCTATGGCTACCAAACCTTCTATCAGTACCTCTTTTACCTACGAAACACTGGAGGAAGTACTGGATGTAAAGCCCAAGGGCGAAAAACTGCATATCGGCATCCCGAAAGAGATTGCTTTTCAGGAGAACCGGATTGCGCTAACACCCGATGCTGTAGGCGTACTGGTAGCCAATGGTAACCAGGTAGTGGTAGAACACAAAGCGGGCGAAGCCAGTCATTTTTCTGATAAAGACTATGCAGAAGCCGGTGCACGTATTGTGTACGAAAGAGCGGAGATCTTTAAATGTCCGATCCTGGTAAAAAGTGCTCCGCCGGTAGAAGAAGATATGCCGCTACTGCAGATGAACCAAACCATCATCTCACCCATACATCTTTCTGCACTGAAGAAGGAATATATTGAGAAAATGATGGAAAAGCGGATCACCGCTTTGAGTTTTGAGAATTTTAAAGATGATAGCGGTACTTATCCCATTGTAAGAAGTATGAGCGAGATTGCCGGTAGCGCGGTGATGCTGATTGCCGGGCAATACCTCAGTAGTTTTAATAAAGGGAAAGGTGTGCTGCTCGGTGGTATCAGCGGCATTCCACCTACCAAAGTAGTGATCATCGGTGCCGGTATTGTGGGCGAATTTGCTACGCGGAATGCATTGGCACTGGGGGCTTCGGTAAAAGTGTTCGACAGCAATGTGTACCGGTTAAAACAACTGCAGAATAATTTAGGGCAACGCATCTGGACAAGTGTGCTGGAGCCCCGCATCCTTGCCAAACAGTTAAAGAGTTGCGAAGTGGCCGTAGGTGCTTTGAGTAATGAATACGGGCGCGCACCGGTAGTAGTTACCGAAGATATGGTGGCAGCCATGCGGCCGGGCAGCATTATTATTGACGTGGCAATAGACAGGGGAGGATGTTTTGAAACGAGTGAACTTACCAGTTATGAAGATCCTACTTTCCTGAAATATGATGTGATCCACTATTGCGTACCTAATATACCCAGTGGTTTTGCCCGCACAGCCAGCCAGGCTATCAGTAATGTGCTGATGCCGCTGATCCTGGATATCAGTGATGAGGGTGGACTGGAAGAAATGGTATGGCACAAATTCAATCTGCGCGAAGGCATTTACATGTTTAAAGGAGCCCTCACCGATTTTTATATCAGCCAACGCTTTGACCTGAAGTATACCGACCTGAATCTGTTGATCGCCAGCAGAAGATAAATACCGAATTACGTTGCATAACCAAGGGCCGAAACAAACCGTTTCGGCCCTTGGTGTATTGATCAGAAGTTCATTTCATCTGCACTGGGTCCATAACTTCCCGGAATAGGGATGTTTAGCAAACGCAGGTACACACCCAATTGTGCACGGTGATGGGTGATCTGGTTAAACACCATACGGATCACATCCAGTTTAGGATCGGTACTATAGATCTGCTCTCCGTTACGCAGGGTCCAGTTCTCGGCCAGGGTTTCTTCTTTGCCAGCGGCCAATGCCTCCCGACCATCTTTCAGACAGGTTTCGAAATAATCCACGAGGGTGTTGGTATCGCTGATCTTTTTGGGGTTGTATGCATTTACGGCAAAATCCAGTTCAGCGGTGTTGAGTACCATGCCTATCCAGGTAGGTAACTCCGCAATATGCGTAGTTAACTGACTGATGGGCATGCTTTTGGGATGGGGTTTCCAATCGTACTTGTCGTTGGGTACGATCGACAGCATTTTACGGGTAATAACGGCTTCGTTTTCCAGCTCTTTCCGGAATTGTTGAATCTGTGACATAAGGTTGATTTGTTTAGACAACAAAGTAACCATGGGGTAGTGTCAACCCTATGTCAGCAGTTATTCGGTTCCTGATAATTTTTTTTGAACGGCCAGCAGATTTTTTTCTACGATGCCCGGAAGTTCTTTCGGCGATAGGATGGTGGCCCACTCTCCCAACAGCAGGTACCATCGGGCAAAACCTTCGAGCGAGCGGGTTAGAAAGGTCATTTCTACCTGGTCACCCAGGTCTTTCTGCGATACATAACCGTTATAGTATTTCTGCTCACCCAGGTACCCGATCACAGATTTTTCTATCCGGATCACAACGGTGAACAGTTCTTTTTCTTTGGAAATCTTCGATAAAAAACTTTGTAAAGAAGGATGGGTTTTATCAAAACGAATAGCCGTAACGGAAAGATACCTGATATGATCTACGCGGAATGTACGGTAATCGTTCCGCAAACAACACCAGCCGATCAGGTACCAGTACCTGCCCATAAAAAAAATGCCCACCGACTCAACGTTCCGGTTGGTTTTTTCCTGCGAATGTTCCGCAAAATAATCGATATTGATCACAGCCTTTGCGGCAATGGCTTTCAGGATCTGTTGCAGGTAAGCTGTGTCAGTTTGCGGCCCTGAGAAATTAGGGCTGTTGATCACTTCAATATGTTGTTCCAGATTTTCGATATGATCGCGCTCGGTTAAGCGCAATACCGATTTGATCTTGAACATGGCGGCCTGGTATACTTCGCGGGTAGATGTATCGGTTAGTTTTTCCACCAGCTTCTCCGCCGTCAGCAAGGCGGTGGCTTCCTCCTGCGTAAACATCACGGGCGGTAACCGGTAGCCTTCCATGATCGAATAACCAACACCCGCTTCTCCAATTACAGGGATACCCGCTTCTTCCAGTGTTTTTACGTCGCGGTACACTGTGCGCAGACTGATCCCGAAACGGTCGGCGATCTCCTGCGCTTTTACCACTCTTTTGGATTGCAACTGGATCAGAATAGCAGTTACACGATCAATTCGGTTCACAGGAATCTGTTTGGTTATTCTTCTCTAAGATAAGTATCTATTAATTGCATGATCCGGTTACTGATTACCTGTTTCTGGATGATAGCGGTCAGCCATGCCACACCAAAGGGGATTAATGCATAAAGTAACCTAACATCAGATTCCTCAGTCGTAAATATGAAAACAGCCATTGCTCCGATAATGCCGATGATCCAGATATAATAAACAGGCATCCTCGCTTTTACAAATGAACTGAATTCGTCCCGGGTATAGTAATATTTTTTCGATTGTTTATCTACATAACCAATGATACGCCCCTGCAATCCCATGACCATTACTTTCTGTCCGTTATAAACAGATAGGTTGCGCCCGTCTATGGTAACCGGCCAGTCTTCGTTTGTGTCACTGCTTCTAAACACCAGGTCGGTGTAGAGATGCGAGCGAACAGGGGCATTACCCCAGCCGCCGCTTGTTTCGGAATATTTATCAGCGTGGATCACGGTAGCGTTGTGCAGCGTAAATTCCAGTTCTTCTTCATTAAAGAGAAGGGTGGTACGTATCATTGCGTTGTGTTGTAATTTCTGGTGACTGCTTTTAATAGTCGCAATCAGGATTATTTTCTTACAGGTTTTCAGATGTTTCTGATAGTAGCCGGGGGGAGTACTACTATTTTTCCAAACGGTAGTGATTACAACTATTCAGTCATTTACTTAGGTGTAAGAAGCAGAAAGCTTATTTATAATCCAATATACTGATCTTCTCTGTACAAAAATCCATTTCATTGGGATCATTACTGCTGACCACAATCAGTTTGCCCTGGCAGTATTTATCAATCAGGGTATGGTAGAGGTTATAACCGGGTTTGTCGAGGTTGGTACAGGGTTCATCCAGCAGTAATACCGGAACATGGGAGAAAATGGCCTGCGCCAGTTTGATCCTTTGTTTCATACCGCTGCTGAAGTAACGGATCTGTTTATCCATGGCTTTGTGCAAACCGATCTCTTCCAGGATCTGTTCTATGCTAACCGATTGATTCAATGCTTTGAACCGGCTGTGAAACAACAGAAATTCCTTTGCTGTCATTTCTTCTATCAGTTCCAGATAAGGTGCGGCAATAGAAATATACCGGTAAAAATTTTCTGCTTCAATCGCATCCGTATCGCCGTTCGCGGTTTCGTAAGCCAGCCTCCCTTCACTCAGGTGCAGGCTTCCGGCAATGGCCTGTAACAAAGTACTTTTGCCACTTCCATTGGGTCCGGTAATGGCGTAAGACTTTCCTGTTTCAAAACGATAGTGTACATGACGGAAGATCCAGTCGCGGTTAAAACGTTTACCGGTATCTGTGAGAAGAATTGCTTCCAGCCCTCTTAACGGAGAGTTGACGAAAGAATCCTGGGTAACAGTAGTGCTATTCATGAATAGTAAGGTCAGAAAAAAAAGCTCCATCCCGGAGCCATGGCTTAATCTTCGTCCGTAGCGCCCTTCACAAAACGCTTGATGATACCTCTGCCACTTTCGCGGATAAAGGTTACAATTTCATCGCGCTCATCCGAAGCAGGTAATTCTTCCTCGATAAATTCCAGCGCCTGCGAAGTGTTGAAGCCTTTGTTATAAATGGTACGGTACACATCCAGGATCCCGTTGATCTGCTGGAGGGGGAATCCCCTTCTTTTTAAACCTACACTATTTACACCACCATAACTCAATGGGTTACGTACGGCTTTGATATAGGGAGGCACATCTTTACTCACCAGGCTTCCACCTGCTACAAAACTGTGCTGACCAATATTCACAAACTGGTGTACGGCACTTACGCCCCCTACCACCGCAAAATCGCCCATGGTTACATGTCCTGCTACCTGAACACTGTTGCTTAAAATACAATTATTGCCGATCACACAGTCGTGCGCAATATGACTATATGCCATAATGAGGCAGTTATCACCCACTTTGGTTTTGCCCCTGTCTTCTGTACCGCGGTTTACGGTTACAAATTCGCGGATGGTGGTATTGTCTCCGATCTCAACAGTGGTTCTTTCGCCACTGAATTTCAGGTCCTGCGGAATGGCACCCAATACAGCACCGGGAAATACCCGGCAGTTTTTGCCAATGCGTGTACCATCCATGATGGTTACATTACTCCCTATCCAGGTGCCTTCACCGATCTGTACATCACCATGTATCACCGTAAACGGATCGATCTTTACATTGGGGGCCACCCTTGCATTGGGGTCGATATATGTATAAGGATGCGTCATTGTGCTATGTATGGGTTTGTATGATATTATGGTGAATGGTGAATAGTCAATAGCGAATTGACCATTCACCATTCACTATTGCTACGCCTGTCTTTTTACTACCTGTGCTACCAGATCCGCTTCGGTGGCTACTTTCCCACCTACGTATACGGTTCCTCGCATTTCACAAATGCCTCGGCGGATCGGTCCGGTGAATTCCATCTTCAATACCATTGTATCGCCCGGGCGAACCATCTGTTTGAACTTACAGTTATCGATCTTCAGAAAATAAGTGTCATAGGTTCCTTCCGGCATAGAGTTGATGCAAAGGATTCCGCCTGTTTGCGCCAAAGCCTCTATCTGTAGTACACCGGGCATTACCGGGTTACCGGGGAAGTGGCCGGGGAAAAACCATTCATTGAATGTAACATTTTTGATCCCTACAATATAGGTGTCAGTGAGTTCAATGATCTTATCTACCAGCAGAAAAGGATGCCTGTGCGGTAAGGTTTTTTCAATTTTCTCCAGCGTAAAAACCGGGGGCATGGCCGGATCGTATACAGGTACATCTTTTACATGCCGGTTCTTTTTGATGTATTGTTTGATCTTTTTGGCAAACTCTACATTGGTGCTGTGCCCGGGGCGGTTGGCAATGATCCTTGCTTTGATCGGATAACCAATCAGGGCCAGGTCGCCTACCACATCCAGTAATTTATGACGGGCCGGTTCGTTAGGGAAACGGAGCTCCAGGTTATTGAGGTACCCTTCGCTTTTTACCTCAATCTTATCTCTTTTAAAAACTTTGGCTAACCGGCTCATTTCCGAATCGGTTACGGGTTTATCTACCACCACAATGGCGTTATTGATATCGCCACCTTTAATAAGGTCATTATCGAGCAAAGCCTCCAGCTCATGCAAAAAGCAGAATGTGCGGCAAGGTGCTATCTCGGTCTGAAAATCTTTGATGGTCTTCAAACCGGCATGTTGTGTACCGAGCACCGGACTATTGAAATCGATCAGGGTAGTGATCTGGTAATCCATCGAAGGGAGGGCCACCATTTCAACACGTTTGGCTTCGTCGTAATGGTAAATATTTTCATCTATGCTGTACCAGGCTTTGGTAGCTTCCTGTTCGGTTACCCCCGATTCCTGTATCAGCGTAATAAAAGGAGCGGAGCTGCCATCCATGATCGGGATCTCGGGTCCGTTCAGTTCTATCAATACATTATCTACCCCCATGCCTACCAGGGCAGCCAATACATGTTCTACGGTACTTACTTTGGCATCGCCCACCTGTAAAGTGGTTCCGCGGCTGGTATCGGTTACCAGGTCGCAGTCAGCTTTAATGATCGGCTGCTGGGGAAGATCCACCCTTTGAAACTGGATACCAAAACCCGGATTAGCGGGACGTAGGGTCATATCAACCAAAACACCGGTATGTAAGCCGGTGCCACTGATGCTGATAGGGTTACTGAGGGTATGTTGTTTGTCGGGATTGAAATTGCTATCCATTCTTAGGTACTTGTTTATAGGTAACCGGCTAATTACCGGTTCAACGGGTTAGCTGGTAAAAAATAGTAAGCGAAAATAAGATTTCAGGCTGGTTTAATGGCTTTTGTCAGGCATTTACCCGCTCAGAAAGCAACTGTTCTACCATTTTTTCCAAATCCTTAACCCTTTTTTCCAGTTCGGGGAGGTTTTTGGTCATGATCTGGAGACGAAGCGACTGCGAAAACTCCAGTGCCGGGGTGCCGTTAAAAGCTTTGTTAGGTTCTTTGATAGACTTATTTACGCCGGTCTGTCCATTGATACGGCTACCATCTGCAATGCTGATATGGCCCGCGGTACCTACCTGTCCGCCAAACATCACATTCCTGCCCACCTTGGTACTACCGCTGATTCCGGTCTGGGCCGCAATCACGGTATCGGTACCTATTTCAACATTATGTGCTATCTGTATCAGGTTATCCATTTTCACCCCTTTGCGGATGATGGTAGAACCCATGGTAGCCCTGTCGATGGTGGTATTGGCACCGATCTCCACCATATCCTCAATCACCACATTACCAATCTGCGGTACTTTCTGGTAAGTGCCATCCGGTTGGGGGGCATACCCAAAGCCATCGCTGCCTACTACGGTGCCCGCATGAATGGTTACCTGTTTGCCCACCAGACAATCCACATATATTTTTACGCCTGCATGCAGGATGCTGTTATCTCCGATGTTTACATTATCGCCCAAAACCACACCCGGGAACAGCTTTACATTGTTTCCGATCCTTACGTTCTCGCCTATGTATACAAAAGCGCCCACAAATACATTTTCTCCCAGTGTAGCGGTACTGGCTATATAACTGGGTTGCTGTATACCCGTCAGCTGCTGCGTTTTCAGTTCCTGGTATTTGGCCAGTAAAGTAGCAAAAGCAGTATAAGCATCCGGTACACGGATCAGCGTGGCGGTTACGGGATTTTTTAACTCCAAAGAAGCGTTGATAATCACAATAGATGCCTTGGTCTGGTAGAGATGTTCCTCGTATTTGGGATTGGCCAGAAAGGATAATTGTCCCTCAGTGGCTTCTTCTATCTTGCCAAATGAAGATACTGCGGCAGCAGCGTTGCCTTCCAGTTGGCCATTAACCAGCATGGCGATTTGTGCAGCAGTAAATTGCATAATGTGCGGTTTTGATGCATGAATCGTAGTGGCTGAACCCGGGGGTGCGACTATGTCAATAAACAAATGTAAAATTTTTTAACCGGCGAGGAAAGGTTTTGGTGGATTAATGCATTGTCTATCTGTGAAATATCTTTTACAGAGCCATCTTTAAACAGGATATTGATCCTTTCATCCCTGGTCTGGTAAAGGGTATTGGACGCTTCTCCGTTAAAACACAGATAGTGTATATCAGCATTCTCTATGCCAAACTGCCGGGCGGCAGCGGCTTTTTTTTCAGCCATATAGGCCGGGTCAAAAGGCTCCGACTGAATCCTTGCCTTATACAGTTCCCGGTTCAGGAAACGGCGGCAAAGCAGGGAAAGAATTTTATCGGGATGATGGCTCCAGCGTTTTACCGCATGCATCACATCATGGTCGTCTATGGAACAGAATTTTTCCAGGGCAGCATCATTCATCTCCCCGTCAAAACTCCCCAGAAAAAAATCCAGTGCGGAAAGTGTTACCAGTGGCTCATCAGCCGCGGTATAAATTTCCCTCACTCTCTCCAGAATCTTGACCAGCATTTTTTCTGCTGCCAATACGGTTTTGTGGAGGTACACCTGCCAGTACATCTGCCGCCGGGCCACCAGGAATTTCTCCACGCTGTAAATGCCTTTTTCTTCTACCAATAATTGTCCTTCATGTACCACCAGCATCTTCAGTATCCTGTCATAGCCGATTACTCCTTCACTTACACCGGAATAAAAACTGTCGCGGCTGAGATAATCCATACGGTCTACATCCAGTTGTCCACTGATCAGCTGGTGTAAAAAGGGTTTGTGGTACTGATCGGTGAAGATCTGTATGGCCAGTGTTAGCTGTCCGCCCAGTTCCGCATTCATCTTGTGCATGATCTGCAGCGAAAGCTGCTCATGGTGTACACCTTTTACCAAAACCTGTTCCAGCGCATGCGAAAAAGGTCCATGCCCTATATCGTGCAGCAGGATGGCTGCTTTAACCGCGATCTCTTCTTCTGCTGTGATCTCAACACCTTTGCTGCGCAGTTCCATCACCGCATTGCTCATTAAATGATAGGCACCGAGTGAATGATGTAAGCGGGTATGCACCGCCCCTGGATATACCAGCTGCGCCATGGCCATCTGTTGTATACGGCGAAGGCGTTGGTAATAGGGGTGGGATATGATGGAAAAGATCAACGGATGGTTGATCGTGATAAAACCATATACGGGGTCGTTGATGATCTTTCTTTTGATGGGCGTCATGCCTGTTGTTGAATTGTTAAATCGTTCCCCTGCGGGAAGGCAAAAGTACAAATAAGAATTCCGATAGCCGGAATGAAATAGATTTACCGCAATATTTTAACAGCCATTGCTATAAACTATTCCCCTATCGCCGCCATTTCTACCCATGTTCCTTATTTTTAATGAAAGTTTGCGTCTGTACCGATAACTCCAGACTCCAAACTCCAAACTCCAGACTAACACATGGCCGTAGCAAAAATCGTATGGGTAGATGATGAGATCGAAAGCCTGCAGTCGCAGAAGCTGTTTCTCGAAGGCAAAGGGTATGAAGTAGTCACTTTTACCAATGGTTTCGACGCCATTGAATACCTGAAAACAGAACCTGTAGATGTGGTGCTGATGGATGAGACCATGCCGGGTATTACCGGACTGGAAACCCTGGCCCGCATCAAAGAAGCCAATGCGCAGATCCCCGTTGTACTCATTACCAAAAATGAAACGGAGAACCTGATGGACGATGCTATCGGCAGCCAGATCACCGATTATCTCATCAAACCTGTAAACCCCAATCAGGTATTGTTATCACTGAAAAAGATAATTGATAACAAACGACTGGTGGCCGAAAAAACAACCACCGCTTACCAGCAGCAGTTCCGCGAACTGTTTATGGCGCTGAACAACAATCCTGATTATAACGAGTGGATGGAACTGTATAAAAAACTGGTTTACTGGGAGCTGGAAATGGAGAAAAGCGATAGTCCGGAAATGCGTGAGGTTTTCTATACACAGAAACAGGAGGCCAATACAGAGTTCTGCAAGTTCATCAGCAAGAATTATACTTCCTGGCTGGATCCGAAAAGTTTTTCGGCACCCATCATGAGTAATCATCTGTTCCAGTTCAAGGTATTGCCACACATGGAAAAAGGGGTGCCTGTTTTTTTTATCCTCATCGATAACCTGCGTTACGACCAGTGGAAAGCCATCCAGCCCATTTTTGCAGAAAGTTTCCGGATACTCGAGGAAGAAACCTTTTACTCCATCCTTCCTACGGCTACACAATACTGCCGCAATGCCATTTTTGCCGGACTGCTTCCGATAGAGATTGAAAAACAGTTTCCCCAGCAATGGAAAAACGACGATGATGAAGGCGGGAAAAACCTGTTCGAAGAAGAGTTCTTCAAGGCACAGCTGAAAAGATTAAAGAAAGATGATATCCGCTTCAGTTATAACAAGATTGTGAATCACCAGGATGGACAGCAACTGGTCAGCAATATCCACAACCTGCTGGAGAATGATCTCAATATTATCGTGTATAATTTTGTGGATATGCTCAGTCATGCACGAACCGAAATGGAAGTGCTGAAAGAGCTCGCCAGCGATGAAGCCAGTTACCGCAGTATTACCCGCAGCTGGTTTGAACATAGTCCGCTGCATCAGGCTTTGAAAAAGATCGCGGATAAAAAAATGAAGATCGTGCTGGCAACCGACCATGGCAGTGTGCGGGTAAATACGCCCCACAAAGTGATCGGTGATAAACAGACCACCGCCAATCTCCGCTACAAACATGGCCGGAACCTGAATTTTGAAGCGCGGGATGTACTGGCTTTTAAAGATCCCAAAGAAGCGGGTTTACCGGTACCTAATGTGAATTCTTCTTTCATTTTTGCCAAAGAAGACGGTTTTCTCTGTTATCCCAATAACTATAATCATTATGTGAATTATTACCGGAATACCTTCCAGCATGGGGGTATCAGCCTGGAAGAGATGATCGTGCCAATCATTAAAATGGTGAGTAAAAGTGTCTAACCAGGCCCCGACGCTCTTAGTAATAATGTGAATAACTACTGAATTACCGGACGAATGCCACGTTCAGGGTTTCGTACCTTTACCGGGTAAAATTTCAAGATTCAAGATCGACGATGTACATTATGAAGTATACGCAAACCACCTTAGATAAATTAGGCAATATCCTCGAAGAAACCGGTTATGTGGTTCGTTACGAACGCGGAACCTTCCAGAGTGGCTGGTGTTTGCTGGAAGCGAGGAAGATTGTGGTACTGAATAAATTCCTGAGTATTGAGGGTAGGATCAATACCCTCATGGAGATCATCCCGCAGCTGCAGGTAGATTTTGATAAGCTCACCCACGAATCGCAGAAACTTTATGAAGAAGTGGTGAAAAAATCAGCCGCTGAAGCCTGATTTTGCGGTTAATACCTGTTGCAGTAGCTACTATTTGGCTTAGTTTTGAACAGTGAGCCATCAGCATCTTACCATAACATTTTTAGGTACCGGAACCAGTTCGGGTGTACCCATGATCGGGTGTAAATGCGCTGTGTGCACTTCTTCCGATCCGAACGATAACCGGTTACGGAGCAGTATTCTGGTGAAATCGGCACATACCACTTTTGTGGTAGATACCACGCCGGATTTCCGTTACCAGATGTTGCGCACCCATACCGATCACCTGGATGCGGTTTTGTATACACATCCTCATAAAGATCATATGGCCGGACTGGATGATATCCGCGCCTATAATTTTACCAGTAAAAAAGCGATGAATATTTATGCCAACTCTCTCACAGAGGAAGCAGTGCGTCGCGATTTTTACTACGCATTCACCGATACCAAGTATCCCGGTGTGCCGGAAATGGACATGATCACCATTGATGAAAATCCTTTTACCATTGGCGATATCAAAGTAAAACCCATCCCGGTGATCCATCATAAGATGCCGGTATTCGGTTACCGCTTTGGTGATTTTACCTATATCACCGATGCGAATAAAATAGAAGAGACTGAAAAGGAGAAAATCCGCGGATCAAAGATCCTGGTGCTGAACGCGCTGCGCAGAGAATCGCATATCTCTCATTTTACTTTGTCAGAAGCTGTTGCGATGGCGCTGGAACTGGAAGTGCCCGAAGTATATTTTACGCATATCAGTCACCAACTGGGCAAACACGAAGACGTGAACCGTGAATTACCCAGCCATATCCGTTTAGCGCACGATGGCCTGACCCTTCATCTGTAACCCTTTGCGAACGTTACCCTAAAAAGTTACGTTATGAAAAGGATCCTCAAAAATTATCTCACATTCACCCGTAAGGAAAGAACGGCAGTATTGGTTTTACTGGTATTGATTACCGGATTAATGGTTGCCCCACTGTTTTATTCGCCTGAGCTGGCACCACCCAGAGATACCCGTTTATTACAGCGGTATCTGGATAGTGCACAAACCGGAAAAGACGTAAAGTTCATGGCAGCTGACGCAGATGCAGAAACGGCAGAAACCGAAATAGTGAAATCTCCCGGTTCACTGTTTTTCTTCGACCCCAATACATTGCACCCTGCGGATTGGCTTCGCCTGGGTATTCCGGAAAAAACAGTGCATACTATTGTGAATTTCCGCAACAAAGGCGGGCAGTTCAGGTTGCCGGAAGATCTCCGGAAAATATGGGGTTTACGTAAAACTGATGCAGATCGTTTGGTTCCCTATATCAGGATCAAACCCCAAACAAATGATGCGTATGCAAGCCGTTTTCCCCTCCCCGCCAGGGAAAAAAAATTAGTGGAACAAAAACTGATTATTGATGTGAACACGGCTACGGCAGAAGAATGGGAAACCCTGCCCGGTATTGGAAAAGTACTGGCCAGCCGTTTAATTAAGTACCGCGAAAAATTAGGTGAATTTACCAGCCTGGAGCAGGTGAAGAAAACCTATGGGATCAGCGATTCGGTTTTTACTCAGATTCAGCCCATGCTGCGGTTAGAACCGGGGAAGGTTTT
The DNA here is from genome assembly GCF_058806635.1 of Sediminibacterium sp. GW821-FHT12F12. Classification (NCBI taxonomy): domain Bacteria; kingdom Pseudomonadati; phylum Bacteroidota; class Chitinophagia; order Chitinophagales; family Chitinophagaceae; genus Sediminibacterium; species Sediminibacterium sp. GW821-FHT12F12. Next base: position 2,317 of record NZ_JBXAPW010000016.1, on the reverse strand, counting down.
GGGTAATCGCTTTCTGGATCTGAATACGGCAACGGTTAGCCAACTCACCACTATTGCGGGCATACCGGAAGCTATTGCAAAAGCGATTGTGGTATATCGAAAAGAATACGGACCTTTTCAGCAAATAACGGATCTGAAAAAACTGGTATTGATTTCCGATACACTTTTTGTACGGGTAGCAGGTAGTTTTCATGTTAAATAAATGAGTAACATAAATTGTATTTGGCGGAGAAAAATAATCCCCTACTTTTGCGCTGAAAACTAACAAACAGTAGTTTGTTAGTTTTCAGGAGGTTGCCAGATAACGATTGCTTGTTTTTCTGGCAGCCTCCGTCTATTTAACCATACTTATATGAACTTTCAAGCCGACGAATTAACCAATCAGGTAGCCCAGACTGCCCGTGAATTTGCCCTGCAGCACATCAAACCGCATGTAATGGAATGGGATGAAGCGCAGGTATTTCCCATAGCCCTTTTTAAAGAAATGGGAAAACTGGGTATGATGGGGGTGCTGGTGCCGCAGGAATATGGCGGTGCCGGACTGGGTTATTTTGAATACAATGCTATTATACAGGAGATCTCTAAAGTATGTGGGTCTATTGGCTTGAGTGTAGCGGCGCATAATTCGCTCTGCACCAACCATATTCTTTCTTTTGGCACGGAAGCGCAGAAAAAACAATGGTTACCCAAACTGGCCACGGCCGAATGGCTGGGTGCCTGGGGTTTAACAGAGCCCAATACGGGCAGCGATGCGGGTAATATGAGAACGACCGCGGTAAAAGATGGCGATCATTGGGTATTGAATGGCACCAAAAGCTGGATTACCCATGGCAAAAGCGGCGATGTGGCAGTGGTTATCTGCCGAACCGGTGAACCCCGCACCAGCGGTAATTCCACCAGTTTTGTGGTAGAACGTGGTACCCCAGGGTTTACGGCGGGCAAAAAAGAAAACAAACTGGGTATGCGTGCCAGCGAAACCGCAGAAATGATTTTTGACAACTGCCGGATCCCCGATAGCAACCGTTTGGGCGAAGTAGGGGATGGTTTCCGGCAGGCCATGAAAATACTGGATGGTGGAAGGATCTCCATTGCTGCATTATCTGTGGGCATTGCCAAAGGCGCTTATGAAGCGGCTTTGCAGTACTCGCAGGAAAGATATCAGTTCGATAAACCCATTGCCAGTTTCCAGGGAATCAGCTTTAAACTGGCCGATATGGCTACCGAAATAGCCGCCGCCGACCTGCTGATCTGGCAATGCTGCGACCGGAAGCAACGTGGTGAAAAAGTTACCAAAGAAGGGGCTATGGCCAAGTATTATGCCAGTGAGATAGCAGTAAAAACCGCCAATGAAGCCGTACAGGTTTTTGGTGGATACGGGTACACAAAAGATTTTCCGGTAGAAAAATACTATCGTGACGCAAAATTGTGTACTATTGGAGAAGGAACTTCAGAGATACAGAAGCTCGTGATAGCAAGGGAAGTCCTGCATAATTAGTCTCTTTTCGATTGCTTGCTTATAAAAATGCCCTCCGCAAGAGGGCATTTTCTGTGCTGTTTTTCAGTAATTTATGCTATCTTCCTTTTTTACTATTTCGCTGAAACCCGTGACCAGACCTATCTTCTTATACCTATTGCTGCTGGCGGTATGCACAGGCAGCACAACGGGTGAACTGAAAGCTGCTGATAATAAGGTACTTGCTGCCGACAGAAAAAAAGTAGACTCCCTCAACCAGTTGGCTTTTGATCAGAAGCGGTTTGATGTGGCCCAAGCCCTGAATAACCTCTTTAATGCGGAGAACCTGGCCATAGCCGGCAATTACCAGAAAGGCCTGGCCACCACTTTGTTTTATGAAGCCGGGATCTACCACCAGACCGGTTACGATAAAAAGGCCCTTGCTACGTATTACAAATCCAAACTGATCTTTCAGTCATTGAAAGACACCCTGAACATGGCGATTGTTAACAAAGAGATCGCCACCTCGCTTTATGCCAGCGGTCAATCGGCTGAAGCAATTCAGTTGTACGATGAATCATTAACAGTATTTACCAAACTAAAGGATCAGCGGCAGATAGCCAATATCAAAAACAGCCTGGGATTGGTGCAACTGGATCAGCGGAAATTTGAGATGGCCGAAGCTTCGTTTAATGAAGCGCTGACTCTCAGCATCCAAATCCGTCACCAATACGGCGAGAAAAAAGCGTACTATAATCTGGGCTTACTGGAAGAAAAAAGAAATAATTTAGAAGCTGTTTGAGTTAATTAATATTTTTTACCATTAGACACATCATCGCTAAAAAGATGTAACTGATAGCTGAT
>NZ_JBXAPW010000015.1:0-78417 GCF_058806635.1 Sediminibacterium sp. GW821-FHT12F12 | reverse complement strand
GGCACCGCTAGCATAGGTAATATCAGCAGCACTACCGGTACCATTGGTAACTTAACAGTACCTGGAACAATCACAGGCGGAACCTTCAGCGGCACATTGTCAACTGGTACTTTAAATAGCATTACTTCATTAGGTAATCTTACAGCCTTAACTGTAACGGGTAATATCACAGCAGGTTCTATCAGTACAACCACTGCTACGATAGCTAACCTGACTGGTTTAACATCTTTAAGTGTAGGTGGTGCGATCACCGGTACCACCCTGGGTGGCACATTGACTACGTCAGCACAACCTAATATCACGAGCCTTGGCACACTGGCCAGCGTAACTGTAAGTGGCACCGCTAGCATAGGTAATATCAGCAGCACTACCGGTACCATTGGTAACTTAACAGTACCTGGAACAATCACAGGCGGAACCTTCAGCGGCACATTGTCAACTGGTACTTTAAACAGTATTACAAGTCTTGGTAACTTAACAGCCTTAACTGTAACAGGTAATGTTACAGCTGGTTCTATCAGTACAACTACTATCACCGGTTTAACAAGTCTGACTGTTAACGGCGCTATCACCGGTACCACACTGGGTGGCACACTGACTACGGCAGCCCAGCCTAATATCACGAGCCTTGGCACACTGGCAAGTGTAACGGTAAGTGGCACCGCTAGCATAGGTAATATCAGCAGCACTACCGGTACCATTGGTAACTTAACAGTACCTGGCACGATCACTGGTGGCACATTCAGTGGCACATTGTCAACTGGAACTTTAAACAGTATTACAAGCCTTGGTAATCTTACAGCCTTAACTGTAACAGGTAATGTTGCAGCAGGTTCTATCAGTACAACTACTATCACCGGTTTAACAAGTCTGACTGTTAACGGCGCAATCACCGGTACCACCCTGGGTGGCACATTGACGACGTCAGCCCAACCTAATATCACGAGCCTTGGCACACTGGCCAGCGTAACAGTGAGCGGCACAGTAGATGCAGGTAATATCAGTGCAACCACAGCAACCATTGGTAACTTAACAGTACCTGGCACGATCACTGGTGGCACATTCAGTGGCACATTGTCAACTGGTACTTTAAATAGCATTACTTCATTAGGTAATCTTACAGCCTTAACCGTATCAGGTAATATCACAGCAGGTTCTATCAGTACAACTACTATCACCGGTTTAACAAGTCTGACTGTCAACGGCGCTATCACCGGTACCACCCTGGGTGGCACACTGACGACATCGGCCCAACCTAATATCACGAGCCTTGGCACACTAGCCAGCGTAACTGTAAGTGGCACCGCTAGCATAGGTAATATCAGCAGCACTACCGGTACCATTGGTAACTTAACCGTACCTGGCACGATCACAGGTGGCACATTCAGTGGCACACTGTCAACTGGTACTTTAAACAGTATCACCAGCCTTGGTAACTTATCAGCCTTAACTGTAACAGGTAATGTTACAGCAGGTTCTATCAGTACAACTACTATCACCGGTTTAACAAGTCTGACTGTCAACGGCGCAATCACCGGTACCACCCTGGGTGGCACATTGACTACGGCAGCACAACCTAATATCACGAGCCTTGGCACACTAGCCAGCGTAACGGTAAGTGGCACCGCTAGCATAGGTAATATCAGCGGCACTACCGGTACGATCGGTAACTTAACCGTACCTGGCACGATTACAGGTGGCACATTCAGTGGCACATTAAGTGCCTCCACCATGAATAGTATTACCAGTATTGGCACACTCAGCAATTTAACAGTAACCAATACCACCCGTACAAAAGACCTGGTGGTTACCAGTGGCGCAACAGTGGGAACAGCATTAACTGTAACCGGATCTATATTCGGTGTTACCGGCAGATTCGATGAGATCTTCGTTAACCAGTCAATTACAGGTGGTACCTTCTCCGGTACTTTCGAAGGGGTACTTAAATATTCTGATACGGCTGCTATGTTGTCTGGTGAAGTACGTGATAACTATCCCGCAGGTAATTTCGGAGCAGACTCCAAAGGATATGCCCGTTATGGAGAAGTGGTGAAATATGCTGACCTGGTAACCAACGATAATTATTCTTTGATCAGTCCGTTAGATCCGGATGGCGTAACCCCATCTGTTAAAGCGGGTGGAAAACTGCAACTGATTGTAGCATCTGCCATGCAAACAGGAAGTATACAGGTAACCGGTGCTGTTAATGCAGGAACACTGAGTGGAACACTTTCTGCCACAGCCTTGAATAGTATTACCAGTTTAGCTAATCTAACTGCCATTACAGTGTCAGGAACGGTTTCAGCCGGCACATTAAATGGCTCATTAAGTACAACTGCACAGAACAGTATTACCAGTCTGGCCAATATTGCCAATCTAACTGCAACCGGAACGGTTAGTGCAGCCAATCTGAAAGGAACCCTTCAGACAGCGGCACAACCTAATATTACCAGCCTTGGACAACTCAGCAGTTTAAGTGTATCTGGAATTATCCAGGGTGGTACTTATAGTGGTACGCTGGCAAACGGTATTGTGGGTATCAGTAATTTATCAGCCAGTGGTACGGCAAGTTCAACTACGTATTTGCGAGGCGATAATACATGGGCTTCTATTGCAGGTGGTGGCGTTACTTCCGTATCTGTAACCACTGCCAATGGGGTTAGTGGATCTGTTGCCAATGCAACAACTACCCCTGCTATAACACTTACCTTAGGAGCCATAACACCTTCCTCTGTTCTGGCATCCGGGGCAATTACCGGTACTACTTTGGGTGGAACGATTACCACTTCTGCCCAGCCTAATATCACTTCTGTAGGAACCCTTAGCAGCCTTGGCGTAACGGGAGCGGTGACTGCCGGTTCTATCGTTAAAAGTGGAGGTACTGCTTCTCAGTTCCTGAAAGCAGATGGTAGTGTGGATGCCAATACCTATCTCACTTCGGCTGGTGCAGTTACTTCTATAACAGGAACCGCCAACCAGATTACTGCTTCTGCAAGTACCGGAGCCGTAACACTTTCTCTGCCATCAACCCTATCCGGATTAACCAGCGTATCAGCTACTAATTTAACCGGTACACTGCAAACAGCGGCACAAACAAATATTACTTCTCTCGGTACACTTGGTTCATTGAATGTATCAGGAACCGTTACAGCGGGCACGGTTAGTACAACAACCGTAAATGCAACTACACTGAACGGTGTACTGGGTACGGCTTCCCAGCCTAATGTTACCACTATGTCGTCACTTGCAAGCATAGGAACCATTACAACAGGTGTATGGAATGGTACAGCTATCGCTGCTGCAAATGGCGGAACAGGTCAAACAAGTTATACCATCGGTGATCTTCTGTATGCGAGCAGTAGTTCTGCCTTGTCAAAACTGGCCGGTGTAGCTACAGGTAATGCCTTGATCTCCGGTGGAGTTGGTGCTGCACCTACCTGGGGTAAGATCGATTTAACTACCCATGTAACCGGTATCCTGCCTGCAGCAAATGGCGGTACAGGCGTAAATAATTCAAATACCATCACTTTGGGTGGCGATATTAATACCGCAGGAGCTTTCACTACTGCCGGAGCATTCCCTTTAACACTGACCACAACGGCTTCTACCAATGTTACACTGCCTACAACAGGAACACTGGCTACGCTGGCAGGAACTGAAACTTTCACTAACAAAAGGATCACCAGACGGGTTTCTTCTAATGCTTCTGTTACCAGTGTAACCATCAACTCAGATAGTTTTGATGAATATGCGCTGACTGCACTGGCAGGTAATGTTACCTTTAATGCCCCCACAGGTACACCAACTGACGGACAACCACTGATTATCCGGATCAAAGACAATGGAACAGCCAGAACAATTACTTTTAATGCAATATTTAATGCCAGTACCGATATTCCTTTCCCAACCACTACTGTTATCAATACAACCATGTACTTAGGGTTTCTGTATAATAGCAATACATCCACATGGGATCTGGTATCAAGGGTAGATAATGTACAATAAGATGAAAAAACTTTTTTCAATTATTTGTCTGCTTCCATTGCTGGCCGCCGCACAAGTGGTTGTAACAAGTCCTGTGGCCGGATTAACGAGCACTAGTAATGTAACTACCTATTCTATGGCTTCATTTACACCCACTGCTAATTCTTTATTGGTATTGATGGTATATGCTACAGCAACCAATCCTGCTTCTCCTGCTGTTACCAATACGGGAACCACCCTTACCTGGACCTTAGAAAAGTCGCAACTGGTGGGTACCAATTCCTATTATATTTTCTGGGCAATAGTTCCCTCAACTGTAAGTGCGTCCGTCATTACTTTTACCTGTACAGGCGATGCTGCCACCGGATGCCAGATGTCTGTACATACTTTTACCAACTACAATAGATTCCGGGCTAATCCTATCCGTCAATCGTTAATCAATACGGCAACTACCACCAGTACATCTCCTGCCTTTACTTTTGCGACAGCCCCTGAGCCGAGTAATGGATACGTGATCGGTTGGAGTGGTACCAGAGGAGCAAATGCATCCACACCTCCTGCAGGATGGACGGAATCAGTTGACTTAACCTACAGTACGCCCACCACAAACTTTGCTACAGCGCGTAGAAATGGCGGTTTATCTTCCGCCGGCCCTTACACTTTCACTGCTTCTGCCAGTACCGCATGGGTAACAATGGGGGTAGAAGTATATGTTGCCCGACGTGGCATGTTGCCTTATTTGCTCAATTAAGTTTCTGATTCTTCTTTACTAATTAAATAGATAATTATAATATGTATATATTTATTATAATCAATGATTTATGTCCTTCTCTAATTTAATTCTAATTTAATTCTAATCTTATTCTAATCTCATTCTAATCTGGGTATCTTTGAGCAAATGCCCTTGTTATCAAGTACTTGCTCATTCTTATATTGATTTTTCCACTTGGCTTACAGGCACAGATTACCTATATAGGTAGTAATTCAAATCCGGTAGATGCGGCCAATGCTACTTTAGGTGGTGCCACCCCTGTGGCTATCACACCTGTGGCCGGTATCCAGACCGGCGATCTTGTGGTGATTGTTTCTACTGTCAGAAATACAACTGCTGTTATGGACATTTCGGTTACAGGCGGACAGGAGTGGTTTAAGGAAACACAGGTAAGCAGTACCAATATCGGCGGCAGGCTTTTCTGGTGCAGATTTAACGGAACCTGGGCAGCCAATCCTTCTATTTCTTTTGCCAATACAACAGGTACAACAGTGGTAATGCATGTCTTCAGGCCTACCAAGTCGAGTAATTTCTGGGCTATCGAAGCAGCCGGAACAGAACTGGATTTTGCTGCTCCTACTACGCCTTTTACAGTTACGATTACAGGAAGAACAACCCGGAACCAAAGTTCGGTTACGATTGCCTCCTGGTTTACTGCAGATGACAATGCCTGGGGAACTTTAGCCGGTACGGGCTGGGTGGTGTTGGGTTCTGCGCAGTATAGAAACCAGAATGGTACGGATAATAGTTGCACTTTTGCTTATACAATTAAAACAACTTCCGGTGCCACCAATAATGTGAGCAAAAATCAAACAGCATTGGGAGGCGATCTGGGAACCACCCAAATCATCACCTTCTTTGAACGTGGCCGTAATATGCCATTAGGAAATTATTACTGATAGTTTGTTAAAAAACTGTTCACCACAACTGGTAATTCATATCTACGGAGATATTAATTACTTTCTAACGTACCTCTAATTCCTCTTTAATACCCGCCAGCTAGGTTTGTAAGAAATTACTAACTATCAGGTATTGTATTTTCATTTTACTTTTTTGCCCGCTTATTTCTACCGGTCAGGTGATAACGTATTTTGGCAGCTCCTCTAACCCGACAGATAATGGAGCTTTGGGGGCTGCTACTGTAGCGGTTACGCCACCTGCTTCTATGAAAGAGGGTGACCTTGTGCTGATGATTGGATTGAGAAGGGCTTCCAGTATCACTTTAACCGTAAGCGCTACCGGAGGACAAACATGGAATCTATTACCTGTTTTAACAGGCACTACGAATGTGTCGCCCAGAATTTTCTGGTGCAGGTTCAATGGTACCTGGAGTACAAATCCTTCTGTTGCCATGACAGCCTCTTCAACCAATACGGTTGTTATGCATGTGTTCAGGCCCCCTTCCAGCGGGTATTCCTGGGCTGTTTCAGTGAATCAGGTATCTACCGCTGCAGCCGCTGCAGCAACCATTACCAGAGCAGGTGTTACCACAACACATAACAATACATTAACCCTTGCTGCCTGGTTTACGGCAGATGATAATGCATGGGGTAATATGATTGATGTATCAGGAACCGGATGGGCAGTAACCGGCTCGGCACAATACCGAAATACCCAAGGAACAGATAATAGCTGCACTTTTGCCCATTTGATTCAGACCACCGCCGGTGCAACAGGTAATGTTTCCAAACAACAAACGGCGAATGGCAATGATGCCACCAGAACTGCTATTGTGAGTTTCTATCCTTATCGTACAAGCATGCCCCTTGGGTTGCTGTATTAACCAATTCTCATTTTCGTAAATGATCCCTATACCCGATTGATGTTTGATGCGGGAATACCCGATGCTGCATACGGGCATAGAAATGACTCACAGAAGCGTTGTTAAAATAAAGGGCCGTTCTTCTTCCCCCGGAATTTGTTCTTATCTTCATGCTGTTGAATATTTTATCAGGATATGAAGAAAAAACTGATTTATCTGCTGCTTATCATGCTTTGCCATAATGGGATCATTGCACAAAAAACAGAAGCAAAAAAGCAGGTAACACCGGAAACTGCTTCACTGAAACTGTCTAACCTTTCTGATACCCTGCAATATGCCATAGGTGCGTACCTGGCCAAATGGGTAAACGATAATGGATTTGCCATCAGTAATCCATCCCTTTTTTTAAAAGGGATGGATGATAAATTCAGAAATTTGCAGGGTTTGCTCCCGGACTCTATGATAGTGAAACTGGTAGTAGGACTTCAGCAGCTATCGCAAAAAGAAATTGGCTTAAAGACAGAAGAAAAAATATTTAATTCTTTGAAGGATCAGCCTGGTTTGGGAATGTTACCCAGCGGTGTGCGCTATTTTATTGTAAATACAGGAGAGGGGGTACATCCTTCACAAAGCGATACAGTTGTTATTCATATTAAAGGAACTACTCCGGACGGAACGGTTTTCGAAGATACTTACCTGAAAAAGCAACCTGTTTCTGGTAAAGTGTCTTCGCTTATTCCAGGAATCGCACAAACCATTCCGATGATGGGGGTTGGCGACAGATGGAAGTTATACATTCCATCAAAACTTGCTTATGGCGAAAAAGGCAGCACATTGGTACCCGCCAATAGTACCCTTATTGTTGATATAACACTCCTGGACGTGAGATCGTTTAGAAAATAATGGTTGGGAATAATCCGGATGGTAAAGGCTCGGGTAAACGACTTCATTTGTAAATGGAACCTTTGCAATCCGATACGTTTTTTTACAATCTTTACATTAATTTCAGTGAATGCGGTGTATTCTTTTCATATTACTGTGGCTATCCACCAGTTTTTTGGGTGAGAAAATGTATGCGCAAAAAACGGTTACGAAAACGGCAGCCAGGCCAGCGGCTGCGCCTTTACAACTCCGGAATGCGGCAGACTCTGTTCAGTATGCATTGGGTGTTTACATAGGAGAGTACCTCGCAAAGGGAGGTTTTACCACACTTAACCTTGATTATTTTTTGTCTGGCTTGAATGATCGTTACAGGAACAACCCCCGACTGATCAGAGACAGTTTGGTTTATCCATTGATCGCTGATTACCAAACAAATGCTCAGTTACAAAAAAGCAAAGCGCTCGAAAAGGAATTGTTTGAATTGCTCAAAGACAAACCCGGGGTAGGCAAACTCCCCAGCGGTGTGCAATACACCATCATCAATCCAGGCAAAGGCCCAAAGCCGAATGAAACAGATTCAGTACTCATCCATTACAAAGGCACTTTACCCGATGGCCGGGTTTTCGAAAATACGTTTGTAACCAATCAGCCCGTAAAAACCACCCCGGCCACTTTAATTCCCGGATTGAATGAAGTGCTACAGTTAATGCCGGTCGGCTCCAGATGGCAGGCATTTATTCCGGCCTCGCTCGGGTACGGCGAAAAAGGGAATAACCGGATTCCACCCAACAGTGCGCTGCTGATACTGGTAGAATTGATAGAGATTCAGGGCCCCAAATAGCCAACCATCTCCCGGCAAAGCCACCTGCTGCAGCAATATACCATACCTGCAGTATTTTCTTTAACCTTAATTAACCTTGCTTTTCTGTAAAGAGGGCTATCTTATTTTATCTTTGCCCAACGCTAAAAACAAATATTCTACACATGAAAAAGATCATTGTATTTTTTACTGCTTTTCTCCTGCTGGTATCAGCCGGTTTTGCACAAAAAACAGCTCCCAAAGCCAAGTCTAACCCGGTAGAAGATACCATTCAATACAGCCTCGGCGTGTATATGATGCAACAGTTGTTTGCCAAAACAGGATTTGTGGTAAACGATCAGGCCCGCTTTAAAAAAGCCATTGATGATGTGCTGAACAACCGCAAGCTGGAAGTAAACCCTGCCACTACACAGGATCGTTTGCTGGCATACCAGCGTACCTACCAGTTGCAGCGTAACCGTCAGCTGGAAGCTGCATTATTCGAAAAAGCAAAAACCGAAAAAGGCTTTACCCAATTGGCCAGTGGGGTTATGTATACCATAGCCAAAGCCGGAACCGGTATGCGTCCCTCTGCCAAAGACACGATAGTAGTGAATGTGATCTGTACCTTACCCGACGGAACCGTGGTAGATGATTACAATAAAACCAAATCTTCCTATATGGCCCTTGCCGGAGAAATGATCCCCGGTCTGCGCGATGTATTATACCGGGTGGAGCAGGGAACCATTTTCCGCGCCATTTTACCCGCCGCCACCGCTTATGGCGAACCAGGTACCGCTACCATTCCGCCAAATTCGGCCGTGATTTATGATATCGCGTTGATTAATGTAAAGCCGGGTAAATAGTCAAGTTATTGATAATCAAATAGTTGATTGTTTTAAGTTAAAAGTCAAAAGTAAAAAGTCAAAAAGGGGAGTGCTTCTTTTGACTTTTTACTTTTGACTTTTGCATTTTAACTTCTCCCATAGTTTTCCACAGGAGAATTTAATCCCCTCCAAACCATCGAACAATCGCTATAATTCCTACCTTTGCGGCTCGAAAAAATTTGGACACCAAGGCCAAACATCAAACTTAAAACAAGAATTCTTTATGGCTGACTTGAAATTTCAACGGAACTTCGGTATTGCTGCGCACATTGATGCCGGTAAAACCACCACTACCGAGCGTATCCTGCGCTATACCGGTATGATCCACAAGATTGGTGAGGTGCACGATGGTGCGGCCACTACCGACTGGATGGAGCAGGAAAAAGAAAGAGGTATTACCATTACTTCCGCAGCGGTTAGCTGTCAGTGGAAATTCCCTACCAATAAGGGGGTTGCTGATGCCGATACCAAATCCTACTATTTCAACATTATTGATACACCCGGTCACGTGGACTTTACCGTAGAGGTAGAACGTTCTATGCGTGTACTGGATGGTCTGATCGCCCTGTTCTCAGCTGTAGATGGTGTGGAACCACAGTCTGAAACTGTTTGGCGCCAGGCTAACCGTTACAAAGTTCCCCGTATCGGTTTCGTTAACAAAATGGACCGTTCCGGTGCAGACTTCCTGATGGTGGTTCAGCAGGTAAAAGAAATGCTGGGTGCCAAAGCCGTTCCATTACAGTTACCAATTGGTGCTGAAGATAATTTTACCGGTGTGGTGGATCTGATCAAGATGAAAGGTATTATCTGGCATATGGAAACAGAAGGTATGACTTTCGACGAGATCGAAGTACCTGCTGATATGGTAGAAGAAGCTAACCAGTGGAGACAAAACCTGGTAGAAGCTGTAGCTGAATATGATGATAAACTGATGGAGAAATTCTTTGATGATCCCAGCAGTATTTCTGAAGCAGAAATGCATGAAGCGATCCGCAAAGCCACTATCGATCTGAGCATCGTTCCGATGATGTGTGGTTCTTCTTTCAAAAACAAAGGGGTACAAACCGCACTGGATGCCGTTTGCCGTTACCTGCCTTCTCCTGTTGATATCGAAGATACTGTGGGTGTGAATCCTGATACAGGCGAAACAGAAACCCGTAAAGCTGATGCAAAAGCACCTTTTGCGGCCCTGGCTTTCAAAATCATGACCGATCCTTTCGTGGGTCGTCTGGCTTTCTTCCGGTGTTATTCCGGTCACCTCGATGCCGGTTCTTATGTATTGAACGTAAGAAGTGGTAAAAAAGAGCGTATCAGCCGTATCATGAAGATGTTTGCCAACAAACAGAATCCGATCGACTTTATCGAAGCGGGTGATATCGCCGCTGCGGTAGGTTTCAAAGAGATCAAAACAGGGGATACCCTTTGTGATGAGAACCATCCGATCACCCTTGAGAACATGTTCATCCCTGAGCCTGTGATCGCGGTAGCCGTTGAGCCTAAAACACAGGCCGACGTAGATAAAATGGGTATGGCCATTGCCAAACTGGTAGAAGAAGATCCGACCCTGCGTGTGAATACCGATGAAGATACCGGTCAGACCATCCTGCGTGGAATGGGAGAGCTGCACCTCGAAATCATCATCGATCGTATGCGTCGTGAGTTTAAAGTAGAAGTAAACCAGGGTGCGCCCCAGGTTGCCTATAAAGAATCATTCGGTACCACTATCGAACATCGCGAAGTGCTGAAAAAGCAGTCGGGTGGTCGTGGTAAGTTTGCCGATATCCAGTTCTCTATCGGACCAGCTGATGCTGAGTGGCTGAAAGAGAATGAAGGAAAACATTTCCAGTTCGTAAACGACCTGTTTGGTGGATCTATTCCAAAAGAATTTGTTCCTGCCATCAGCAAAGGTTTTGAAACGGCAATGTCTACAGGTGTACTGGCCGGTTACCCCGTTAACAACATGAAAGTGCGTGTATTCGACGGTAGCTACCACGATGTGGATTCTGATGCGATGAGCTTTGAATTATGTGCCAAATCCGGTTTCCGCGAAGCTGGCCGTAAAGCAAAACCCACATTGCTCGAACCGATCATGAAAGTGGAAGTATTAACCCCAGACCAGTACATGGGTGATGTAACAGGTGACCTGAACCGTCGTCGTGGTATGCTGGAAGGTATGGACAGCCGTGCCAACCTGCAGGTAATCAAGGCCAAAGTTCCTCTGAGCGAAATGTTCGGTTATGTAACCCAACTGCGTTCATTGTCATCCGGCCGTGCTACTTCTACCATGGAGTTCAGCCACTATTCTCCTGCACCAAACAATGTAGCAGAAGAAGTAATGGCCAAGAACAAAGGAAAAGTGAAGATCGAAGATTAATTTTCTTTGTTGAAGTGAATAGAAGAAGCCCCATTGGTAACGATGGGGCTTCTTCGTGAGTGGTGAGTAGTCAATAGTCAATAGTCAATAGTCAATAGTGGTGGAGGGGTAACTCCCTACTCACCACTCACTATTTGCAATTTGCCTTGATGATTGCTTCCGCCTCCTTCCATCCTTTGGCCAGCGAAGTTCTCAGGTAGTTGCAGCCTTCTTCTCTTTGACCGAGATTGAAAAGCGCAACACCCTTGAAGTATTCAGGTTTGCCATTAGAAGAGAGATTTGTGGCCAGCACCTTGTTAAAATATGTGATCGATTTCTGCCATTGTTTTAAATTAAAGTAACAAATGGCGGCGTTCTCATACGCTACATAGTTACCTGGGTTAAGGGCGGCTGATTTGAGGAAAAGGCCGGCCGCTTTTTCCAGGTTGTCTTTCCCGGCCACACCACCGCCAAAAGCAGCTACTGCCTCATTGTAAAATCTGGCAGCTGTTGCTATATCTATATTACCGGTATTGGTAGCGTTAGGATTTTCCATGAAACGAATGATTTCATCCCTTACAGTAGCAATGGTGGCTACGCCTTCCTGGTTAGCAAACATTTTTAAGGCACTATCGGCCATGGAAAGCAACTGTTTGGTTCCTTTACCCTGCGCGTTCAGCATACCGCGGAGGTACAGATCCCATGCCAGGGGTTCATGCCGGTAACGGTCGTATTCAGCGAAGGCTTTTTTGATGCCGCTGGTATCTTTCACTTTTGCCAGTACCGCAATCAGTGTCTGGTAGTAGGTTTTTGCTTTGGGGCGCACAGAAAAAGCGTAAGTGGCATTTCTGACAGCACTATCAAATCGGTCTGTTTTAAAATACAGTCCCGCTTTCAGAAATTCGCTGTATGCAATGGTAGGGTTCGCAATGCGTCCTTTGTCGAGCAACACAATCGCTTCCTCATAATGGCCTGCTTCGTACAGGTACCTGCCTTTAATGGCATCCACAGGCTGCGCGGTAGCGGTTAGGTTGGGTATGGAGGGGAACGCTGCAGTGGTTTCTTTCCAGTTCAGTTTCAGCGGTTCATTATTGAGATCCGCCAGCACTGTTTTTTGCAACACAAGTGATCGGTATGTTTCATAAGTAACGTACACAGCAGGAATCAGTAAAAGCAGGGATACAAGGCCAAATAGGGGTTTGATGGTATTATTTACAGGAACAGTACCCGTTGATTCTTCCGCTAAAGTTTGTCTGCCTGCAACATATGCCGTAACATTCCATGCTGTAATGAAAACAAAGAATACCTGGCTGATAGGTCTTTCCATCGGGAAGTTAAAAAAGGCATCAACAGAATAGCCGATAAATGCCAGGAAGGAAATGATAGAGATCAGTTTTATTTCTTCAGAAGCCTTACTGAGGAAAGTTTTGACAGTGAAAAAAAGAATACAGGCAAAAAGACTGAGGTATAACAAACCGCCAGCTATGCCCATTTCGGCAAAAGCCTCAAAAAAGTCATTATGTGCATGTACGGGAACAATCAGATCGTTTGTAAGCGTTCTTTGGTAGGGGATGGAGGCAATTTTCCAGTTACCATATCCGCACCCGAGTATCGGTTTTTGTAAAGTGTAATCTATGGCATGTGCCCAAAGTCTGAACCTGACCTGGTTGTTCTCTGCATTGAACGCAACTACCGATCCTAATCTTTCTGATACGGTACCATAACCTCCTTTTTGTTCCTGCAGATTTTTAACAGCGCTGATTTCTACCTGCGAAATAAACAGTGCAGCTATAACGGGCAGAATAATATATCCCAGATGATAAAGGGTATCTTCTGTTTTTTTCATTTTCCTGCCTTCCCAGATGCAGTAAATAACATAGGCAGTTACTATCAGAATTAAACTTACATAGCTCGCACGGGCATTTACAAAAAACAGGCTTAGCGTTGCGAGCAGCAGAATCAGACTATTCAGTATTTTACCCCATACCCTGGAGTAATAAATACAATAGATCACAAAAGGGATCTTAACAACAGTACTGGCCGCAAAGATGTTTTTATTACCGGTTGTTCCTTTTAATCCCAGAATCACAGTAGTAATGTCAGTGTCGGCTACTTCCCGTAAAAACTGGGCAATGGCCTGGCAGGATTCTACCAGCAGGATCAGGGCAAGGATCTGGGCGATGATCCTGAATAAATCCGTTCGCTTATATAATAGGATACTGACATTAAAAAAAGCAATAATAGTTGCCGTTAAACGGACATAACAAACCAGGCCCTCAGTGGGGTTAATAGCGGTAAAAATGGATATTCCGGCCAACACAAAAAATGCCAGATATAATTTGGAGAAAAGGTTGCCAAATACCTGTGCACTGGCTTCCCGGTAGTCGTTTCTGCGTGCCAGAATCATCAGAATTACCAGAATGTCAACCGCTACAATATATAACCATTGCGATCCCATGGCATCATAGGCGCCAAAATCAGGCAGAAAATGCACGGCAAAATAAAGCAGGCATGCCAGCAGCGGAACCAGGTTGGCAGCATTCCATTGAAAACCATTTTTGGGAGCTATAGCTGGAGTTGGTTGAACAGGGGTATATCCTTTTGTCTTATTTATCTTTGCCATGAAGGTAGTCTTGCCGTAAAATTATTGATTTGAACCAATTTTCCATCAGGAACCGGGATCGCCGGAATTCCTGCTGTTATCAAACGAATAAAACCGGGCCTTTATGCGAAGGAAGCTGCTGAACGGGCTGCCAAAACAAGGGAGGCCGGGCTGGTGGGGAGCAAATCCGGGGCAGGGGCACTGTTTTGGGGATATTTTTCCGGGTTTATTTGGGAAATGCACAAAAAAACTTTCAAAATACTTGTCTGTTCCGTTACGGGCTCTTACCTTTGCAACCCCAATCAGAAAATTGGGTTTCGACTATGTCTCAACGAATCAGGATCAAATTACAATCATACGATCACAATCTGGTAGATAAATCTGCTGAGAAGATCGTGAAAACAGTACGCAGTACAGGTGCAGTAGTTACAGGACCTATTCCTTTGCCTACCCACAAGAAAATTTTCACTGTTCTGCGTTCACCACACGTAAATAAGAAGAGCCGTGAGCAGTTCCAGCTTTGTACGCACAAGCGTTTGCTGGATATCTACACTTCTTCTTCCAGAACGGTAGATGCCCTGAGCAAACTGGATTTGCCTTCAGGTGTGGAAGTTGAGATCAAAGCCTGATAAAATAGCTGTGAGCTGATAGCTACGGGCTATGAGCAAGCGCTGAGTTCTTATAAATAATTTTCATCTGCCAAACCTGCCAACAGCAGGAGAAAGCAGCTCTGAATCGAAACGATCCGGACTTTGAGATAGGAATAATCATATTAATCCTGTCAAAATCATAAAATCCGCGATCACAACATATAAACAGGCCCTTCGAGGTTTGTTTACTTCCGGTACTTCCTCTTTTCCCGCCAGGCGGGAAGAAACAACGGAAAAGGTCGGCAGCGAACAAGGATTGAATCCCGATTCATCATCGGGATGTCCTCATAACCAAGCGGGGCTATAAACCGCAAAAGATGAAAGGTATTATTGGTAAAAAAATCGGGATGACCAGCATCTTCGCCGCCGATGGAAAGCAGACAGCCTGCACCATCATCGAAGCTGCTCCCAACACAGTAACCCAGATCAAGACTATCGAGTCTGACGGGTATGCTGCCGTTCAATTAGGCTTAGGCGACAAGAAAGAAAAACACTCCACAAAGGCCGAGCTGAATCACTACGCAAAAGCGCAAACTGCCGCTAAGAAATTCGTAAAAGAATTCCGCAATTATTCCATAGAAAAAGCACTGGGCGAGACCATTACAGTAGATATTTTCTCTGAAGGAGAAGCTGTTGAAGTAGTAGGTACCACCAAGGGTAAAGGTTTCCAGGGTGTTGTAAAGCGCCACGGATTCTCTGGTGTGGGTGAAGCGTCTCACGGTCAGCACGACCGTCAGCGTGCACCGGGTTCTATCGGAGGATCATCTTATCCTTCCCGCGTATTCAAGGGAATGAGGATGGCCGGCCGTATGGGCGGTGACCGTGTTAAAATGAAAGGTTTAAAAGTGGTTAAGATCTTCCCTGAAAAGAATTATATCCTGATCAGCGGTTCGGTTCCTGGCCATAACGGTTCCATCGTTTTAATCCAGAAGTAATCACCTATTTAACTGAAAGAACATGCAAGTAGACGTATTAAATATAAAAGGACAGAAGACCGGCAGAACGGTTGAATTACCTGCTGATGTATTCGGCATCGAGCCGAACGATCATGTGATTTACCTGGCTGTGAAACAATACCTGGCACAGGGCCGTCAGGGTACACACAAAGTGAAAACCCGCGCCGAAGTACAGGGTGCCAGCCGCAAGCTGCACAAACAAAAAGGAACCGGTGGTGCCCGTAAAGGTAATATCCGTAACCCTTTGTACAAAGGTGGTGGTACCATCTTCGGACCAAAACCACACGCTTACGATTTCAAACTGAACCGTAAAGTGAAGGACCTGGCCAAGATGTCTGCCCTGAGCTACAAAGCCAAGGATAACGCGATCCTGGTGCTGGAAGACATCAACATGGATGCTCCCAAAACCAAGCAGGTAGTTGAGATCATGAACAGCCTGAACGTGGCCAACAAAAAAACCCTGATCGTATTGCCCGAGTACAACGATAACCTGTACCTGAGCACACGCAATATTCCAAATATTACCAGTTCATTGCTGGCCGATATCAACACATACGAAATTATGAATGCTGATGTCCTGGTGATCACTGAAAATACCGCCAAGATCTTCGCAGAAGAAGAAGAAGGCGTAACAGCTTAATTTAAGTAACGTTTCAAACAGATACAAATGAAACTGACTGAAGTATTGATAAAGCCCATTTTAACTGAGAAAGCAAACGCTCAACAGGAAAAATTAAGAAGGTATGCTTTCAGAGTAGACCGCAGGGCCAACAAACTGGAAATCAAAAAAGCGGTAGAAGAATTCTACGGAGTAAATGTAGTGGATGTAAACACCGCAGTGGTTCCCGGAAAGAACAAGACCCGTTATACCAAAGCCGGTTTCATACAGGGTATGAAAGGTGCTTATAAAAAAGCACTGGTAACCGTAGCTGAAGGTGAAGCGATCGACCTGTATTCAAACATTTAATTATAGCACGCGGAGCTGAAAAATCCGCAGTAAAAAGAGTAAACAATGGCACTTAAAAAGTACAAACCAATCACAGCAGGAACACGTTGGAGAATTGGTAATGCTTATGCTGAGATCACTACCATGGATCCTGAGAAGAGCTTGCTCGAACCTCAGAAAAATACGGCTGGCCGTAACTTCCAGGGTCGTCGTGTATCCCGCTACATGGGTGGTGGAAACAAGCATCACTACCGTATCATCGATTTCAAAAGAAACAAAAGAGATATTGCAGCTACTGTAGTATCTATCGAATACGATCCTAACCGTACCGCATTCATCGCCCTGCTGCAATATGCAGATGGCGAAAAACGCTACATCATTGCCCCACAGGGTTTACAGGTTGGTACAACCGTAATCGCCGGCGACAATGCTGTTCCTGAGATCGGTAACGCGCTGTTGATGAAGAATATGCCTTTGGGTACTATGATCCACAACATCGAATTACAACCCAACCAGGGTGGTAAAATGGTGAGAAGTGCCGGTGCTTCTGCACAGCTGGCGAATAAGGAAGAGAAATATGCTGTATTAAAAATGCCTTCCGGCGAATTAAGAAAAGTATTGATCAACTGTTATGCAACCGTAGGTGTGGTTTCTAATAGCGACCATAACCTGGAAACTGCCGGTAAAGCTGGTAAAAACCGCTGGAAAGGTATCCGTCCACGTGTTCGTGGTGTTGCGATGAACCCGGTAGATCACCCGATGGGTGGTGGTGAAGGTAAAGCTTCCGGTGGTCACCCACGTAGCAGAACCGGTAAATATGCAAAAGGTGAGAAGACGCGTACCAAAGGAAAAGGAAGCGATAAACTGATCATTCAGCGCAGAGACGGAAAAAAATTAGCTAAGTAATTTTCAAATTAACCAATATGGGTCGTTCGATAAAAAAAGGTCCTTACGTAGACGCAAACTTAGAAGGTAAAGTAGTTGCGATTAACGATGGTAAAAACAAGAAAGGTGTGATCAAAACCTGGAGCCGTCGCAGCACTATTACGCCTGATTTCGTAGGGCACACATTTGCAGTGCACAACGGAAACAAGTTCATCCCTGTTTATGTAACAGAATTCATGGTAGGTCACAAACTCGGCGAGTTTGCCCCCACCAGGAACTTCAGAGGTCACGCAGGATCAAAGAAATAAAACAAGTTAGGAGTTTGGGGTTTGGAGTTTGGGGTTAATCCTTAAACTAACGCCAAACGCCAAACGCCAAATATCAAACCATAAAAGAAATGGAAGCAGTAGCTAAACTGAACAATTACCCGACCGGCCCACGCAAAATGCGTTTGCTGGCTGATGTGATCCGCGGTATGGAAGTAGAGAAGGCCCTGGCTATTCTTGAACACCACCCGCAGCACAATGCAACTCCGCTGGCAAAATTGCTGAAGAGTGCCATCAGTAACTGGGAGCAGAAAAATAACGGAGCCAGTGCTGCAGACAGCGCTCTGGTGGTTAAGACCGTTTTTGTAGATGGAGGCCGTGTACTGAAGCGTATGCGCCCTGCACCACAAGGCCGCGGATACAGAGTTCGTAAACGCAGCAACCACGTAACATTAATCGTAGATTCTAAAAACTAATTGTAAAACCATTATATGGGTCAGAAAGCAAATCCAATTGGTAACAGGTTAGGTATCATCCGCGGATGGGACAGCAACTGGTATGGTAGTAAGAAAGACTATGCCTCCAAGCTGATCGAAGATCATAAGATCCGTACTTACCTGAGTGCCCGTATTAACAAAGGTGGTATTGCCAAAATTGTTATTGAGCGTACACTGGGTAAGTTAATCGTAACCATTCATACGTCTAAGCCAGGTATTATCATCGGTAAAGGCGGTGGAGAAGTTGACCGTATTAAGGAAGAATTGAAAAAATTGACCGGTAAGGATGATGTTCAGATCAACATCCTCGAGATCCGTCGTCCTGAGCTGGATGCCACCATCGTTGGTGACACCATCGCCAGGCAGATTGAGAACCGTATCAACTTCAAACGTGCTACCAAAATGGCGATCGCTTCCACACTCCGTATGGGTGCTGAAGGTATCAAAGTAAAACTGAGCGGACGTTTGGGTGGATCTGAGATCGCACGTAGCGAAGAGTTCAAACAGGGTCGTACACCGTTACATACTTTCCGTATGGACATCGATTACGCCAATGTGTTTGCACAAACCGTTTACGGAAAGATCGGTATCAAAGTATGGATCTGTAAAGGTGAAGTATTGGGTAAACGCGAACTCAACCCCAACTTTGTAGGTGGTAAGAACGATATGAGCGACAGAAGAGATGGTGGCCGTGAAGAGCGCAGACCAGGTGGCGACAGAAGAGATGACCGCAGAGGTGGTGGAGACCGTGGTGGCCGTGGTGGTGATAACCGTGGTGGTGGTCGCAGATAATTCATAATTAATAATTAGTAATTAATCATTACTGAAGGTTTAAATAACTATCCGCCTCAGGTGGATGGACTAAAAACTAAAGAATGTTACAGCCTAAAAGAAGTAAGCATAGGAAGCAGCAAAAAGGACGCATTCGCGAGGTAGCTAAGCGTGGTACTTCCATTTCATTCGGATCATTTGCTTTAAAAGCGCTTGAGCCGATCTGGTTGACCAACCGTCAGATCGAGTCAGCCCGTCAGGCCATGACCCGTGCTATGAAACGTGAGGGAAATGTATGGATCCGTATTTTCCCTGATAAGATCATTACCCGAAAGCCAGCTGAAGTAAGGATGGGTAAGGGTAAAGGTAACCCTGAATTCTGGGCTGCTGTGGTTGAACCAGGACGTATCATCTTCGAATGTGACGGTGTTACAGAAGCTGTTGCCAAAGAAGCAATGGGACTGGCCGCACAGAAATTACCAATCGCAACCAAATTCATCGTAAGAAGAGATTTGCAAGCCTAATCTATAAATCGAATTTGCAATGGCAAACAAACAGACATACGAATTTAACAGGTCTATCAAAGATTTGAACGTCGCAGATCTGAGAACCAAGATCCAGGAAGACCAGTTACGCCTGAAAAAGCTTGAGTTCGCTCATGCGATCTCTCCGCTGGAGAATCCAATGAACATCCGCGGTCTCCGCAGGGATATCGCCCGTTTGAAAACGGAATTGAAGAAAAAAGAATTAGGTATATAAAGCTTTGAGCTACGAGCTGTTAGCTACGAGCCCAGGCAAACCATAAACAGCTCATAGCTCGTAGCTCAAAGCTCATAGCTAAGAGTACAAGCTTAAAAACATAAACAATGGCTGAAGTAAGAAATTTGCGTAAAACAAGGACCGGGGTGGTTACCAGCGACAAGATGGATAAAACCATTACTGTAGCTGTAGAAAGAAAAGTAAAGCACCCTATCTATGGTAAGTTCGTAAAGAAAACCACCAAGTTCCATGCTCATGATGAAAAGAGTGAGTGTGCCATCGGTGATGTAGTTAAGATCATGGAAACCCGTCCGCTGAGCAAAACAAAGCGCTGGAGACTGGTGGAAATCATAGAGAAAGCGAAATAAGCTTTTTCACATGCTATGCGCAGTTGGATAACCAAAGCCATAGCCTCTGACAACAAATTGTTATAAATGCCGGAATGTAAGTTCCAGGCTCAAAGCTAAAAAAGATGATTCAGCAAGAAAGCAGACTAAATGTAGCTGATAACAGTGGTGCAAAGGAAGTTCTTTGTATCAGGGTTCTGGGAAACAGCGGCCAGGATTACGCCAAGATCGGAGATAAGATCGTGGTAACTGTAAAAGATGCCATCCCCGCAGGTGGTGTTAAAAAAGGTACCGTATCTAAAGCAGTTATTGTACGTACCAAAAATAAGTTACGTCGTAAAGATGGTTCTTATATCCGTTTTGATGACAATGCAGTTGTGTTGTTGAACAACTCTGATGAGCCACGCGGTACCCGTATTTTCGGGCCAGTTGCACGTGAACTGCGTGATAAAGGTTACATGAAGATCATTTCATTGGCACCTGAGGTTCTGTAAGAACGCAAACGCTGAAAGCTGAAAGCATACTGCTGAAAGCAAAGGCAAACAAATTAAAATTTAAGCTGAGCGTTTAGCGTTTGGCATTAAGCATAAAGCGTAAAAAATGAGTACAAGATTTAAACCCAAATTCAACATCAAAAAAGGAGACACTGTTGTGGTGATCGCCGGTGATGACAAGGACTTGAAAAAGCCCCGTAAGGTGTTGGAAGTTATCGTTGACAAAGGACGTGTAGTTGTAGAAGGTGTTAACATCGCTACCAAACACACCAAACCTTCTGCTGCCAACACAAAGGGTGGTATTGTGAAGATTGAAGCGCCTATCAGCATCAGTAATGTGATGTTGTGGGATGCCAAGAAGAGCGAGCCTACCAAGGCAAAACGCACCCGTGAAAATGGAAAATTAGTACGTATCTCTAAAAAATCAGGGGAGGTAATCAAATAATGAGTACTGTAAAATACACTCCGAGATTAGCAGATAAATATACCAAAGAGGTTATTCCTGCTTTAATGAAAAAGTTTGCTTACAAAACTGTAATGCAGGCGCCTAAACTGGAAAAGATCTGTATCAACCGTGGCGTTAACGGCGCCGTAACAGATAAAAAACTGGTTGACATTGCAGTTGAAGAACTGAACATGATCACCGGTCAGAAAGCAGTTCCTACCATGTCTAAGAAAGACATTTCTAACTTCAAACTGCGTAAAGGCATGCCTATCGGCGCACGCGTTACACTGAGAGGTGAGAAGATGTATGAATTCCTGGACAGGTTGGTATCTGTAGCTTTACCACGTGTACGTGATTTCAAAGGTATCAGCGACAAGGCATTTGATGGCCGCGGTAACTACACCCTGGGTGTAACCGAGCAGATCATCTTCCCTGAGATCGATATCGATAAAGTGAACAAGATCACCGGTCTGGATATCACTTTCGTTACAACGGCAGGTACCAACGAAGAAGCTTACGAGCTGCTGAAAGAACTGGGTATGCCATTCAAAAATGCTAAAAAAGAAAACAACTAATATCACATGGCAAAGAAATCAATTACAGCCAGACAACACAAACGTGAGAAAATGGTTGCCAAATTTGCAGAAAAGCGTACTGCTTTGAAAGCTGCCGGCGATTATGCTGCTTTGGACCTGCTTCCTAAGAACGCGTCACCTGTAAGGTTGAAAAACCGTTGTCAGTTAACCGGACGTCCACGTGGCTACATGCGTTACTTCGGTCTGTCAAGGATCATGTTCCGCGACATGGCCCTGAACGGAATGATCCCTGGTGTGAAGAAAGCCAGCTGGTAAAATAAGACATGTTTCCAGGTGCAGTTCGCTGCAAACCGGTAACAAACCAATTTTGAACAAGATTTAATTCTAATAAACATGGTAACTGATCCTATAGCAGACTTCTTAACCAGAATCCGTAACGCCCAGATGGCCGGACACAGACTGGTTGAAATCCCTGCTTCTAATCTGAAGAAGCGCTTAACAGAGATTCTGTACGAACAGGGTTATATCCTGAAGTACAAGTTTGAAGATGACAGCAAACAAGGCCTGATCAAGATCGCGTTGAAATACGATCCCCAGACCAAACAGGCTGCTATCCGTTCTCTGGAAAGAGTGAGCCGTCCGGGTCTCCGTCAGTATGCAAAACCTGCCGAGATCAAACGTGTGATCAACGGATTGGGTGTTGCTATACTGAGTACATCTAAAGGTGTATTAACTGATAAGCAGGCCAAGGCACAGAATGTGGGTGGTGAAGTATTGTGCTATATCTATTAATTTCTCTGGCGCCGCAGGCGCCATGGTTATAAACCCTGTCTGACAATTAAGCTTTTTAGTCGGAGCTGAACACGGGCCAGGATATTGAATCAAATAAAAAACTGAATCGACTATGTCTCGTATTGGAAAACAACCGGTGGTAATACCTGCAGGCGTTACCATCACTGTAAGCAGCGATAACGTTGTAACTGTAAAAGGTCCTAAAGGTGAATTGAAAGAAACTGTAGACAGGGATATCACTATCTCTATCGCTGATGGCCAGTTACACCTGGTTCGTCCGACAGACCAGATTCGTCACCGCGCTATGCACGGCTTATACCGTTCACTGGTGAGCAATATGGTAAAAGGGGTAACTGAAGGATACAAGAAAGACCTGGAACTGGTGGGTGTGGGTTTTAAAGCCGCCAATACCGGAAACCTGCTTGACTTGGCATTAGGTTACTCTCACAATATCATTTTCGAAATTCCGAAAGAACTGAAAGTAAGTACTGTTACCGAAAAAGGACAGAACCCGAAGATCATGCTGGAAGGTATCGACAAGCAACTGATCGGACAGGTAGCCGCCAAACTGCGCAGCTTACGTAAGCCTGAACCATACAAAGGAAAAGGTGTGAAATATGCAGGTGAGATCCTGAGAAGAAAAGCAGGTAAGGCAGCAGGTAAATAAATAAAACAATAACAAACTTTCCGGCAGAATCGGAGGGTAAAAAAATAAAACAATGGGTAAATTAATTCAAAGGCAGAAGATCAGGTACCGTATCCGCAAAAAAGTGGCTGGTACAGCAGTAAAACCCCGTTTATCTGTTTTCAGAAGCAACGCGGAGATCTATGCACAATTGATCGATGATGATAATGCAGTAACCCTGGTAGCTGCTTCATCAAGAGATAAAGATATCGCTGCTCAGAAAGTAACCAAGATCGAGAAGTCTAAACTGGTTGGTATGGCTATTGCACGCAAAGCCATTGAACTGGGATTAACTGCCTGTGTGTTTGACAGGGGCGGTAATCTGTACCATGGTCGTGTGAAATCAGTAGCTGATGGTGCGAGAGAAGGTGGTCTTCAATTCTAATTTGCTAACAACAATTAATCGTTAGATAAATGTCTAAAGTAAACGTAAATAAGGTAAAATCCGGTGGCGAACTGGAACTGAAAGAGAAAGTAGTTGCCATTAACCGTGTAGTGAAAACTACCAAAGGTGGTCGTACTTTCAGCTTCTCAGCACTGGTAGTAGTAGGAAACGGAAATGGTGTAGTAGGCCAGGGCTTAGGTAAAGCAAAAGAAGTACAGGAAGCTATTGCAAAAGGTATCGAAGATGCCAAGAAGAACCTGGTGAAAGTACCGGTGATGCATGGTACTGTTCCTCATGAGCAGTGGGCCAAAGATGGTGCAGCCAAAGTGTTGATCAAACCAGCAGCTCATGGAGCAGGTGTGATCGCGGGAGGCAGCATGCGTTCTGTGCTGGAAAGTGCCGGTGTAACCGACGTACTGGCCAAGAGCCTGGGTTCTGCTAACCCGCAGAACGTGGTTAAAGCCACTATCAAAGCATTGGGCCTCTTAAGAGAACCTATTCAGGTTGCTAAAACCAGAACCCTGAAACTGAGCAAAGTATTTAACGGATAATACCTGTCGCAAGCTGTTTATCGGCGGTCGCCAGTTCAAATGATAATATCATGAAAAAAATTAAGATCACACAGGTTAAAAGCGGTATCGACAGATCTGAGCGTCAGAAGCAGACTTTGATTGCCCTGGGTTTGAAGAAACTGAATGCTTCCAAAGAAGTAGAAGCTACTCCACAGATCCTAGGAATGGTTAACAAAGTTAGCCACCTGGTGAAGGTTGAAGAAATCGCTTAGTACCAATTAAAAATTAATAATTAAAAATGAATAATTAGAGTGGGATCACCTCTTTGATTATTCATTTTTGTTTAATTATTAATTATTAATTTCTAATTATTCATTAAAAAATTGCGAGGGGAGATACCCCGTAAGTTCAAATCAGATAAACATGAAACTACACACACTCAAGCCTGCAGCAGGCTCAACGCACAAAGAAATCCGTATCGGTCGTGGTGAAGCATCTGGTAAAGGTGGTACATCAACAAAAGGTAACAAAGGTGGTCAGAGCCGTGCCGGTTACAAAAGTAAAATGGCCCACGAGGGTGGACAGATGCCTATCCAGCGTCGTATCCCTAAGCGTGGATTTAAAAATAATAACCGTGTTGAGTACAAGGTATTCAACCTGGGACAGATAGATCAGCTGGCAGAGAAATACGGTTTTACCGAGTTCAGCCTCGAGAACCTGTATATCAATGGCCTGATCAGCCGTACAGACAAAGTGAAAGTGCTGGCTACCGGCGAATTGAAGGCTAAATTGACTTTTAAAGTAAACGGCATCAGCGAAAAAGCAAAAGGCGCTATTGAGGCTGCCGGCGGTACAGTTGAAATTGTAAAGTAATTTTAACGTAATTTGCCAGACGCACACCGTGCGTCTTTTTGGTTTTGAGTATTAACGCTTTCAATTGCATTTAAGTGAAAAAATTAGTTAAGACTTTACAGAATATTTGGGCCATCGAAGAGCTGCGTAACAAGATCGTTATTACGCTGGCGCTGGTATTTACTTACCGTCTTGGTAACCACATCGTGTTACCGGGTCTGGATCCCAATAAAATCGAACTGGCACAGAAGTCAGCGAAAAGCAATGGCCTCTTAGGCATCTTTGATATGTTTGCCGGTGGTGGTTTTTCACAGGCATCTATTCTGGCACTGGGTATCATGCCCTATATCTCCGCTTCTATCTTCATGCAGTTAATGACCATCCTGGTTCCGCAATTGCAGAAAGTACAGAAAGAAGGTGACAGTGGCCGTAAAAAAATCAACCAGTGGACCCGCTATCTCACCGTTATTGTAACTGTGTTCCAGGCGGGTGCTTATGTGGCTTACCTGAACAGTCCCGGTTATGCTGAAGCGATCCTCCCTGCTTATAAAGCATTTTTTGGTTTCTCTACTGTAGTCACTCTAACAGCAGGTACCCTGTTTGTCATGTGGTTAGGCGAGAAGATCCAGGATAAAGGATTGGGTAATGGTACTTCTATCATTATCATGGTGGGTATCTTATCCCGTTTACCCATCTCTATCATTCAGGAATTTACCGCGAAAGAACAACGTGGTGGCGGTGGTTTGTTGATCTTCCTGATCGAGATTGCCATTCTGGTAGCTGTGATCATGGGTCTGATTATCCTGGTACAGGGTGTGAGAAAGATCCCTGTAAACTATGCCAAGCAGATCATCGGTAACCGCCAGTTTGGAGGTGCCCGTCAGTTCCTGCCCGTAAAAGTGAACAGTGCCGGTGTAATGCCAATCATCTTCGCTCAGGCGATTATGTTCCTGCCTACACTGGTTTCCTTTACCAATATTGATTCTGCCCAGGGTATTGTGAAGATCTTCAACGATCACAGTAATTTCTGGTACATGGTTATCTACTCTGTGATGGTGATCGGATTTACCTTCCTGTACACCGCATTGATCTTTAACCCTAAGCAGATCTCTGAAGACCTGAAACGTAATAACGGATTTATTCCAGGTATAAAACCCGGACAACCTACTGCAGATTATATCGGTTCCATTATGGATAAGATCACTTTACCGGGAGCCATTTTCCTGGCACTGGTAGGTATCATGCCCGGATTTGCACAGCGTTTAGGTGTTACACAGGGATTCAGTTCATTCTTTGGAGGAACTTCCCTGTTGATCATGGTAGGTGTGATCCTGGATACTTTACAGCAGATCGAAACATACCTGCTGATGCGTCAATACGATGGATTAATGAAGAGTGGTCGCGTACAGGGAAGACAGACCGTTTCTAGCACGACTATTTAAATAAAAATAACGACCTTTGTAAACCTGCCATCCCGCTGACTGCGGAACGGCAGGTTTCTTTTTTTTGACAAATGACCAGACGAAGTAATATGATGATCCATAAAACTGAAGCAGAAGTAGCTTTGATGAAAGAAGCGGCTACCCTGGTAAGCAAAACGCTTACGGAAGTGGCCAAAGTGCTCAAGCCCGGTATGACCACTTTGCAGATCGATAAGATCTGTGGCGATTTTGTGAAAGACCACAAAGCCATTCCCTCCTTTTATAATTATCGTGGGTATCCCTTTAATGTTTGTGCTTCTGTGAATGATGTGGTGGTGCATGGCTTCCCCAATAATATCGCGCTGAAGGAAGGGGATATTGTATCTGTGGATATGGGAGTGATATTGAATGGCTGGCATGGCGATCATGCGTATACTTTTATCCTTGGCGAGGTGCCGACTGAAGTGTTGCAACTGGTAAAAGTGACCAAAGAATCTTTATACAAGGGCATAGAGAAAGCGATTACCAATAACCGGGTAGGCGATATCGCTTTTGCCATTCAGGAACATACGGAAAGAAAACATGGTTATGGAGTGGTGAGAGAACTGGTGGGGCATGGTTTGGGACGCAGTCTGCACGAAGATCCACAGGTACCTAATTATGGAAAACGCGGTACAGGTCCGAAACTAAAAGAGAACCTGGTACTGGCCATCGAACCCATGATCAATCTGGGATCAAGAGAAGTATATACCGAAGATGATGGCTGGACGGTGAGAACCCGCGACGGAAAAGTATCTGTACACTTTGAACATGATGTATGTGTGAAAAGGAACCAGGCATTGATCCTTTCTGATTACAGTATTATTGAAGCTGCAGAGAAAGCTAATCCTGATCTTAACACCAGTTATTACTGATCAATTCTTGCTATCTTACAGTAAAACTGCTAAGATGCGGAAATTTTTATCCTGCTTTATTCCGGCACTGTTTCCGGCAATGCTCTTCGCCCAGCCTGAGGAAACACTGCGTATCCGCACCATCCGCCAACAGCGTGAAAATGTTTGGCTGCAGGAGTATATCCGCTTTCTTTCTATTCCCAATGTTGCAGCTGATAAAGCCGGTCTTAAACGGAACGCGGATTTCATTATGCAGATGATGCAGCAGCGGAATATCCAAAGAGTTCAATTACTATCAGATGGAAATGCGGCAACTACTCCTGCTATTTACGGAGAAGTGAATGTGCCCGGTGCTACGCGAACATTGATCTTCTATGCACATTATGATGGTCAGCCGGTAGATAGCAGCCAATGGGCCAGAGGCCTGAAACCTTTTGTACCCCGGTTGGTCAAAGGATCACTGGAGCAGGGTGCTACGATGATCGGCTTCCCTTCCGGAGCCGGCAAATATGATCCTGATTGGCGGATCTATGCCAGAGGTGCATCGGATGATAAGGCAGGCATTATGGCCATCCTGAATGCCTATGAGGTGGTAAAGCGGGCAGGCCTGCCGCTCAGCTATAATATCAAATTCTTTTTTGAAGGAGAGGAAGAAGCGGGTTCTCCCAACCTCGGTGGTATATTCGATAAACACAAAGATTTACTTCGGTCAGATTTGTGGGTGATCTGTGATGGCCCCGTTCACCAGTCGGGCAAAAAAGCGATCCTGTTCGGGGCACGAGGGGATGCGCATGTAGATATCACTTTGTATGGTGCTACCAGGCCGCTGCATAGTGGTCATTACGGCAACTGGGCACCTAATCCCGGTTTGTTACTGGCTAAGTTACTGGCATCGATGAAGGATGAAAAAGGACGTGTTACTATCAGAGGTTTTTATGATGATGTAATACCACTCACAGAACAGGAGAAAAAAGCGATCCGTGATATGCCGCCTGTAGGTAACCAGTTGAAGGAAGAACTGCATTTTGTGGGAGAGGAAATGCCCGGTGTTGAGCTGGGAGAAGCGATTATGCTGCCTTCGCTGAATATTAACGGAATGCAGAGCGGTAATACAGGTGCGAAAGCCAGCAATGTGATTCCCACTACTGCCACGGCCGTGCTGGATCTGCGGATGGTGCCGGGCAATGATTATAAAAAACAGCAGGACAGGGTCATTAACCATATCCGTGAACAAGGCTATTATATCACGGAAGAAGAACCGACAGATGCTGA
This sequence comes from Sediminibacterium sp. GW821-FHT12F12, assembly GCF_058806635.1. NCBI lineage: Bacteria > Pseudomonadati > Bacteroidota > Chitinophagia > Chitinophagales > Chitinophagaceae > Sediminibacterium > Sediminibacterium sp. GW821-FHT12F12. The sequence continues at coordinate 50,012 of NZ_JBXAPW010000015.1, read as the reverse complement.
GCGGAAAATTTTTTCACGTATTGCCCGTGTTAAAAAAAGCGGTGGCTATAACGCGCAGCGAACACCCATGGATCTTCCGGTTGTGCAGCAGGTGATAGAAGCCGTTAAAAGTACGACGGCAGATAAAGTGGTATTGATTCCTACCATGGGAGGCAGTTTACCTTTGTTCCTGTTTGAGAAACATCTGAACGCCAAAACCATTACGGTTCCTGTGGCTAACCACGATAATAACCAGCATGCAGAAAATGAGAATATCCGGATCCGTAATCTGTGGAATGGGATTGAGACGATGGCGGCCATCATGACGATGGCTGCAGGTTCCTGAAGCGACGTGCAGTAAAGAACTATCTTTGCAATCTAAGTATAGCTTAGATCGTTTAATACAGGTAATGGCGAATCCAGCAACAAAAGAATTAATTGTGATTGGCGGCGGTGCGGCCGGTTTTTTCTGTGCCGTTAATGCAGCGCGTTTGCATCCGGGATTACGGGTAACAGTGGTAGAAAAATCCAATAAGCTATTGGCAAAAGTGAAAGTCAGTGGTGGAGGCCGATGTAATGCCACACATGCCTGTTTTGATATACCTGAACTGGTAAAACGATATCCCCGCGGACAGAACTTTATCAAAAAAGCCTTTCATTCATTCAATACAAACGATACCATTGACTGGTTTGCAGAAAGAGGTGTACAGCTGAAAACAGAAGCGGATGGAAGAATGTTTCCTATTACAGATGATTCGCAAACTATCATCAATTGCCTGTTAAAAGAAGCAGATAAATACGGCGTGCAGATCAGGTTGCAGTGCGAAGTGCAAAGCATCACTGTTGCAGCAAATGGATTTGAACTGCAGACATCCACTGGCCGGATGCAGGCAAATTTTGTTTGCATTGCCTGTGGTGGTTATCCCAAATCCGCGATGTTCGAGTGGTTACGAAAACTCGGACATACGATAGCAGAGCCGGTCCCATCTTTATTCACCTGCAATATGCCGGGTAATCCGGTTACTCAATTAATGGGGGTAGCTGTAGAGCGGGCGACTGTAAAAGTGGCGGGCACCAAACTGGCGGAAGAAGGTCCTTTGCTGATTACACATTGGGGTATGAGTGGTCCGGCCATTCTGCGATTATCTGCATGGGGAGCGCGGCAACTGGCTGATATGAATTATCATTTCACGTTGCTGGTGAATTGGCTGCCCGGACAAACAGAGCAGGATCTGCGGAATGTCTGGCAATCCTATCGCGATGAATATGCAGGAATGAAAACAGGCAATAAAAATCCATTTGGCTTGCCTAACCGTTTGTGGTTATACCTGCTGGCTGCAAGTGATATCAACCCGGATATCCGCTGGGCAGAGATCCCGGCCAAAGAACAGAATAAACTTATCAGGAACCTGACCGCACAGGCGTTTTCTGTAAAAGGAAAAACCACGTTTAAAGAGGAATTTGTGACCTGTGGCGGGATCAATCTCTCTGAAGTAGACCCCCATACTATGCAAAGCCGTAAACAACCGGGTATCTATTTTGCCGGGGAGATCCTGGATGTGGATGGGGTTACCGGAGGCTTCAACTTCCAGCATGCCTGGACAAGTGGCTGGATAGCAGCCCGTTCTATTGCTTCGGCCGATATGGCCTGATACCTTATTTTCTGCCGTTCATAGCAAAATATTCCCGCTTGGTATAAAAATAACGGACGAATGCAGTGTTTATGTGAAATAATCTTAATTTAAAAGACTCAAAACACTGCTATGAAAAAAATCCTGTTTGCCTTTGTGGCATCTAATTTCCTGCTGGCGGCATCAGCTCAAACCACGGGAACTTTAACTTCGCCCGCCAAACCAGCTGGTGATACATCCAAACCTGCTACTCCCAAAAAACAAACGGTGGCAGATAAAACCAAGGGCCAGAAAAAGAATGAGGGTCTTTTTACCCTTTATCAGGATACGGCTACCGGAAGTGTGCAGATGTATATCCGTAAAGACCAGTTAGAGAAAGAGTTCATTTACCAGAGTTTCTCTATCAGCGGTCCTACCTCTTTGTTCCTTAACCAGAGTATGCACAGAGCTACTGCGGTATTCAAGATCAAAAAAGCTTTTGACAAACTGGAGTTCTCTATTGTAAATACCAACCAGTATTACGATAAAAGCAACCCGGTAAGTAAAACGGCTGAGGTAGATAAACCGGAAGCGGTTTTCTTCTCAGACAAATTTTCGATCGAAGATTCACTGGGTTATCTCGTAAGTGGTGATGCACTTTTTCTTAGTGAAAAACTGGATCCGGTAAAACCTATATTTGCCCCCAGTCCGTTTACCATGATGCTATTTAATCTCGGTATGCTGAACCCCACTAAATCCAAATATGCACAACTGCGCTCGTTTGCAGATAATACGGATGTAGTGGTAGACCTTTCCTACGATAATCCAACCACACTGGCCGATGGTGGTCCGGATGTAGCAGATCCGCGTTATGTACGTGTACGGATGCAGCACAGTTTTATCTCCATGCCCAAAAATGATTTTACTCCCCGGAGAGATGATCCCCGGGTAGGATTTTTTATGCAGGAAAGAAATGATCAGACAAGTATCAGTCCTGTTCCTTACAAAGACATGATCAACCGTTGGGATCTCAGGAAAAAAGATCCCAGTGCAGCCATCAGCGAACCCATAGAACCGCTTGTTTACTGGATAGAAAATACTACACCGCATGAATACCGCCAGATCATTTATGAAGCTGGTATGAAGTGGAATGAAGCTTTTGAAAAAGCAGGCTTCAAAAATGCCTTACAAATGAAGATCCAGCCCGATGATGCGAAATGGGATCCGGCTGATATACACTATAATGTGATCCGTTGGGTTTCTTCTGCACAACCTTCTTACGGTGCCATCGGACCCAGTTTTGTAAATCCGAGAACCGGACAGATCCTGGGTGCCGATATTACGGTAGAGTGGTACTCAGGCAGTGCTACGGCTATTTATGATGAGTTGTTTAACGGTTTTGCAGCACAAAGTGCAGAAACACAAATTCCGGGACTGACCATGAAAAGTCATCAGCTCTGCACACTCGCCGCAGAACTGAAAGCACAGTACACTGCAGGATTAACTACGTTGGAGATGACTGGTGCCGCTGAAGCTGAGATCAAAGCCATGCACAAGCAGTTCCTGACTTACCTGATTATGCATGAAATGGGCCATACACTGGGTCTGAACCACAATATGAAGGCCAGCAACATGTTATCGCCTGCAGAACTGCATAATACAAGTATCACGCATAACATTGGTTTGATGGGATCTGTAATGGATTACCCTTCTATTAATGTGGCGCTTGACAGAAGCAAGCAGGGTGATTATTACACCACCAAAGCAGGTCCTTATGATCTTTGGGCTATCGAATATGGTTATCGCCCCTTTGCTCCGGCTGAAGAAGAAGCGGGATTAATGAAGATCCTTTCGCGCAGCACAGATCCTAAACTGACTTTTGGTAATGACGGGGACGATATGCGTTCACCAGGCAAAGGAATGGACCCACGCGTGAATGTGAATGATATGTCTAACGACCCGATCACTTATGCCGAAGAGCGTTTTAAACTGGTGAACAGCCTGATGGGTAAACTGGTTCAGAAATATTCCAAACCCGGACAGTCTTATGCCGAGCTCCGCAGTCGTTATGGTATATTAAATGCACAACGCAGAGATATGATCAACGCGGTAAGCCGTTTTGTGGGAGGTGTATATGTAGACAGGAGTTTCCCTGAGCAGAATTCCGGTAACAAACCCTATACCCCCGTTGCAATGGCTACGCAGAAAAAAGCGATGGACCTGTTAAGCAAATATGTGTTTGCGCCGAATGTATTTGATGCAGATGCACAGGTATTCCCTTACCTGCAGATGCAGCGCCGCGGGTATAACCAGCCAACTGGTGGCGAAGATTATAAGATCACGGCTAACCTTACCAATTTACAGGTAGGTGGTACGTTGGCGCATATTCTTAGTCCGGCTACTTTACAGCGGATCACAAATTCACGTTTGTATGGCAACCAATACAGTGCGGCAGATGTGATGAATGATCTGGTGAAAGGTATTTTTGATGCAGATCTCAATGGTAATGTAAATGTATACAGGCAATACCTACAAACCAGTTTTGTAAGGGGAACTGCTTCGTTAACAGCAGATAACTCACCATTGGATAATGTATCTAAGGCAGCTGCTTTGTATACACTGAAAAAATTAAGGACCAAACTGGCTGCTGCCGTTTCTACCAATGAAGAAACCAAAGCGCACCGGGCAAATATGTTATTCCTGATTGATAAAGCTTTGAAAACAAGTTAATCGTCTGTCTTATTCTCATAAATGGGAGCGAGCAGTATCCCTAAAAAAGCCTTCCCGTTGGGGAAGGCTTTTTTAGTATGGGTTCAACAGCTGTTTTGTTTATCATCCTTTCTTTTTAGCGGCTTCTTTATTGGCTTTGTGGCGCATATCAGGAGTGCCATCTTTTTTCAGAGGTCCGGCAGGGATGGCTGCTTTTGCGGCTTCCTTATTGGCTTTAAAGCGCATGTCGGGGGTGCCATCTTTTTTTACCGGGGTGGCAGCTGTTTTGACGGCAGGGGCTTTCGCTTTTTCAGCGGGTTTTGTCTGGGCAAATGATGCCATGGAAAGGCTGAAGGCAGCCAGTAACACTACCATGATCTTTTTCATAGAAATCGTTTTTGTGAAGCAGGAAATTACAGAAACGTAAGGGGGAGCGGGTATTCACGGGCTTAATTTTTGTTTAAATCTACGGAGCCGAAACTTACTCATTTCAGAAATGGCGTTTTGAAAACTGATTTTCAATGGGTTAAATAGCCTGGCCAAGAGGAAACTTTTTATTCCGGGGAAAATGTTTTAACTTATGGGTAAAATTCTACGTTATGCGGAAAGTAAGCGATATACTCAAAAGAAAAGGGAGCGGGGTTACAACCGTTACACCGGATACCACTGTGATAGCAGCATTGCAGATAATGGCAGAGCAGAATATCGGTTCTTTGGTGATCATGGAAAACGATACGTTCTTAGGAATCATGACCGAGCGTGATTACTCGCGTAAAGTGATTTTGATGGGGCGACATTCCAGCGACACACCTGTGAAGGAGATCATGACAACAGACTTCCCCGCAGTAAAACAAGCTGATTCGGTAGAAGCCTGTATGCAGTTAATGTCTGACAAACATATCCGTTATCTGCCTGTGATTGAAAACGGGAAATTAGCGGGTATCATTTCCATCAATGATGTAGTAACAGAAACCATTTCCACCCAGCAGGAAACGATATCGCACCTGCATTCTTATATTCAGTCCTGATATTAGCTAACAGTTACCTGTTCATTGAATGAACAGTTGTAATACCAGGATCCCCAATAGCCCAATGAGGGAGATCAGTGTTTCCATTACTGTCCACGACAGGAAGGTTTGTTTTAACGTAAGCCTGAAAAATTCTTTGTACATCCAGAAACCGGAATCGTTGATATGCGACCCAAATACACTGCCGGCACCCACGGCCAGTACCATCAGTTCCGGTGACACGTTTCCGGCAGCTACCAATGGCGATACAATGCCTGCTGCGGTTAATCCCGCCACTGTGGCAGAACCCATGGTAACCCGCAGCAGTGCCGTTAAGATCCAGGCAAATAGCAAAGGTGGCATTTGCAGTGTACTGCTGAAGGAAGAAATATAATTACCTGTGCCGCTATCGATCAATACCTGTTTGAATACACCGCCGGCAGTAATGGTAAGCAAAATAACCGCAATACCTGAGATCGCATCGGATGACCATTGCATTACCTGCGACATGGATTTTTTCATCCGCAATCCAAAGAAATATACAGCTGCGGTGACGGCGAGTAATAACGCAATGGTTGAATCACCTGTAAAAGAAAGAAAACGACGAAGCGGATGCGCTTCATTTAGCGTTAGTCCTGCGATCACAGAAAGGCTGATCAATACCACCGGCATTAAGGCAATACAGAAACTGGATAGGGTGGAAGGGAGATGTTTCTGTGCTTCCGGATCCGTATCGCCAAAAAGTTCATAACTGCCTGCTTTTACATTTCTCAACAACCGGCCCAGTAAGGGACCTGCAATAATTACTGCAGGGACGGCAATAACGAGGCCGTACATCAGGGTTTTACCCATATCGGCATGAAAGGCATTTACCAGCACTACCGGACCCGGATGGGGTGGCAAAAAACAATGGGTGGTAGATAATGAAGCGGCCATCGGCATCACGATATACAGCAATGGTAAACCTGTTCTGCGGGCAATGGAAAATACCAATGGTACGAGAATGACAAAGCCTGCATTATAATACAACGGAATACCAATCAGGAAACCGGTCAGTAACACCGCCCATTGGATATTCTTTTCTCCAAAGCCATTGATCAGTGTACCGGAAATCTGTTCGGCTGCACCACTGATTTCGAGTATTTTGCCGAGAACGGCTCCCAGACAAACGATCAGTGCCAAACCTCCCAGGGTACTGCCCACTCCTTTTTCAATAGAAGCCAGTAAAGCAGCGGGTTCCATACCCAGTAACAAACCTGAAATAATGGCCACGATCAACAGGGAGAGAAAAGGGCTCACTTTTTTCACTGTCAGAAAGATCTGCAGTGCGATAGCAAAAAGAATGATCAGGAATACCATTGGCTTTGGATTTGTGTTAGCGAACTGTATTGTAAAGTGTTCCGATTTTATCGATGCTGATACCGATCCCGTCACCTGAAGATAATGTAAAGTCATTAGGCGGTACAATGCCAGTTCCCGTCATGATCAAACACCCAAAGGGGAAACTGCAGGCCCGGTACACATACGCCACCAGTTCTTCCGGTGTGCGTTTCATTTGGCTGATAGTAACAGTTCCTTCAAATACAACGCGGTTGTTCCGTTGTATCTCCAGCTGGATCCTTGTATCCAGCTCCAACGGGGTAGCCGGCACATAGATGCAGGGGCCGATCGCTGCACAACCGTCGTAGGTCTTGGCCTGTGGCAGGTATAAGGGATTCTCTCCTTCAATACTGCGGCTGCTCATATCATTGCCGATGGTATATCCCACAATTTTACCGGAAGAAGTTACTGCCAATGTTAATTCAGGCTCCGGAACATCCCAGATAGAGTCTTTGCGGATGGCTACCTGATCGCCATGGCCAACAATACGATGAGCAGTGGCTTTAAAAAATACTTCGGGCCTTTCCGCATCGTATACCTTGGCATAAAAATCGCTGCCACCAGCTGCTTTGGATTCCTCCTGTCTGCCCACTTTACTTCTGAGATAGGTAACACCGCATGCCCATAACTCCTGCGCACCAATAGGCGCCTGAAAGGCAGTTTCAGGAATGCCGTGCGGAAGGGGAATTGTGGTTTGTATCAACTTCTCCATTTTGCTGAACAGGTGGTCATCATTCAGAAACAGGTCCCAGTTGTTTTCCGTAACCGGGTAAAAAAGATCTTTTTTCTGAATCAAGATCCCCTGACTTGTTTTATATAGTTTCATATAAGACAACAAAATGTTAGTGAGTAATCAGTTACTGTTAAGGTCTGAGTTTGAGCCGGAGTACATTCATATCGTTGGTGATGTACAATGTTTTTTCGTCGGCCGATAAGGCACAGTTGGAACTGGCTTCGGGTAATCTGATCTTTCCTGCCAGCACACCCCTGTTGTTAAAGATCCAGATCCCTCCTGGTCCGGTGGCGAAAATAGTGCCGGCTCGGTCTGCTTTCATTCCATCTGGTAATCCCTTTAGTGTTGGATCGTAACCTGCAGCCGACCAGAATATGCGGCCATTGGCCAACCGGCCGCTGTCGGTTATATCAAATGCATACCAATTCGGTTTGGCAGGATCGGAATTGGCCACCAATAATGTTTTTTCGTCCGGTAATAGAATGATACCGTTAGGTCTGGTTAAAGAATCAACCAATAAAACGACCTCTCCGTTTTTTTTCACTTTGTATACTCCCTGAAAAGGAATCTCTTTCAGTGGGTCATCCATATTTTTTTCTAATCCATAAGGTGGGTCAGTAAAAAAAGCTTCCCCTGCCCGGTTATACACCACATCATTCGGACTGTTGAAGCGCTTTCCGTTGTAGCTTCCTGCAATAGTGGTGAAATTGGCGGCTGGCTGATCAAGCGGGGCATTCATAAAAGCTACTTGCCTGTTACCATGCTGGCAAAGTACCAAACGCCCTTCGGGGTTAATCGTTAAACCATTGGAACCTGTTTCGCCGCCTCTTTTTATATTGCCTGTATAACCGGAGGGGGAGAGATACACTTTTTTTCCACCAGTTTCTGTCCATTGGTAAATGGTGTTCTGCGGCACATCGGAAAACAGCAGCAGTTGTTTCTCTTCGATCCATAGCGGACCTTCGCTCCAGTCAAAGCCATCTGCAATGATCTCGGCTTTGGCAGTAACCGACAGGATATTATCCAGTGAGGGATCCAGTTTTTCAATAGAGCCCACAACGGGGTATAACTGTTTGTGGCTGCTGCAGGCAGTAAGCAGCAGGATGGCTATGCACAAGCAGATCTGGTTCATATGGGTAACTGGTTTTGACAGAAGTAGATAGGTTTATGAATGTACTGATACACCCGGAATTATCTCAGTTTTTTTGCCATTTCATCTCTGTTATACCTGACCAGCTGCAAACCGGTTATGGTATTAGCCTCTTTTATGAAATGGATCTGTAAAAATTCGCTTTTAGAATATAAATCTGTTGCCGTTTCGGCCAACAGGGGATAACGGTTACCGGTTCCGATAGCTGCAAACAACCGGTTCTGCTCCCATCTGATCTCTACATAGCTGCCATCGGCCAATTGAAACCTGCCGGTGAGCGGGCTCACCAGCGAAATGGTTAGTGGGAGAGAAGCCCGTTCGTAAATGAACTGTAATCCCCTGCCAAATCCTTCTGTTTTGGTGCCTGAATGTCCTGTGTTTTCCAGTATCCTGGATTTGAATTTTAATTGGGGATAGTTCCTGTTCAGCAAATGATTGCTTAGTTTTTCAAATCCGGGTACTCCTCTTTCCACATCGCCAATGGTCATGTATAATTTAGCGGGTAGTTGTACTTTGCTGTTGAAGTATTCTTTTTCATATCGGTATAATACCTCCTTGTCCCAGCCATAGGCCGGACTTGCTGCAACATAGCCGGAAAACATAGAAGGCCGGGTGAATAAAGTATACATGGTAAACAATCCTCCCAAAGAACATCCCATCAGGGTTCTCTGTGTGGTATCTGTCGAAAATCTGGCCTGTACAAAAGGAAATAATTCGTTTCGAATGAACGAAAGAAATTTTTCTGCACCACCACTCTGCGGTAAACGATCCTCCCGCGTTGGCGTATAATCGCGTGCCCTGAGACTGTCGGGATTGGGATTGATACCGCCCCAGGTAACGCCTACAATGATCATCTCAGGAATAAAACCATCGTAGTAATGCTGACCATACAATGACTTCAGCAATGGAAAATCCCACTGCGAATCCATCAGGTACAGTACAGGATATTGTTTATTGGGTTTGGGATATCCGCCGGGTAAAAGGATATGCAGCACATATTCCTGACCCCGTACTATTTCAGAACTTATTTTCAGCATCTGCGATCCGGGTATATCAACCCTTGTTGTTTGCTGGGCAAAGAGGAAACCTGAAAAAAAGAAGGAGATCAATATGCAAAAGCGCTTTTTCATGATAACCGGATTGTATTTTATAATCGTGTGTTACTGATGAATGCAATTTTTTTACTGTCGGGCGACCAACTGGGTACATTAATCGTTCCCTGCCCGCCATATACATAACCGATGGTTTTTGGCGCACCACCTGTAAGGGGCATGAGCCGCAGGTAGGTTTTCTGGTAAAAGGGATGAGAGGAAGGATCAATCTCTTTTGGAAAGGAGATAAATACCATCCATTTGCCATCCGGTGAGATATGCGGGAACCAGTCGTTATATTCATCAAAAGTTACCTGTTCCTGTCCAGAGCCATCCGGTTTCATCCTCCAGATTTTCATGGTTCCGGTACGAACCGAATTAAAATAAATATACCTCCCATCCGGTGTGTATTCTGCTCCATCATCCAGCAAATCATCCTGTGTAAGTTGCGTTTGTTTTTTGCTAGCGACATCTGCCGACCAGATATTCCATTCTTTATTTCGCTGTGCTGTAAAGAGCAGTTGTTTGGCATCGGGCGACCAGCCATGCAGGTATGAGTGCCCTTCAGATGCTGAAGTGATCTGTATGGGTTTATCCGAACCGGTTACGGGTAAGGTATAAATTACCGAAATATGGTCAGGGCCGGTGTGGCTGCTGATCCCCATCTGTTTGCCATCAAAGGACAATACATGATCATTATTATTCTCTTTGGCAAAACCTGTGTTCAGTGTAGTAATGGCACCTGTAGACAGCTCGTATTTGTGCAGAAGGCCTTCCTCGTTATAAATGAGATATTTATTATCGGGTGTCCAGTTGGGAGCCTGTAATGAATTGGGCGCACTGTGCAGTATCTTTCGGTGGCCGGTAGCGATATCCATTACTTCCAGGTGACTGCCCAGATAGTCACGGTAAGGGCGATAGTCTTTTGCAGGAGGGATGATGATCCGCACATTGCTGAATACGGCCTGCTCTATTACATCTTCGGCGTGTGAACAGATAAAGAGACCGGCATACACTTCTTCGTTCAGCAGCATCTCTTTGCTTACAGATTTGTAATTCTCTCCCAAACGGGCCGCTGAAAAAGTGAATAGATTTCCTGAACGTTCCAGTTCTATTTCTGTAGGATGAAAAGAAGAAATAGCTATCTGCCCGGTAGTATCCCCATCGGCAGTCCTGTATTGCAAAGAGGTTAACTGATCTCCATGTACACAGGCATCAGCATATCGCGAGTCGGGTGTAAGTTTATCTCTGGCAATGATACCAATCTTACGATGCGCTTCCTTTCCCTTTCCGACAAAACGGATCGAAGCACGAATGATGAAATTTCCCTTGATCTTCTTCCAGGCAAAGCGGAACTGATCATTGTTGAACCACATGTTTTTACCCGCACCGGTGAGCAGGTAGGTCTGATCGTTTTTATTGTAAACGATCGAACCCTTTAATTTCGGGTGGCCAATATCTTCCTGGTGATCAAAAATTCCTACCGGCTCCGGCTGTGCAGCAGTTGAATAAACGATGAAGAGAAATAAGCCCCAAAGACAAACCCTGCGTCGCTTACCAGTGAATGTGATATGTAGCATACAATTATATTAAATGCTGTTATGAATGGATGACTGATTCATTTTATTTCATTTCCAGTACTACCACTGAAAAAGGGGGAAGTGTCAGCTGTAAGGTAGACCCGTTCAGTGTTGCACCTGTAAAGGCGGCTGGTTTTATCTTGTCGGGGTTAGCAAAGTTGTTATGGTTCTGTAATTTATCTGAAGTGAGGATTCTGCCGGTAACGGAACTGTACTCACTTCCGCTGATATTGATGGTCACTTTCTGTGGTTCATGTGCATCGATATTTACGAGGGAAATATGCGTCAGGCCGTTTTTATCTTTAGAGGCAGAGGCCGATATGGCTTTCAGTTTTTCCTTTCCCATTTTGTAATCTTTACTGTTCACCGTGATGGGCAGCAAGGTGGCATCCTGGTGTATATTGTACATTTCCATTACGTGGTAAGTAGGGGTGAGGATCATTTTCTCCTCATCGGTAAGGATCACTGCCTGCAGTACATTTACGATCTGTGCGAGATTGGCCATTTTCACCCGGTCGCAATGATTATTGAATGTGTTGAGTGTAGTACCTGCGATCATGGCATCACGCATGGTATTCTGCTGGTAAAGGAATGCGCCATTGGTGCCGGGTTCTACATCGTACCAGCCGCCCCACTCGTCTACTACCATGGCAACACGTTTTTTGGGATCATATTTGTCCATAATAGCGCTATGTCTTACTACCAGCTCTTCCATCTCCATCGCACGCTGCATGGTTGTATAATAATCTTCTTCCGTAAAATCTTTGGCTGAACTTTTTTTGTTCCAGTTGATCACAGCATAGTGGTGCACGCCTACCGCATCCAGCATATTGTGCGGAATATCGCGCATCAACACTTCTGTCCAGTTATAATCCGCATCGCTGGCACCTGATGCGATCTTATATATTTTTTTATTGCCATTGGTCATGAAAGTGGCATACTGGCGGTAAATATTGGCATAGTATTCAGGCTTCATATTTCCACCACATCCCCAGGCTTCATTGCCCAATCCCCAGTATTTTACTTCCCAGGGATTGGCTCTTCCGTTCTGTTTGCGGTAATCGGTCATGGGACTGCTTCCATTGGGATGGGTAACATACGCTACCCAGTCGGAGAGTTCCTGTGGAGAGCCACTGCCGATATTGCCACTCAGGTAGGGTTCTGCGCCCAGTACTTCGCACATGTTAAGGAATTCGTTGCTGCCAAAGCTGTTGTCTTCTTTTACATTGCCCCACCATACATTCAGCATGGAAGGTCTTTTGTCTTTTGGTCCCACACCATCTTTCCAGTGATAGGTATCGGCAAAACAACCTCCCGGCCAGCGTAATACAGGTACTTTCAGTTTCTTCAATGCACTGATCACATCCAGCCGGATCCCGTCTTTGTGCGGGATCTTCTGGTTATTCTCTCCTACGTACATACCTCCATAGATACAATGACCCAGATGCTCTGCAAAATGACCGTAGATATTTTTATTGATGGTTTCTTTACCCTTATCAGCCTGCAGGGTAATGGTGTTCTGTGCAGCAGCACTCAGGGTGATACAAAGTGCCAGCAGTAAAAAATTTCTTTTCATATGGTTAGTTTTTTAAGGGGTACCGGATTTATTGATAAGGATTGATTGTCTGAATAGTTCCATCCGCATTATATCTCAACGCTGTCACTTTCACATTGCGTAAATGTGTTTTACCAGATAGCTGCACATCATGGTAGAAAATATACCATTTCCCTTTGATTTCGAGAATAGAATGGTGGTTGGTCCAGCCTTCCACCGGATTCAGCACTACTCCTTTATAAGTGAACGGCCCGTAAGGACTGTCGCCGATAGCATAACAGATATAATGTGTATCACCGGTTGAATAAGAAAAATAGTATTTCCCTTTGTATTTGTGCATCCAGGCGGCTTCAAAAAAACGTTTGTCGTTATTGGATTCGAGAAAGAGTTTCCCGGTTGCATCCAGGATCTGAATATTACGTGCTTCTCCGGTGAAACTTTTCATGTCTGCACTGAGTTTGGCTACACGGGGCAGAATGGCCTGTTCATTTTTGTTTTTCAGCTTTGCAACAGGATCGTATTTGTTATCATTCCAGTGCTGCAACTGTCCGCCCCAGATCCCGCCAAAATACATATAATAACTGCCATCGGTATCCTTAAACACAGCAGGGTCAATGCTGTAGCTTCCTTTGATCGGCTCCTTTTCTGCTTTAAAAGGTCCTGTGGGTGTTTTGGCTGTTGCTACACCGATGTGGAAAATATCCTGCTTGTCTTTGATCGGGAAGTACAGGTAATAGATGCCGTTTTTGTAGGCAGCATCCGGTGCCCATAACTGCCGGCCGGCCCAGGGGATATCTTTTTTGTCTAAGGCAACGCCATGATCGGTTACTTTGCCACCAATTGAATCCATGGAAAGAATATGGTAATCGCGCATATCAAAATGATCGCCATTGTCATTCTCCCTTACGCCGGCTTCAACATCGTGCGATGGATAGATATAGATCCGGCCATTGAACACATGTGCAGAAGGATCTGCTGTATAAATATGGTTTACCAGTGGTTGAGAAATGGGTTTCTTTTTCAGCATCCCTTTTTCCTGTGCCGCAGCAATCAATGCAGACAATGCCCATATGGCAACGGCTAATGTTTTGTGTAACATACAACTCATTTATTGATGAATCATTTTGGGTATCTTTCAGATCAGGATGCATCCTTCATTACCACCGCCATTTCACAAGACTTGCTGCACCCGGATGGTGTTGTAATCATCAATCGGATACACCGGGTTTTCATAACCAGCGGTATCTGTATTTTCGAAAAACTGCTGAACCGGGGCAACCATTTTCCGGCAGAGCAGGCAGGCATAAAAAGTGCCAGCAAGACGCTGTACTATGATTGTTTCATCCGGTAGCAGTTACAGAATTACTTCTTCTTTCGCAACGATGACGCCCGCACAATTAATTCTGATTTGATTATAATGGTATTGGTCAGGTTGATATCGGAATTGCCCTGCAGGTGATTGATCATATTCCTGGCAACGATCTCACCGATCTCGATACCGGGATAATTGATGGTGCTTAACTTAGGCTCGATGATCTTACAAATGGCATCGTTATTGAATCCTACAATAGCAATATCTTCCGGAATACGGATACCCGCTTCTTTCAGCACCTGTATACATACAGCAGCGCAGAAATCATTGGTGATAAAGATCCCATCCGGCCTTGGGCGCATGGCCAGGATCTTCCTGGCAGAACGGATACTCGCTTCTTCGCTGAGATCATCTACAATCACCTGCTTCTCGATGAACTTCAATCCATGTTTAGCCAAAGCCTGCTGGTAGCCCTTCAGCCTTTCTGCATATACATTCCGTTGGAGGTTGGCGGTAATATGAGCAATACGTTTACAGCCCTGTTCTATCAGGTGAGAAGTGGCTTCATATCCCGCTTTGCGGTTATTGATGATCACTTTGGCACCATCTGCTTCTTCAAATACCCGGTCAAAAAAGATCACCGGGATGCCTTTCTTTTCAAAGGGTGCGAAATGATCCAGGTTGGCAGTGTCAAAAGCCAGTGAAGCAATCACACCATCTACCCTTTTGTGAAACAGGTTTACAGCATTGGCTGTTTCCTTAGCGGCACTTTCTGATGAGTGTGCAATGATGAGGTCGTAATTGGCTTCTGTGGTCACTTTTTCTATGCCGGCCAGCACAGAAGTCATGAACTGGCTCCTTAATTCATGTAACATCACGCCAATGGTGTTGGTCTTTTGTTGGCGAAGGTTACTGGCGAACGTGTTGGACCGATAACCCAGCCGGGCGGCTAGTTCCGCTATTTTTTTCTTGGTGTGCTTGTTGATGGAGGGGTGATCTTTCAGCGCACGGCTTACGGTTGCCGCAGACAGATCAAGCTGTTTGGCAATATCGTAAATGGTTATTTCTTTTTCCCGTCGCATAATACAATCGGTTGCAATATAAGTTGAATTGAAAAATAAACCGCTGTACCCGGTTCCTTTTTACGATCATCGTTTTCGTTCCCTTCGCAGGCCGCGGCTGGTATTGATGGATCGTACCCCGTTGCGATACCTGATCAGGTTATCTGGTATGTCGTATGATTGAACCGATAATCTACCCGCTTTAGCCCGGGGATAGCACTGTGCAAAAATATTTTTATGCAATCGGTTACAAATTCAAAAAATCTCCCGACATTAGTTAGGTAATGCCCTTTTTTAATTTTCACATTCTGTATTACAGTCAACTGATTGTAATGCAAACCGTTGCTGTAAAGGAAAACTGAAAGGAGTGGCGGCTATATTAATCGGGTGAAAGAGCCTTGATAAAAAAAGAGACATGTTATTACTAGGGATAGATGTGGGTACTTCGTCGATCAAAGTATCTGTGATTGATGCGGCCACACAGCAGTCTGTGACATCTGTGCAGTACCCCGAAGTTGAATCGGGTATTATTTCATTGCAGGCGGGCTGGGCGGAACAATCTCCCGAGATGTGGTGGCAACATGTGCAGCAGGCCATACGCATGGCACATGCAAGCGGTAAGTATGATCCCCAACAGATCGCGGCCATAGGCATCGGGTACCAGATGCATGGTTTGGTACTGGTGGATAAAGAACAGAAAGTGTTACGCAATAGTATTATCTGGTGCGACAGTCGCGCTGTGCCTTTTGGTAAACTTGCTTTTCAGACAATTGGTGAAGAAAGATGTTTATCGCACCTGCTGAATTCTCCCGGTAATTTCACTGCCTCCAAACTGGCATGGGTAAAAGAAAATGAACCTTCGGTATACGCAAAGATTCACCAGGTATTATTACCCGGTGATTTTATTGCGATGAAATTTACCCGGCAGACCAGCACTACCGTTTCTGCTTTGTCGGAAGGTATTTTCTGGGATTTTGCCCAACAAAGTTTATCCGATGACGTATTCGGGTATTATGGTTTTGACAAATCACTGATACCGGAAATTAAAAAGGTGTTCGAGCCTCACGGACTGTTACAGGCCGATATAGCCGCTGAACTTTCTTTACAGGCAGGTATCCCTGTTGCCTACAAAGCAGGCGATCAGCTAAACAATGCTTTATCACTGAACGTACTGCAACCCGGAGAAATTGCGGCCACCGCCGGCACATCCGGTGTGATCTATAGTGTGAGTGATACACTGGCTTACGATCAACAATCGCGGGTTAACACTTTTGCGCATGTGAACTATACCACAGAACAGCAAATGCTGGGCACGTTACTTTGCATCAATGGAACGGGTATCCTGAATAACTGGGTCCGGAATATATCCGGTGCAAAACTTAGTTATGCGCAGATGAATGAAGCAGCTGCTACCATTGCACCCGGCAGCGACGGTTTACAGATCCTGCCATTTGGCAACGGTGCGGAAAGAATGCTGAATAACGCTACTATCGGCGCCCATCTGCTCAATATCGATCTCAATAAACACAGTGCGTCACATATTTACCGGGCTGCTCAGGAAGGCATCGCTTTTTCTTTCCGCTACGGGCTTGATATTATGCGGGAAAATGGTTTGCAACCTGCTGTGATCCGTGCAGGCAGGGCCAATCTTTTCCTCAGTGATGTATTTGCAACGGCTTTTGTGAATGTAACCGGTGTACCTGTTGAATTGTATGCCTGCGATGGAAGTGTGGGAGCCGGTCTTGGTGCAGGTATCGGTGCCGGCATCTATAGCAGCGAAAAGGAAGCTTTTGTAAATATGGAGAAACTGAAAGTAGTGGAACCTTCCGATACCCAACGCTATGATGCATTGTACCAGGAATGGAAATCATTACTGGAAGAAAAAATAAAATGATCCTACATTATTAACTGATTAAATCATAACAATATGAAAGCAATAACAGGTGACAAAGAATTTTTCCAGGGAATTGGTCAGGTGAAGTATGAAGGAACCGGTAGTGATAATCCATTGGCCTTTCGCTGGTACGATGCTGATAAAGTAGTGGCGGGTAAACCCATGAAAGACTGGTTACGTTTTGCCTGTGCCTACTGGCATTCGTTCGTGGGTAATGGCGGCGATCCATTTGGAGAGCCCACGCATATCTATCCATGGAATGCCAAAGCCGATGCTGTGGAAAGGGCAAAAGATAAGATGGATGCTGCTTTTGAATTCATCACCAAAATGAATATTCCCTATTACTGTTTTCATGATGTGGATGTGGTAGATTATACCGATAACGTAGTTGAAAACGAAAGACGACTACAGGCGGTGGTAGATTATGCCAAACAGAAACAGGCAGCCAGCGGTGTAAAATTATTATGGGGTACGGCTAACCTGTTCAGTAACCGCCGTTACATGAATGGTGCGGCTACTAACCCGGATTTTCATGTGTTAGCGCATGCCGGCGCACAGGTAAAAGCTGCGCTGGATGCTACCATTGAACTGGGCGGTGAGAATTATGTGTTCTGGGGCGGACGCGAAGGATACATGAGTTTGCTGAATACAGATATGAAACGCGAGAAAGAACACATGGCCCGTTTCCTGCATACCGCAAAGGACTATGCACGGAAAAATGGATTCAAAGGAACTTTCTTCATCGAACCCAAACCTTGTGAACCCAGCAAACACCAGTATGATTATGATAGTGAGACCGTGATCGGTTTTCTGCGTCAGTATGATCTGCTGAATGATTTTAAACTGAACATTGAAGTGAACCACGCTACACTGGCCGGTCATACTTTCCAGCACGAACTGCAGGTGGCGGCCGATGCTGGTGTATTGGGCAGTATGGATGCCAACCGCGGCGATTACCAGAATGGATGGGATACCGATCAGTTCCCCAACAATATCAACGAACTCGCAGAAACCATGCTGGTAGTATTGGAAGCAGGTGGTTTTGCCGGTGGTGGTATTAATTTCGATGCCAAGCGCAGGCGTAATTCAACCGATCCGGCCGATCTGTTTTATGCACATGTGGGCGGCATGGATGTATTTGCCAGAGCACTGATTGTGGCAGATAATGTGCTGAACCATTCAGATTATAAAAAGATCCGGCAAGACCGCTATGCTTCTTTCGATACCGGTGCCGGTAAAGATTTTGAAACAGGTAAACTTACTCTGGAAAGTCTCCGCAACTTAGCCATCGCCAACGGCGAACCCAAAGTAGTTAGCGGGAAACAGGAATACCTGGAAAATCTGATCAACCGTTTTATTTAATGAACGGAATGCGGGGGTGCCTGTTGCCGGTTACTGGTTACCGGTTGCCGGTTGCCAGTACTGAATTAACTTTCACTAAACCCATCCTGTTATTTCAGAACATAGAAGCAAAACATAGAACTTAAAACTTAGAACTCAGAACCCCTCATGCCCAACAACCCCGCTTTCCTATTCGACCTCAACGGAACCATGATTGATGATATGCAATACCATATCAAAGCATGGCATGGAATATTGAACAGTCTCGGAGCAAATATCAGCATGGAACAGATGAAAGAAGAATGTTATGGCAAGAACAATGAATTGCTCGACAGGATATTTCCGGGCAGGTTTTCAGAAGAAGAAAAGAACCGTATGAGTTATGAAAAGGAAGCGGCTTACCAGGCTGCATTTCGTCCCATGCTGAAACTATTACCTGGGTTGCATCTCTTTTTAGAAAAAGCCGGGAAGGCGTCCATACCCATGGCCATTGGTTCTGCAGCGATCATGTATAATATTGATTTTGTACTGGATGGTGTAGAGATCCGTCCGCATTTTCCGGTGGTAGTATCGGCCGAACAGGTGCTGAACAGTAAACCCGATCCGGAAACTTATCTTAAATGTGCAGATCAGTTAGGGGTACCTTATAGCGATTGTATTGTATTTGAAGATGCTCCCAAAGGGGTAGAAGCAGCGGCCCGGGCGGGTATGCAAACGGTGGTACTTACCACTATGCATACGAAAGAGGAATTCGGTGCGTATCAGAATATCCGCTGTTTTGTCAATGATTATACCGATCCGCAACTGAATCAATTATTCAGCTGAACATGAAAACAACAGACCAGTTTGTGATAGGGGTTGATTTTGGTACCGATTCGGTACGCTCCATCCTGGTGCATGCAGGTGATGGAACGGAGATCGCATCTGCTGTATATCACTATCCCCGCTGGAAAAAAGGATTGTATTGTGATCCCTCGGCTAACCGGTTCCGGCAACATCCGGCTGATTATATCGAAGGTATTGAAACTACTATCAAAGCCTGTTTGGAGAAAGCAGGTGGCATGGTAGCGGCTGCTGTAAAGGCGATTTCTGTGGATACCACCGGGTCTACACCTGTTGCTGTAGACCATACCGGAACACCACTGGCCCTGTTACCCGGACTGGAAGACAATCCCAACGCCATGTTTGTGTTGTGGAAAGATCATACGGCGGTAAAAGAAGCCAACGAATTAAATCTGCATGTAGAGAAATTTACGACCAACTATCTGCAGTTTGTTGGGGGTATCTATTCATCCGAATGGTTCTGGGCCAAGCTGCTGCATGTACTTCGTGCTGATGAAGAAGTCAGGAAAAATATTTATTCCTGGGTGGAGCATTGCGACTGGATTCCTTTTCTTCTCACTGGCGGAAAGGATGTTCGCCAGTTGAAACGTGGCGTCTGCAGCGCAGGACATAAAAGTTTATGGGCCGATGAATTTGGCGGCTTGCCGCCGGAAGAATTTTTCAGTTCATGGGATGAATTATTAACTGGCTTCAGAGAAAAATTATTTACACAAACCTATACGGCCGCCGAAGCCGCCGGCACACTTTCACCCGCATGGGCAGAGCGGCTTGGTCTCTGCACAGAGGTAGTGGTAGGCATCGGCGCATTTGATTGTCATATGGGGGCAGTTGGCGGACAGATAGAACCTTATCATCTCAGTAAAGTAATGGGTACTTCTACCTGCGATATGCTGGTGGCGCCCATGGAAGAGATGCAGGGAAAGCTGGTAAAAGGGATCTGCGGACAGGTGCCGGGCTCTATCATTCCCGGTATGATGGGGATGGAGGCTGGACAGTCTGCCTTCGGCGATGCTTATGCCTGGTTCCGCAACCTGTTGGCCTGGCCATTGGAGAATATGTTGCCACATTCTGCTTTGATCGATGCAAGCCTCGCAGAGAAACTGCAGGTAGAAATCGTAGATGCGATGATAACAGCACTGAGTAAAAAGGCCGCCGAGATCGAAGTGACGGAAGAGGATGAACTTGCCATAGACTGGCTAAACGGAAGAAGAACGCCGGATGCCAACCAGTTACTGAAAGGGGCATTCAGCGGTCTTGATCTGGGCAGCGATGCCCCCCGCGTATTTCGCTCGTTGGTAGAAGCTACCTGTTTTGGCGCCCGGAAAATTGTAGACCGGTTCCGCGAACAGGGTATCCCGGTAAAAGGCTTGATTGGTCTGGGTGGGGTAGCCCGCAAATCGCCCTTTATCATGCAAATGATGGCCGATGTGATGAATATGCCCATCCGCATCCACAAAAGCGAACAAACCTGCGCCCTCGGTGCAGCCATGTTTGCTGCCACTGCTGCCGGGATCTACAGACGGGTGGAAGAAGCTATAACGGCCATGGGGCAGGGTTTTGACCTGGAATATTCTCCTGATCCGGTCAAAAACCGGCTCTACGAAAAAAGATACCAAAACTATTCCCGTTTGGGTGAATTTATAGAACAACAAACTAACTTGTGAGCAAGGAGAATAGGGGGTAAGCGTACTAACGACCGGTTGATCCGGCAGCAACTACGCTTAGTATTTTCAAATCTGTTTTGCAACGTATGAAATATCAACATATTCAACAGGCGGCCTACGAAGCCAACAGGCAGTTACCCCAACTCAGGCTGGTGCTGTTCACGTTTGGTAACGTGAGTGTGATTGACCGTGAGCTGGGTGTATTTGCGATTAAACCGAGTGGTGTTGCCTATGAAGAATTAAGTCCCGAAAAAATGGTAGTCGTTGATCTGGAGGGCAATATGGTTGCCGGTGATCTGCGTCCCTCTTCCGATACACTTACACATGCTGTATTATACAAACACTGGCCCAAAATCGGCAGTATCGTACATACGCATTCTACCTATGCCACAGCCTGGGCACAGAGCCAGCGTGATATACCTGTGTATGGCACCACACATGCTGATCATACCACGGCCGATATACCCTGTGCACAACCGATGAGTGATACCATGATCAAAGGAAACTACGAATATGAAACCGGGATCCAGATCATCAATTGTTTCAAAGAAAAAGGACTGAATTACGAAGAAGTAGAAATGATACTGGTGGGCAACCACGCACCGTTTACCTGGGGCAGTACGGCTGCCAAAGCCGTGTATAACAGCGCTGTGCTGGAGAACCTGGCCAAAATGGCCTGGTTAACAGAACAGCTCAACCCACAGGCACTGCGACTGAAAGAGGCTTTGATTCAAAAACATTATGAAAGAAAACATGGACCGGATAGTTATTACGGCCAGTCATAAACCAACAATTGTTTTAAATACCCCTATATGAAAAAACAGTTCTTTTTATCACTCACGTCAGCATCATTATGCCTGTTTGCCTGTAATAACCAAGATAAAACCAAAGAAACTGCTGCTATGACCTTTCAGCTCACAGAACAGCCCTTCGGCACTATCAACAACGATACGGTTACCCAATACACGCTTACCAATCCCAACGGAATGCAGGTACGTATCCTGAATTATGGCGGCACTGTAACCAATATCCTGGTGCCGGATAAAAATAAAATGATGGGAGATGTGGTGCTGGGTTTTGATTCACTCGCGGGTTATCTCCAGGCAGGTAATCCCTATTTCGGATGCCTCGTGGGCAGGTATGGGAACCGCATTGCAAAAGGAAAATTCTCTATCGACGGACAAACCTACCAGCTGACCCTCAACAATAATGGGAATACACTGCACGGGGGGGTACAGGGATTAAATAAAGTGATCTGGAAAGCAACTAAACAGGCCGGCGATAGCAGTCTGTTATTAACCTATAATAGCAAAGACGGTGACCAGGGTTTTCCGGGTAACCTCTCTGTAGAAGTCGTATACACACTTACCGCTGATAATGCGCTGCAGATCTCTTATGCGGCAACTACCGATAAAGCCACACCGGTGAATCTTACCAATCATTGTTATTTCAATTTATCTGCCGGAAAGGAAAATACCATCCTCAACCATGAAGTAATGATACAGGCCGATCGGTACACAGCCGTAGATACTTTACTGATCCCAACCGGCCAGTTACCTGCGGTGAAAGGAACCCCTTTCGATTTTACGGTTGCGAAAGCGATCGGTAAAGAAATCAGCGCAGTAAAAGGCGGTTACGATCATAACTGGGTATTGAGCAGAAAAGAAAACGGTCTTGAAAAAATTGCGACGGCCTACGATGCCGGCAGTGGCAGGCTGATGGAAGTATTTACTACAGAACCCGGCCTCCAGTTTTATACCGGTAATTTTCTGGATGGAACCTTAAAGGGAACCAAGGGTAATGCAACATATCCGCAACATGCTGCTTTCTGTATGGAAACACAACATTTTCCGGATGGTCCCAATCAACCGTCTTTTCCTAACACTATCCTGAAACCGGGAGAAAAATATAGTTCTGTTACCCGTTATCAGTTTTCTGTGAAATAATATACTGTGATGAAGTTAATCCCTCTGTTGTGTAGCCTGATTTTATCTGTTGTTCTTTTCGGACAACAGAAAGACTATGCCATTCAATCTGTGCCATTCACTCAGGTAAGTCTGACCGATCAGTTCTGGTTGCCCCGGATCCAGACCAACAGAACTGTTACCATTCCTGCTTCTTTTGAACGATGCGAAAGTACCGGCAGGGTTAAGAATTTTATCATGGCGGCACAAAAGCAGGGAAAATTCTGTACACGTTACCCTTTTGATGATACGGATATTTACAAAACCATTGAAGGAGCTTCTTTCTCACTCGCTTTATATCCCGACCCCAAACTGGAAGCCTATATTGATTCCCTGATCATCATCATCGGTAATGCACAGGAGCCGGATGGGTATCTCTACACATCGCGCACGATCAATCCAGCTGTTGTTCATTCCTGGTCGGGTAAAGAACGATGGGAGAAAGAAAGAGAACTCAGTCACGAACTATACAATGCAGGTCATTTATACGAAGCCGCCGTGGCTCATTTCATGGCCACTAAAAAAAGGAACCTGCTGGATATTGCTGTAAAGAATGCGGACCTGGTATGCAGTGTATTTGGTCCGGGTAAAAGATCTGTAGCCCCGGGTCATGAAGTGGTAGAAATGGGCTTGGTAAAGCTATACCGGGTAACTGCTAAAAAAGAATACCTCAGTACCGCTAAATTTTTTATTGAAGCAAGGGGCCATTATACAGGGTATGATCCCAAAAGTAATGATCCCTGGAAAAACGGCGCTTACTGGCAGGACCATTTACCCGTGGTACAACAGGGGGAAGCGATCGGCCATGCTGTTCGTGCCGGTTATCTCTACGCTGCCATGGCTGATGTTGCGGCCCTTACCGGCGATGATAGTTTGCTCCGTGCGGTTGATAAGATCTGGAACAACCTGGTAGAAAAGAAATTATACGTGCAGGGCGGAGCCGGGGCCATTGGTAACGGAGAGCGTTATGGAAATAACTACGAACTGCCCAATGCCACTGCCTATAATGAAACCTGCGCCGCCATTGCCAATGTATACTGGAACCACCGCATGTTTTTATTGCATGGCGATGCCAAATACATGGACCTCCTGGAAAAGATACTCTACAATGGTTTACTCTCCGGTATCGGTCTGGATGGAAAATCTTTTTTCTACACCAATGCCATGCAGATCACCAATGGGTTTAAACATGCAGATATTGAATTAAGCCGTTCCGGCTGGTTTGAATGTTCCTGCTGCCCTACAAATCTGGTACGTCTGATTCCTTCGATTCCTGGTTATGTATATGCACAAAAAGAAGATAATGTTTTTGTAAACCTGTTCATTAACGGAACGGCAAAGTTCAACGTGAACAAACAACCCATACAGATCACCCAGCAGAATCAGTATCCCTGGGATGGCGATCTGGGTTTTACCATTCAGACAAACACCCCTAACGCATTTACTCTCAGGATCCGTATTCCCGGATGGGCAAAGCAGCAGGCCATGCCTTCCCAGTTATATTGGTTTGCCAATGCGGCTGCAGGTGCACAGATCCCTATCAAAGTAAATGGACAACCTATCGAATATGTAATAGAAAACGGGTATGCAGTGATCAGACGAAGCTGGAAAAAAGGCGACCAGGTGAGTATGCAATTGCCGATGGAGATCAGGAAGGTAAAAGCAGATACAAATCTGACAGACAATATCGGCAAACTGGCATTACAAAGAGGACCGATTGTGTACTGTGCCGAGGGGGCAGATAACAATGGGAAAGTGGCAAACCTATTGCTTCCGGAGAGCAGTTCTCTCACTGCAACATTCAAACCTGATCTGCTGCAGGGCGTTACGGTGTTGCAAGGAGAACTGCCGGCAGTGATCATCGAAAATGGGAACAGTATCTCTACCAGGAAACAACCCTTTACCGCTATTCCTTATTATAGCTGGGCCAACCGTGGGCAGGGAGAAATGACAGTCTGGTTCACATCAACCGTAAAAGATATTACCTTGATCAGCAGATAAACATTACTATCCGAAAACAGACCGATATGATTGACTTACAAAAGAAGGAACTCTGGTTCATAACAGGCAGCCAGCATTTATATGGCGATGAAACCCTGCAGCAGGTGGCGCAGCACTCACAAATCATTGCTGCATCGTTGGATCGTTCTTCGCAGATTGCGGTAAGTGTGGTATATAAACCTACGGTAAAAACAGCCGAGGAAATTCAGGCAGTTTGTATGGAAGCCAACGCCGCTGCCAATTGTATTGGTGTGATTGCCTGGATGCACACTTTCTCCCCGGCTAAAATGTGGATCGGCGGACTTAAGATCCTTACCAAACCCATGCTGCATTTTCATACCCAGTTCAACCGCGATATTCCCTGGGCAACCATTGATATGGATTTCATGAACCTGAACCAATCCGCACATGGTGATCGTGAATTCGGATTTATCATGAGTCGTATGCGCCTTAACCGAAAAGTGGTGGTGGGTTATTGGGAAGATCCGGAATCATTGGGCAAGATCGATGCATGGGCCAGGGCCGCAGCTGCCTGGCATGACTGGCGGTCGGCCAGATTTGTACGCTTTGGCGATAATATGCGCAATGTAGCCGTAACCGAAGGAGATAAAGTTGAGGCGGAGATCAAATTCGGTTATAGTGTAAATACCTATGGGGTAGGAGACCTCGTAAAAGTAGTGAACGCCGTAACCGAACATCGCATAGATCTGTTGGTGGAAGAGTACGAAGATAGTTATGTGCTCGTAGATAGTTTGCTGAAAGGAGGTTCCCAGCATCAATCACTGCGTGAAGCGGCGAGGATTGAACTGGGACTGGAAACCTTTCTGCAGGAAGGAGGCTTCAAAGGGTTTACCGATACATTCGAAGATCTGCACGGCCTGGCACAATTACCCGGTATTGCTGCGCAGCGTTTGATGAAAAAAGGATATGGATTTGCCGGCGAAGGCGATTGGAAAACAACCGCACTGGTGCGCGCCATGAAAGTGATGGGCAGCGGTTTAAAAGGTGGTAACAGTTTTATGGAAGACTATACCTATCATTTTAATCCGGATAACCGCCTGGTTTTGGGAAGCCATATGCTGGAGATCTGCGAAAGTATTGCCGATGCCAAACCCAGCTGCGAGATTCATCCGCTGGGGATTGGCGGTAAGGCAGATCCTGTAAGACTTGTATTCAACTCTGCACCCGGTACCGCACTCAATGCTTCTATCGTAGATATGGGCAACCGTTTCCGTTTACTTGTGAACGAAGTGATTGCGGTAGCTCCCATGCAGAGCATGCCCAAACTGCCGGTGGCCCGGGTATTATGGAAACCCTATCCCAACATGCACACAGGTTGTGCAGCCTGGATCCTGGCGGGCGGTGCACACCATACCTGTTACAGCCAGAACCTCACCAGCGAACATCTCACCGATTTTGCAGAGATGGCCGGCATTGAAATGGTGCTCATTGATAAAGACACCCAGTTGCCGCAACTGAAAAACGAACTCAGATGGAACGAAATGTACTATAAGTGAGGTAGTGAGTGGTGAGTAAGGAGTTGTGAATGGTCAATTGTCAATGGTCAATTCGCAAAAAAACTAACCACTCACCACTCACGACTGACGATTCACGACTGACGATTCACGACTGACGATTCACGACTGACGATTCACGACTGACGATTCACGACTCACGATTCCCCATTGCCCATTCACCAAAACGACTGCCCTTATGAAATCATTGCAAACAGCAGATTACCTGGTTTTCTTCATTTATTTTGTTATTGTAGCTACTTACGGATACTGGGTTTACCGGCGTAAGAAAAAAGCAAGTACTACGGCTTCCCATGATTATTTTCTGGCGGAAGGATCACTTACCTGGTGGGCCATCGGCGCCTCCCTGATCGCTTCCAATATTTCTGCTGAGCAGATGATTGGTATGAGTGGTAATGGATTTAAAATGGGCCTCGCTATTGCCACTTACGAGTGGATGGCCGCTGCCACACTGATGATCGTAGCGATCTTTTTTATCCCGGTATATCTTAAGAATAAGATATACACCATGCCGCAGTTCCTGAACCAGCGTTACAACAGTACGGTGGCCATGATCATGGCAGTGTTCTGGTTATTATTATATGTGGTGGTAAACCTGACATCTATCTTATACCTCGGCGCATTGGCTATTCATGCGATATCCGGTCTGCCGTTATACCTCTGTATGGTATTCCTGGCACTGTTCGCCATCGTGATCACTTTGGGTGGTATGAAAGTGATCGGTTATACAGATGTGATCCAGGTATTTTTTCTGATAGTGGGTGGTCTCGCTACTACCTATCTCGCATTAACACTGGTAGCTGAAAAGTTTGGCGAAACCGGTGTAATGAGCGGACTTAAATTACTCACAGATAAAGCCGATGACCATTTTCACATGATCCTCAAAAAAGACAACCCCAATTTTATCAGCCTGCCCGGATTAACTGTATTATTGGGCGGTATGTGGATCGTGAACCTCAATTATTGGGGATGTAACCAATACATTACCCAACGTGCACTGGGAGCCGATCTGAAAACAGCCAGAACCGGTCTGCTCTTTGCCGCCTTCCTGAAATTGCTGATGCCGGTAATCGTTGTATTGCCCGGTATTGCCGCCTATGTATTATACCAGAACGGCGCTTTCCAGTCGGAGATGATGCTGAATGGCGAAATTGTGCAAGACAATGCATACCCCACCATGCTGAACCTGTTAGGCCCCGGTTTAAAGGGGTTGGCTTTTGCTGCCTTAACCGCAGCCGTTGTGGCTTCACTGGCGGGTAAAGCCAATAGTATCGCCACCATTTTTGCGCTGGATATTTACAAGAAAAAGATCAATCCGGAAGCGGATGAAAAGAAGCTGGTAAATGTTGGAAAAATAGCCGTTGTGCTTTCGCTGATCATTGGTGTGGTAATTGCGCCTTTTATGGGCATTGATAAAAAAGGAGGATTTGAATTCATACAGGAATACACCGGCTTTGTATCGCCGGGCATTTTCGCCATGTTCATTCTGGGGTTCTTCTGGAAAAAAACCACTTCCAATGCGGCACTGTTTGCTACCGTGGGTGGATTCGTGTTCTCTGTATTCTTCAAGTTTCTTCCCAAGATCGCCGATATGGCTTTTCTTGAACCCTATGGCTTCGCCGCCAAAGTGGATGGCGTATACGAAATTCCGTTCCTTGACAGGATGGGTTTTGTATTCGCGATCTGTATCCTCGGTATGTGGATCATCAGCACCATCGATAACAAACGCGGCGTAAAACCCCATGGACTGGAAATAGACAGATCCATGTTCAAACTCCACCCGGCTTTTGCCGTTGGTGCATTGCTGGTTGGGGGAATTTTGACGGCTTTGTATACGATTTTTTGGTAATTGGGGAATAGGTAATTAGGTAAATGGGTAATTGGGGCAGTAGTTAGTGTCATCGGGACGTACTCACTACTCACCACTCACTACCTCCGCCATCGATTTCGCAGATTTACTGAAGCCGGATTGTCGAAATCTGTGACAATACTTTTAGGTTTACAAAAACAAAAGATAGTTATGGCAATGGAACACACGATGCGTTGGTATGGACCGGATGATCCGGTTGATCTTTGGGATATTCGCCAGTCGGGTTGCACCGGCGTGGTAAGTGCTTTGCACCAGATTCCGGTAGGCGAGATCTGGACGGTAGAAGCCATCAACGAACGCAAGGCATTGATTGAAGCGGCGGGTATGACATGGACCGTGATCGAGAGTTTGCCCGTGCATGAAGACATCAAACGCCAATACGGTAATTTCCAGGAATGGATCGAGAAATACAAACTGAGCCTGAAAAATGTGGCTGCCTGTGGGTTGAAAGTGGTTACCTATAATTTCATGCCCATCCTCGATTGGGTAAGAACCGATATCGCCTACGAAATGCCGGACAGAAGCCGTGCCTTATATTTTGAGAAAGCGGCATTCATTGCATTCGATATGCACTTGTTGAAGCGTCCGGGTGCCGAAAAAGATTATACAGCCGAAGAAATAGAAAGAGGCAAACAAAAATTTGCTTCTATGACACAGGAGGAGAAAGACCTGTTAAGTAAAAACACCTTACTGGGGCTGCCGGGCAGCCGCGAGCAGTTTACACCCGAACAGATCTTTGATGCGCTGAAAAAATACGAAGGCATTGATCGAGCCAAACTGAAAGAACACCTGTTCTATTTCCTGCGCGAAGTAGTGCCCGTGGCAGAATCATTGGGATTGGTGATGGCCATTCACCCAGACGATCCCCCATACTCGGTACTGGGTCTGCCCCGTATCATGAGTACCGAAGAAGATGCCAACGATCTGCGCAAAGCTGTAGCATCACCAGCCAACGGATTCTGTTTCTGTACGGGTTCTTTTGGCGTTCGTCCCGATAATGATTTGCCGGGTATGGTACAACGTCTAGGCGATTATATCCATTTTCTCCACCTCAGAAGCACCCGCCGCGATGCGTTCGGTAATTTCTATGAAGCCGATCACCTGGATGGTGATGTAGATATGTATGCCGTGGTGAAAGAGATTGTAAAAGTGCAGAAGAAAAGAGGTATTTCCATTCCCATGCGCCCCGATCATGGCCACCAGATGCTGGATGATCTGAAGAAGTCCGGTGCGTACCCGGGCTACACAGCTATCGGAAGGTTAAGAGGTTTGGCGGAATTGAGGGGACTTGAGCTGGGGGTGGAGAGGAGTCTGTGAATATCGAATATCGAATAAGGAATAACAAATGTCGAAGTATACCACTTCGACATTTGTGTAGGTGGTATATTTGAATAATAACCATAGTAACTATGAAATACCGGTTCAGTAATACCACTAAAATAATTCTAACTATTGGTTGTTTTGTATTGGCTGTGATCGGATTTATGATCAAACTGCCATCTGTTTTCCGGCACATGGATAAGGAACTGCATGCGCTGTTTTACTTTCTGGCAGCGGCTTTCTGCAACTTTTTATTCAACAACAAAAAACTGGCGATTCATATCGGCATCTTTATCGGCCTTTTTTTATTCGGGGCATTCATCGAGTATGCGCAGGCTTATTCAAACAAACTGTTTCACACCAGGATCCATGGCCGTTTCGATCCCGAAGATCTCTGGTTTAATGTGCAGGGACTGCTTGCCTATTCCATTCTCTGGGTGCTGTATGTGCTAGGTTCCTTTCTTTTCGGAAAGAAAGAGGCAGAGCGTGAAAAGAATACCGGAACCTGACCGAAACCAGGCTTCAACCGTGCCTTAGGCCTTGGTGTGAAATTTTTTCTCACACCAAGGCACGGTTACTGAAACCCATCTCTTTTGCTCTTTTTCTTCTGTATTTCTCTTATTGAAATAGCTTCTCTATCAGCCAGATGGCAGGAATGCGGAAAGGTTCAATAAGAGAAAGACAAAAGAAAAGAAGATGACGAATACTGGCAGAGTTTCATAAATAACACTGACTCAATTAGTTGAAAATTAGTTGTTTGTAGGTAGGAGTGTTGCGTATATTTATTGTAGATCGTAATTCAAATAGACAGTTTATTCTAAAAACAATTATGATTAAGTCACGACATTTTTGGATAGCAGCAATAATGGTCGCAGTGGTCCCATTATTATCTATGGATATTATACAGCACTATCTTGACTGGCAAAGTGAAGTAAGAGAGGAATTAATAACTGTAGTACAAAACCTATATTCTCTTGACAAACAAGAAAAGGCCAACATATTGGATAAGGTATTCGAACGAAATCAAAAATTGACCTTTTTAATTTACATCAAATGCTTTGTAATTGTAATTTTATTGCCCTCAAGTTTTTATTTATTTAGGATTTATAACCGGAAACAAAGGCCTACTCTTTTCAAGCCTCTGCTTTCGAGCATAGTTCTTATATTTTGCTTTGGTTTAATAAAAGTGTTCTTAATTAATCGGATAAATTCAAATGATGATATTCGGATTTTGACACTTAGTTCTGACGCTTCGTCTTTGCAGAAATTATACAGTGAGAACTTTAAGGGGAAAGTAGTTTACGTAGATTTTTGGGGGACAACATGCGGTCCTTGTTTACAAGAGTTTAGAGATTTTACTAAGCCATTGAAAGATAAATACAAGAATAGAAATGATATAAGCTATTTGTATAT
Source organism: Sediminibacterium sp. GW821-FHT12F12 (assembly GCF_058806635.1). Lineage (NCBI taxonomy): Bacteria > Pseudomonadati > Bacteroidota > Chitinophagia > Chitinophagales > Chitinophagaceae > Sediminibacterium > Sediminibacterium sp. GW821-FHT12F12. Next base: position 19,000 of record NZ_JBXAPW010000015.1, on the reverse strand, counting down.
TGCTCAAGGCAATGAGTATATGTGGCATGAACAAATAAAAAAATACAATGTATTGGGGGCCCATCTTTTTGTAATATTAAACCAATATGAAAAATTGTATAGGCAATCGACTCAAGACAGTATAGTTATAATGCCCCATTATTTAATCATAGATAAAAAAGGTAATATAGTGGTGCGGAATGCCAAGCGACCCAGTGATAGAGATTCTTTGTATGCCCAACTGGACAAATATTTATCGAAAAGATAGTGTACTGGATCTCTAAGTTAAACAGCTAGTAATAAACCTGAAGACTTTAATTCTAACCCTGATAAACCCCGCCATACCCCTTCGACATTCGATATTTCCATTATCTGCCCAACCGTATTTTCCTTTTTCACAGGGGCTTATTATCCTATTTAATGTATAACTTTATAAATCTATAAACCTTTTATGACCAGGCAAGCAATCATAGACAGAACCATCAAATTGATCAGCCAACTACCTGAAGACAGGGCAGCGGAGATTTCTGACTTTACTGATTTTGTGATGAAGCGATATGAAGATCAAAAACTCAATCAGGCAGCACAGCAATTAACAGCTGATAGTAAAACCTACGCGTTTCTTGAAACGGAGGAAGATCTCTATCAATTGTCGGATCTAAAAGAGGTCTGCCATACTAAAAGATGACATTGTGCTGGTCACATTTCCATTCACAGATCTAAGTGGTACCAAACTTCGACCTGCTGTCATCTTAAGCGAAACAGCCTTTGACATTACGGTTTGCTTTATTACCACTCAACTACAATGGAAAGAAGCTACCGATCTTTTACTTGATTCAACAACAAAAAATGGATTAAGAAAACCCTCACTTGTCAGGGTAAGTAAAATGGCTACGCTCGATAAATCTTTGGCAAAAGGGCTACTGGGCAAGTTGAATCAAGCCGAACTCGTTGAACTTGACCGACTTTTGCGGATTGTTTTTCAACTGTGAAAATGATTTTAGCACATTTTTGTTCCTGACCAGGGCATTCAAAATCCCCTTCTACTAGTAACATTTCCCGCCAAACAGAATTTCATATTCGATATTTTTATTATACTTGTACCTCAAAATCCCCCATTTTCCCTCAAAAATCCCCTAAAACCCTCCATTTTCCCCTTCCTTTCCCTACCTTTGCAACCCCGAAATAAAACCCTCGGGATATTGTATGAATCTTATTAACAAACAACTAAACGCAGATGCACAGGAGAACACCGCGGCTGAAACAGCACCGGAAGTTACTACTGCGACAACAAATGCACCTGTAGCTGAGCCGGTGATTGAAACCGCTCATGATGATTTTGACTGGAGTATCGACAAACGTAACGTGAGTCATTACGCCGAGACAGAAAGAATGAAATACGATAAAGTGTATGATGACACTTTCGTACAGATCAATGATGGCGAGATCGTAAGAGGTGGGGTAGTTGCTTTAACTAAAACAGATGTGGTTGTAAACATCGGTTTTAAAAGTGATGGCCTGGTTTCTCTGAACGAATTCCGCGATGTACCAGGTCTGAAGATCGGAGATGAAGTGGAAGTGATGGTAGTAGAGAAAGAAGACCGCTCCGGTAACCTGCACCTGAGCCGCAAATCTGCCCGCATTTTCCGTGCATGGGAAAGAATTGTGGAAGTACACAAAACCGGAGAGGTGATTACCGGTACCGTTACCAGCAAAACAAAAGGTGGTCTGATCGTAGACGTGTTCGGAATGGAAACATTCTTACCGGGTTCTCAGATCGATGTGAAGCCTGTAACTGATTACGATCAGTTTGTAGGTAAAACCATGGAATTCAAAGTGGTGAAGATCAACGAAACCATCAAGAATGCCGTTGTATCACACAAAGCCCTGATCGAAAGCGATATCGAAGCACAACGTGCAGAGATCATGAGCAAACTCGAAAAAGGACAGGTACTGGAAGGTGTGGTGAAAAATATCACCGATTTCGGAGCGTTCATGGACCTCGGCGGTCTGGACGGTCTGTTGTACATCACCGATATTTCATGGGGCCGTATCTCTCACCCAAGCGAAGTGGTGAAGATGGACCAGAAATTACAAGTGGTGGTACTGGATTTCGACGACGACAAAAAACGTATCAGCTTAGGTCTGAAACAACTGACCCCGCATCCATGGGATGTGCTGCCTGAAGGTCTGGCAGAAGGTTCTGTTGTAAAAGGCAAAGTAGTAAATATCGAAGATTACGGTGCGTTCCTCGAAATTCAGCCTGGTGTAGAAGGTCTGGTACACGTATCAGAAATCACATGGGCCAATACCCCAATCAATGCGAAGGAATTCTTCAAACTGGGCGACGAGTACGAAGCAAAAGTGGTTACCCTCGATAAAGATTCACGCAAAATGAGCCTGAGCATCAAACAGATGAGCCAGGACCCATGGAATACCATCGAAACCAAATTCCCAGAAGGCAGCAAACACAAAGGACTGGTGAAAAACATTACTCCTTATGGTGTATTTGTTGAACTGGAGCCAGGTATCGGCGGTATGATCCATATCAGCGATTTGAGCTGGTTAAAGCGTTTCAATCACCCAACCGACTATACCAAAGTAGGCGAGCAGATCGATATCATTATCTTAAGTATTGATAAAGAGAACCGCAAACTGCAGTTAGGCCACAAACAACTGGAAGAAGATCCCTGGAATGCGCTGGAAGATACCTTTGCCGTAGGTACCATCCACGAAGGCACTGTTACCCGTAAGGACGACAAAGGAGCCCTGGTTCAGTTACAGTATGGTCTCGAAGGTTTTGCCCCTAACCGTCACCTGAACAAGGAAGATGGCAAACAGGTACAGGCCGACGAAACTGCCCAGTTCATGGTGATCGAGTTCGACCGCAACGAGAAGCGTATCGTGTTAAGTCACGCACGCATCTGGGAGCAGCACGTAGCCGAAACCGTAGCAGCAGAGAAAAAAGAAGCCAAAGCGGAAGCCGATAACACCAAAAAAGCGGTGAAAAATATCCAGGCCAAAGTAGAAAAGGCAACTTTAGGTGATCTGGGTGCTTTAGCCGAGATCAAAGCCAAATTACAGGAAGGAGAAGGAGACGCTAAATAGTCTTTTTCATTCTAAGATAACGAAGGGCTGCCTGTTTGGGCGGCCCTTTGTGTTGGGGAACTGCGAGCTATGAGCTGTGAGCGACGAGCCATGAGCTGGTTTTGCTCGCAGCTCAAAGCTCACCGCTCAGCGCTTTTTGGCGCAGCTCTTCATATTGAGAGGTTATACGCCCCGAGCCATAAGCTGTGTTTACTCGCCGCTCACGGCTCAAAGCTGCCTTTTTGTGTAATTCTTAACGAAATATGCGCCCAAACCCGAAACGGACTTTATAAATTGCCCGCAATTAACTAATTTTGCCAACTTGTTATGAATAGGATCGTTCTGTTATTATTATCGGTAGTGCTGCTTACCTCTTCCTGTTCCAATAAATTTGGAAAGATCATGAAGAGCAAGGATTACGAGTACAAGTACAAAATGGCAGAGCAATACTATGCTAATAAGAACTACGGTTACGCCCAGCAGCTCTTTGAAGATATCTTTCCCTATGTAAAAGGCTCTACGCGTTACGAAGACATGTATTACAAGTTCGCGTACTCTTATTACTACCAGAAAGACTATCTGAATGCAGAGAACCTGTTCAAGAGTTTTGTAGAGAATTTCCCTACCAGTACCAAAGGCGAAGAGTGCGATTATATGCGGGCCTATTGTTATTACAAACAGTCACCCAAGGTAGAGCTGGACCAGACCAATACCAACAAAACCATGCAGCTGATGCAGGCATTCCTCAATACGCATCCCACCTCAACCAGGGCGGCGGAGGCCAGCGAGATCATCGAGAAATGCCGGGAGAAACTGGAACTCAAAGAATTTAAAGGAGCCGAACTGTATTATAACCTCGGATTCTATAAGGCGGCGGCCATTGCCTTCGGAAACGTGTCAGACAATTTTCCGGATTCAAAAAAAGCCGATCAGTATAAGTTACTTGTCATCAAATCATACATCAAGTATGCCGAGATGAGTTATGAAGAAAAACAGAAAGAGCGCTACGAAAAAGTGATCTCTGAATGTAACGACTTCACCGAACGTTTTGCCGACAGCAAATACGCCGAGGAAGTGGGTAAACACAAAACACAAACCAATAACATTTTAAAAAATCTGAAAAATGAGCAAGCTAAGACGGCAAATGAGCGCTAATACCGCCAGTGTGGTAGAAACCAAAAGCCTGATAGATATCAAGAGCAAGACCGGCAACCTCTATGAGTCTATCGCGATTATTGCCAGAAGGGCCAATCAGATCAATATATCCCTGCGGGAAGAACTGCACAACAAACTCGAGGAATTTGCCAGCCATACAGACAGCCTGGAAGAGATCCACGAGAACAAAGAGCAGATCGAGATCTCAAGGGCCTACGAAAAAATGCCTAACCCAGCCATCCTGGCCACCCAGGAATTCATGGAAGGCAAAGTATACCACAGACGTAACGACGACAACGATCTGTTCAGATAAGCCAAGTATTTCCTAAATGATATGAAACGACAGTGATGAACTGTCGTTTTTTGTTATTTTGAGGGAGATTGCCCATTGCCAATTCACCATTGCCCATTGCCAATTCACCAAGCCATGCTTCAGAATAAAAAAATACTCATCGGCATTACCGGCAGCATTGCCGCTTATAAATCCATCCTGCTGGTCAGGTTGCTGGTAAAGCAGGGGGCCGAGGTAAAAGTGATGATGACCCCCGCTGCCAAAGAATTTGTTTCCCCGCTGGTCTTATCCACCTTATCCAAAAATCCGGTGATCGTTGATCTGGCAGCCGGTAATGAATGGGCAAACCATGTAATGCTGGGCCGCTGGGCGGATGTATGTGTGATGGCACCGCTTAGCTGCAATACGCTCGCTAAAATGGCGCATGGCATCTGCGATAACCTGTTGCTGGCGGTTTATCTCTCTGCAACCTGTCCGGTAGTGATGGCACCGGCCATGGATGAAGATATGTGGCAGCATCCCGCTACACAGAAGAATATCGCATTACTTAAAGAATATGGCAACCATCTCATCCCCGTAAACAACGGCGAACTGGCCAGTGGTTTGTTTGGCGAGGGCAGGATGGCCGAGCCGGAAACTATCATCACTTACCTGATCGCTCATTTTTTCAGGGGCGATGAACTGAAAGGGAAAAAAGCCCTGGTAACGGCTGGTCCCACTTATGAAGCCATTGATCCCGTACGTTTTATCGGTAATCACTCTTCCGGCAAAATGGGTTTTGCCCTGGCGGAAGAATTATACCTGCGGGGAGCTGAGGTAGAACTGATCACCGGCCCCACACAGCAAAAGACCGCTTTTGCCGGTATCCAGATTACACGGGTGGTATCCGCAGCAGAGATGTTTGCCGCCAGCATCCTCGCTTTTCCTACGGTGGATATTGCGGTAATGTCTGCCGCCGTGGCGGATTATACGCCCGAACTGGCAGCCACTGAAAAAATCAAAAAACAATCCGGTAATTTAGCATTGGAGCTGGTGCCAACAAAAGATATCCTGCAGCATCTGGGCAGCCAGAAGAAAAGAGGGCAATACCTGGTAGGGTTTGCGCTGGAAACGCAGAACGAGAAAGAGAATGCGAGAAAAAAACTGGTGTCCAAAAATGCAGACTGTATCGTACTCAATTCACTGCGTGATGAAGCCGCAGGATTTGGGGTAGATACCAACAAAATAACCCTGCTGGATAAAGCGGGTACAGAAATGGTGAGTGAGTTGAAATCTAAAAAGGAGATCGCAAAAGATATTGTTTCATTTATAGTAGCCCGAACCCATGCGGAATAAACTGATTTGTTTTTTGGTTGGCTGTTGTTTGTTAACCGCCACGGCTTCCTCGCAGGAACTGCAGGCAAGGGTGAGTGTAGTGGCTTCAAGGGTTAACTCAACCGTTGATAAAAAAATCTTTACCACCCTGCAAACGCAGCTCAATAATTTGCTGAATAACCGTAAATGGACCAACGACGCTTTTCAACCCAACGAAAAGATCGAATGCAGTTTTTTACTGAATATTGAAAGCATAGTGGAAACCAATGTATACAAAGCCACACTTACCATACAGGCGGCCCGGCCGGTTTTCAAAACATCCTATAAAGCGGCGCTCGTGAATTTTATTGATGCCGACGTAACGTTTAAATACCAGGAGTTTCAACCCGTAGAATTCAATGAAAGCCGTGTGCAGGGAACAGATGCAGCGGCGGCAAACTTACCTGCGATACTAGCTTATTATGCCTATATGATCATCGGGCTGGATTATGATTCCTTTTCGCCCAAAGGGGGAGAAGCTTATTACCGCAAAGCACAGAATATCGTAAACAATGCACCCGAGGGAAGGAATGTAACTGGATGGCGGGTTTTTGACGGACAGCGTAACCGTTACTGGTTAAATGAGAACCTGATCAATAACCGGTACAATATCGTACATGATGTGCTGTATGCCTATTACCGCAAGGGACTGGACAATATGTTTGAGTCTGAAGCAGAAGCCCGCAAGAACCTGTTACAGGCATTGATACAGTTACAGGCTTTTAACAAAGAAAACGCGAACACCATGTTCCTGCAGTTTTTTCTGCAGGGTAAGGCGCAGGAACTGATCGGGCTGTTTAAAAAAGGAACCGGGGAGCAGAAATCCCAGGCCGTTGATATTCTTTCGGAGCTGGATGTGATCAATGCATCAAAGTATAAACAGGAATTACGATGAGCAAGTTTTGTCTGGTAGTAATACTGTTGTTCAGTCTCGCAGCCTGCAGATCAAGTTCGTCTAAAGGCGGGATCCTGGTGGCTGATACGATGAAAGTGGTTATGTGGGATATGATGCGGGCCGATGAAGTGTACCTGCGTATGACGGCCAAAGACAGCACTGCTGCCAAACGGAAAGAGAATATCCGCCTGTATGAACAGGTTTTTGCGATACACGACATTACCAAAAAACAATTCGACAGCAGTTACCGTTATTATGCATCACATCCCAGCGATTTTAAACGGTTACTGGATTCACTCGATACCTATGCCACCCGGGAGCGCTCCCGTTTGTTTGAGAAGAAGTATGGTGAGCCCAAATAAGGAATCTTCTCTACCTTTATCCCTGTAACGATTGCCACATGAATAAAGTATTTGCCAATGCCGATGCGGCCATTTACGATATACCCGATGGAGCCACTTTAATGCTGGGCGGATTCGGGTTGAATGGAATTCCCGAAAATGCTATAGCCGCCCTTGTCAAAAAAAGGATCAACAACCTTACCTGTATCTCCAATAATGCAGGGGTAGACGGGTTTGGACTGGGACTCTTATTAGAGACCCGCCAGATCAAAAAAATGATGGCCAGTTATGTAGGAGAGAATGCCGAGTTTGAACGCCAGTTATTAAGCGGCGAACTGGAAGTAGACCTGATTCCCCAGGGCACACTTGCCACCCGCATACAGATGGCCGGCATGGGTATCCCCGCATTTTTTACACCGGCAGGTTATGGAACCGAAATTGCTGCAGGAAAAGAGGTACGCGAGTTCGGCGGGAAGATGTACCTGATGGAACATGCCCTGCACGCACAGTTCTCGCTCGTAAAAGCCTGGAAAGGCGATACCATGGGTAACCTGGTATTCCGTAAAACCACCCGCAATTTCTCTACCTCAATGGCCAAGGCCGGAAACATTACCATTGCCGAAGTAGAACACCTGGTACAACCCGGCGAAATAGACCCGGATGATGTGCATGTAGCAGGCGTATATGTACACCGTATCTTTCAGGGAAGCGGGTATGAGAAAAGGATAGAGCGAAAGACAGTAAGGTTAGAAGGGAATTAAAAATTAGCAATTAAAAATTAAAAATTTTTAGTGCTATCGGTACAATTCCTCTAATCCAATTGTTAATTCTTAATTGCTAATTTTTAATTATCATGTCTTTAGACAAATTCGGCATCGCCAAACGCATTGCGCAGGAATTAAAAGATGGTATGTATGTGAACCTGGGTATCGGTATTCCTACCCTGGTGGCCAATTATATTCCGGAAGGGATGCGTGTGGTGTTTCAGAGTGAGAATGGGATATTGGGTATGGGCCCTTACCCGGTGGAAGCCGAAGTGGATGCAGACCTGATTAATGCAGGAAAAGAAACGGTAACCCTGATACCCGGTGGTGCTTTCTTCGATAGTGCAGAAAGTTTCGGGATGATCCGTGCCGGTAAAATAGACCTGACCGTTTTGGGGGCGATGGAAGTAAGTGAGAAGGGCGATATAGCCAACTGGAAAATTCCGGGAAAGATGGTAAAGGGTATGGGCGGTGCCATGGATCTGGTGGCCAGCGCCAAAAATATCATCGTAGCCATGATGCATACCAACCCGAAAGGGGAGAGTAAACTCTTACCTGCCTGCAGTTTGCCTTTAACGGGCATGGCCTGTGTTAAAAAAATTGTTACCGAACTGGCAGTATTGGATATCACACCGGAGGGCTTCCTGTTACGGGAACGTGCACCGGGGGTATCGGTAGATGAGATCGTTTCCAAAACCCTCGGAAAACTGGTGGTGCCGGATTTTGTACCCGAGATGCATACCTGATAACTTTTCTCTTCCCTTACCCAGCTAAAGAAATGGCTGGACAGATGCCATAAATATCCGTTTCTTTGCGCCGGAGATTAAACAATCCGGATTCCCGCTTGTATTAATGCTACTATCTATTCAAACATAAAAAATAAAACCATGAGTATCCAGACCGGACAACAAGCCCCTGAATTTGCTTTATTTGATACCGACAAAAACAAAGTAAGTCTCGCCGACCAGAAAGGAAGTAATGTAGTTGTACTGTTTTTTCCATTGGCATTTACCGGCGTATGTACCGCTGAACTGTGTAATGTGAGAGATAATATCGCTACCTACAATAATACCAATGCCAAAGTATTTGGTGTGTCTGTAGATTCTTTGTTTTCACTGGGAAAATTCAAGGCAGAGCAGAACCTGAACTTTCCGTTGCTGAGCGATTTTAACAAAGAGGCCGCCAAAGCTTTTGGCGTATTGTACGATACCTTCCCCGCTTTTGAGATGCAGGGTGTAAGCAAACGTGCCGCTTTTGTAATTGATAAAGAAGGTGTTGTACGTTATGCAGAAGTTTGTCCAACCCCCGGCGATCTGCCCGATTTTGCCGCGATCCAGCAAACATTGGCCGGATTGAATTAAAATAACCTGAAAAAATGCCTTTTTGCCCTCCGCAAGAGGGCATTTTTGTTAAAATTACTCCCAAACCCTTGTTAAAACCGGAGAGATTTGGGTAATTTGTAATGTATGCGCAAATTCTACTTAGTGGGTTTGGTGGTCTTTTCACTTTTCAGCAGCAGTTATGCTGGTGAGGAAAAAGTGTATTGGGACTTCACCGATGGCTCTACTCCCAAAATGGCGCATTTTTATCCCAACCCTGCCACCAGTTTTATCAATTTCACTTTTGAGAAAACGGTCGACAAATCCTACACCCTGCAGGTCTATAATTTCATTGGCCGTAAGATGAATGAGTTCCGCATCACCGATGCCAAGATCACCATCAACCTCGACGACAATTATTTCCGCGGCCTCTACATTTATCAACTACGTGACCAGAGTGGGAGAATTGTTGAGTCAGGCAAATTCCAGGTAAACAAATAAAAGATTTGCGGATTTCGGATTCGCGGATTTATTTTCTGTAAACCTCTCTGTTTCTTCCCATCCGTAATTCGCTTTAAAAATCCATTCACTCATTCACTCAATCACTCATTCACTCATTGCTTCATCTATCCGTTACTTCCACGATCAAAAACTTCAGGTAGTTTGTATTCTCCATACCCCAAATAATCGGATGGTCACTGGCCTGTGCCTGAAAAGTTACCTGGCGTATTTTCTTACGGGCATCTTTGGCGGCCTGGTCGATGGTTTGCAGGAACTGTTCGGGCGATACCAGATTGGTGCAGCTGGAAGTAACAAGGAAACCTCCGTTACGAACCAGTTTCATGCCACGGAGATTGATTTCTTTGTAACCGGTTAATGCTTTCTGGATATTCTCCCGGCTCTTGGTAAATGCTGGTGGATCGAGCATCACCACATCATACTGGCGGCCATCTTTGCCCCATTGCTTCAATACATCAAAAGCGTTAACCGCTTCAAATTGACAGATACTGTCCAGTCCGTTCAGTGCCGCATTTTTATTGGCCTGTGTTACGGCTGTTTCAGAAATATCAAGTCCCAGCACAGATTTGGCCCCGTATTGCGCCGCATGAATTTCGAAAGTGCCTGTATAGGTAAAAACACCGAGCACTTCAGCTCCTTTTACAATATGTTGTATGGCCCTGCGGTTATCCTGCTGGTCGAGAAAATAACCGGTTTTCTGACCATTCTCCACATCCACCAGAAATTGTAATCCATTCTCACGGATGAGAATATTGGTATCAAAAGGCGCCGTCAGAAATCCTTTCTGCTGGGGTAAACCCTCCAGCTCCCGAACGGGCACATCGTTTCGTTCATAAATGCCTTTGGGTGAAAAGATGTTTTGTAACGCTTTCACGATGGCCGGTTTCCAGGTATCAATACCGAGGGAAAGGGTCTGGATCACAAAGTAGTCGTTGAATTTATCAATGATCAGGGCCGGCAATCCATCCGCCTCCCCAAAAACCAGCCGGCAGTTCTCGGTATACCCGATCTTTCTCCGGTATTCCCATGCCTGCAGCAGTCTGTTATGGAAGAACTGGTCATCAATGGTCTCACCTTTCCGGGTCAGTAAACGTACCAGGATCTGGGATTTTGGGTTGATATACCCCCTTCCGCAGGGTTTGCCATCCCCATAATACACATCCACGATATCTCCCCCAGCCACTTCGCCGTCGATTCTTTCCACTTCATTTCCATAGATCCAGGGGTGGCCATTGGCTATCCGGGGGGCGATTTTTTTGCGGAGGTATACTTTTGTCATTTGCCAAAGGTAAAGGGTTTGGGGTTTGGGGTTTGGAGTTTGGAGTTTGAGGTTTGGAGTTTGGGGTTTGGGGTTTGTTCCAAAACCGCCAAATAACTCCAAACCTCAAACTCCAAACTCCAAACTTGCCTCTTCTTCTGCCATTTTTTCCCTTTTCTTTGCCCCGGCAATATTTTTGACAGTATTGCTGCACAACGAATATTTACTATGGAAGCGCAAGAAAAGACCCAAAACAACGAAACAAACGACATCATGAGTGAAATGGAAATAAATACTGACGAAAATGCAGCCGGTACCTCGCACCTGAATGAGCCGGTAGCGGAGGAAAACGTTCTGGAGAAACTGGAGGCAGAATTACAGGAACAAAAGGATAAATACCTGCGTCTGATGGCCGAATTCGACAATTTCCGCCGCAGAACCGCCAAAGAGAGGCTGGAGCTGATGCAAACTGCCGGAAAAGAAGTGATTGTTTCGCTGCTGGATGTACTGGATGATTGTGACCGTGCCGAAAAGCAGTTACAGAACTCAGATGATATTGCCCTTCAGAAAGAAGGCATCCAACTGGTGTTTAATAAACTGCGCAGCACCCTGCAGGGTAAGGGTGTGAAAGTGATGGAGAGCATCCATACAGATTTTGATGTAGAGAAACATGAAGCCATTACCGAGATTCCCGCACCGTCCAGCGAACTGCAGGGCAAAGTGATGGATGAAGTGGTGAAAGGATACTATCTCAACGATAAACTGATCCGCTTTGCCAAGGTGGTGGTAGGAAAATAAATGCTGCGAGCCAGGAACCTTTAGCTGCGAGCTGGGTTCTGGTTAAATTGTTTGCTCGCAGTTAAAAGTTAGAAGCAGATGGCTACAAAAAGAGATTTTTACGAAATACTGGGTGTCAGCAAAACGGCTACCGCCGATGAGATCAAAAAAGCTTATCGGAAAGTGGCGATGCAGTATCACCCCGACCGTAATCCCGGCGATAAAGCAGCGGAAGAAAAATTCAAGGAAGCGGCCGAAGCTTACGAAATTCTGAGTAACGAGGATAAAAAAGCCAAGTACGACCGGTACGGACACCAGGCATTTGGTCCGGGTACCAATGGTGGCGGTGGTGCGTACAGTGGTAATATGGATGATATCTTCAGCCAGTTCGGAGATATTTTCGGAGAAGATATGTTTGGCAGCTTCTTCGGAGGCGGAGGTGGTGGACGCAGGGGCGGCGGTGGCCGTGCAGCCCGTGGTCAGCGCGGAAGTAATCTCCGCATCAAACTCAAACTAACATTTGAAGAAATAGCCAAAGGGGTAACCAAGAGCGTGAAAGTGAAAAAACATGTGTCTTGTTCTACCTGTGGTGGCAGTGGCGCCAAAGACAAAAATAGTGTGCAGACCTGTGGTACCTGTAACGGTAGCGGACAGGTAAGAAAAGTAACCAGCACCTTCCTGGGCCAGATGCAAACTGTAAGTACCTGCCCCACCTGTAATGGCGAAGGCACTACCGTAACGGCCAAATGCGGATCCTGTAAAGGAGAGGGCAGGGTGTATGGCGAAGAGACCATCAGCATTGATATCCCGGCCGGTGTGCAGGAAGGTATGCAGTTAAGCATGAGTGGCAAGGGAAATGCAGGCGAAAGAGGCGGTGCTCCGGGCGACCTGATCATACAGATAGAAGAAGAAGCACATGCAGAATTACACAGGGATGGATTGAATGTGGCATATGATCTGCACATCTCCATACCCGATGCGGTATTTGGTACACAGGTAGAAGTACCTACCATTGATGGCCGTGCCAAGATCAAAATTCCGGCAGGAACACAGAGTGGTAAGATCTTCCGCCTGAAAGGAAAAGGATTTCCGGAAGTGCAGGGTTACGCCAAGGGCGACCAACTGATCCAGGTAAATGTGTGGACACCTCAACATGTAACCGCGGATGAAAAAGAAGCCCTCGAAAAAATGAGTAAGAGCGATAATTTTAAACCGCACCCCAGTAAAGGAGATAAGAGTTTCTTCGACAGGGTTCGGGAAGCATTCAGCTAAAACGATTAAAAGAAAAAGGAGCATAACAACTGCTCTTTTTTCTTTGATGAGTATGCCTGGTGCATTAGCAACAATTATTTCTCATTTTTCTTTCGTTTGCCAGGCTGGTATATTTTAATGGCTTTCTCTATCAGCGTCAGTAATTCTACCTGTTGTGGATGTTGAAGATTCACCGCAGACTGTGCCAATGTCCATACATCTTCCGGCAAATAGTTTCTTGTATGGATTGATTTTTTGAGGATGGACCCAAACATGGCTACCGCAGCTGCAAAACGATAAGCAGAATCTGTTGTAGCGATGGGCTGCACCTGTTGCAGTACAGGGAAATTTTGTTTACGGGAACTATCGCTGCCGGGTAAACGATACTGGATATAGGCATTGGCCAACAGCTGTGATCCGGATCCCTGTTTGCCGGGAATGATCTCAAACATAGCCATCAGCGAATGACCGCTGCCTATTTCGCCACCTTCCAGTTCGCTGGTACTGTCTTCGGCAGCATTCAGTTTATTATCAAACCCGATCAGCCTGTATTCTTTGATGGTATTGGGTTGGAAGCTGATCTTGAGAAAAGCATTATTGGCAACTGCATACAGGGTTTGTGTAAATTCTGTTACGAGGGTCTTTTGTGCTTCCTGCAGGTTATCGAGATAGGCAAAATTGCCATTCCCTTTTTTGGCCAGGGCTTCCAGTTTGCTGTCTTTGTAATTACCCATGCCCACACCGAGACAGGTTAAATAAATGCCGGTTTGTTTGTACTCGGTGATCATGTCTTCCAGTGCTGCTTCAGAGGACTGGCCAATATTAAAATCACCATCAGTAGCCAGTATCACGCGGTTATTTCCCTTTTTAATAAAACTTCTTTTAGCCAGTTCATAGGCAATGCGGATGGCTCCTTCGCCCGGCGTATCACCACTGGCTACCAGCGAATCAATGGCTTCTCTGATCTTTTTCTTCTGCACGCCGCTGGTGGGAGGCAGGGCAACGCCTACACCTCCACCGTACGTAACAATGGTGATGGTATCTTTTTCGCGGAGATTATCTGTGAGTAAACTGAAGGCAGCTTGTAAGAGCGGCAACCGGTTGGGTTTATCCATCGAACCGGAGATGTCGATCAGAAAAACCAGGTTGGAAGGCGGGATACTGTCGAGTGCCAGTTTGGGAGCGGTAACATGCAGAAAAAGCAGCTGGTTTTTTTCTTCCCACGGACAACTGGTTAACTGGCTCCGGCAGTTGAAATACCCCTGCTGTTGGGGAGCAGCGGCCTGTGTAAAATCAAAATAGTTCAGCATTTCTTCAATGCGCACCGCATCAATCGGCACCATCATTTCATTGCTTAGGAAACGCCGGATATTACTGTAGGAAGCTTTGTTGATATTCAGCGCAAACCCTGTTTCGGGATATGTATCCGCTTCAATAAAATCATTCTCTACCAGGTTACTGTAACTCTCGCCCAGCACAGAAAAGGAATTGTTTTTTTGCCTTCGGAGATTGGTGGTTAAGGATGCCAGCTTTCTATTGTATAAATGTGCCGTAGTGGGCAGCATCTTCATGAGCAGTGATTGAAACTTACGCGTATCAATTACCACTGTCAGGTCTTCGTATCCATCTCTGCTGATGCGGATCGTATCTGTTATTTTGGAAACGGAGATACCAAACGTGCCGCTGCTGCCACTGTAATAAGGAAAACTGCCTTTGGAAGAGAGATTGATCTTAGCACCCTGCAGCCACTGGCCCCGTTCATTTTTTACCTCACCGCGCAGGTAATACTGTGCCTGTGCAGTGGCAAAAGCAAGCAAACAATAGCAGACCCACCTGACTTTCTTCATTTGTCAACAGGGATTTCTATCAAAATAGGGAAGAATAACGGCAAAACAGCAACCGGGAAAAAGTTTGGCAGAATTTTAAGCTTGTTCGCTTAACTGGTACAGTTCGCGGATATTGCGGCCCAGGCCATCATAGTCCAGTCCATAGCCCAGCACGAATTTATTCGGGATCGTGAAACAGCAATAATCAATATTTACCGGAAAAACAGTGGCATCCGGCTTGTGCAGCAATACAGCTACTTTCAGCGAAGCAGGTTGCTGGTTGCGAAGTTGCGGCAGGAACTCGTTCATGGTTTTACCGGTATCAATAATGTCTTCCAGTATCACTACATGCCGATCGTTGATATCGGTATCCAGCCCGATAGCAGTAACCACCTGCCCGGTAGATTTGGTGCCTTTGTAAGAAGCGAGTTTGATAAAACAGATCTCTGCTTCAATAGTGAGGTATTTGAAGAGATCGGCCGTGAACATAAAGGAACCGTTCAGGATGGCAATGAAGAGAGGTTTCTTACCCGCATAATCTTTGTCCAGCTCGGCCGCCAGTTCCTTCACTTTTTCCAGGATCAGGGTTTCCGGTAAATAGGGAACAAATGTTTTATCGTGAACGGTAATTACTGACATACAGCGGTTTTATAGAGTCATGAAAATATGATCTTTATTTAGGAGTACGGGGTGTAGGTGTTGAACCGGCAGTTACGGGACGAAGATAGATCCTGTCGCCGGCAGTTACTACAGCTGTGCGGGCAAGGTGGTTATATTCTAGCAAACTATCCAGCCGGATGGCTTCCAGCTGGCTGATGCTGTGCAGGGTTTCGCCATCGGCCACCACATGAAAATCTACGGCCCCTCTTTTGGGTTTTCTTTCGATGAATAATAAACGGTTGGTATCGAGTACATCCATTGCCGGAAGATCATTGAATTCGAGCAGTTTGCTTAAAGGGATATCGAATTGATTGGCGAGCGACAAAAGGGAAGTTCCTTCTGCAGCGTACATCACTTTGGTATTGTTGATGGTAAAAATGCCGGTGGGATAACTGATGGCTTTTACAGTAGCAACAGGTGCTGCTGTGTTTTCGGTTTTGTTATCTGCGGTAACCGGTTTTGTGTTCTCAGCAGGTGCTTCTGTCTGTGTTGACTGAAGAGAAGTCGTTTTTTCAGTTACTATCTGTACAGGTTCAGCGGCAGGTGTAACAGCGGTATTCTCTTTTACCTCAGCGGCAGGGGTGGTTCTGCGTGAGAGGGCAGCCAGTGTAAACTGCTGCAGGTTATGTTCGTTGATCAGCTTCAGCAGGCGTTGCGGATAAGTGAGACTGGTAGCATAACCCGCTTTTTTCAATCCATAGGCCCAGCCTTCATAATCGGTAGGATCCAGTGTAAAAAGAAAAGCATAATGCGGACGTGTTTTAAGAAAATCAGAATGATCGCGATAAGATTCTGCGGAGCTGTTATACACCCTGAAACATTCTCCCTTAGCGTCATCATCATGGTAGGTTTTGGCGCCGGTCCATTCTGTTTTGCATTTGATGCCGAAATGGTTATTAGAAGTTTTTACCAGTGCACTTTCGCCGGATTGCGATTCCAGTATTCCCTGTGCCAGTGTAATGGCCGCAGGCACACCGGTACGGATCATCTCTTCGATGGCCAGATCTTTGTAAGCGTTTACATAGGCGGTCACTTTTTCTTTCTGTGCCCGGGCCGTAAAAGCGGTCAGGATACAAAAGAAGAGGATCAGTTTTTTCATGCTATTTCTTTTTGATCAGCAACACCCCGTCCCGGATCGTTAACAGCACCTGTTCTGTGCGGGGGTCTTTGTTTACATGTTCATTAAATGCATCAATGGCTTTGGCATTCTTACCACTGAGTGGTTCCTGCAATACTTCGCCATGAAACAATACATTATCGGCAATGATCAAGGCTCCGGGCTGTAACCGGGGTACCAGCAGCTCATAGTATCCGATATAACCGGTTTTATCCGCATCCAGGAAAACAAGGTCCCAGGAATGCGCCAAATTGGGTATGATATCGCTGGCATTGCCAATGTGCAAATGTATCTGCTTATTCTTTTCCGATTTGCTAAAATTTACCCTGGCTGTAGCAGCATCGGCCTCCCTCAATTCAATCGTGTGTAATTCGCCATTAGCTGCCAGGCCTTCAGCAAGGCAAAGGGCACTATAGCCCGTAAATGTGCCGATTTCCAGTATATACCTGGGCTGCATAAGCGAACTGATCATCGACAAAAACCTGCCCTGTACATGTCCGCTCAGCATATGCGAGAGGGGATGCTCGGCCAAAGTGCGCTGGTTCACCTCCTGCAACAGGGCATCTTCCGGGGAAGTATATTTTGCCGCATAAGCTTCTGCCTGGGGGAGGATGAGTTGCATGGGCAAATATACAGAATGATAGAATGATAGAATGATAGAATGATAGAATGATAGAATGATAGAATGGTTTTTTATTCACTCATTCTATCATGCTATCATTCTATCATTAATCAGGTTCTACGCCTATAGGGATTCCTCCGCAGGTTTTGAGATCAGCCAGAGGCCGGTGAAAGTGATAAGGCCGTTGATGATCAGCAGTTCCAATCCCAGTTCGAAGGAACCGAAGATCTGTTTCTGGAAACGGTCCAGGAAAAAACAGATGATGGGGGAGGCGATACAGACAAAGGGCACCAGTTTATCATTCACTTTTCTTTTCAGCAGGATACCGAAAGTGAAGAGGCCGAGTAGGGGTCCATAGGTAAAAGTGGCCACTTTCAGGATCACACCGATCATGCTGGAATCATTGATCCATTTGAACATCATCACAAATAACAGGAAGATGGCGGCAAATGAAAGGTGTACCCGCTGGCGCATTTTTTTCTTCTGCGCATCTGTGAGGTCATTTCTTCTTTGCATACCAATGATATCGATACAAAAAGTAGAAGTAAGTGCGGTAATGGCACCGTCGGCACTGGGGAACAGGGCCGAGATCAGGGCAATGATAAAGATCACCGACACAAAAGGCGGCATATGCTGCAGCGCAATGGCAGGGAATAATTTATCGCCGGTTACATCCAGGTTCAGCTGCGTTGCGTAGAGGTATAATAAACCACCGAGGAAGAGGAAGATCAGGATCACGATCATCAAAACGATCGACATAGAGATCACATTCTTCTGCGAATCTTTCAGTGTTTTTACAGAGATATTTTTCTGCATCATTTCCTGGTCCATGCCCGTCATGGTAACCGTAATGAACGCACCCGCCAGGATCTGTTTCACAAAAAAGAGTTTGCTGTTAGGGTCTGTAAAAAAGATCTTGGAATACCCTTTTTCGCCCATGGCCTGCAGGCTTTCTGTAAAGCCCATGTTCATATTGCTGAGAATGTATACCACACAGATGATCAAA
This sequence comes from Sediminibacterium sp. GW821-FHT12F12, assembly GCF_058806635.1. Classification (NCBI taxonomy): domain Bacteria; kingdom Pseudomonadati; phylum Bacteroidota; class Chitinophagia; order Chitinophagales; family Chitinophagaceae; genus Sediminibacterium; species Sediminibacterium sp. GW821-FHT12F12. The sequence continues at coordinate 779 of NZ_JBXAPW010000015.1, read as the reverse complement.
CCCAGTAACATGCAGGTGGTTTGCAGGGTATCGGTCCAGACAATGGTTTTTACACCCCCTTCATACGTGTACAGCAGAATCATCACGAGAATGATCAGCGTAGTAGCCCAGAAGGGTACATGAAAACTATTGAGGATGGCTTCCTGCAGAATATTTACTACCAGGTACAAACGCGCCGTGGCACCGAGAATACGGGATAAGATAAAAAAGCCTGCACCGGTTTTATAGGAAGTAAATCCTAGGCGGTTGTGCAGGTAATTATAGATGGAAGTGAGATTGAGCTTATAGTATAAAGGCAGCAGCACATAGGCAATTACAAGGTAACCGAGCAGATAGCCCAGTGTGATCTGGAAATAAGCAAAAGATTCTTTGGCCACGGCGCCGGGTACACTCACAAAGGTAACACCACTCAAAGAGGTACCTACCATACCGAATGCCACCAGCATCCAGTTACTGCTTTTGTTGCCGATGAAAAAAGATTCATTGGTGCTGTTTTTACCGGTATACCAGGCTACACCCAGCAAAACGAGAAAATAGGCAATAACAAAGGAAAAAAGCAGTAATGGCGACATATGGGGGACGATTAAATGATGAGCAAACGAAAACGGAAAGTAGTAAAAATATTTAACCTGTTGTACTATAAAAAATCATCCTGCTAGTAGGGTGCTCTTGATCGCTCGCGGTCCCGCCATCGGCGGGAGCCCCGTCCGCCTAAGAAGCTGTTTAAAATTTACCATAAACTGTTGAGCATTTGTCGTATTGCAGATAGCTCTATAACT
>NZ_JBXAPW010000014.1:0-107035 GCF_058806635.1 Sediminibacterium sp. GW821-FHT12F12 | reverse complement strand
AACTGCCGAAGCAGTTATAGAGCTATCTGCAATACGACAAATGCTCAACAGTTTATGGTAAATTTTAAACAGCTTCTTAGGCGGACGGGCCTCATTGGGGTCGGTGTCGAGCGAAGCGAAGACAGATCAGATCATGCGAAGCAGATCTGAGCAGAGGCCAATGCAGTCCCGCCATCGGCGGGATAACAGGGACGAGGCCCAGCGGCCGTGAGCGGCAAGAAATCCCGAATAGCAGGGTGATCTTTACTACAAACGTTATAGCATACTCACCGGTACTCAGCTCCTCTTTACCTTACCTTAACAGAATCCTAACAGTCTGTTTCATCTTTGGCATTGCCTTTGGCTTAGTAAGGGTATAAAACTTTGTACCATGAAAAAGTTACTACTTACAGCTATGATGGTTGGTGCTTTTCTTGCCACACAGGAAACCAACGCACAGGTTCGCGTAAACCTGAATGTGAATATCGGTAACAGGCCGGCCTGGGGTATACCGGGTGCTTATGCCGGTGATTACTATTACTTACCTGAGATCGACACCTATTATGATATTCCCCGCAGGCAGTTTATTTATTTTGATGCCGGTAACTGGGTATTTGCAGCAGAACTGCCTTACAGTTATCGCGGCTACGATCTGTACCGTGGGTATAAGGTAGTGATCAACGAACCCCGTCCTTACCTCCGTTACGATGTGTACAGAGCACGTTACAGCCAGTATTACAATACCTACCGCAGACCCGGGGTAGTGGTGCAGCGTCCGGTATATCCTCCCGATCGTTACGAGATAGACCGCTACCATAGTGGTAGCCGTGACTACCGTGGCAGGGACGATGACCGCCGGAGAGATTACTACCGCGACGATCGTAATGACCGAGATGACCGTGGACGAGGCAATGGCCGCGACCGCGACAGGGATCATGACCGTGGTAGAAGAGGCAGGGGATAATACCATACCAACTATAGTAAAAAGCATGAAACAGCCGTTTCATGCTTTTTTTGTTTTACTCGCTGCTGTTGTCGAATTTCGTTACTTTATCAATTGATGTATGAGTCCGGAGCGAAAAGCGAAATTACTGGAAGTACTCAGCAAAAGGCAGGGCGACCTTGCCGTTGTGATGGAGAATGTAGACGACCCGCATAATATTTCTGCCGTGATGCGAACCTGCGATGCGGTGGGCATACAGGATATCTATGTACTTACTACCAAGATCCATCCCCACAAAAAATTCGGGATCAAAAGCAGCAGTAGTGCCGAAAAATGGTTAACCATTCACCAGTACACCGATGCGCAAGCTTGTTTTGCAGACTTAAGAAAGCGGTATACACAAATCCTGACCACCCATCTTTCAACCGATGCAGTAGGTTTGTATGAAATTGATTTTACCCAGCCCACGGCGCTGGTATTCGGCAATGAACATGACGGTGTAAGCGAGGAATTCAGGGCCATGGCAGATGGCAATTTTGTGATTCCACAGATGGGGATCATACAAAGTCTGAACATTTCTGTGGCCTGTGCTGTAAGTATTTATGAAGCTTTTCGTCAGAAGACCGTGGCCGGTCATTATCTCAGGTCAACCTTATCTGCTGAAAGGCAGGAGGCGATCAAAAAAAACTGGGGATTTCTCAAAACCGATCTGTAGCCCTTGTTGGTAGCTGAGCACAAGTGTTCAGAAGATGTTGCGTAATTTTTATCAAAGCGAGTTACTCGGGACTAAAGTCCCTGATAAAGATTCTAAGAGAATGTCTCACCCGCTCTGAAGAGCGGGGCAAAAGGGAAAAATTGCCACGCTCTTCGGAACGTGAATACAAAGAATAGGTATATTTCTTATTGGGGCTTTAGCCCCGAGTAGTGAAATTTATGATAGCCCTTGTTGGTTGCTGAACAGATGTTCAGAAGATGTTGCGAAATTTTTATCAAAGCGAGTTACTCGGGACTAAAGTCCCTGATAGAGATTCTAAGAGAATGTCTCATCCGCTCTGAAGAGCGGGCAAAAGGGAAAAATTGCCACGCTCTTCAGAGCGTGGATACAAAGAATAGGTATATTTCTTATTGGGGCTTTAGCCCCGAGTAGTGATCTCTTACAACCAATCTATAAAATTGTATGCGGAAATTATTTGTAGTCATATTGCTGTTTTCTTTTGTACAGGTTACAAAAGCACAATCCATCAAAAAGATCAAGATGGATGGTTTGCTGAAGATGATCGATACCTGTTCGGTGCCGCTGGTGGTTAATTTCTGGGCCAGCTGGTGCGGGCCCTGCATCCGGGAAATTCCCTGGTTCGAGAAACAGGTGGCGGCATTTGCCCAGCAGAAAGTGAAACTGGTACTCGTAAGTCTTGATTATCCTGATGAATACCCGAAAGGGATCGCCGCATTTGCCAAAAAGAATGGCTTCCGCTCAGAGATCATTTGGCTGAATGAGGCGGATGCAGATGCCTTTTGCCCCAGAATAGATACCGCCTGGAAAGGAACCATTCCGGTTACCCTTATGGTGAATAATAAAAAGCGCTACCGGCAGTTTTTTAACCAGCAATTACCCGAGCCTCGCCTGTTGTTGGAGTTACAGCAGTTGGTGCAATGAGGTGAGTTGTCAGTAGTGAGTAGTGAGTTATTAGCTGATGTTGGTCGCCTGACCAACATCCACACACTTATCCATCAGGCAGAAATCCCCTGATTAAATTACATCAATCAGGTTGTCTCGTATTTATACAAAGGAGTACTGGTTGGTCAGCGACCAACAACGGCAATAGCAACCTGTACAATACGGAATCAGTTTTCTTCCTCTTCCTGCAGTTTTCTTTGCTGCTCCCGGTAAAGGCTGACGGATAAGCCAAGAGCGATCAGGCTGGCAAGGGATAGTACGGTGCCCCAGGTGCTGCCATAATAGATTCCATCGGCCAGGGCATAGGTAATCAGGAACAGGATGCCCAGAATGATCAGCGTACGCAAAACGGCATTATTGATCATATAGCAAGGTTTTGGTTACCTATAGGATGCAAAATTCGTGAGATTCCATAAATGGGGGGCAATCGTGAGTCGTGAGTAGTGAGTAGTAAGTAGTGAGTAGTAAGTAGTGAGTAGTAAGTAGTAAGTAGTAAGTAGTAAGTAGTAAGTAGGATACTTATATTCACTACTCACTTTCCCGCCAACTCCTTCTCCATCCGCTCTTTCTCTTTCCTCTCTTCCACTTCTTTGGTCAGATAGGTAATGCTCACATTCAGCTCAAACCCGATCAGGAGGATCAGGGAGTTGATATAGATCAGGATCATGATAATGAGCACTGTGCCGATTGAGCCGTAGATCTTGTTATAACTCGCAAAATTATTGACCCAGTAAGAGAATAAGAGGGTAGTGGCCATGGTTAATCCCGTGGCGAGCAAAGAGCCGGGCGATACGAGCGACCAGCGTTTTTTGATATTGGGGGCAAACTTGTAAATAAAGGCAATGCCGTAAAACAATAATCCGGTAATGATACCCCAGCGTAATCCGTTCCACCAGGAGAGGCGTTCGGCTCTGCGCATGCTGAAGAAATTTTTCAATACATACGTGAGTTGTTGTTTGCCGAGGAACAAAGCAAAGGCAGAGATCAGTATCAGCACAATCAATATCACCGTTAATCGGATGGCGCGCCAGCGTTGGTGCAGAAAGATCTTTTTGTTCTCCTGTATCGATTTATCAAATGTGCGGATGATACCGATCATCGCATTGGAAGAATAAAAAATGAGTAACAGAAAACCAAAAGAGAAAATACCGATATGGTGGTTATCGAGCAGGTCGTTCAGAATGTTCTCAATGAAAACGTAGGTGCTGGAATTCGGTGTAATATCTTTAAACAGGCTCAGGATCTCCCGCTTAAAACTTTCCGGTTTGGGAAACAAGGGGATAAGGGAAAACAGAAACAAAATAGCCGCAGGCAATGCCATGATCAGGTTAAAGGAAATGGCGGCGGCGCGTTCGTCCAGTCCTACGCGTTTTACCTGTTTTAGAAAAAAGTTCACCACATCATATACCGGTATACCCCTGAAACCGGGTATCACCCATGTTTTACTTTTCTTCAGCAGAAAAGCAATGGGTGGCCAGCGTAGTATGATGCGTTCGAGTCTGGTCAAGGTTTCTTGCTTTCTTTTTCCTGTTTGCGGGCCATATAAGCATCCAGTGCTTTCTGGTATTGTTTGGCAAAACTGTCATGCTCTGCATAACTGCTGCTGAAATGGTGGTACCCGCTGAAATCGCTTTTGGCTACAAAGTAGAGATAGTTCGATGTGGGTGCATTCAGCACAATATCGATGGTCTTGGGCGAGGGGGTGCAGATGGGGCCGGGCGGTAAGCCTTTTACCCGGTAGGTATTGTAGGGTGATGGATTGAACAGGTATTTCTCATAAATACGCGTAATGGTAAAATCCTTCATCGCGTATTTGATGGTAGGACAGGCCTGCAATGGCATCTGTTTCTGCAAACGGTTAATATACACACTGGCGATCTTGTATTTATCGGTTTCATAGTTGGTTTCTTCTTCCACAATGGAAGCCAGTATGTATACCTGCTCTGGTGTGAATTTCATTTTCTCCGCTTTAGCCATCCGTTCATTTTTCAGCCAGAAAGAACGCTGTGCATCTGTCAGTTTGCTGAAAATACGGGTGAGGGAAGTATTCCAGTAAAAACTGTAAGTGTCGGGTATGATCAGGGTAAACACCATGCTGGTATCAACCCCAAAAGGTTTCAGCGAATCTTTGCTGTTCAGGAACCGCATCACCGACACAGAATCCGGCGCAAAGTTCTTGCTGATCAGTTTGGCCAGGTCTTCTTTGGTACGCAGTTTATTGATCACCAGTTTGATCTCCGCCAAACGTCCATTTCGTAGCATACGCACCATTTTCCAGTTACTCATTCCTTTTTTTACCTCGTATTTACCGGGCCTGATCTTATCCCATACACCCAGCTGCGATGCCAGCAGGGCAAAAGTAGCGGGGTGGGCAATGATCTCATTCTCTTCCAGCACCTGCAACACAGAAGCCTGATCCGTTTTGCCTTCGGCGATGATGAAGTAGCGGGTTTTCTCAGAGAATCCGGTTCCGGCCCCCAGCACCAGCCAGGCAGCAATGGCACCAACGATGAGCAGAACCAGTAACAGGGTGGAGAGCACTCTTGACATGTGTTCAAATTAAATAAAAAACCCTGTCTGGAATACAGACAGGGCAGTAAAATATTTGTGACGGATTATTTCTTTACGGTATCTGTAGCAGTAGTGGTATTGGCCGGAACGGCTGCAGGAGCTGGTGCAGGTGCAGTTTGGTTGGTATTTACTTTCTGCAGGATCGAATTATCGGAAGCTTCTGCACCACCTTTCAGGAACAGGGTAGAGAAGATGGCCAGTACGGCAATGATGCCTGAGAATAACCAGGTACCTTTTTCCAGTACATCGGTGGTTTGTTTCACACCCATCAGCTGGTTGCTGAAACCGCCTACATTGCCGGATAAACCACCGCCCTTCGGATTTTGTACCAATACAATAAAACCCAGCGCTACAGCAGCAATCACAATCAGGATCAAAAACACAATAATCATATTATATACCTTTTAGTTGTTCTATTTTGGCAGCAAAATAACTGGATTTTTCAGGATTTATGAAACTTAATTTAATATAGAGCTGGATGGCTTTCTCTACCTGTCCCTGTTTCTCCAGTACATCGGCCATGGTTTCGGTCAGGATCTCCCGGGTTTCATTGGAGTTTTTGGCCGTTTCGGCCACCGCTTTCTCCATTTCCAGGCTGGTTCCCAGATCCTGCGAATGGGTGGCCTGGGTATTTTTCACCTGTTTCAGCCAGTCTGTAAACTTGCGCAGATGGGCCGTCAGTTTATCCTGCGGTATGGTGGAGAGGTCTATTTTGATGCCCTGTGAGGCAAAATAATCGATGGTATGCAGTTTCCGCTTCTCTGTTTCAATGTCCAGGGTGGCATCGGCTTCTACCGGTTTTTTGAAATCGGCCAGCTGGCTGGAGAGGATCCCGGCAATTTTACTGTCAGCATCAACCGTTTCCGTAACCGCATCTTCTTCCTCGATATATTCATCCGGCTCGGGCTCCTGTTCCTGCTCCAGCAAATCCGTTGTTTCCTGTTGCTTGATCTTCTCCATCATTTCCTTCACCGATTCTACAGAGGGGATCTGCAGCAGGGGTGCAGATGCAGACACTTTTTGGGCAACAGGTGTAACCTCACCCAACTGCAACGATAACCATAGCGGATTGGTAAAGTACAGGTTAGCGGTTTGTGCAGTAGCTGTTCGGTGTTCTGTATCGGTAACTGCCTGGAAAAAACGTGCCGGTGCAAAATAAGGTGCTTCTGCTGCCAACTGTTGCCATAACGCAGGATCTACCTGGGCAAGCGATAATTTGCCGGTGAGGTGGAAGAGTACTTTTTCCTGGAGATGGGTCATTTATTAATGAGTGAATGAGTGGATGATAGAATGAGTGAATGTTTTTATAGTGGATAAAAATAGGGAATGGTTACCAGTTTGAAAAGATGCGGTTGAAAATATCATCGGTGAGGGAACGTACTACTTCGTCGAGCAATTGGGCTTCGGCCTGTTGCAGGGAGAGGTTGGCGGAGTAGTCGAAGCTGCGGCTTACGTCAAACTCTTCGGTTTCGTTGGTCAGGGTTTTCTTTAATATCACATGCAGGCTTACTGTTAAACGGTTGGTGCTGGCCTGTTGCGCACTTACACCTACGGTTTGTGTGGCATCGTAGCGGGTAATGGTACTGTTGATCACATAGTGGGCATTGTCGTCATTGGTACGGGTAAGCTTGGTGCCGCCAATGATCTTTGTCTGGATCTTATCAAAAAATTTCTGGCTGATCTGCGGGTTCACATAGGTAGCCCTGTTCTCCACAAACCCGATCTTCACCGTTTTCACATCCGCCGGTATTGTAGCATCATTAAATGAATACCGCACCACATTACACCCCCCCAGCCCCAACAGGCTAAGCGTACAAAACAGTATAACCAGTATTTTTTTGCTATTCATCACACACAACAAATTACAATTCAAAAAAACATTCACTCATTCACTCATTCGTCAATATCATACTCCTTCAACTTCCTATACAAAGTCCGCTCACTGATACCGAGATCCAGCGACGCATCCCTTCGTTTACCCTTGTGTTTTTTCAGGGCTTTTACGATCAGTTCTTTTTCCTTGTCCATGATATTCAGCGACTCCTCTATTTCTTCATGCTGGTGAATCTCATTATCGTGGTGCAGCAATACCGGCTGTTGCGCACCACCACCTGCGGGCAGAAAAGAGGGTTGACTGCTGGCTGGCTGTTGAACAGGGGGCGAAGTCATCAGCTGCTGGTTATCGCCATTGGCATGGTAATCATTCAGCAGAGAATCCCTCGTAAAATTGGCCGCGGTGCCCGCCAGCGAAGGGTTCTGGAGAATTTCCAGGAACATTTTCTTCAGCTCGGTCACATCTTTTTTCATATCAAAAAAGAGCTTGTACAGTATCTCCCGCTCGTTGGCAAATTCGCCTTGTGGCGCATGTCCGGCCAATACGGGTAAACGGTTTTGCACCGCATCGGGCAGGAACCGGCGCATATCATTTCCGGTAACCAGGTTATTGGTGCTGAGTACGGAGATCTGTTCTGCAATATTCTTCAACTCGCGCACATTACCCTGCCAGTTATGGTTAATTAACAGGTTTTTGGCCTCATCATCCAGTTGTACCGGCGTGGTTTTATAACGTTCTGAAAAATCCACAACGAATTTTCGGAACAGCAGCAGTATATCTTCTTTCCGGTCGCGCAGCGAGGGTACGCGAATAGGAACGGTACTTAAACGATAATACAGGTCTTCGCGGAAACGTCCTTTCTGCGTAAACTCCAGCAGTTCGCGGTTGGTGGCCGCTATCACCCGCACATCTGTTTTCTGTACTTTGGATGAACCCACACGGATAAACTCGCCTGTTTCAAGTACCCGTAATAATCGGGCCTGCGTACCCAGCGGCATTTCGCCGATCTCATCCATGAAAATGGTACCACCGCTAACGGTTTCGAAATAACCTTTGCGACTGTCAACTGCACCGGTAAAAGCGCCTTTCTCGTGACCGAAGAGTTCTGAATCGATGGTTCCTTCGGGTATTGCTCCGCAGTTAACGGCTATGAAAGGATTGTGTTTACGGGCCGAGAGGGCATGGATGATCTGGGAAAAGACTTCCTTACCCACACCACTTTCGCCAACGATCAGTACCGTTAAATCAGTAGCAGCTACCTGTGCAGCGGTATTGAGCGCATGGTTTAGTGCGGGTGAATTGCCAATGATGCCGAAGCGGTTCTTTATACTTTGTAAATCCATTGATTTAATTAGAAATTAAAAATTAGCAATTAACAATTAGTACCTTATTGAGAACGTGTGACTTCGCCCAGTAAAGTACCTGCGGTACAGCTGTTGATCTGTACCATAACATAATCACCTTTGTTCAGATGGTATTGTTCTTTGGGGAAGATGACCACTTTGTTGTGATCGGTTCTTCCCTGCCAATGATTGTCGCTTTTTTTGGAGTTACCTTCAATCAGCACCCGGAAGGTCTTGTTCACATCTCGCTGCATGCTTTCCAGTGAGTGAATACGGTGCAGGGCAATGATTTCCTGCAGCCTGGTTTTTTTTACCTCTTCGGGTACATCATCTGTATACCTTCTCTCTGCCAAAGTTCCCGGGCGTTCGCTGTAATAATACATGTAGGCCAGGTCGTACTTGCAGTATTCCATCAATGAGTAAGTATCGCGGTGGTCTTCTTCGGTTTCTGTGCAGAAGCCGGAGATCATATCGGTACTGAGGCCGCAACCCGGCAGGATCTCGCGGATCCGGTTTACCCGGCCGATATACCATTCGCGGGTATAGGTTCTGTTCATCAACTGCAGAATGCGGTTGCTGCCGCTTTGTACGGGCAGGTGTATATATTTGCAGATATTATCGTGCCGCGCCATGGTATACAATACTTCATCCGTAATGTCTTTAGGATGCGAAGTGCTGAATCGCACACGGAGCAGGGGAGAGATCAGGGCCACTTTTTCGAGCAGTTTGGCAAAAGTGATGGTTTCGTCTTTCTGCTCATCTATCCAGTAATAACTGTCTACATTCTGTCCCAGCAGCGTCACTTCGCGATAACCTGCCTCAAACAGTTGTTGTGTTTCTTCGAGAATCGAATACGCATCGCGGCTGCGTTCGCGGCCACGGGTAAAAGGTACTACACAGAAGCTGCACATATTGTTGCAGCCGCGCATGATGGATACAAAGGCACAAACGCCGTTGCTGTCCAGGCGGATCGGGGCAATATCGCCATAGGTTTCATCGCGGCTCAGTAAAACATTCACCGCTTTCTGGCCGGTTTCGGCTTCTTCTATCAGCGAGGGCAGGCTGCGATAGGCATCGGGGCCCACTACCATATCAACCAGTTTCTCCTCTTCCAGCCATTTCGATTTCAAACGCTCCGCCATACAACCCAAAACACCAACCAGCATACCCGGTTTTTTCTTTTTGAGTGAGCGAAACTCAGTAAGTCTTTTTCTGACGGTCTGTTCGGCTTTTTCGCGGATAGAGCAGGTATTAATGAGGATCAGGTCGGCTTCTTCCTGGTTACGGGTAGCGCCAAAACCTTCGGCCTGCAGGATGGAAGCCACCACTTCGCTGTCGGCAAAGTTCATAGCGCAACCATAGCTTTCTATGTAAAAATGCTTTTGATAAGTACCCGAACCATTCACAATCGGATTATAGGCTTCGCCCTGGCGACTCTCATCGTGTGCTTTGCCTGCTAATTCCAATATTTCCATTCTGTTCTGTTTTAAGTGTGTAAAAATACATAAAATGCGCTGTTTAATGCCAGATTGTCAGCATTCCTGTCGTTAAAATTGTTCATATCCCATAGATTTGCGAGCAAAATATCATTTTGATGAAGAAAGCCCCCGCTCTTTTCCTCTGTTTGTGCTTTTTCTATACCGCTTATAGCCAGGATATTGTACTAAACAAGCTGAGAAGTGAGACCTCCCGCACCATTAAAAAAGAAGCAGATACCAGTACCTGGAACTGGAAAAGAGGTGGACTCTTAAGTTTTAACCTGGCACAGGGCTCGCTCAGCAACTGGGCTGCCGGTGGCGATAATTTTTCGTTGACCGTTAACGGCTATTTCAACTATTTTTTCTTCTACAAAAAGGACAGGCATTCCTGGGACAATAACATTGATATGAACCTGGGTTTTATCCAGTCCACCAGCCAGGGCAGCCGCAAAAACGACGACCGTTTTGATTACCTGAGTAAGTATGGTTATAAAATGGATACCCTCGGTAAGTGGTATCTTTCCACCCTGTTCAACTTCCGTTCGCAGTTGTTTGACGGGTATACCTATTCCAATAATGTGGGAACTTTTGCATCTTCTTTTTTATCGCCGGCATATTTCATTCTTTCGGTGGGATTTGATTATAAGGCCACACCGAATATGTCTGTCTTCATTTCGCCACTTACCTCACGTTCTACTTTTGTTACCAACGATCGCCTGGCGCAGAAAGGAGGCTACGGGATACCTGCGGGTAAAAATTCCATTAATGAAGTGGGTACTTTTGCTACGGTTAACTATAACAATGCGATTGCCAAAAACATCAATTATAAGGGAAGGATGGACCTTTTCTCCAATTACCAGAACAAACCGGAGAACGTGGATATTTTCATGACCAACCTGTTCTCTTTTAAGATCAATAAATTTTTCTCTGCCACCTACAGCCTGGATCTGATCTATGATGATGATATCCGCCTGTTTGGTCCCAACAAACAATCACCGGGTTTGCAAACCAAGAGTCTGATCGGGATCGGCTTTCTGAAACCGCTGATGGTGAAAAAGACCCGCCATACTTAGGCAATCACTTTCAGCAGGTGTTTGATCTTGTTGGCTTTGTAAGTGAGGTCCTGGTAGTCTTTGTGCAGGATGGTTACATGTCCCATTTTACGGCCGGGTTTGGTCTGTGTTTTACCGTAGAGGTGTACAAACACATTATCCATGGCCATTACTTCGTTTAACCCTTCGTAGGTAGCGGTTCCGGAATAACCTTCGGCACCCAGTATGTTTACAATAGCCGAGGGCAGGATGGGATCTGTATTACCCAACGGAAAACCGAGCAGTATACGTAACAGCATATCATACTGGCTGGAATAGTTGGCTTCGATGGTATGGTGACCGCTGTTATGCACCCGTGGAGCAGTTTCGTTCACCAGTACTTCATCGTTTTTATCAATGAATAATTCAATGGCAAAGAGGCCCGGACTTTTCAGCTCTTTTACCACACGTGAGGCGATGGCTTCGGCGCGCCAGAGGGTTTTCTCGGGTAACTGAGCCGGACTCAGCTGGTAATCCAGCAGGTTCCATACTGGGTCAAAGATCATTTCGGCAGGAGGGTAGATCACGGTTTCGCCGGTCGTACTCATGGCCACAATGATTGCGATCTCTTTTTTGATGGCTACTTTTTTCTCAAGCACCGAAGGGGTATCAAATCCGTTGCCCAGGTCTTTCTCCGATTCCAGGATGGTTACCCCTTTTCCATCATACCCACCTTGCCCGATTTTGTGTACGGCCGGTAAAAAAGCGGCCTGCTGTTCCAGTTCGGTGCGGTTATGGGTGATCACGAAAGCAGAAGTGGGAATCTCGTGTTCTTTATAGAATTCTTTCTGGGTTACTTTGTTTTTAATGGTCCGGATAGCAGAGGGTTTGGGAATTACTTTCACTCCCTCAGCTTCCAGTTTCTCCAGGGCATCCACATTCACCGATTCGATCTCGATGGTGATGGCATCCAGTCCTTTCCCAAATGCGTACACCGTATCAAAATCCGTAATATCACCTTTGGTAAAATGATGGCAAAGATGTGCGGCCGGACAGTTAGCATCATTCTCAAGTACATGTGTTTCAACCACATAATTACCTGCTGCCTGTAACAGCATACGCCCTAACTGACCACCTCCCAGGATACCTATTTTCATAAAAGTTGAATATGAAACGAAGATAGGTAAGGAGTCTGTAGTCTGGAGTATTTTTTACATTTCCTCAACTCCCAACTCCTAACTCCAGACTCCTAACTTTTCTATAGATTTGTCCCGATGATACCCGACTATCCACATAAGATCTTCAGCGATAAACGCTTCTGCTATTGCCTGCTGATGGAGGCACTGGCCATGGATGCTCTGGGCTAAACGCTTTATGCTGAACGCCTAACGCTAAACGCATACCGCGGGGCGGGATTGAGTACTTACCATTTCATCAACCATTACTTATTTACATTTTATGGAAACAGTTGTATCTGCTACTACTGCACAACCGGCTATCACCGATTTTCTTCCTTTACAGGGAACAGATTATGTTGAATTTTATGTGGGCAATGCCAAACAGGCGGCTCATTTTTATAAAACGGCTTTTGGTTTTCAGAGTCTGGCTTATGCCGGGCCGGAAACGGGCATTAAAGACAGGGTGAGTTATGTGGTGCGCCAGCACAAACTCACGTTTATGTTTACCACCCCTTTGCGCAGCCAGAACCCGATGGCCGATCATATTTACAAACATGGAGATGGGGTAAAAGTACTGGCACTGAAAGTAGAAGATGCTACCGATGCATGGCAACAAACCACATCCCGCGGCGGCAAAAGTTACCTGGAGCCGGAAACCCTGACCGATGCAGATGGGGAAGTGGTGTTGAGCGGCATTCACACTTACGGTGATACGGTGCATGTATTTGTAGAGAGAAAAAATTACAAGGGAGTATTCATGCCCGGTTTCCGCAAATGGGAAACGGTATATAATCCCACAGATACCGGTTTGCTTTATGTAGACCATTGCGTGGGCAATGTGGGCTGGAACCAGATGAACCCCTGGGTAAAGTTTTATGAAGAAGTGATGGGCTTCCGGAATATCCTCAGTTTCGACGATAATGATATCTCTACCGAATACTCGGCCCTGATGAGTAAAGTGATGAGTAATGGCAACGGTTTTGTGAAATTCCCCATCAATGAACCGGCCGAAGGCAAAAAGAAATCACAGGTAGAGGAATACCTCGATTACTATGACGGCGAAGGTTGCCAGCACGTGGCACTGGCCACCAACAATATTGTTAAAACCGTAACGGAATTGCAGAACAGAGGGGTGGAGTTTCTGAAAGTGCCCAGTTCTTATTATGCAGACTTGTTAGACAGGGTTGGAGAGATCGACGAAGACCTGCGCCCCTTAGAAGAGTTGGGCATCCTCGTTGACAGGGACGATGAAGGATATCTTCTCCAGATCTTCACCAAACCGGTAGAAGACAGGCCCACCCTGTTTTTCGAGATCATTCAGCGCAAAGGCGCCAAAAGCTTTGGGAAGGGCAATTTTAAAGCCTTGTTTGAAGCAATTGAACGAGAGCAGGATGCAAGAGGTAACTTATAAAGTTTCATCATATATGTCCATCGTGCAGGGCCCATGGCGCTGTGCGATGGACAATTTTTTGTCCGGTAGAAACGTTAATTATTGCGTTGGCCCGATAGCGGTATTTTTACATTCCTTATTTTTGAAACCATGAAGCGTGTAGCAGGACTTCTTTTTTTGATGGCGATCGGCAGCCGGGCCGGGGCACAGAAATCATTTCTGGCCTCTCAACTGCAGTTCCCGAAAGTGGTGAATGCCATGAAGCTGAAAGAAGATTCCCTGAAGAAGCAATTGGCGGCCATGCATATTTCATGGCCTATTAAACAGATCTACGTACGGAGTTTTAAATACGATAGCCAGCTCGAGGTTTGGGTGCGTAACCAGAAAAACGAGCCATATAAATTATTCAAGACGTATAAGGTTTGTGCTTTATCCGGTGCGCTGGGCCCCAAACGGATCGAGGGCGATTACCAGGTGCCCGAGGGTTTTTATTATATCAATGAGTTTAATCCCAAAAGCACGTACCATTTATCGCTCGGACTGAATTATCCCAATGCCTCCGATCAGTTATTAAGCGATTCGCTGAAGCCCGGTAACGATATTTTTATTCATGGAAGTTGTGTAACCGTAGGTTGCATTCCCATTCAGAACAACCAGATAGAAGAACTGTACCTGCTGGCCAGTTATGCCCACGACCAGGGCCAGGATTTTATCCCCGTTCATATTTTCCCGGTTCGCTATAATGTAGAAAAAAGCCGCGAATACCTATCCCGCGCCAGCAAAGACGACCCCGGTTACCAAAACTTTTCCAACCGCTTGAAAGAAGTCTTTGATTACTTTGAACAAAACAAAAAAATCCCGCTTATCTCCGTGAATAAAAAAGGAGAGTACATTCCTTTGTAAAACATTCTTCACTCATTGTCTATACAACACCTGTACCGTTTCTTTTGTACGTTGTGTTAATACGATTTCTTTTCCTTTAGTGAGTGTTTCAAAAGTTTCGGCTGTGTAATGCCGGATAGTAAGTAGTGTCAATTCTTTTTCTACCTGCACATCAAACAGGGAAGAAGCGGCCGCGGCGAGGTGTTCTATTTTTTCCGCGCGGTAATCCATGCATAATTGTACGTTAATGGCACCGGTCTGTATCAGGTTAGGACGGGTTTTATGTTTGGCCAGTAAGGCATAGAGCTGGCTCATCGGTTCTTCGCCCACGAAAGAAAAATCCTGGCTGCTGAGATGGAGCAATACCTGGTTTTCTTTCACAACAATAATGGGTGGTAATCCTTTGCTGCTTTTTTTATGGATGAGGGTGCCGGGCAGATCCGGATCAAGAAAACATTTTACCAGTAAAGGAATGCCTTTGTTCTGTAAGGGTTTGATGGTTTTAGGGTGAATCACCTGCGCGCCGTAGTAAGCCATTTCAATCACTTCGGTAAAATTCAGTTCAGACAGTAACTGTGCTTCCGGAAAACGTTTGGGGTCGGCATTCATCACACCTTCTACATCTTTCCAGATGGTAAGGCTTTCGGCATCCAGAATATTGGCGAAGATGGCGGCGGTAAAATCGCTTCCTTCGCGGCCCAGCGTGGTGCTTTCATTATCATTGGTACAACCGATAAAACCCTGTGTCAGGTAAATGCCTTTTTTCTCCACCGTAGCGGTGATCCTGTCTGTCGTTACTTCCCAGTTAATAGAGGCGTCGCGGAAAGTATTGTCTGTGCGTACCATATCGCGAACATCCAGCCATTCGTTGCTGATGCCGGATTCGTTCAGGTAATGGCTGATGATGGCTGTGCTTAATAATTCACCCACACATACTACCTGGTCGTAATAGTAATCATATTCCCGCACAGGTTTATCGTGCAGCAACCATTCCACTTCGGTAAAAAAATCGGTGAGCTGGGAAAGACAGGCGTTGAAATGTGTTACCAGCAGGTATTTGGAAATATTGATATGGTATTGTTTTACCGCATCAAATAACTGCAGGGCTTCGGCTTTGTTACCCCCAAAAAAAGCTTCTGCTACTTTTTCCAGTCCATTGGTGGTTTTACCCATGGCCGAAATAATGATCACCAGTGGTTCCGACTCATATTTTTTTACAATGCCTGCCAGGTTCTGGATCCTTTCTACGCTGTTAACACTGGCGCCGCCGAATTTAAATACTTTCATTCCTGCCCTTACTTTGGTTGATGCTGGCAAAACTAGGTTAAATATGCACTCAGGCTCACACCTGTTAAGACTTTGGCAGCCGGTTAAACTGGTATGGTTGTTGCCACTATGCGGTAAATCGATACCATGAAAAATTTTGCCTGGATACAAAGGATCAGCTTACTGGCGCTTTGGGTAGGTTTCCTGTCCTGCAGCCCAGCCACAGCTCCCCATAACGCCGGTTTGCCTGCCGAGGAGGAAGTAAGTTCTAAGAATATGGAGAGTTCTATCCTGCGTTATGTGAACCAACACCGGCGCCAGCTGGGAAAACAGCCACTGGTATTACAGGCCTTGGCTTCGCAACAGGCCACGCAGCATAGCCGCAATATGGCCAAACGCAAAACCGGTTTCGGGCACGATGGTTTTGCACAGCGGATGGATGTAATCAAAAAGAATACCGGCTGGATCTCCGCTTCGGCAGAAAATGTGGCGTATGGTAAACTAACTGCGCAGGAAGTGGTAAAGGGGTGGTTAAACAGTCCGGGACATAAAAAAAACATAGAAGGAGATTACGCTTTCACCGGTATCGGCGTGTATAAAGATGCCAAAGGCATTCTGTTTTTTACGCAGATCTTTTACCGCAAATAAGCTGTTGTATTGTGTAACGCATACATGGTTCATTCGTAAAATTTATCAAACAGATATCGGGCCGCACCCTAACTTTATCCAAATGATTGCCGAATGAATGTAAACAGGAATATTCTCACTCTGGATGAATTTACCCTAACCCAATTAAGACAATTTCCCACCGCTACCGGCGAGTTAAGTCGCCTCCTGCGCGATCTGGCCCTCGCAGCCAAACGCGTGAATGTAGAAGTGAACAAAGCCGGCCTGGTAGATATTCTCGGCGATGCGGGCAGTATTAATGTGCAAGGCGAAGATGTAAAAAAACTCGACATTTTTGCCAATAACCAGTTCATGGGTGTATTAAAACATGGCATCAGCTGTGCGGGTATTGGCAGTGAAGAGATGGACGATTTTGTGGTGTTTGATGATGAAGTGAGTAATAACAGCAAATATGTGGTTTTGTTTGATCCGCTGGATGGCAGCGGTAATATTGATGTGAATGTATCGATCGGTACCATTTTCAGTGTGTACCGCCGGGTAAGTGAACTGGGCAAACCCTGCCGCAAAGAAGATTTTTTACAACCCGGTAATAAACAGGTGGCTGCCGGTTATGTGGTATATGGTTCCAGTACCATGCTGGTATATGCCACCCGCCGTGGGGTGAATGGATTTACACTGGATCCTTCCATTGGCGAATTTTCACTCAGCCATCCCAATATCAAATGTCCGGATACCGGCAAATTCTATTCTGTGAACCATGGAAATTTCTTCCAGTACGAAGAACCTGTGCGGAAATACATCGACGGCTGCCAGCGCAAAACCAAAGAGAATGGCGGGCCCTATACCCAGCGCTATATCGGCAGTATGGTGGCAGATGTGCACCGTAACCTGATCAAGGGAGGCATTTTTATGTATCCAGGTACGCTGGACAAACCCAAGGGTAAACTCCGACTTTTATACGAAGCCAATCCCTTTGCCTTTATTGTAGAAGTAGCTGGTGGTGTAGCTACCAATGGCAAACAACGGATACTGGATGTAGAACCTGCCGAATTACACCAGCGAACACCGCTCTTCATAGGAAGCCGCAAAATGATGGAGGAACTGAATACCTTTATGGGCATTTAAGCAAGTGTGATGAAAAGAAAGTATATACTCTTGTTACTGGTAGTATTGGGCGCCCTGCCATCATTGGCCCAGCAGCGGCTGGATACCAGGGGCATGAATTATGTGGTGGCCGTTAAACCCAATAGTATTATTTATCACGATACTTTGTTCAGTGGCAGTAAACAGTTTTCGTCATTGTTCTATCGCACACGTGATCAGAAACTGATCCGGTTATTGGAAAAACACCAGTCCAACAAAGTAACCGGCCAGGTGTTGGGATTGATCGGGACCATCGGAACGATTGTAGGACTCGGACAATTATCGCGCAGCGATAACAAAGGACTGGCCTGGGGACTGATCGGTGGCGGCTTTGCCATGACCCTGACAGGAGGTTATTTAACCCTGATGGGACAACGGAACCTGCAAATGGCCGTAATTTTATTCAATCAAAGAAATAACCAGGTTTCATTGGGAATGGGAGTGGCCAACCGCTCGGTGGGACTGGTGTATCAATTCTGACATATGGCTAAAACGATTATAGAAGTCAAAAGCCTCCACAAAAAATACGGCGATTTTGAAGCCGTGAAAGGCATCAGTTTCTCAGTGCAGGAAGGAGAGATCTTCGGACTGCTGGGACCGAATGGTGCGGGTAAATCAACTACCCTGGAGATCATGGAAACCCTTCGTGCAAAAACCAGCGGAGAAGTGTTGGTGGATGGATGGAACCTGGATACTTCACCCAACGATATCAAAAAAATTATCGGGGTGCAGCTGCAGACATCGGGTTATTATCCGAGTTTGAATCTGACAGAACTGATCGTATTATTTGCGGGACTGTATGATGAAGAAGTGGATCCCCTGGTTTTGCTGGACAGCGTAAATCTGCGCGATAAAGCCAAAGCCAAATACAAAGAACTCAGTGGCGGACAGAAACAGCGATTCTCGATTGCCACCACACTGATCAACCGGCCCAGGATCATTTTTCTGGACGAGCCCACTACCGGACTGGATCCGCAGGCCAGGAGAAATCTCTGGGACCTGATCCGCGAGATCCGTGCAAAGGGAACAACGGTGATCATTACCACACATTATATGGATGAAGCAGAAGTTTTGTGCGACAGGGTAGCCATTATTGACAGCGGAAAGATCATCGCTATCAACACACCTGATAAACTGATCGATGAACTGGTGGAGTCCGGTTTCGAAAAACGCAAAGAAGTGAAGCAGGCTAATCTGGAAGACGTGTTTATTCACTTAACCGGAAAGGCGTTGAGAGATGACTGAACCGTGCATAGAAAAAGACATAAGATACTTTGACGAATAATTTTTCAAATCTGCTATTGATATGACAATGGATCCGCGTTACCCCATCGGCAAATATGAACCACAGCCTTTTTCGGAGGCACAGAAAGAAAAGTGGTTACTGGATATTAAATTTCTTCCGGAAGAGCTGGAAAGATCATTGCTGAACCTGGATGCCGCGCAACTGGAAACCCCTTACCGCGATGGTGGCTGGACGGTGCAGCAGTTGGTGCATCATGTGGCAGACAGCCATATGAATGCCTATATACGTTTCAAACTGGGCGTAACGGAAGAGAACCCTACCATCAAACCCTACGAAGAGAAATTATGGGCAGAACAGCCGGATAACCAATTGCCGGTGAATATCTCCATCACTTTATTACATGCCTTACACCAGCGCTGGTATACCGCTATTAAAGATCTGAAAGAGGCAGACTGGAACCGTACCGTAGTACATCCCGAACATGGCCGGCAGATGAGTCTCTGGTTTTTACTGGGCCTGTATGCCTGGCATGGTAAACACCATACGGCGCATATCACTTCTTTACGCGAATGTAATAACTGGTAATGGCCAAAGAATTCAAAGCATCGGAAAGAGAATCGCTCAGGGATCTGCGTTGGAAAACCTTGTCGTCGAAATATATTTATGACGACAGGTGGTTCCGCGCCCGAGCCGATAGCTGTCAGTTTCCGGATGGCAGAATCATAGAGCCTTATTATATCGTGGAGTTGCCGGATTGGTGTAATGTGATTCTGGTTACCAAAGATGAAAGGGTGATCCTGGTACGTCAGTACCGTTATCCGATTGATCAGGCAACCTATGAATTACCGGGTGGTGTGATCGAGAAAAATGAAGACCCGAAACAGGCTGCCAAAAGAGAGATGGAAGAGGAAACGGGTTACACTTCTGATGATATTGAATTTCTGATGAAGCTATCTCCCAATCCGGCTGTGAATAACAATACCGCCTATTTTTTCCTCGTACGTAATGCAGTGCCCACTGTTTCCACCAATCCGGATCTGTTTGAGGATTTAGATATTGTCTCTTTTTCCAAAGAAGAGATCATCGAATTCGTATTGGGCAACCAGATGCACCATGGTGTACAGGCGGGGCCTATGTATGCCGCCATGCTGCAATTAGGATGGATGAAATTTACCTGAGGGCTACAGGTTCACTTCTCCCACTAAAAACACACTTCCGCAAACCAGTACCAGGTCATTTTTTTCAGCATTTGCCATGGCTTCTTTTACAGCTTTGTTTACCTCGGGGTATGTGCTTCCCTCCAGTTCAAAAGCAGCTGCCTGCTGTTGCAACTGGGTAGCATCCAATGCACGGGGAATCTGTGCCTGCGTAAAATAATAGGTAGCTTCTTTGGGTAATAAAGCCAACACGGCATCAATCTCTTTGTCTTTCACCATACCGATTACCACGTGCAGGTAATCGTAATTGGTGAGTTCCAGTTGCCGGCTGATCTGCCGCATGCCATCTACATTATGACCCACATCCAGGATTACGGTAGGATGCTGGTGCACCAGTTCCCACCTGCCATGTAAACCCGTGAGCTTTTTTACATGCGGCAAAGCTTTCTGTATAATGGCTGTATCTGTTTTCCAGCCCTGTAATTGTAACTGGTGTGCAGCTTCCAGCACCGTGAGCAGGTTTTTGGTCTGGTAAATACCGGGCAGGTCCAGTTCATAGTGGGTATGCGCATTGCTGGCTTTATCCACAATGGATACTTTCAATAAATGATGTTCGTATTCCCAGCCGATCATCCATCTTTTTTCCTGTGCATACGTGATAGGAGAGCTGACTGCTTTCAGATCGAACACGGGCCTTGTTTCCGGTATCACTTCGCCAATCACTACCGGGATCCCTTTTTTGATGATGCCTGCTTTTTCGGCCGCAATTTCTTCCAGTGTATCTCCCAGCAGGTTCATATGATCCCAGCCTATATTGGTGATCACACTTAATTCGGGGGTGATAATATTGGTACTAT
Organism: Sediminibacterium sp. GW821-FHT12F12; assembly: GCF_058806635.1. NCBI lineage: Bacteria > Pseudomonadati > Bacteroidota > Chitinophagia > Chitinophagales > Chitinophagaceae > Sediminibacterium > Sediminibacterium sp. GW821-FHT12F12. The sequence goes on along the minus strand of NZ_JBXAPW010000014.1, from coordinate 86,432 downwards.
CCAACCTGCCGCCCAGGCCTACTTCTATGATGGCAATATCTACCTGCTGTTTGGCAAAATAATCAAATGCCATCGCTACTGTGATCTCAAAGAAAGAGGGTTCTATCTCATTAATGAGTGGCTGTATGCGCTGAGTAAAATCAACCACAAAATCCTCATCACAAACTACGCCGTTAATTTTGATCCTTTCCCTGAAATCTTTTAGGTGGGGCGATGTGTATAATCCTGTTTTATACCCCGCTGTTTGCAATATGGCGGCCAGCATATGGCTGGTAGAGCCCTTGCCATTGGTGCCGGCAATATGGATGGTTTTGCACTGTAATTGCGGATTGCCCAGTGCTTCGCAGAGGCGGATGGTATTGGTGAGGTCTTTTTTAAAAGCGGCCGCACCCATCCGGCTGAACATGGGCAGTCGGGTAAACAGATATTGTAAGGTTTCCTGGTAAGTCATATGCTGCTGCAAATATGCAACAATAATTAACCGCGTAATTTGAAATTGAAGACCAATGTGCCGGTTTGTTGCTCGGCAGCGCCGCTATTCAGTTTCAGCCCCCTGGCTTTCCGCAGGGCAATATTGCGGATATTGGTATTGGTAGTAGTGGTACCTCGTGGGTTTACAATGGCCATGATCACGTTACCGGCTTTATCAACGGTGATATCTACCGCTACTTTGGCATTTTCATTAAATTCATCTTCAAAAGAGGGTAATCGGGTAATTCTGCGCCCGTCCAATCCGCTACGGATGCTTACTCCCCCCGAACCACCTGATCCGCCATTGCCACTGGCCGCATTTCCCTTGTAGCTGTCTGAATTTGGGTTGCCGTTCGGGTTACCCTGGTCTCCCTTACCTCCTGCAATTCCCTGGTTCCTTACGCCATTGTAACTATCGGCCCGGTTACCGCTGGTTGTGGTACTGGTGCCTCCTTTAAACAAGGCTTTGGGTTTGGGTGGTGCCGGTGTAGGATTGGTAACAGCTGTTGGATTGGTCTTTTTAACGTTTGTGGGTGGAGTACTAAGTGGCTTATCAGCAGGTTTGTTGGTTTTGTTCACTGCAGGTGCATCGCCATCGGCATATTCATCTGTATTGATCCTGGGCTGATTGCTGGGTGATTGTGCCGATCTGGGAGGGGCCGTTTTGCTGTCTTCCGTTACAGAAGGCTCCCCGGGAATCTGTGGCGCTATATCGCCCAGTCCGGTTTCACTGTTACCCAGATTAACTTCAATCCCTTCTCCAAAATCGGGTGGTGGAATCTGTGGTAATGTCCACTGCAGAAAGAAAAACACCAGAAACACCAAAACACAGATCATGGCTGTGTAAGCGGATGCTTTTAGATTCTTTTCTTTTTCGAAGGAAGCTGCCATGGATGGATAATTGCTCATATCAAATGTACAGGTATCGGTCTGGGTTATATCCGATGTTGAAAATTACCTGTTTAAGCGGAGGGTAATCCACTTTTGGGGTATAAAGAAAGGTTAAGGTTCCGGTTCTGGTTCGTAAATAGGTAAATAAGTAGATAGGTAAATAAGTATTGAAGGATAGTCTGTTTTGGGAGGAGGGGGGGATTCTTTAGCGAAACATCATAAGCTTTCAGCGCATCTATCTCCAGAAAGCGTCATAGCCGAAACGGAGTAGGGTGGCGGTGATGATGAGGAGGAAGAAAACCCGGATGAAACGATTGCCTCGGGCAATGGCTAAACGGGCACCTACAATACCGCCGATGCCATTGCAGATAGCCATGGGAATGGCGATCTGCCAGAGTATAATGCCTTTGAGGAGAAATAAGGAAATGGATCCCAGGTTGGTAGCAAGGTTGATCAGTTTGGCATTAGCGCTGGCGTGCAGGAAATCGAATCCAAGTAAAGTGATAAATGCCAGTACCAGGAAACTGCCTGCACCCGGACCGATAAAACCATCATAAAAACCAATACAGAGACTGATCAGGATGGCATAGAACCATTCGCGCCGGGAGGAATGATCTTTCTGGGTATGCTGACCGAAATTCTTTTTGGTATAGGTATAAATGGCCACGCCGATCAGTACCACAAAAATGACGGGTTTCATATAGCGGTTGCTCACCATCGTTAACACTTCAGAACCCGCAAAAGCGGCTGCAAAAGCAATCACACACATCACAGCGGCCATGGTCCAGTTAATAGATACTTTCCGCAAATACTGAACCGTGGCAAAAGCGGTACCGGTGAAAGAGGGAATCTTTAAAGATCCGATTACGGTTGCCACCGGAAACTGTGGCAGCAGGATCAGTGCAGCCGGTGTCTGTATCAGACCACCACCACCTACAATGGCATCCACAAATCCGGCAGAGAAGGCAAAAAAGCAAAGTAAAATGAGGGTAACTGTATCCATCTGTGAGGCAAAATAAGAAATGTACTATTCGGGTGTTTTATTTTTTCTGACTGTATTGGCGAGTACCAGTCCGGTGATCACCAGTATGCCACTGATGATATGGATCCGGTTAATCCGCTCACCCAGTAACCAAACAGCTTCCAGCACACTGAATACCGGTATCAGGTTGCCGAATAAAACGGTTCTGCCCGCACCTATCTTTTGAATGGATAGGTTCCAGCACAGAAAAGCCGTAACCGAGGCACCAGCTCCGAGATACAGTATCACCGCCCATAAAGAAACACTCCATTGCGCCGGTTTGGCCAGTATCAGTTCTGCTATAAAAAAAGGCAACAGCATAGCTGTCCCCGCTGCAAACACCACAAATAAAAAGTTGATGGAAGAAAGGGTAGCCGGTTTCTTTCTTACCAGTGTGCTGTATACTGCAAAAGCAAAAGCGCCGGTTAATACCCAGAGATCGCCTGTAGAAAAATGAAAAGCAGCCAATACTTCCCAACTGCCGCGCGAGAGCAATAATATAATGCCTGATAAGCAAATGGCCATACCGGTGATGCGGAGAATGCCGGGCCTGTCTTTCAGAAAAACAGCTGCCAGCACCGTAGCAAAAATGGGAGAAGACGTAGTGCCGATTAATGCCATATTGATGGCGGTAGTATAATGTCCGGCAACATACACACAGGTATTAAAAATAGTGATACCCGTCAATGCCACCCAGAAGAGGTAACGGGCATTTGCTTTTACGGTTTCCTTTTCTGAACGGAATCTCTTCCAGGCAAATGGCGCTAATAAAAGAGTGGCAGTAAGCCATCTGCAGAATGCCAGGCTCACGGGGCCTATCTGCTCACTAACGCCCCTGGCCACCACAAAATTCCCCGACCAGATGATCGCAGCCAGCACTGCCAGTAGTATGCCGATATAAGTGTCTCTTGCAGAATGGGGTTGGGGTATGGTTGTCATGTGTTACAGGTGCAAAATAGCTAAAACTATTGCGGTAAATACGCTATTTAATCCCGGCCCGGATAAATAATTTTCGGAAAAAAAAGTATGGCACATGTATCTGTCTGGCTACATACGGTTTGGGCAACCAAAAACAGGGAAAGAATACTTGTAGCCGGTAAAAGAGAATTGATCTGCGAACATATCAAACAGAATGCTGCTGAGAAAGGATTTTATATTGATATCGTTAACGGATATCTTGATCACCTGCACTGTCTGATGGCTTTGCGTTCGGATTGGACCGTAGCCAAACAATTGCAGATGATCAAAGGGGAAGCGGCACACTGGATAAATAAAAATGGTATCCTGGAAACCAGGCTCGAGTGGGCGGATGAATATTTCGCTGCATCAGTCAGCTTAGATAAGCTCAATATTGTCAGAAACTATATCCGAAATCAGGAAGAGCATCATCGGGCTTGTAGTTTCGAAGCTGAATATATTCGCTTTCTGAGCGCTTATGGATTCAGTCAGGGCTGAAGCCCGGGAATCAAGTGGGTGTTGTGATCCCCAGCTTGAAAGCTGGGGTTATAGATTGATTGCGGAACTACAGTAGTATTCGATGGACAGCTGAATGCTTATGGATTCAGTCAGGGCTGAAGCCCGGGAATCAAGTGGGTGTTGTGATCCCCAGCTTGAAAGCTGGGGTTATAGATTGATTGCGGAACTACAGTAGTATTCGATGGACAGCTGAATGCTTATGGATTCAGTCAGGGCTGAAGCCCGGGGATCAATTAGGTGTTGTGATCCCCAGCTTGAAAGCTGGGGTTATGGATTGATTGCGGAACTGCAGTAGTATTCGATGGACAGCTGAACGCGTATGGATTCAGTCAGGGCTGAAGCCCGGGAATCAATTAGGTGTTGTGATCCCCAGCTTGAAAGCTGGGGTTATGGATTGATTGCGGAACTGCTAGTAGTATTCGATGGACAGCTGAACGCGTATGGATTCAGTCAGGGCTGAAGCCCGGGAATCAATTGGTGTGTTGTGATCCCCAGCTTGAAAGCTGGGGTTATAGATTGATTGCGGAACTGCAGTAGTATTCGATGGACAGCTGAATGCTTATGGATTCAGTCAGGGCTGAAGCCCGCGAATCAATTGGTGTGTTGTGAACCCCAGCTTGAAAGCTGGGGTTATAGCATGTTCTGGTGTTGCTTGTGGCATTCGATGGACAGCTGAATGCTTATGGATTCAGTCAGGGCTGAAGCCCGGGAATCAATTGGAGTGTTGTGATCCCCAGCTTGAAAGCTGGGGTTATAGATTGATTGCGGAACTGCTAGTAGTATTCGATGGATAGTTGAATGCGTATGGATTCAGTCAGGGCTGAAGCCCGGGAATCAATTAGGTGTTGTGATCCCCAGCTTGAAAGCTGGGGTTATGGATTGATTGCGGAACTGCTAGTAGTATTCGATGGACAACTGAACGCGTATGGATTCAGTCAGGGCTGAAGCCCGGGAATCAATTGGTGTGTTGTGAACCCCAGCTTGAAAGCTGGGGTTATGGAATGTTCAGGTGTTGCTTGTGGCATTCGATAGAAAGCTGAATGTGTATGGATTTAGTCAGGGCTGAAGCCCGGGAATCAATTGGTGTGTTGTGAACCCCAGCTTGAAAGCTGGGGTTATGGAATGTTCAGGTGTTGCTTGTGGTATTCGATGGACAGCTGAGTGCTTATGGATTCAGTCAGGGCTGAAGCCCGGGAATCAATTGGAGTGTTGTGATCCCCAGCTTGAAAGCTGGGGTTATGGAATGTTCAGGTGTTGCTTGTGGCATTCGATAGAAAGCTGAATGCGTATGGATTTAGTCAGGGCTGAAGCCCGGGAATCAATTGGAGTGTTGTGATCCCCAGCTTGAAAGCTGGGGTTATGGATTGATTGCGGAACTGCTAGTAGTATTCGATGGACAGTTGAATGCGTATGGATTCAGTCAGGGCTGAAGCCCGGGAATCAATTAGGTGTTGTGATCCACAGCTTGAAAGCTGGGGTTATGGATTGATTGCGGAACTGCTAGTAGTATTCGATGGACAACTGAACGCGTATGGATTTAGTCAGGGCTAAAGCCCGGGAATCAATTGGAGTGTTGTGATTCCCAGCTTGAAAGCTGGGGTTATAGATTGATTGCGGAACTGCAGTAGTATTCGATGGACAGCTGAATGCTTATGGATTCAGTCAGGGCTGAAGCCCGGGAATCAATTAGGTGTTGTGATCCCCAGCTTTCAAGCTGGGGTTGTGGGTTGTTTTGGAGCTTAGTGCATGATCGCTAATGAAATTCCCTGATGCAGAAAACGGAAAATTCTCTGTTCTTCATTAACCCCAGCTTTTAAGCTGGGGGGCAGCGCATAACTAACTATATCGGGCTTCAGCCCTGACATTCGCGTTATAAAGTAGCAACATCCCCACCCGCAAAATCATGTTCATAGTCACCCTTGATCCTTTCCATCGATGGATTGAAATAACCGAAGCGGAGATTCGGGAACTCTTCCCGCAACAGATCCATCAGCTGTTTTACACCCAGCATTTCGCCGGTATCGTGTACACCGATCTTGCCCATATACCAATCGGGATCAATATTGAAATTGCGCCACTGGATCATACAGAGGTCCGTATCAATGATGAGTTTGCGCAGAGCCTCGTATTCTTCTACGGTATCTGTCATACCCGGAAATACAAAATAGTTAATGCTCGTCCAGCCACCGAAACTTCTCACTACTTTCAGACTCTCAATAATATCTTCAAATGTATAATTATTGGGGCGGTAGTAGGGTTCGTAAATATGTTTCCTCGCCGAGTTGGTACTTACGCGGATGCTGTTCAGTCCGGCTTCGCACAAGGTTTTTACTGCATCGGGTTTGGAACCGTTTGTGTTGATATTGATACTGCCTTTGGGCGTGTGTTTTCTGATCTCGATAATGGCTTCGCGGATGGTTTCCCACATCAACAGGGGTTCTCCCTCACATCCCTGTCCGAAACTCACAATGGGAAAAGGTGCGTTCATCAGGTGCGGTACCGTAAACTCCACAATCTCTTCTGCCAGGGGTTTGAAAGTGAGCCGGTCCTGGGTAGAAACAATAGTTTCTTCTTCGGGCTGAAAAGAGATACAACCAATGCAATTGGCATTGCAGGCGGGAGAAGTGGGTATGGGACATTCCCATCTGCCCAGCGCAAAATTGCGGGCTGCCGGACAGTGGTAGGTCATGCAGCATTTTTCCATCAGATGTTTTACCAGTCTGTTTTCCGGGTAAGCGGCCAGTAACTGGTGGGCACCTGTGTCAATTTTGGTATCATCATAACCCGCACATTCCTGGCGGATATCTTTTTCGATCCTTACGGCCGGTACATAGTGTTTGTTATCGTGCCAGCCCACTGCGGTATAACAGAACAAAGGCAGGGTAGGTGCATCGGGCAGGGTTTCGTAGGCGGCAATATAGAGACCGGTGTGAGCCGGCGGAATAAAAGCGGCTACGGCCCAGCCTTTTTCGCACAAACGCATCTCACCGGTCTTCACATCAATGCCAATGCCGCGTCTGCCGGGTAGTTCGTATAAGTTTCCACCGTCTGGCAGTTCTATCCATTCTTCTGTAGGAATGGGAAAAGCATCCCAACCGGCGCGGCCCACTGCATAGAGGGTAGGGTCTTCGAAAATATTTCCTTTTCCGTCTGAATACAGCAGGAAGGGTGATTGTGTAATAGCCATGTATGAAATGTAAGGATGAAAGCCGTTTTAGGTTCTGCGTTAAGCGTTCTGCGTTCTGCATTCTGCGTTAAGCCTGCCCCTGCAAAACTCGTTAAATTCTGCTTCTTCTGCAGCAGAACCGCTGGATTCTATTTCTTTCTGAATGAGTTTGTTGTTTTTCAGGTCAATGGTGAGGATGCCGTCTTTCAATACCACATTGGTTACATCCTGCCAGGAATAGTTCTTTTTGGGCAGGGAGTTAACTACGATCCCGTTCGCATCAAAAGCGATCTCCTGTGGAAATTTTACCTGTTTTTCAGAGATCGCCGCCAGGAAATACAGGAAAGTGATCCAGTGTACCTGAAAAAGGGAAGCCATTCCGATGGTGGCGAGTAATAGTCCCAGGCGGTAAAAAGGCATCCGGTCCTTTTTGGCCTGTAAAGTGCAGTAGACCCACCAGCCGGCAATACCTGCCATCAGTACAACCAGGTAGGCGCTGAACCAGGTAAAGGGAATCCAGAATACCGTATAACCCAGAATGGCGAGGGCGATCATCAGCATAAAACGGCTGACAAGATCCACCAGCATATAGTTGGGCTTGCGGAGTACTATAATGTAGTCGTACACTTTCATGCAGGTAAGTTAGGATTGATTATTGACCAGCAGGTTACACAAACGCCAGAGGATACGGGCGCCCACATTACTGTCCCAGTCTGTCTGACCCACGCCGATCTCCACCAGATCAAAGCCAATAATCGTACGGCCGCTGGCAGTAATTTTTTTAATGAGGTAAAACACTTCTTCTGTTTCAAAACCGCCGGGTACGGGGGTGCCGGTATTCGGACTGTATTTCCGGTCAAGGCCATCAATATCAATACTCAGATATACTTTTTGCGGAAGATGGTTCACAATCTCGTCTACAATCTGCTTCCAGGTTTCTCCCTCATATTGTCTTTCTTTGATCTGTTTATCCTGGTAACAAACAATTTTAAAATCACTGTTACAGATCAGGTCCCATTCTTCTTCAGCGTAATCGCGGATGCCTACCTGCACCAGTTTTTGGAGGGAAGGGATTTCCTGCAATGCATTATACATGACCGAAGCATGTGAATACACAAAATGTTCGTAGGATTTGCGCAGGTCGCAATGGGCGTCTATCTGCAATACCCCAAAATCGCCATGTTTTTCGCCTAAGGAACGCATGAAACCGAAAGAAGTACTGTGGTCTCCACCCAGTAAGGCCACCAGTTTGCCTTTATCAAGCAGCTCTTTGGTCTGGTCAAATACCCACTGGTTCATCATTTTGCTGCCTTCATTGATATCTTTCAGGCTTTTGCACATGAACTTGTTCTTCTCTACACATGCTCCACGGGAGATATAATCGATATAGAGTTCGGCTTCTTTGCGCAGGTAATCACTTTTCATGAGGATCTTCCTGTCAACCTCGCGCATAAAAAATCCCTGTTTCCAGCCATAATTTCCATCCACATCAAACAGGTCTACCTGTTTACTGGCTTTGAAAATATGGTCCGCTGCACGGGCGGTACCGGCGCCATAACTCACGGTTACTTCCCAGGGCACGGGCAGGATCACCAGACGGGCATCTTCTTCGGTAAAGGGAAGGCCAAAAATATTGTTGTTGGGATTGCCTACCCCATTGGGGTCAAATTGCGATAAATCGGCCATGGTGTTATCTTATAATTGCAAACAGCCCGCAAATTTAGTGGCTATTTTCTGAATTCGGGTAAGATTAATCTGTGTAGGGTTCCAGGGACAAAAGTTGACACAAACCCCCACGAAAGCTGGTTTTTTTGCAGACGGGTGAAGGAAAACAGATTTTTAACATCCTTCCCGGCGAATCATCGGCTTTTGCCATTCCAATTTGGGCTACTTTTGCAGCATAAACGGAACGTTATGAAGAAAATGCACATCATCGTCCTTGTCTGTATTGCGGCTGCCATCGTGGTGCTGATCAGTTATACGGGGGATCTGACTACATATGAAACCATCGCTTCTGCCAAGGAGAAGGAGGGTAAATTCGTGAACCTGATCGTGAAACTGGACAAGGCGCAGCCGATGGAGTACGATGCCGTTAAAAACCCTAACTACCTTACTTTCACAGCCGTAGATACACTGGGTAATAATATCAAAGTGGTGTACCATAATAACAAACCCACCGATATGGAAAAAAGCGAGCGCCTGGTACTGAAAGGACGGGTACAGGGCGATCATTTTGAGTGCAAGGATATCCTGCTGAAATGCCCTTCCAAATACAAGGATGATCCCAAAGCCAATAAAACTATTCAGACCAATTCCTGATTCCTGCGTTACAACCCTTAACTGCTTTTCCTTACCAGAACCTACGCTACATGAACTATATCGGAGAACATTTATTGCCGGGCCAGATCGGACATTTTTTTGCCGTACTCTCCCTGGTGGTTTCCTTATTGGCTACCGTTACTTATGCACTCGCTTTCAGAACCGCTGATCCGGTAGCCAAACAAAGCTGGCTCAAGCTCTCCCGCGGACTGTTTTTCGTAGAAACCATCAGCGTATTATCCATGTTTGTTACGCTGTATTACATTATTTCGAACCATCTCTTCGAATACAAATATGCTTTCACCCATAGTGATCTGAGTTTACAGGTAGAATACCTGCTGGCCTGTTTCTGGGAAGGACAGGAGGGAAGTTTCATGTTATGGAGCTTCTGGCATTGTGTGCTGGGATGGGTCCTGATCTGGCGTTCCAAAGAATGGGAAGCCGGTGTGATGATGGTGATCAGTTTTGCCCAGTTCTGCCTCGCTACCATGGTACTCGGCATCTATTTCTTCGGTAACAAAGTGGGTAGCAGTCCGTTTGTATTATCCCGTAACGAAGGGTTCTTTGATTCGGCACCGATTTTCAAAGATGTAATGACGGGCAACCTGCGGGCCGATTACCTTACCCTGATCAAAGACGGCTCGGGCCTGAATACTTTATTGCAGAATTACTGGATGGTGATACACCCGCCGATCCTTTTCCTCGGTTTTGCCTCCACCATTGTGCCTTTTGCCTATGCCATGGCCGGTTTGTTTTCCCGAAAACATGAGTGGATCAAACCCGCGCTTCCCTGGGCTTCATTTTCAGCAGCTGTATTGGGTACGGGGGTAATGATGGGAGCCGCCTGGGCTTATGAGAGTTTGTCTTTTGGTGGGTACTGGGCATGGGATCCGGTAGAGAATGCTTCGCTGGTACCCTGGCTTACCTTAGTGGCCGGTTTGCATACCAATCTCATCTACCGTAATACGGGCTATTCGCTCAGACCTACTTATTTCTTCTATATCATCAGCTTTGTGCTGGTTTTATATTCTACTTTCTTAACCCGTAGCGGTATACTGGGCGATACTTCCGTACATGCTTTTACCGATCTGGGTATGAATACACAGTTGCTGTTATTTGTACTGGTATTCCTGTTACCGGCATTGTTTCTTTATTTTAAAGAATACAAAAAGATCCCTTCTATCGTTAAAGAGGAAAACACGTATAGCCGCGAGTTCTGGATCTTTATCGGTTCACTGGTATTGTTCCTCTCCGGTATTGTGATCATTGCCAAAACATCGGTACCGGTATTCAACAAACTGTTTGGTACCAATATTGCCCCGCCGGAAGATGCCGAATTTGCCTATAACCAGATCCAGATCTTTGTGGCGATCGTGATCGGCCTCTTAACCGCTGTATCGCAATACCTCAAATACAAAGACACACCCAAAGCCTTTTTTGGTAAAAAAGTATGGATTCCTACGCTGATCGCGGTGCTGATCAGTCTTTCCATCAGTTTCTTTGGTGATGTACATTATGATAAAAAAGGTCCCGGTTTCCTCTTTGCCATTCACATGGCCATTTTTGCTGCGGTATATGCCGTAGTAGCCAATGCCGCCTACGTATGGCTGGGCATGAAAGGAAAGATCAAAGCGGCGGGTGCTTCTGTGGCACACGTAGGTTTTGGACTGGTGCTCGTAGGCATCCTGATCTCCTCCAGTAAAAAAACAGTGCTGAGCTGGAACACAACAGGTATCACACCTTTACAGGGCGATCCCAAGGCCAAAGGCAATGCGGCCGGCGATCCTGCAGAGAACCTGACCCTGTTCAAAGGGGTGCCTACGGATATGGGTAAGTTCATGGTTACCTATGCCAAAGACACGGTTAATCCGCTTGACCGTAAACGTTATTTCGAAATCGATTTCTCTGCTAAAAACGGGGGAGAGAAATTCCAGTTGTATCCGGATGTGATCAAACAGAACAAAGGTGGTGAGGGTTTCTCTGCCAACCCGGCTGCACAGCATTACTGGCACAAGGATATTTTTGTGTACATCACTTCTTTCCAGGAAAATAACCGCGAGGATACCACCACTTTCCGCAACCGCGAAACCAAAGTGGGAGATACGCTGTTCTACGGGAATGGCTTTATCATCCTGCATAAAGTAAGTGTGAACCCACCGGAACAAAAAGACAAAATACTGCCTGGCGAAACCGCTTTGTTCCTGGATATGACCGTGATCTCCAAAGATGGCCGCCGTTATCCCGTAACACCGGGTATTGCTTTACAGGGCATGCAGCTGCGCAGTTTACCCGATTCGGTGGTGTCGCAAAGCCTTGTACTGAAATTCAATAAGGTACTGGACCAGAATACCGGCAAACTGGAAATCGGTGTAAAAGAAAGCGGAGCCATTACCGACCTGATTACCCTCAAAGTATATGAGTTCCCCATGATCAATGTATTGTGGCTGGGAGTGGTGGTGATGGTGATCGGTTTTGGGATGTCTATTTTTCAGCGGGTGAAAGCAGCCGGTAGAGGTGCCTTACGCGTTTCTTAACATTTTTTGGGGTTACTTTTTGGGTTCAGACAGCATTAATAAGCGCAGATCTGTCTATTTTTAAATCACGTGAAGCGTTTATTGCCACATATCATCTTCTTTTCCTGCCTGCTGGCAGGATTGTTCTCTGCCGGTAAGGCAGCAGCGCAAACCCATGGACAATTTGATACGGTAAAGGTATACGCTTATGTTACCCCTGAAGGGGATACCATTCCGTATGGGGGGTACCTGCCTTCTGTGGAAGTATGGGGACGGATGTCGAAAAAATGGCGCAATTACTGGGCCGACTGGACCCGCCTCCGCAATGCCGTGTATGTTACATTCCCCTATGCCAAAAGAGCCAGTGTGATCATGAACGAGATCAATGCGAGACTGGTGAATGTATCTGACCGCAAACAGCGGAAAGCCATCATTAAATCGCGGGAGAAAGAATTGAAAAAGGAGTTTACTGATAAACTTACCAACCTGTCTGTATACCAGGGAAAAGTGCTGATGAAACTGATCTACCGCGAAACGGGCAATAACTGTTACGAGATCATTGATGAATACAAAGGATTCATCAGCGCCGCTTTCTGGCAAACCGTGGCCGTATTATTCGGCAGTAACCTGAAACAGCACTATGATGCCAGCGGCAAGGATGTTGATATGGAAAAAATCGTACGCGATGTAGAGAAAATGTATGGTTACCGCAGTTCGGCACCGTAAGTTTCCAATACAGCTATAAATTCTTTACGTGGAATCATTTCTGCCCCCAGGCTTTCGAGGTGCGCGGTATATACCTGGCAATCAATCAGGTGTACCTGTTCTTTTTTCAGTTGCTGCACAAAATGAATAAAAGCAAACTTGCTGGCATTACTCGTTTTGCTGAACATGCTCTCGCCAAAAAACAGTTCCCCCAAACGGATCCCGTATAAACCACCCACCAGTTCCTGTTCTAACCAGGCTTCTGCACTATGTGCGTACCCCATTTTATGTAATTCAAGTAAAGATGTTTCCAGTTCATCGGTGATCCAGGTGCCATCCTGCCCCGGGCGCTGCAGTTCTTTACAACTGCGGATCACAGCCGGAAAAGCTTTATTCACTGAAAAGCGGAAAGCTTTTTTACGGATCAGCAGTTCCATGCTTTTGCTCACTTTCAGTTTATGGGGAAATAAAACAAACCGCGGATCTGGGCTCCACCAGAGTGGTATATCACCATCGTACCAGGGAAAGATCCCTTGCCGGTAAGCCAGTAATAACCGATCCACACTTACATCGCCCCCCATGGCCAGTAAACCATCTTCCATTGCATCTTCCACGGGAGGGAACCAGAGGGTGGAGGAGAGGGTGTGGAGAGGCATAAGGAATTAAAAATTAAAAATTAAAAATGGAAGGAGGACAACTGTGTATTGTTGGACTGTAAGGCCTGTATTGCCTGTATTGCATTGTTAATTTTTAATTGCTAATTTCTAATTAACTTGTTCAATCGTTGCCCCTATTCCTCTGTCTGTAATCGCATCGCACATGGGTTTCAGCGTTTCGTAGTCGCCTTTTTTAACGGCGTATTTGCCCTGGGTATGAATGAGCATGGCACATTGTTCTGCCTGCTCCGGGGTATGACCACAGATCTTGATCAGGGTTTCGATTACCCATTCAAATGTATTCACTTCATCATTCCATACCACCAGTTGGTACGAAGAAGCCAGTTCGGTAATCGTATCCCGTTCTTCTTCCTGCCAGGGTTTGGTAGCTGTATTATAACTCTGCCACATCATGCCGCAAAGTTAATTGCTCTCCTGATTAACAGAAAAAAAGTTCGGGGTTTATGAAAGGCATTTGCTGTATAAAAACAGCGGGGAGGGGGGATTTTTATCATAATGAGCAGGCAGTCGGGAGGAAACTAAGGCTGCCTGCTCATAGTAAAGATATTGTTGCGCAGAAATACTGCAGGCATCTTCATTTGTTAGCGAGGCCCTGGAAGATCTTATAGGGTTCAACAAAAGGATCCCGGTTCTATACCCATTGTCGTGCTGGCCGGAAAAAACAGCTCCTTTCTCTGTGTAACTCCTAATCTCTGTATCTCTGTGTTGAAAAAAAACTCTATACCTCAATTTCAGAATAGCATCTATTTTTTTAACACAGAGTTCTCAGAGCAACAGCGTAACACAGAGATAGTGAGCCTATAGAACTACTGGCGTCCTCCACAATCAGTAAGCCTGGTTAGCTTAAGCACTTAGTTCCAGCCTCCCCCCAACGCTTTATAAATATTCACTTTGGCTTCCAACTGTTTCATTTTGATTTCAATCAGTTCAATTTTTGAATCCAATGCTTCCCTTTGTGTAGATAACACTTCGATATAATCGGCCCTTGCTGAACGAAATAGATTATTGGAAATGACAACTGATTGTGTAAGAATGTCTACTTCCCTGGCTTTTGTTTCATAACTCCTCGTGAAATTTTCCATTCTGGAAAGTTGGTTCACTACTTCAATGTGCGCATTCAGGATAGATTGTTCGAAATGATAGACAGACTGAATTTGTTTGGCATTGGCAGTAAAGTAACTGGCCTTAATGGCATTTTTATTAATCAATGGTGCCACCAGTTCGCCACCCAGATTATACAGAATGGATTCAGGTCTGATCAGATACAATGGGTTGTAAGCCTGGAAACCCAGCCCGGCTTTCAGGCTGACGGAAGGATAGAAATTCGCTTTGGCAACCGCTACATCTACTTTAGCTGCTGCCAGTTCTAATTCTGCCTGACGGATATCAGGACGGTTCGCCAGCAGTTGTGAGGGCACCCCTGCAAAAATCGGGTCGTTGATCAGGTTGTTGAAATCAGCAGTATTCCGGGGGATGTGTTTTGGATAGCGACCTGTTAAAAAATTGATTTTGTTTTCTGCTTCTACAATTTTCTGTTGAATTTCATATTGCAGATTTTGTGTGTTCAGCAACTGGGCCTCAAATCTGTTAACAGCCAATTGGGTAACCTTGGCTGCTTCTTTCTCCAGCTTCACTAATTGAAGTGCATTTTTTTGCAGTTCAATGTTTTGCTGCACAATCAGCAGCAAATTGTCAAGTCCCATTAACTCGTAGTAGGAACTGGCTATTTCTGCGATAAGATTAGTGACCAGAAAATTCTTTCCTTCAACGGTGGATAGATATCTGATGGCGGCTGCTTTTTTGGCATTGTGTAATTTCTTCCACACATCCAACTCCCAGGAAAAATTAGCGCCTGTCATGAAATCGCCGAAGTATTTCGGGGCTTTGTCGGGATTTGTTTTCAGGTCTTCTTCCGACAAACCATTCCATGTATATTTCCCTTCTTTTACCCTCGCGGCACCGGCACCCAGGTTAAGAAAGGGCAGGTATTCCCCTTTTCTCGCCATTACTTCGTTTTTGCTGATCTCGATTTCCTGCAAAGTAATATTGAGTTCCTGGTTATTTTGTAAGGCCGTATCTATGAGTGCCACCAGGTAGGGGTCTTTAAAATAACTCGCCCATTTGATATTGGCCACATTTGCCGTATCCTGCGATTGCTTAAAAGCTGCAGGAGTGATGCTGTTCGCCTGTTTACCTGTAATGGCAGGCGTTTTACAGGCCATCATCAACATGATGACCACTATCAAGAGACTGTACTTATTTATTTTGTTCTTTATCATCTTTTTTATTTCTGATTCGTTTGATGAATTTTAAGATTTGCTTGCTGAGTGCATTGTCGGAATGGTTTTCTACAAAATCTTCACTCAACGGATTTTTATCCTCGTCCCAGATCAGGCTCCGGCCTTCCTGCAGTTTGCCGAATATGTAGTAGAGGCCAGGTACAATGATCACTCCGAAGATGGTTCCGAATAACATACCTCCCAACGCAGAAGCACCAATGGTATGGTTACCAACGGCACCCGGACCTGTTGCCATTACCAGCGGGATCAAACCCGCAATAAAGGCGAAAGAAGTCATTAGAATAGGGCGGAAACGGGCTTTGGCCCCCTCAACAGCAGCTGCCAGAATAGTGGCCCCCTGGTTGTGTTTCTGAACGGCATATTCAACAATCAGTACGGCATTTTTTCCAAGCAATCCCACCAGCATGATGATCCCCACCTGCGCATACACATCGTTTGCGAGTCCCATGGCCTTTAACAGCATGAGTGATCCGAATATACCCGGAGGCAGAGAAAGTAATACGGCAAACGGAAGAATGAAGCTTTCATATTGCGCGGCCAGTATCATATACACAAAAAACAGTACTATCAGTAACAGGTACAGCGCTTCATTTCCTTTTCTGGCTTCATCGTATGAAATACCTTCCCAGGCAATATCATAACCCCGTGGTAAGGTCTGTGCCGCTGTTTCTTTGATCGCTTTAATGGCATCGCCAGAAGAATAGCCTTTGGCCGGTGTACCGTTGATCAGCGAAGAGATATACAAATTGTAACGGGAAATCTCATTGGGCCCCTGCGTTTTTTTGATGGTCATAAAAGCGGAATAAGGAACCATTTCGCCATGATCGTTTTTGATGAACATATTCAGGATATCTGATGGCTGTTTCCTGAATTCCGGACCGGCCTGGGTATATACTTTATAAAAATTGTTAAACCGTATAAACCCCTGTTCATAAGTACTGCCGATCATGATGTTCAGGTTTTCCATTGCATCGCCAAGAGAAACGCCTTTTTGCATGGCCAGTTTATTATCCACCAGGATTTCATATTGCGGATATTTGGCAGAGTAAAAAGCAAACAGGCCATTCAGTTCTTTTCTTTTCTGCAATGCGGCTAAAAACTCACTGTTTACCCGGTCAAACTCCTGGTAATCCGGATCGCTGCTTTTGTCTAATAAACGCAGTGCAAATCCATCCGATGCACCATAACCCGGAACAGCCGGAGGTTCAAAATATTCAATATGGGCAGGCAGGTCATTTGACTTTTTCTCTAACTCCCGGATGATCTCTTTCACGGATTCTTTGCGCTCAGACCAGTCTTTTAAATTAATCAGACAGGTACCGGCATTCGAGCCCCTTCCTTCTGTCAGAATTTCATAGCCTGCCAGTGCAGTAACCGATGAAACCCCTTCCACTTCTTTGGCGATCAACTGCAGTTTTCTGGATATTTCATTGGTACGTTCCAGCGTGGTACCTGGAGGGGTTTGAATAATGGCATAGATCTGTCCCTGGTCTTCATTGGGAATAAATCCGGCAGGAAGTATTTTGTTGATGCCAAAAATGCCGAATGCAAAAGCGATTAAAACGCCGTAAGTAACCACTTTCCGGTTCACAATCAGCGAAAGTAATTTGATATACTTACCGGTGGCACCTTCAAATTTGCTGTTAAACCAATCAATAAAACGTGTAACCGGTGATTTCTTTTTCGGTGTTTTATGTGTGTTTTTTAACAGGATCGCGCATAATACAGGAGTCAGGGTAAGTGCCACAAAACCGGATATTAAAATGGCACTGGCCATGGTCAGTGAGAACTGACGGTACAATACACCTACCGGACCCGGCATAAAGGCCACCGGCACAAATACCGATGTCATCACCAGCGTAATGGCAATGATGGCACCACTGATTTCGCCCACCACTTTTTTCACGGCTGCAAAAGCCGAAAGATTTTCATCGTGCATCTTAACATGCACGGCTTCCACCACCACAATCGCATCATCCACTACCACACCAATGGCCAATACCAGGGCAAACAGGGAAATCAGGTTGATGC
Organism: Sediminibacterium sp. GW821-FHT12F12; assembly: GCF_058806635.1. NCBI lineage: Bacteria > Pseudomonadati > Bacteroidota > Chitinophagia > Chitinophagales > Chitinophagaceae > Sediminibacterium > Sediminibacterium sp. GW821-FHT12F12. The sequence goes on along the minus strand of NZ_JBXAPW010000014.1, from coordinate 68,862 downwards.
TGATGCCAAAGAAACTCATTAAGGTAAATGCCCCGATCAACGATACAGGAACGGCCAGGATAGGAATGAGGGTAGACCGGAGGTCGCCCAGGAAAATGAATACCACAATGGCTACCAGTACAAATGCCTCCAGCAGGGTATGTAACACTTTCTCAATAGACGCATCTACGAATTTTGATACATCGTAATTGATCTCATAATCTATTCCCGGCGGGAAATCTTTTTTCAGCTCCTGTAATTTTGCCTTTACTTCGTCAATTACCATACTGGCATTGCTACCCGGATTTTGTTTCAGTACAAGCGAGGCAGAAGGATGGCCATCTTTATTCGAATAGATATCTACAAATTCACTTCCGATTTCAACCTGCGCAATGTCTTTTAGTTTCAGCGCTTCTCCATCAGGCGTAGCTTTGATAATAATATTCTCATACTGCTCCGGTTTATTATACCAGCCTTTATAGGTAAAAACATATTCCTGCGATTGTGCTTTTTTACCCGAACTAAGACCCACTCTTCCGGGTCTTGCCAGTACACTTTGTTCGTCGATCGCTTTTAATACCTCATCCGCGGAAATATTATAGGCCCGCATCCGTTCCGGATTCAACCATACACGGATAGCAAATGAACGGCTGCCGATGGCCTGGGCAAAGCCCATTCCTTTGATACGCTGCAGTTCGGGTAAGATGAAGGTATTGGCATAGTTGAATAAAAATTTTTCATCCACCGTTTTATTCTTGCTGTACAGGTTCAAATACATCAGCATACTGGGCTGTAACGGAGAGATGATTACCCCCTCGCGTTGAACCAGTGGCGGAAGATTGGTCATTACCTGGTCAACCCTTGATTTAACCCTTACGGCTGCCAGGGTAGGGTCGGTGCCCGGTTCAAAAACGATATCGATACTCGCTTCACTGGCACTGGTGGCATCAGACAACATATACTGCATGCCCTGTACACCATTGATGGCACGTTCCAGGATAGTAAGGGTTGATTTTACCAGTACATCTGCATTAGAGCCCGGAAATTCTATAAAAATGGTTACCCTTGGCGGGGCAATTTCAGGGAACTGCGCTACCGGTGATGATTTAATGGCCAATAACCCTGTGAAAATGATCAACACAGATAAGGCAATGGCAAGAACGGGCCTTTTAATAAACTTATTAAACATGGTTCAGTTATTTTTAGTTCTTGCCTTACTCGGCGTGTATTTTATTTAATTCCATCAGCTCCTTTTCAAAAGGAACAAACTCATATTTTATTTTTTGTTTGTCGCGCACTTTACCAAGGCCCTCTGCCAGGATTTTGTCTTTGGGGCCAATACCGGAATCAACGATATATAAGTGTGGTAATTCCTGTGAAACGGTTATCTGGCGGGCTTCCAATACATCCTTTTCGTTTACGACGTAAACAAACTTTTTATCAAGCACGTCGAATGTTGCTTTTTGCGGAATAATGATGGCGTGTTTCAGCGGAATGGGCATTCTGATATTGCCTGTTTCACCATGACGTAATATTCCCCCGGGGTTGGGAAAAGCCGCCCGGAAAGCGATGTTGCCGGTTTCGTTGTTGAAATCACCTTCAATGGTTTCTACTACACCCGATAAATGAAATAATTCGCCATTGGCCATTTCCAGCTGTACGGCCTGTTTGTTATCGGATTTGGCTTTCTTGATGAAATTGAGGTATTCCGCTTCCGGTACATTAAAGTATACCCACATTTTACTGTTGTCAGACAGCGTGGTCAGCAGTTCACCTTCATCAATCAGGCTACCCAGCCGTTTGTAAAAACGATCCATGATACCATTAAAAGGAGCACGTATTTCTGTAAAATTCAAATGCGCTTTTGCCAGGGATAGTTCTGCTTTTGCCTTGTTGAGTTTGGCTTTGGCAAGTGATAACTCGTTCTGCGAAACAACATTGTTGTCTGATAAAGTCCGGGTATTATTGTATTCGATCTCGGCAAAATCCATTTCAGCCTTCGCTTTTTCTACTTCGGCCTGGTAAATGATGGGCATGATCTTGAACATCAGCTGCCCCTTTGTAACATACTGTCCTTCGTCTACATAAATTTTTTCGAGGTATCCTCTTTCCTGAGATCTCAGTTCGATGTGATTGGAAGAGCGGATCTGACCAACATACTCATTGTAAATAACGGTATCTGTTTGTAAGGGGGAGGTTACCTGAAATATGCTTTCAGCTTCAGCCTCTTCTTTTTTTTGGGTGCAGGATGCATACAACAGGCAGGTTGCCACAAGGGCGGGAATGAAAATCCGCTTCATGAAAGGGTTGATTAAAATGAAATGAATAAGTGTATTGACTAAATAGCCCCATGCTGCTACAGGTGTCTATCTACACAGTACAGGGACTCGTTATAAATGAGGATCCGAAAGCGAAAAGGGTATTACGCGATATGATTCTTCCAGGAATGGTGAAGAATGAAAAAGGGGATCAGCGGCTGCTGCTGAACGGAAGAGGCTAATTGTAAATAACGGATTCTGGAAACGTAATTGTGGGCCAGTTGGTCTGTAGGATATTTCTGGGTGCCCGTACTGTACAATTCCGGCTCAGTGTTTTGTCTGTTTTCATCTTCATCTGCTTCCATTTCCGTGATGCTATGGATAGCTTCCTGGGAAAGAAGAGAAGAATTGGCCGTGCCCTGTAACTGTTTGGAGCTAAACAGGCCGTGTGATGTTTTTTGAAAACCGGGAGCGTTATGCGAAAAGAAGTTGGGGTGAAACTGCTGGAGAAAAAATGTAAGGGCAAACCCAATCAGGAAAAACTGTTTCAAAATTCTTCCTGCGAGCGATAAGTGCTGTAATCCTGGATTTTTATATGTACTCTTTTTTTGCATGCAGGGCGCAAAAATACTACAAATCGGATAATAGATTTTATTCGCTACAATACGTATTGTTAACTTTTGGCAAATAGATGAAACAAAATAAAATTTTAATAAATTTTAAAGGTCAAAACAATGTCTTGTAAATCAACGGGTGGATCGGTAAAATAGAATCAGTATAATAATGACAGCAATTGTCAGCAGTAAAAAGAACAGATCAACTTTGATTTTTTCTTTGTCTCCCTTTTTAACAGATACGGTTAATTCTCCTATCTTCTTGGATAAGGTCAGAGAACCTATGATCAACAGGATAACATAAAAGGTAGCCATGCGATACTAAATTGATGACTCAAGTTATCCAATCACCTATGTATGATCCAAAACTTACAACTACGATGGCGGGATCCTGAATAAAAAAAACCTCCAGATGTACATCTGAAGGTTTCTCTGTGGGAGCACACGGGTTCGAACCGCGGACCCCTCCGACCTTAGTCGGAGTGCTCTGCACCAGCTTGGTTAATTAGCTTTTCAATCATTTTCCTGCTTTTCCAGCCCTTGATTTGTTTTTCCCTTTGCATTGCCTGTTCTTTTTCAGGATAAATTTCCGTATAGACAATAGTCCAATCCCCCGTTTTTCCTGTAAATCCCGAATGGTTAGTATTATGTCTTCTTAATCTTTCCAAGGGTGGCTCGGAAGTAAAACCAACATAGAAGCGGTTCTTAAGTGGAGAAAACAAAATGTAGATATGGTACATAAGTAACCGTTGCACCTTTCTAAATAAAAAAAGTTTCAGTAATATACTGAAACTTTTTCTTTGTGGGAGCACACGGGTTCGAACCGCGGACCCTCTGCTTGTAAGGCAGATGCTCTAAACCAGCTGAGCTATGCTCCCAATATTTTTTATTTCAACTCCAAGGACCACTCCCGACTGTTAGTCGGGATGCTCTAAACCAGCTGAGCTATGCTCCCTTTTTTGTTGGGAGTGCAAAAATAGGGTCTGAACCGTATCCTCCAAAAAAAAGTTTCCTTTTTTATAAAAATTAATTCAACTGCACCGCCGGAAGCCGGTAATGCTGGCTATCATACACAAATAATTCTTCGATATGGTAGGTCCAGTATTTATACAGGGGTGATTTGGACAGGTAACTGTCTGCCTCGGCTTTGGTTTCGGTGTTCAGCGTGATCCAGCAGGTCTGGCTTTCCATGCTCACGGCATAACTGTCGATAAAGCCTTTATTGATAAGATAATTGATATACGTGCGGTGGGGTGGCACAAACGACATGAACTGCTCATCCATCGTAAACTTGATAATTGCCTGGAACTTCGTCATACTGCTTCGTTTTACTGGTTTACCGCTGCAAGATTCGTGCAGGGGTGTATTCAGATGGCAAACTGGCAACCGGCCTGGCCACTATCTGCAGTTATAGCAGTATTTTAGCGCCAGTACTAATTTACTGATATATGTTGAAAACAATCGGACTGCTTTTACTGTCCAATATATTTATGACGTTTGCCTGGTATGGGCACCTGAAAGACAAGGGATTAGCCCTTTGGAAAGCCATCCTGATCAGTTGGGGCATCGCTTTTTTCGAGTATTGCCTGATGGTACCTGCCAACCGGGCGGGTTATGCCAATGGAATGAATGGCTTTCAGCTTAAACTGGCCCAGGAAGTCATTACCCTGCTGGTATTCTCCGTTTTCGCGGTCTGGTACCTGAAAGAGCCTTTTCATACCAAATACCTGATCAGCTTTCTCTTTCTCTTGGGGGCCGTTTACTTCGCTTTCAAAAAATAGGGGAGTAGGTTAATGAGTCCCTCTCTGCGTAAACTCCCCGCTCTCTCGTTCTCTGCGGTTGGTTGAAGTTATACACAACCGCAGAGAACGAGAGAAGCAGAGGTGTTGCAGAGAGATGGGTAAAATAACAAGGGGCATCCCGTTACCGGTTTGCCCCTCTTGAAACCTGCTGCATGAGAAAACTATCAGCCCTTAGCTTCTTGTTTTTGATCCCGTAATTTTTTCCGTAAACGCATTTTCTGTTCCGGGTTCAGACTGTCTGCCCGGCTCTTCATTTTATCTTTGAAGGCGGCTTTTTCTTCCGGAGATAAGTTGTTGAATTTTTCTTTCATTTTCTGCCGCATTTCCTGGCGGTTGGCACCCAGGCTATCGCGGTGATGTTTCATTTTTTCTTTGAAGGCAGCTTTTTGCTCAGGCGATAAACTATCCATTTTCGCACGCATTTTCTGCTGCCGTTCTTGTTTCTGTTGCTGGCTGAGACTGTCGTGCATAGGTCTGTGCTGACCTTTGAGCATGCCTCTTTGGGCAGAAACCTGTGTGAGGCTGAAACCAGCCAATAATAGGAGAAGGGTTATTTTTTTCATATTCCTGTTTTTAGTGAGACAGGGATAGAAAACAATAGTTTAATAACAGGGGATTATTTTAACATTTGTGTTAAGAAGACTTACGTGTTATGCTATTCAAATCACCCTGATAGTCGGGATCACTTGTCGCTCACGGCCGCTGGGCCCCGTCCCTGTTACCCCGCCGATGGCGGGGCTGCATTGGCCTCTGATCAGATCTGCTTCGCATGATCTGATCTGTCTTCTCCCGCTTGAAGCGGGATTGACACCGACCCCAATGAGGCCCGTCCACAGGGACTGATTAGAAATTTTTATCGAAGATCCTTAGTCGACAGTTTTTTTTCTTCCTATCGAATAAATATTAAATTATGAAAAAGACAAGACAGTAAAAAGACAAAATAAGTAAGACTAAAAAAAATCATAAAACCAGCCTCGCAATCCTGCCATTACTACCTGCCAGAAAAACGGCTTTTCCTTTTTTGGCTTTCTGGCAAACATGGTAGCTTTCTTTAGAGATCAGTTCCCAGTTATTGCCACCGTCTTTTGAGATGTCAACACCGGATGTGCCGCAGGTAAGCAGGTTATTTTTATCAAGGTAGATCACACAGGAGCGGTAGCCATGCGGTGGCGTTTGTGGGGTACTCATATTGATCTTATTCGAAAATTCAAGCAATACACAGTTATTACTGCCAATTGTATCCTTTGTAAAATCACCTCCTACTACAACACCTTTTGAGTAGTCGCTATTTATTGCGAGGGAGTTTGCGCCGGTGGATTGAGCCCCTTGCATTATGGGTAATGGATATTTGGTCCAGGTAAACATGTCCCAAAGTGCAGATACTTTGCCGCCGGATACTGCATATAAGGGAGGGTAAAAATCTTCTTTGTCAAAAAGAATAATATTAGTGCCACTAGATGCAAAGAATGCTTCTCCTTCTGCAACTGCAGGAATGTTTTTTTGGGCTTCTGCATGGGGCCTTTCCCATGTTTCACCAGCGTCAAATGTTAATGCATAAAATATTTGTCCCTTTATCGGGTCTCCAACTAATGCACCTGCAAGTTTGTTTGATTTATCATAACTAAAATCCATTGCATCCCAAAAAGCCCCCTTCGTTGTGTCTTCAAAAACCTTTTTCCAGCTCTGTCCGCCATCGGTGGTTTTTAAAATGGCAGCGGGTTCTGTAATGGCCATAATGAGGGCCGTATTTTTATCGAAAGCCTCAATATCCCTGAAATCATTTTTCTCGTAGCCGGGAACGGTGGTCCAGGTAAAGGTTTTGCCCCCGTCAATCGATCGGGCTACAGAACCCTTGCTGCCGCTGGCCCAGATCACGTCATCATTTACCACACTCAAACCGCGGATACTGATCTTTTTACCCGATTCGAGCACCTGTATAGCGGGTTTCTGTGCAGCCACCGCAAATGAAAGATTTACCAGTACCACCAGTGAAAATATTTTTATAAACCGCATAGGAGCTACATTTTTGCAAACTAATGTACGTCAATTCGTACAACCCACTTTGTAAACCATAGATAATATGATCCCATACTGGATGAGCCGTACCCAATTGCTGCTGGGCGATGAAAAAATTGAGACCCTGATGCGCAAACATGTATTGGTGGTGGGCCTGGGCGGAGTAGGTGGCATCTGCGCCGAAATGATTGCCCGTGCCGGGGTGGGTAAAATGACCATTGTAGATGCCGATACGGTAGACCTGAGCAATGCCAACCGCCAGATCCCCGCCCTGCATTCTACGGCAGGAAAGGGTAAAGCAGAAGTGATGGCGGAAAGATTAAAAGATATCAATCCCGAACTGGAGCTGACCGTACTATCTATTTATATCAAAGAAGAGATTACCCGCGATATCCTGGACAAGGGTCAATTCGATTATGCCGTGGATTGTATCGATACCCTTTCGCCCAAAGTGCATTTTATCAAAGCCTGCAAAGAAAGAAATATTCCGATCGTAAGTTCGCTGGGTGCAGGAGGCAAAGTAGATCCCTCGCAGGTAGTCATCACCGATATTTCCAAAACCTACCAATGTAACCTGGCCGCCTATGTTCGCAAAAAACTGCGGGCCCAGGGAATACGCAAAGGCTTAACCGTTGTATTCAGTGCCGAGCCGGTAGAGCAGGAGCGCATCATCGTTACCGAAAAAGCCTTCCCCAAAAAATCCATCATCGGCACCATCAGTTATATGCCCGCTATTTTTGGTTGTATGGTGGCGAGTGTGGTGGTGAGGGAGTTGGGGGAGGTGAAGGCTTTGAACAGATGAACAGACGAACAAGGAACAGACGAACAAGGAACAGACGAACAAGGAACAGAAGAACAAGGAACAGAAGAACAAGGATCGGAGGGAAGGCGAATATCTAATATCGAACACCTAACGCCGAACATCAAATGTCGAAGGGATAATCTGGGACGAAATAAAAAACGGTAGACATTTTTTTGGAGTCATACTACCCAAAATATAACTTCCGTTCATCTGTTCGTCTGTTCCTTGTTCGTCTGTTCATCTGTTCACTTGTTCGTCTGTTCATCTGTTCAATACAACAAAAACTCTCTTATCTCTTCTTTCCACCCTCTGCACTGCGTAAGCCGCGTAATACCTGCAATAAACTGTGGCAATGGCAGCTCAAACAGCGCTTCGCTGTTGGCGATGCCGAGCAGTTTGTCGAGATGCTGTTGGCCGGTGGGGTTTACCATGGTGATATAGGGTTTCCAGGCAAAGTTTTGCGGGTATAGTTGTTTAATGAGGCGGATAAGGATGAGTCCGTAGGAAACGGATTGAAAATAGGCGGGCTCTCTTACTTCCAGTGCAACGCCACTGCATTTTTGGCCACAGTATTTGGTGTTGGGATCGGTGGAGGTAAACTGTATGGGGGTGGCAAGCACATCATCCAGTCCCATTTCGTTCAGGATGCCGGCAATAGCTTCTCCTTTGATCCAGGGAGCCCCGGCAGCGCAGAAACTCAGGTCGGTACCACGGCCCTCGCTGATATTGGTGGCTTCGAGCAGACAGAGCCCCGGGTAGAGTAACATACTTTCAAAACTTTGTATGGCGGGCGATGTGGGTACAAAACGTACGCCCCAGTCGGGCTGGAAATGATTTCTTTCCCATCCACCGCATTTGATCACTTCCAGCGTACAATTGATCTGCCGGGTTTGATTGAAATACAAAGCCAGTTCCCCCAGCGTACAGCTATGCCGGATGGGGATGGGCCAGCGGCCGATAAACGATGCCTGCGCTTCCTCCAGCATTGGCCCTTCGGCCAGATCCATATTACCGGAAATGGGATTGGGCCTGTCGAGCACCACCAGTTTTTTGCCCTGTTTTGCACAGGCTTCCATGAGATGGGTCAATGTCCAGAGATAGGTATAAAAGCGGCTGCCTACATCGGGTACATCAAAGAGTAGCATATCCAGTGCAGCCAGGTCATCGGCATCGGGGGCCAGTTTGTGGTTGTATAAACTGATCACGGGCAAACCGGTCAGAGCATCGGTGCCATCTTTTACCAAATGGCCATCGGCTCCGCGAACATCCAGTCCATGTTCGGGCGAAAACAATACCTGCAGGTTAAAACCGCTCTTTAACAGCGCTTCGCGCGAGGGGGTAAGCAGGTTGGTGGTAGCTGCGTGGTTGGTAACCATCCCGATGCGTTCTTTTTGCCAGGCAGGAGGGGCCGCCAGTAAGGTATCGATGCCGAAATTGATCATGGGGCAAAGATACGGATCGCTTGCGCCCTTTGGGCGGCGGAGTGTGACTGCAGCAAACCAGGCAGGATCTTTTTCAAAAAGCATCCGTATACCTCACTACTTCGAAGTATTGTAATGCCCAACAGCCATCTCTTTCGCTTCTATAGTTCTGACTAAACAGCCTGAATACCAACGCTACATAGCGCCTATGGCTGATAACCAGTTAGTTCAACCAGTTCTGATACGCTGGTGCCGCTATGCATACGATAGCCTGACAGGGTATTTATACAGGGATGCCGGATAGTTCACCCATATATCCTTCCCTAGTAAGCCGCTTTTTTAAAGAGGCGGGTTATCTACGGGTTATCTACGGGTTACTGGCGGATTATCAATGCATTGTAATAGGCTAGCATTTGGCATTTTGAACAAAGCAAATTCGATGGGAACTACGGGGTCAATGGGAAGGGGCAGGGGTATTTCAGGTAAGCTGATGAATAGATGGTTACCCGGAGGCTCTTTCAAACCCCATTTCCTCTTTCAGCTGTTCTACCACATTAAAAATAATGGGGCAGCGCTCATAGTGCATAAACGTTGTAAAGAGCCGGTCTTTGAAATGCGGCAGGTGCAGGGCGGGAAACTCTTTGCAGCCTTCAAAACGGTGTTCATATACACTGCATTTATTATCGCTGAGAAAAGGGCAGGGCATGCGGTTCATGATCATGAGTCCGCCGCTGCCTTTTTCGAGGTATTCGCTGTCGAATGCTTCGCGGGTCTGGCCCAGGTGTTGGGAGAGGTTGTCGGCTTCCGCATCATTGATCAGTACCATCAGGCTTTTGCAGCAATTACCGCAATCGGTGCAGCTGATTTGCGGACTGATGGCCTTGTCGAGCCGGAAAACCAGTTGGTCTATCTGTTCGCTGTTCCTTTCCTTTACAAATGCCTTAAACCGGTCGTTCTCGGCCTCATGGGCGGCTGAAAAAGCGGCTATCTGCGCCAGATCGGTTTCTATATGTGGGTTTTCTGCTTTGATGGCGCAAAACTAAGTTTTACAGCTTGCCGGTGCAGGTTAATTCAGGTTTTTTGTCGATTTATCCACATTCTAAGGCCATTTGTAGAAAAGTAAAATTGGGCTGCCGTGGGAGGTGGTTAGATTTGCGGATTGAGGATTAGCGAATTACGGATTAACGGGGATGCAGGTTACTGGTTACTGGTTTCTGGTTGCAGGTTGATGGCTGGATTTGGCTTTCAATCCGCTAATCCGTCATCCGCGAATACCGTGCCCCGAGGGGCGGAACGTACAAGTGAGTGACACAACGAAGCCGAACAAAGAACAAAAGCTGACTATATAAACAACGATTGAGACCATGGCTGAAGAGAAAACTGTTTTTGAGTATAACGAAGAATCGATCCGGTCGCTGGACTGGAAGGAGCATATACGCCTGCGTCCGGGGATGTATATTGGTAAACTGGGTGATGGATCGGCGCCGGATGACGGGATTTATGTATTGATCAAAGAAGTGATCGATAACTGTATTGATGAATACACGATGGGTTTTGGTAAACAGGTGGAACTGACCATTGAAGGCAAAACGGTGACCGTGCGCGATTATGGTCGGGGTATTCCGTTGGGAAAAGTGGTGGATGTGGTGAGCAAGATCAATACCGGTGCCAAATACGACAGTAAAGCTTTCCAGAAAAGTGTGGGATTGAACGGGGTGGGTACCAAGGCGGTGAATGCATTGAGCCAGTATTTTAAAGTAACTGCTTTCAGAGAGGGTAAAGAAAAAACGGCGGAGTTTGAAAAAGGCGTACTGAAACAGGAGCACAAAGAAACCAAAACAACCGAGCCCAACGGCACGTTTGTGGAGTTCATTCCTGATGAGACCATTTTCCGCAATTTCCATTACATACACGAATACCTCGATAACCAGTTATGGAACTATTGTTACCTGAATGCGGGCCTGGCCATGCATTTTAACGGTAAGAAATATGTGAGTAAAAATGGTTTGCTGGATCTGTTGCAGCGGAAGACCAATCCCGAAGAACTCCGTTACCCCATCATACACCTGAAAGGCGATGATATTGAAGTGGCCCTCTCGCATAACAATGATTACGGTGAGGACATTTTTTCTTTTGTGAATGGCCAGTACACCACACAGGGCGGTACCCACCAGCAGGCTTTCCGCGAGGCTTATGTGAAAGTGGTACGTGATTTTTTCAAGAAAGATTATGAAGCATCGGATATCCGTACCAGTATTGTAGCCGCTATTTCGGTACGGGTACAGGAGCCGGTATTTGAGAGCCAGACCAAAACCAAACTGGGTTCGCAAACCGTGTATGAAGGCGGCCCGAGCATGAAGAATTTTGTGCTGGATTTTCTGGCCAAGGAGCTCGATAATTTCCTGCACCGTAATCCTGCCGTAGCCGATGCGCTGAAGAAACGCATTGAGCAGAATGAAAGGGAGCGGAAAGAACTGGCCGGTATTAAAAAGCTGGCCAATGAGCGTGCCAAAAAAGCCAACCTGCACAATAAAAAACTGCGCGACTGCCGGGTACACCTGAACGATGATCTGCCGGCTAAAAACAAGGAAGAGTTTATTGCCCTGCAGAACAATGCCACCATTTTTATTACGGAGGGAGATAGTGCCAGCGGAAGTATCACCAAATCGCGCAACGTGGATTCGCAGGCGGTATTCAGTCTGCGGGGTAAACCGCTGAACTCATTCGGTCTCACCAAAAAAGTGGTGTATGAGAATGAAGAGTTTAACCTGTTACAGCACGCGCTGAATATTGAAGACGGTCTGGAAGGGTTGCGCTATAATAATATCGTGATTGCCACCGATGCCGATGTGGACGGGATGCATATCCGTTTGCTGATGATGACTTTCTTTCTCCAGTTTTTTCCCGACCTGGTAAAGCGTGGTCATGTGTATATTCTGGAAACACCGCTGTTCCGGGTGCGTAACAAACAGGAGACCATTTACTGTTATGATGAAACCGAAAAGCAGGAAGCGGTGAAAAAACTCGGCAACAAACCCGAGATCACCCGTTTCAAAGGATTGGGAGAGATCTCGCCCGAAGAGTTCGGCCGTTTTATTGGCCGCGATATCCGTTTACAACCCGTGATACTGGAACAGGGCGACCATATTCAGAACCTGCTGGAATATTACATGGGCAAGAACACCATGGAAAGACAGGAGTTTATTATTAATAACCTGAAGTTTGAGTTAGACCTGGTGGATAATTAACAATTAAAAATTAGCAATTAAAAATGGGTTGCTAAGGATTGTTAATGGGCGCTGTTTCAGCATAGATGAAATTTTTAATTTTTAATTGTTAATTAATACAGGAGATGTTGCATATAGTATTTGAACAAGCTAACGTAGATGCCTTACAGAAAGCGATGGAACTGGATGAGCAGTTGCTGGGGGAGATTGTAGAGATCAAGGATGATTTTGCGGTTGGCCCCTTGGGTGATATTTATGGTACAGAAGGTTACCAGGCAAGAAGGGATTGGTGGAAAACGGTGCTGGAATTTTCTCCCTATACCGATCAGCTCGATATTGTGGATGATAAACTGGCGGTGCATAACCTGCTGAAAAAATTGGACGAAGAACCTGATTTACAGGTCTGGATCTGGATGGGACAGAATGCACATGATGTATCGGCTTATTACTGGCTGATGAGTCAGTTGAAAGAGCGCCAGGGACAGATACAGGTGTTATACCTGAATAACCTGCCCTTTATTAATGAGAAAGGGAATATATTTTACCCCACCCATTTGTGGGAGATACAACCAAAAGAATTCCTGAAAGCCAAAAAACTGGCGAGACCGATTACGTTGAGTGAGTTTGAAGTGGATCCGGATGAGTGGAAAAAAACCTGCCAGGAAAACAGCATGGTGCGTTTTCTGGAGGGAGGAAAAAAAATCACCGGGAAGGAAGTGGATTTTTACGATAAGGATATACTGGCCAACGTGACCAAAGAAGCGCAGAAGCTGAACAAAGTGTTGAGCAATACGCTGAACAAAATGAAGGTAAAAACGGGCGATGCTTTCCTGGTATGGCGTATGCGTGAGATGGCAGCAGCCGGAGCGTTGCAAATGATGGGTGATTGGAGCAAGGGCTGGAAAGAGATCACGGTTATGTTACCTGGTGGTTTGGTAGCTGCTGAAAATACAGAAACAGAAGCCTGATGCTGCAGCTCGAAGCCATACACCATGTAGCCATACTTACCAGCTCAGATCTGTATGAAGAAAGCAAACTTTTTTATACGGAGGTACTGGGATTTACAGTGATGGCAGAAGTATATAGGGCAGAAAGGAATTCATACAAACTGGATCTGGCTTTACAGGGACAATACCAGCTGGAATTATTCTCCTTCCCCGATTACCGGGAGAGAGGTTCTTATCCGGAAGCAAAGGGCCTGCGCCATCTGGCATTTGCGGTGAAAGATGTGGAAGCGGGTTATGACTGGTTACAACAGAAAGGAGTAAAGGTAGAAACCATCCGGACGGATGCATTTACCGGGAAGTCCTTTTTATTTTTTTACGATCCCAATGGACAACCGCTGGAATTGTATCAGGTATAATGACGGATTATGATTGAAGTAAAAGCATTGCCGAAAGTGGCAGAAGATGAACGGGGACCTACACATTATTTCGATACGGACAGAAGTACGCAGTTTGTATGCGGGTTCAGAAAAGCGGGATCGGTGAGTGCAAGGCATTATCACAAGGGATTATCGGTGGGTAAGAATCCTGAAGTATTGGTGTTATTTCAGGGAGAGATCACGATCAATTGGTTTGATGTGAGAAACCCGGAGAGCAAAGGCAGCCAGAAAGTAGTGGCACCGGCATTGGTAACCGTGTATCCCTATGCCTGGCATGAGGTTTTGGCAGATACAGATATGATTTTTTTAGAACAGAATACATTGGAAGACGGTAAGTCTGACACTTTTTGGTTAGCAGAAACAGGCGCCCGATAGCGCAAACAGATTGATATGGCGAAAGAAAAACAAGAGAACAGGGTATTTGAAAATGAAACGGGTGTACAGGGACAATACAAGAACTGGTTCCTGGATTATGCCTCTTATGTAATACTGGAGCGGGCCGTGCCTGCTATTGAAGATGGACTGAAACCCGTACAACGACGCATCCTGCATGCGATGAAGGAAATGGATGATGGCCGGTTTAATAAAGTGGCCAATATCATCGGGCAAAGTATGCAGTACCACCCACATGGCGATGCCAGCATTGGTGATGCACTGGTGAACCTGGGGCAAAAAGATTTACTGATAGAAACTCAGGGTAACTGGGGAGATGTAAGAACCGGTGATGAAGCAGCTGCTTCCCGATACATTGAAGCCCGCCTGTCTAAGTTTGCACTGGAAGTAGCGTTTAACCACAAAACCACCGAATGGCAGTTGAGTTATGATGGCCGTAAAAACGAGCCGGTAACCCTGCCCATGAAATTTCCGTTACTGCTGGCACAGGGTGCCGATGGGATTGCGGTGGGATTATCGACCAAAATATTACCCCATAATTTCTGCGAACTGATAGAGGCTTCGATCAAATGTTTGCGGGGTAAGAAATTTGAACTGTACCCCGATTTTCAGACGGCTGGTATGATTGATGTAGCCAATTACAATGATGGCAAACGCGGCGGTAAAGTAAGGGTAAGGGCACATGTGGAAGAACTGGACAAGAAAACACTCGTGATCCGCGATGTGCCGTATGGGGTTACTACCACACAACTGATGGAGAGCATTACCAAGGCCAACGACCAGGGAAAGATCAAGATCAAAAAAGTTACGGATGTAACGGCGGCCGCGGTAGAGATCCAGATTGACCTGGCACCGGGTATTTCGCCTGATATTACTATTGATGCGTTGTATGCTTTCACGGATTGCGAAGTGAGCATTTCGCCCAATGCCTGTGTGATCGTTAATAACAAACCGCATTTTTTAACGGCGCATGAATTGCTGACGGTATCTACCGAGAATACCAAGGCCCTGCTGAAGAAAGAGCTGGAGATCAAACTGGCCGAACTGGAAGACAAATGGCATTATACTTCGCTGGAGAAGATCTTCTTTGAAGAAAAGATTTACAAGGAACTGGAGCAGAAACATGCTACCTGGGATGCCGTGATCGAAGCGATTGATAAAGCCTTTACTCCCTTCAAGAAAAAACTGAAGCGGGCCATTGAAAGGGAAGATATCCTGAAACTGACGGAAAAACCCGTTCGCCGCATCTATCGTCTTGATATCAATGAGCTGAATGAGCAGATCAAATCCATTGAAGCCGAGATCAAACAGGTGAAGTTTGACCTGGAGAACCTGACTGATTTTGCGGTGGCTTATTTTGAAATGCTGTTAAAGAAATTCGGCAAAGGCAGGGAACGTAAAACCGAGATCAAAGAGTTTGATACCATCCAGGTTAAACACGTGGCCATTGCCAATACCAAATTATACCTGAACCGCGCCGAAGGATTTATCGGTACCGGTCTGAAAAAAGACGAATTTCTCTGCGAGTGTTCCGATTACGATGATATCATCGCTTTTACCAAAGGCGGTACCATGAAAGTGGTGAAAGTGTCTGATAAGGTATTCATCGGTAAAGACATCATTCATGCAGCTGTATTCCAGAAAAATGATGAGCGCACCACCTATAATATGATTTACCTGGATGGCAAATCGGGCGTGAGTTATGCCAAGCGTTTTAATGTAACCGGCGTTACCCGCGAAAAAGAATACGACCTGACCAAGGGCACAGAAAAAAGTAAAGTGCATTATTTTACTGCCAACCTGAATGGGGAAGCAGAAGTGGTGAAGATCATCTTAAGTCCCAATTGTACCGCCCGCATCAAAGAACTTGATTTCTTTTTTGAAGAGTTGGAGATCAAGGGCCGGAGCAGCATGGGTAACCAGGTAACCAAGTATCCGATCAAAACTGTAAAACTGAAAGAAGCCGGAAGAAGTACCCTGGCCGGCAGAAAATTATGGTTTGATGATAAGTTTGGCAGGCTGAATGCCGAAGAGAAAGGACAATACCTGGGCAGCTTTGAAGACGAGAAGATCATCGTATTTTACCATGATGGTTCTTACGAATTAACCGATACGGAACTGACCCAGCGTTTTGAACCCGATAAGATTGCGCTGATCGAGAAATTTGATCCGGAAAAAATCATTTCGGCTGTGTATCTCGATGCAGATAAACAACAGTATAATATCAAACGCTTTAAAATTGAAACCACTACGCTGAAAACGCAGTTCGCCTTCATCAAAGAAGGAGAGGGCAACCGGTTGGAAGCGGTAACTACAGAACCGGAACCCATACTGGAAGTACAATCAGGTCGTGGACAAACCATCCGCAAAGCCAAATTCAAAGTGGCTAAAATGGTAGAAGTGATGGGTTGGAAAGCAGTGGGTGCCAAGCTGACCGATTATAACAAGACGATTGAAATGCAGTGGGAACAGAAACACAGGGACGATAATGGGCAACCCGAACTGTTTGGGTAAACCTTTTTGCCTTGTGTAACGTATATCTATCTAAAACCGGTTCATGGCTATACAGTATGCATTTGTTACCCGCTGGCAGATCAAAGCACCCTTGCCGCAAGTATGGAATGTGATTGAGGATTCGCTTAACTGGCCCCATTGGTGGAAAGGTGTGGTAGCGGTTACCGAAGAGAAAAAAGGAGATGTCTCCGGCATTGGCAGTGTACGTGTTTACCAATGGCGAAGTATACTGCCTTATCAATTGGCTTTTCACATGGAGCTGACCGGACTGGAACAACACCGTTACCTGAAAGGCAAAGCCTACGGCGAACTGGAAGGAGAGGGCGAATGGTTTTTTGAGGAGAGAGCAGGTGTAACCTATATAGAATACCACTGGACCGTTTTTACCAACAAAGCCTGGATGAATTATTTCGCTTTCCTGCTAAAACCGGTATTTAATTATAACCATGACGTGGTGATGCGCTGGGGCGCCCAGGGGCTGGCTAAGAAACTGAATGCAGAATTGGTTAGTGATCAGTAACGATGTTACAAAAAAATTAACCTATCTCTTTTCCACTCTTTCTCTCTTGTGCTTCTCTTAGCGAAACATCTTTTGCGTATTGCCGTTTTGCTAATCGGTGGAGGATGTTTCACTAAGAGTTAAAGAGAAAAAGAGCAAAAGAGGGATAAGGAATCATGCGCTCGAAAAATGCAGAACAACTTTGTATTTCTGAAAGTGCTGATCAGGTATCTCTTTCCCTGTCTGTGAAACTCCTAACCTCTGTGTTTCCGTGTTGAAAAATACTACTACATTGCGATCATTCATTTTTCAACACAGCGATCACAGAGTTACACTTGTGGTAGCTACTATTCTTTTTTCTTCAGTTGTAAAGTGGCACTCTTGCTCAGGTCGCTGCTTAAGAGGGTTTCGTAGCGGGTTTTGCCATCGTATACGATCAATGCGGCGGTGTTGGGAGGTTTGGTGCCCAGGTTCTCGGCAAACATAGTCAGCTCATTAAACGGAAGAGCTGGATCCAGCTCGATCGTAAGTCTGACAGCTTTATGCGTAAGGGTTACTTTAGGTAGTACCAGTTTATTGTTGAGGTACAGCGAGATCATATCACCATCAATTTCTCCATTGTCGTAAATCTCCAGGCGGATAGAAGGATTCTCCAGCGCCAGTTCTTTGGTATATACTTTGGTTCTTTTCGTAAAATCATCGATGGGTTCAGGCTGTGGCGCAGGCTCGGTTGCCTTCACTAACGGCTTCTGTGTTAGGGGTTCCTCGTTCACCATTACAAGGTCGGTGGTATCATCTGAGCGGGTAAACCGGTAATTGATCTCCGGAACGGTATATTTATGATCCGCATCGGGTACCAGACTACCTGTTAATACAGATTCGGTTTTTGATACGAGTAAATTAAAATTTCCCGAAAGGTTTACATCAATGCTATTACGGGCGTTGGGAGAACGGAAATAGATCATGGAAAAGGGGAGGATGGATAATTTACGGCTAACCGGGTCAAAACTTCCCTTGATGGGTACTTTTACCAGGCTATCTCTGAAATAATAATCCAGCTCGCCCCAAATCTGTTTACCCTTTTGCCGCAGCACCAGTTCAGACAGATACTGGTGATAGTCGCTGGTAGCCTGCATTTTGCCAATACCGTACCAATGGCCATTCACCTGTTGCGAAAACAGTGGAACTGCCGTAAAAAAGCAGCCTATCAGGAGGAGAATTCTGTGAGTCCGGATCATATTGACCGCAAAATATCAAATGCTTTGTTTGCGGCGGTTTGAAAGTTGCTAACATATAAACATATCCGCTAAAGGGGCCTCAAAAACGACTCCCGCAAATAATTGTATCTTTGCACAGACGGAACAACCTACCTATCTATGCAACCAGTACAAGTTGGACAATACAATACCCTCAAAGTAAGCCGCAAAGTTGATTTTGGATTTTACCTCGAAGATGGCGGGGAGGGCATTCTGTTGCCCAAACGTTTTGCACCGCGTACGCTTCGGGTAGGCGATGAACTGGAAGTATTTGTATACCATGATTCTGATAACCGCCTGATCGCTACCACACAGAAAGCCAAAGCGGTGGTAGGTGAGATCGCTACCATGAAATGTGTTTCGGTAACCGGCCAGGGAGCTTTTCTGGACTGGGGTTTGATGAAGGATCTCTTTGTTCCCAAAACCAAACAACTGGGTGGCATGCGCGAAGGTGCCGAATACCTTGTGAAACTGTATATTGATGAGCAGACAGGAAGGGTAGCAGCCACAGAAAAATTGGAAGCCCTGTTAAGCAACGATGAACTCACCGTGAAAGAAATGGACATGGTAGACCTGCTGGTATACCGCCAGTCGGAACTGGGTTATGTGATGATTGTAAATAACCAACATACTGCTATCTTACACAGCAATGAAGTATTTACTACCCTGCATATCGGCGATAAACTGAAAGGATTTGTAAAGACGATCCGTCCCGATCATAAAATGGATGTGGTGCTGGGCAAACCCGGTTTCCAGAAAGTGGAGGATGAAACGGGCAAGATACTTCGTTTGCTGCAGGAGAACCACGGTTACCTGCCATACCACGATAAATCGGATCCGCAGGAGATCTATGATTTCTTTGGAATGAGTAAAAAGACCTTTAAGATGACCACCGGTAATTTATACAAACAACATAAGATTGCTTTCACCAAAACCGGGATACAGTTGGTGAGCGAGGGCGAATAATCCGCTGCCGGCATTATTGTATTAAGGAAGGAACTTTTACAATAAGGAGCTGAGAATATATTTACGCCCATAACCTCCCCAATCGCTGAGTGCTTTTTGCAAGGTAATGACCAATCCTTTGTAGTCCGTCTTTTTCATCTTCCCGGTAGGAGGAACTAATTTTTCGGGTTTAGGTTCCGTCAGTTCTACTTTGGTAGCAAAAATGGTGAGGTTATTTCTTGGGATAGCGAGCCCCAATATCATTCCAGGGAGGTTTGTATAAGAAAGTGGTCCGCCGGATACAGGAATCTGGTCTGTATAAAATGCGATGATATACACCGAATCCAGAATCTTTCCCACGGCTTTATGACATTCGAAGCCCGCAATATCCCGCAGGTCGTTGGTCATTTGCCATTTCACCTGTCTGATGGAATCATTGATCAGGAAGGTTTCATCAAATACACTTTGTTTTTTAGAGAAGATACCTTGTGTAAGGTCTGAATATATGATATCATCCACACTCCGGTCATCACTCATGAACGGGATTTTCTCATATACATCGGTACCTTTTTCGAACAGTGTTTTGCCATCTTTGAAATAAAGATTGTGCAAAGAGGTTCTGAATTTGGGTATTTTGTCTTTTACATTATCCAGCCAATGATCATCTTCGATTTCTTTATGGATA
This sequence comes from Sediminibacterium sp. GW821-FHT12F12, assembly GCF_058806635.1. Classification (NCBI taxonomy): domain Bacteria; kingdom Pseudomonadati; phylum Bacteroidota; class Chitinophagia; order Chitinophagales; family Chitinophagaceae; genus Sediminibacterium; species Sediminibacterium sp. GW821-FHT12F12. Next base: position 49,067 of record NZ_JBXAPW010000014.1, on the reverse strand, counting down.
TTTATTTTTTTCTCAAACTCGATCTTACCTGCCGTAATAAACTGCGCCTGCGACCGGGCTGCCACAGCAATCAGCAGTAACAGCATACAGATAGTGGATCGTAACAAGCCTGTGAATAGTTGTTTAATCGTCATATTCTGAAGTTTTTCTGTTTTTATTGAATTTCCACCTGAGTGATAGAAGCGTATAGCGTTGAATAATGCTGTACGTGTTTTCTGAAACATAGTTGCTGCTGATATCCCTGTTAAATCCGATTCGCTGGTTCAGGATATCATTCATACTGAGAATGGCAGTAATATCCGTCTTTTTAAAGAGTTTCTTTTCGATAGACGCGTTCCAGATCATGGCGTTATTGTTCCTGTCTGTGGGAGATAATTTTTGCCGGTAATTATAACTGTAATTGGTGTTCAGGCTCCAGCCATGTTTGAATTTGTAATCGAAATAAATGTCAACATTCTGCGTCCAGTATTCCGTAATGGCCTGTGGGTTGATGGAAGAAGTGGAATGATTAAAACCGGCGCCATACTCAAGATACAGTGACATTTTTTTCTCTATCCACCTGCGTACCCCGATGCCGGCCGAAGGACGGATGCTTTGGGTAATATTCTCCCTCCCGTTTACAAAACTGACATTCCTGCCGCCGCTGATCCTGGGATCAAAAGAGAGTTCCAGTTTCATGAATTTGATCTGGCGGCTGATACTGAAACCTGTGCGGTAATTATAATTGCCCTTTACATTCACCGTTTGTGTTACACGTCTGCCCAGGCTGTCAACACTGCTTTTGTTACTGAAAGCATTTTCCGTAAAGGTAACACCCCCATACCCCCAGAGGTTCCGGTTGGTGAGTACTTTAAAATCGGAGAGATTAAAATAAATATCATGTACAAATGCCGGGCGCAGATCGGGATTGCCAAGTACCAGGTTTAAGGGGTCGTTATTGTTGAGTATGGGTTGTAACGCCATCAATGAGGGCTGCTGTGTGCTACCGCTGTAATTCAGGTAAAAGCTGCCGGACGAAGAATATTTCCACCGGATATTGGCTGTTGGAAAATAATTGGTGAAATTTCTGGCATAAGAAGAATCTTTTATAATATTGGTTTGTTGTAAAGCAAGTCCCTGTAATGCCAGCCCCAGTTTGGCCGTAATCTTTTTGCTAACATAATTCCACGCAAAACCACCCCTGTGAGACGTATTGATGAAACGATACTGGTTACTGAATAATAGGTTCAGCGAGTCGTATTTGCCGTTTACTTTTTCATAAGAACGGGTATCCTGCAGTGTGTTGATGGTGTTGAAGGTATAATTGAAATTCAACGACATTTTTTTGCTGAGCGGTTCCGTATAACTGGCCAAAGCCTGTACGCTTTTTGTTTCATTGTTGTTCAGCTTCCGCTGGTCAATGATCTGTTGCGAAGTGGGTAATCCGTTGGTATAAAAATCTGTACGGTTGTATAGATACCCTTCACTGTTAGAAAGCATATTACTGAATCCGGTACTTACGGTAAAAGAGCGGGTACCGGCCTGGTTCAGTTTTCTCCGGAAAAAGATATCGGCCTTGGTACTGTTATTGTCGCCATTGGAACTATTGGTACGGCTACTGGTATTTACCGGTACCTGTTTACCGGTAAGGTATTCGCCATCCTGCTGGCTATAACTATGCGATTTTCCCTGACTGATCCTTGCATTGATATTGATGGTGGTAAGCGAGTCAAGATTAAATTCGTTTTTGGTGCTGAGGTTGCTTTTCCATTTACTGCTGATATTGGATCTTGACTGGTTATTGTAATACACCGTATCGGGCAGGATGTATTTGGTAGTGGTATATCCATCGCCCGCCAGGTTTAGATGATTATAGCTGAAGTTATTGGCAGTATTGTTTTTCAGCTTGCCGAATTTTTTGTTCACCATAAAAGCGGTCTGCAGATTTTCCGGTATGCCTTGTTGTCCCCAGGTGCTGAATTCATCATCCCCATCCCAGCTGAACATCACATTGCCATTCTCTACGGTACTTGAGATACTTCCATAATCCTGCATTTCTTCCCAGCTCATACCATTACGGCCTGTTCTGTCTGCGGTGATCAGTGCGCCCGCTTTTAAAGAGCTGGTAAAACGGCTGGCCGAAATTTTGGATTGATAATACTTGTTAAAGTCAGTACCTGCCGTAGCCGTGCCGAAATAACCTTTTTTGGCATCTTCTTTCATGATGAGGTTGACCGTTTTTTGTTTGGTGCCATCATCAATACCGGTTAGCGTGGCCTGGTCGCTTTTTTTGTCAAATACCTGCACTTTGGCAATATCTTTTGCATTCAGGTTCTGGGTAGCCATGGTGGGATCATCTCCAAAAAATTCATCCCCATCCACCAGTACTTTCTGCACTTTTTGTCCCTGTGTAGTGATTTCTCCCTTACTGTTTACCGAAATGCCCGGCATCACTTTCAGCAGGTCCTCTACGGTGGCACCTGGTTTTACTTTAAAACTATCAGCGAGGTATTCGGTTGTATCACCTTTAATGCGGATGGGCGGAATGGTTTGCCGTACGATCACTTCTTCCAGTAAATGTGCTTTGGTGGTGAGTGCGATGGGAATGAATATCTGTTTACCGGGGATGGATTGTACCGTATCAATCCAGTCGGCATATCCGGGATAGGTAACCACCATAATATACTTTCCGCTGGCTACTTCTCCCAGATCAAATCCTCCTTTTGTATTGGCCCGGGTATATTTTACCAGCGAAGAATCTTTGGGCTGTTTGATATAAACCACTGCGTTGTGTAAAGCAGTTTTATTCAGGGTATCTGTAACGGTTCCTTTTACCGGTGCTGTTTGTGCAGCCGCCGAGGCAGATAACAGTGTTGTTAATGCCGCTAAGGCATACAATTTTCTCAATAGTTTTGGTAACAGAATCATTAGGGATGATTATGTGATGTAATGAGGAACCTTAAAATGCTACAGATGCTTAGTGATTCATTTTCCATAACCCCTCATCGTAATAGATCCGAAACGGGTTGTAAAAATGGATACTGATCAGTCAGAATTCAGTTGACTGAAGTAGGGGGGCCATGCCAGTACCTGCAATGGTGTAATGAAGATAATATGTTAATTCTTTATAACTTGTTAAATCTCTTTCCTGAAGCGCTGTCAGTTATATTACCCATTTACCTGAGCAACACAATATTTCCTTTCTGTTCTTTCGTGGTTCCATTGCGGGTGTATCTGCAATACCAGATATAGGTGCCCGTTTGCTGAAGTTGATGCTGATAAGTACCATCCCAACCTTTGTCCGGAAGCGTACTTTCAAAAATCAACTGTCCCCAACGGTTGTATACACAGAGATAGAATTTACTGAAACTATAGGAACTCAGCATTCTGAACTGATCATTTTTGCCGTCTTTATTAGGCGTGAACGCAGAGGGAAAATAAATACCGCAATACTGATCCGTAACATGGATGGTTGATTTGCCTATGCCACAGGTATTGGTAACCGTTACACGGTAAATACCCGGACGGGTTACCGTGAGATGATCCAGTACCGAACCGTCCTGCCACAGATAACTGGTAAAAACACCCGGTGATAACAAGATCGAATCTCCATCGCATACCACTGCTTCTGCCGGCATTACAGGAATGGGTAACCTGACAACGCTAAGCTGGATGACCCGGATACTATCGCAGCCGGTAACCGACCGGAATGTATCCGTATAGGTTCCGGTTTTGGAATAACCGAGATAGGAACTTCCTTCACAGATGGTTTGCGGGAAACGGGTTAGTAAACTGGGTGTAACAGTCAGATCCAGTGCGGTAACAGAGTCGCATCCTGACATGGCACGGAGTGTATCGAGATAAAGCCCTGTTTTAGTAAGTTGTTTTGAATGATAAGTATAGGTCTGCCCCTCGCAAATGGTGGCACTTAATTTAGTATGAATGGGCGGCAGGGGTGTTACCGATGCCTGTGCCAGCAGTGCCACCACAGTGGCACTGGATGCTACCTGTATAATCAGTGTATTGGTTCCTGCTTTCCAATTACTGCAAAGGGAGGCAAATAACTTCCCGTTTTCTTTTGCGCCTTCTGCTTTATAGGGATTGGGCAGTACCGGGATCTGTTGCTGTAACCGGCTGCTTTGTGGTACTCCATTCACATATATTTCATAAATGGAATTGTCTGCAAACATATCCAGGCTCAGACAAAAACTATTGTCATCATTAAAATTTTTTCCGCAGGGGGTAAAACAGGGAAGTTCAAAACTGATCCTGAAAAAAAAGAATCTGTCCGCCGTATGTTCTCCGGTAGCGCTGAAAGAGATCCATGCACAATCAGACCAGGGACTCCGGTAATACACGGCAGGAACAGCAGACATGATTAACGCAGGCTGGTAAACCCCATTGATGGAGTCGCGGGCTACCTGCCAATGCAGATCTGCACCACCGGGGGCAACGGTACGTCCTTTTCCATCAGAGCCGGTATTAAAATAGTCATTGCCGGGTGCCTGTCCGGTTTGTACGGCGCATTGCGTCCATCCCTGGAAAGCAAATAAAAGCAGGCAGGAGAGGATGGCTATACGCATGGGGTGGGCACCCTGTTTGCAGGATAAGGATAAATATAATTCTTTATCTGCAGGAAATAGATAGTATAGAAGTCAGTGCAGGTAGGCAAGGACCGCTATTCTCCCAATGGATCACCTGCTTTTCCAAGGGGTGTATTCGTACACAGTTTGTGCAGTCTATATGATCGGTGGACTAATGAAATGAGTATATTTGTACACTAAAAATACCTGATGAAAGTATTGACAAAAACTGTTTTACCGGTTTTAGTGGGCTGTTTGCTCTTACAAAATAGTACGGTAGCACAAACCTCTCCCAAATACCGGGAAGAAATTGTGCACTGGAATCAACAACGGATTGATTTTCTTCGTTCTCCGGCTGGCTGGTTAAACCTGGAAGGTTTGTTCTGGCTGCATCCCGGCAGGAATTATTTTGGTAGTGCCGGTAGTAATGATCTTGTGTACAAACATCCTTCGATGCCGGCAGTGGCCGGTTATTTTGAATGGGAGAATGGAGCCGTGAAATGGGTAAGCCAGCCCGGCGTTTCCATTACTTTGCAGGATTCGGTTGTAAACAGCCTCACCGTTTTTGAAGAGGCAAAACCGGCTCCTTTACTGGCTTTGCAAACACTTCGCTGGAATGTGATCAAACGGGAAGATAAAATGGGGATCCGTCTGCGCGATCTTGCCTCCAAAACTGTTCAGAACTTTCGTGGTATCGCACGTTATCCTACTAATATTGCCTGGCGTGTAACGGCTAAGCTGGAAGCACCTAGGCAGGCCAATATTTTTATCACCAATGTGCTGGGGCAGACCAATGCCCAGCAAACGCCGGGTAAACTGGTATTCAGTATCAATAGTAAAACCTACCGGTTGGATGCTTTGCAGGAAGAAGACCAACTCTTTATCATTTTTGCTGATGCCACTAACGGGAAAGGCACTTATCCAGCTGGCAGATTTCTGTATGCGGCATTACCGGATGCGGATGGTAATACGGTGCTTGATTTCAATAAAGCATATAATCCGCCCTGTGCTTTTTCACCCTTTGCTACCTGTCCGTTGCCGCCACCGCAGAACCGGTTACCTTTTGCGATTCCGGCAGGGGAGAAAAACTACCATGCTGCTAAAAGCAAATGAGGCCGGTGGTTCTTCGCTATTGTTGGTCGGCGACTAAGTTGTTCGGAAGATTTTCTGGTATTCTCTTATCAATGAGCGTTACCCGGGACTTAAGTCCCCGGATAAAGATTTGTAACATGATATCTCCCACGCGCTGAAGAGCGTGGCAAAAAGAAGAGACAATTTGCCACACTCTTCAACGCGTGGATAGAAAGTATAGGAATATTTCCTGTGGGCTTTGGCCCCCGAATAGCGATCTATCATGTTCCGAAAGCCTTAGTGGGAGACCAGCTAAGGCATGGGATTATTCAGGAGAGATATCTTATCGGCAAAAGGCTAACAATTGTTAGTTCAAAGTTGTAACTTTGCAAAAACTTAAACAGATTACAATGGTTTATATCGTTTCAGCCGTTCGTACCCCCATCGGTAGTTTTGGTGGTAGTTTGAAAGATTTTACTGCGCCTCAGTTAGGTGCTATTGCCATTAAAGCGGCAGTAGAAAGAGCTGGCATTCAGCCGGCCGATGTGCAGGAAGTATTGATGGGATGTGTGATCCAGGCCAATACCGGTCAGGCACCTGCGCGTCAGGCAGCTAAGTTTGCCGGTTTGCCCGATCAGGTTATCTGCACCACCGTTAACAAAGTTTGCGCGAGTGGCATGAAAGCCATAGCACAGGCGGCCCAGAGCATTTTACTGGGCGATGCAGATATTGTAGTAGCAGGAGGTATGGAAAGCATGAGTAATGTACCTTTTTACAGTCCGAATATGCGTTGGGGTAACAAATATGGCAATGTGAGTATGATCGATGGCCTGGCCAAAGATGGTCTGACAGATGTGTACCACAATTATGCCATGGGTAATGCGGCAGATTTGTGTGCAAGAGAATGTAATATTTCCAGAGAAGAGCAGGATGCTTTTGCGGTGCAGAGTTATCAGCGTAGCCAGGCTGCCTGGGCCAATGGGGCATTTGAGGCAGAGATCGTTCCGGTACCCATTCCGCAACGCAAAGGAGATCCGATTCTCTTTGCTAAAGATGAAGAAGCCTTCAATGTTAAATTTGATAAGATCCCTGAACTGAAACCTGCTTTTGCCAAAGAGGGAACTGTAACCGCTGCCAATGCCTCTACCATGAATGATGGAGCAGCAGCATTGGTACTGATGAGCAAAGCAAAAGCCGATGCCATGGGTATCAAACCCCTCGCCATTATCAGAAGTTATGCGGATGCAGAACAGGCACCTGAATGGTTTACCACTACACCTTCATTGGCCGTACCCAAAGCCGTTGCCAAAGCTGGTTTGCAGATGAGCGATATTGATTTTGTGGAACTCAACGAAGCATTCTCTGTAGTAGGCATTGTGAATACACAGAAAATGAAACTCGATCCAGCCAAAGTAAATGTGAACGGCGGTGCCGTATCGATGGGCCACCCATTGGGTTGCAGCGGGGCAAGGATCATGGTTACCCTCATCAATGTACTGAAACAGAATGGCGGTAAGATCGGAGCAGCTGGCATTTGTAATGGGGGAGGTGGTGCGAGTGCGATGGTGGTAGAAATAATTAAAAATTAAAAATTGTGTTACTGCGGGTTGCAGGATGTTTCATTGAGGTGCCTTGACCTGCAGTGATTTTTTTTGTATGGTACAGATAAGATTGGCGGAAGCGGGAGAAGCGGAACTGGTTGCGGAGATCAGTCGCGAAACTTTTTATGATACGTTTGCCGTGCACAATACGATGGCCGATATGGATAAGTTCATGGCCGAACAGTTCAGTACAGCACAACTGGTGGAAGAATTTTCCCAGGCAGGACATAGTTTTTTTCTGGCATGGGTAGATGAGCTTCCGGCGGGGTATATCTTTCTCAAAAACAAATCGCATCAATCGCTGGGATCAGAAGCTGCCATAGAGATATCCCGTTTATATGTTCGCCAGTCATTTATAGGGAAGGGGGTCGGTAAATTATTGATGCAGAAAGCCATTGCATTTGCGGAGCAACAGCAGAAAGAATGGATCTGGCTGGGCGTTTGGGAACATAACCAGACCGCTATAGATTTCTATACTGCTTTCGGTTATGAAAAATTTTCCGAACACCATTTTCTCCTAGGAAACGATCTGCAACTGGATTGGCTGATGAAAAAAAATCTTACCCGCGTTTAACTACTTTGTTTTCTGCCAGGGCCCAAACTTATGCTGCTGTTCGCTGAGACTGTCTGCATACGGACCAAAAGGATGATCAAAAGGTTTGGTGCGGATATTGGGCCAATCGTTGCGGAGATCTTTCACCGGCCTCGGTTGTGCATTTACAAATGCCGCTACATCCCAGGCTTCTTCATCCGAGAGAACCGGCGTATGATAATTGGCCGGATTAGGCATATTGTTTTTGACAAAACCCGCAAACCGCGATAACCGGTACAAACCGGCTCCCGTATTATAACTATGCGGCCCCCATAGCGGCGGATATTCATACCTTTTGTCATCTTTTCTTAACTGACCTTCGCCATTGGCGCCATGACATTTCTGACAGGTATTGGTATACACCAGGGCACCCTTTGCCGGGTCGGCGGCCCTTGTCATAAAGGGAAGATCTTTGATACCTGTGCCTTTGGGACGTGTGCCTTTGGGTACTTCTTTCCCCAACCATTGGAGATACGCTACAATGGCGCGCATTTCCCTGCTGCTGCTATCGATTGCTTGTCCGTTCAGGCTTCTTTCCATACAGTCATTCACCCTTTTTTCAATGTTTTCGAGGCTGCCGGATCTGTCGCGGTATTTGGGATAGTTCGCAGCTACGGCTCCATAATTATTGCCCCAGGGTTTGGTGCCCGCTTCAAGGTGGCAGTTCTGGCAATTCATGCCATTGGTAATCTGTGCAACGGTTCCTTTCGGACCGAGATAAAGGGCCGTATTCACAATCAGTTCTCTCCCGTAACGGATCTCAGCACCATCGCCATCAACGGGTACCTGGTAGATGCCGGCACCCGTCCAGCAATCTCCTTCAGTAACGGTTTTGTTTTCTGTAACAATCGTTTCTTTTTTATCACCTCCTATCCAAAACAACAGCAACGCTGTAATAAGCAGAGTGAGAAACAGGGGAAGGATATATTTTCGCAACATGATTAGTGGGGCAGTTTATCTCTCAACAATCCGTATACCCAGGTGCCGGCAATGGCGCTGACTAAGGTAACAATCACAACGGTGGCGCCCGTGCCGATCTGTGCAAAGAGAGGGCCGGGACAGGCACCCGTCATGGCCCATCCAAAACCAAAGAGCAGGCCACCAATGATCTGTCCTTTGTTAAAGGGTCGTTCAGGCAGATCCACTTCTTCGCCATAAATGGTTTTGATATGGAATTTCTTGATCAGAAAAACAGAGAGGGCGCCTACTGCTACGGCAGAACCGATCACACCAAACATGTGAAAACGCTGCAGCCGGAACATTTCCTGTATACGGAACCAGGAGATCACTTCCGCTTTGGTTAAGATGATTCCGAAGATAAGACCCGCTGCGAGATATTTCAGGTTGAACCACCAGGGATGCGAAAGGTCACTGCTGTTTACGCAAACCGCATCCAGTGAACGGGTTTCAAAATCAGTATTGGTTTCTTTGATGGACGGGTTCATAATTGCAGGATAAGAGGTAAAATAAGATTGGCCATGATAAATCCACCAGCCATAAAACAGATAGTCGCTATCAGCGAAGAGAGCTGCAGGTTACTCAAGCCCATGATCGAATGTCCCGAAGTACAACCTCCCGCATAACGGGTACCAAAACCTACGAGAAATCCACCGGCGACCATTAATATCAATCCTTTCAAAGTAAGTAATGCGGGCCAGTTAAAGAGGTCGGAGGGTATCAGGCTATCATGGTTGGTGATGCCATAGCCCTGTAATTCCTGCAATAGTTTTTCATTTACGACCACCGGATCGGAATGCGAAAGAAAGGTAGCCGCCAGGTAACCACCACCCACGACACCTGCCACAAAAAAAAGGTTCCAGGCTTCTTTTTTCCAGTTGTATTTGAAAAAGGGGATGCCCGCGGGTAAACAAGCCGCACAGATATGCCGCAGCGATGAAGAAATACCCAGACTTTTATTGCCGATCAGTAATAATACCGGCACCAGCAGTCCGATCAGTGGCCCTGCCACATACCAGGGCCAGGGTTGTTGTATCCATTCCAACATAGTTTGTGAATTTGATCAACGAAATAATTCCGTGAGACTGTAAATTATAAAAACTCTGTGTATCTCTGTCCCTCTGTTTCTCTGTGTTTAAAAAAGTTGCCACAAAAACACTATTTACTTAATTCAGGAAGAGTTCATGGATGATAATATAGATCCCCATCAGCAGGATGAACCAGCCAAACCATTTCTTTAATTTTTCTCCCGGCAGATCCTGTCCCAGTCTGCGGCCGATAAAGGTGCCGGTAACTGCAATGGCGGTAATAGGAACCAGTAACCACCAGTCGAACCGGGTATGCAGCAGATCTCCCGCGAAACCGAACAATGAGTTCATGGCAATGATGAGCAACGAAGTACCGATGGCACCTTTCATGGAGAGATGAAAAGAGAAGATAAGAACGGGGATAATGATAAAACCACCACCTGCACCGAGGAAACCGGTTAAGATCCCGACCAATACACCCCTGATGAGGGCTTTGGGAAGATGAATGGGCTGGTTTTGCAGGGACTCATCCACCAGGGGTTGTTTCTGTATCATACTTTTGGCGGCAATGATCATGATCACCGCAAAAACAAGCATCGTTACCAGCGATTTGGTAATCGTGAAACCGGCTACTACGGCCAGTTCATCCGGTATTACCGGTAACAGGAGTTTGCGGATCAGTAAAACAGTAATGATGGAAGTAAACCCAAAATACAGTGCAGCCCTGCCATTGATATTACCCCGACGGTAATTTTTGTAGGCACCGGCCAGACTGCTGCATCCCACAATAAAAAGAGAATAACCGGTAGCTGTAGTAGGAGGGATGCCAAAGAGATACACGAGTACAGGAATCGTGAGAATGGAACCGCCACCGCCGATCAGTCCCAGAGATACGCCTATCAGTAAAGCAGCCAGGTAGCCTGCAATTTCCATGTACTTGTTGTTAGAAAGCAAAGATGCTGAATATTCAACGAGTAAGGGCGGAAGCCGTAAAAATTATTCCTTGTTTCTTATGCGACGCTGAGAGATACCAGTTCATCCATGGTAATGGCCATATGACTTTCATCATACACACATTCGCCATTTCGGATCAGTAATACCTGCGGTGATTCATGGTACACCTGAAAATCTTCGGCAATTTTATTGGAGATATTGCGATGGGCCAGCAGGTCGAGATAATAAAAATCGATGGTGGCAGGTGCTGCTGCTCTTTCCAAACGGTTTAACACCATACTGCTCGTACTGCAACGGGTGCTGTGTTTGAAAATAACCTGCGGGATGCTGAATGATTTTTCTTTGATCAAAATAAGTTGATCTTCTGTAGTAAGGGGGATCCAGTTCATGATAGGGCTTTCAGAAATAACAAAACAGCAGGCAAAGGGTTCAGTTTACCACTGTCTGAAATACTTGGGATTGGTTGTTGGGCAACCTTTACGGCTGGGTGCACAGGAGCTAAAAATGACCGCAGCCACTAAAAAGGTGATACATACAAGTGCAATCTTTTTCATGCTTCGTGTTTAAATAAGAGTTTAGGCTGTATTTTGCAACAGGTCAAAGATATAGTTTCAGCTGTAAACGTTGCCTCTTAGGGATACAGTTTTTGTTAATTTATCCGACCGGAACCAAATAATAACGTATGCGAGTCCATTTTATTTCAATCGGGGGCAGTGTGATGCACCAATTAGCCATTGCTTTACACCGGAAAGGGTACCAGGTAAGCGGTACAGACGATGAGATTTTTGAACCTGCCCGCACCAATCTGGCGGCAGAAGGATTGCTTCCAGCCCAGATCGGTTGGCAACCGGCATTGATAACCAATGATATAGACGCTATTATCCTCGGCATGCATGCCAAAGCCGATAACCCAGAACTGGCCCGGGCGCAGGAACTGGGACTCAAAATCTATTCTTTCCCGGAATATATTTACCATGAAAGCCGGCAAAAAAAGCGGGTAGTGGTGGGGGGAAGTCATGGCAAAACCACTACCACCAGTATGATCATGCACGTACTCAGACAGTTACACCAGGATTTTGACTACCTGGTGGGTGCCCGGCTGGAGGGATTTGACCAGTCGGTGAATATTACCAACGCCCCGGTCATCATTTGTGAAGGCGATGAATATCCGGCCAGTACCCTGGAAAAAAAGCCCAAGTTTCATTTCCTGTTTCCGCATGTGGCTATTTTGACCGGGATCGCCTGGGATCATATCAATGTATTTCCGACTTTCCCTTTTTACCTGGAGCAGTTTGTGATTTTTATTAATAAGATTGAAAAAGATGGGTTGCTGATCTACAACGAATCGGACCCGGTGCTGAAAAAACTGGTAGAAGAGAACCTGCGTACAGATATCCGTTACCAACCCTATGCCGTACCCGAACACCAGATCAGGGAAGGGAAAACGACGGTTACTATTGAAGGCGTTACCGGCACACTGAAAGTATTTGGTAATCACAACCTGATGAACCTGTATGCAGCTTATTATGCCTGTAAGGAACTTGGTGTTACGGCAGCCAATTTTATAACGGCCATCGCCGGTTTTACCGGTGCGGCTAAAAGACTGGAATTGCTGGCTGCCGGCCCCACTACCCATGTGTACCGCGATTTTGCACATGCCCCCAGTAAAGTAAAAGCCACCATTGAAGCGGTAAAACAACAATACCCCAACAGGAAGCTGGTAGGTATTCTCGAATTACACACTTTCAGCAGCCTGAACGAAGCATTTATGGCAGAGTATAAGGGGGCTATGGACCAAGCGGATGTAGCCGTGGTGTTTTACTCCAAACATGCATTGGAACTGAAGCGGATGCCCGACCTGCCTGCGGAGAAAGTGATGGCCGGTTTTGGCAAAGAAGGATTACTGGTGATGAATGACAAGGAACAGTTAACCCATTGGTTGCAGAACCAGTCATTTGAAAACAGTAACCTGGTTTTAATGAGCAGTGGCAATTATGATGGCATAGATATGCTTACTTTTGCCCAGCAGATTACTCAATAAGAAAATGACTGTACCCAGCTAATGAAATTGCAATTAACCCGCCCGATCGCTTTTGTTGATCTGGAAACAACCGGAATCAACATCAGTGCCGACCGTATTGTAGAGATCGCGATCGTGAAAATACTGCCTGATGGTACACAACAGGTGAAGCGAAAACTGATCAACCCGGAAATGCCCATTCCGCAGGCATCCAGTGATATACATGGTATCACCGATGAAATGGTAAAAGATGCCCCTACGTTTAAACAGGCCGCCAATGAATTGAAACAATTCATGGAAAACTGCGACCTGGGAGGGTATAACAGCAACCGTTTTGATATACCCATGCTGATCGAAGAGTTTCTCCGCATTGGTATGGAGTTTAATATTGATGGCCGCAAACTGGTAGATGTGCAGAAAGTGTTTCACATGATGGAACAGCGAACCCTGAGTGCCGCCTATAAATTTTATTGTCAGAAATCGCTGGATGGTGCCCATAGCGCCGAAGTGGATGCTACTGCCACATGGGAAGTATTGGAAGCACAGGTAGAACGGTATCCCCAGATCGGAAATACAGTAGAAAGTATTGTGAAGTTTACAGGCGAAGATGATATTGTTGATTTTGCCCGTCGTTTTATCAAAGACAAAGGCATCGAAATATTCAACTTCGGCAAACACAAGGGTAAACCCGTTGTGCAGGTGCTGAAAGAAGAGCCGCAATATTACGACTGGATGATGAAGGGAGATTTTGCCATGAATACCAAACAGAAACTCACTGAAATACTGAACCGGACCCTTGTGAAGAAACCCTGATGACATGGAATTTTTCCTATAATAAAAATTAATATCCGACAATCGGTAAAATCGTAACTTAGGCCTTCAATTCATACCCCCATTCCTCTGGAAAAAATTGTCATCATACCTACGTATAATGAGAAGGAGAATATTTCTTCTATCATTACCGCAGTGTTTGCGCTGGGGAAAGGTTATCATGTGCTGGTGATTGATGATGGCTCGCCTGACGGAACTGCTGCTATTGTACGCAGCATGATGACTGTTTATCCCGATCAATTATTTCTTGAAGAAAGAAAAGGTAAATTAGGATTGGGCACTGCCTATATCCATGGGTTCAAATGGAGTCTGGCCAAAGGCTATCAATACATTTTTGAGATGGATGCTGATTTCTCTCATAACCCGGCCGATCTCGAAAGACTTTATCATGCCTGTAAAGAAGAAGGGGCCGATGTGGCCGTGGGCAGCCGTTATGTGCCGGGAGGTAAAACGGAGAACTGGCCCTGGGACAGGCAACTGTATTCACGCGGTGGGGCTTTGTACACCAAAATACTTACCTGGATGCCGGTGAACGATCCTACAGCCGGTTTTCTCTGTTACTCGAGAAAAGTACTCGAAGCGATTAATTTTGATATGATCCAGTTTGTTGGATATGCTTTCCAGATAGAAATGAAGTTTGCCGCCTGGAAACTGGGTTTCAAAATCAAGGAAGTGCCCATCACTTTTATCGATCGCAAGATAGGCGTTAGCAAAATGAGCAAAGGCATTATCAAGGAAGGTGTATTGGGTGTACTGCAGATCCAATGGAAAAGCCTTTTCCAGAATTACCGCCGAAAAGTGAAAAATAGTTAATCCCCCAAAACGGTTTCCACCAGTTGTCTTTTATCTGTTCCTGATTGATTATATTTTTCCTTCCTCCTTTACACAGGTACGGATCCGATGAATATTTGCGTTCTTTGAAGTCATGAAACAGGCTTTGATCAAATTACATATCGCTGTTTTCCTCGCTGGTTTTACCGGGATACTTGGTAAACTGATCGGTTTAAACGAGGGGTTACTGACCTGGTACCGGATCGCTATTACCGTGGTTACCCTGTATGCCTGGCTTTCCTGGAAAAAACAACTCGGTTTTGTGGCAGCAGTTACGGTATGGCGCTTATTGGGTATTGGTACACTGATTGCCTTACACTGGGTTTTATTTTATGCCAGTATCAAAATGGCCAATGTATCTATTGGATTGATCTGTTTTGCTTCGGTAGGGTTGTTCACAGCTATACTGGAACCTTTGTTCACACCCAAAAAATTCAGCTGGTCCGAAACAGGATTGGGACTGATTAGTTTATTGGGGATCTTGCTCATATTTCATTTTGATACCCGTTACCGCAATGGCATCCTTGCCGGACTTGCCTGTTCTGTACTGGCAGCTTTTTTCTCGGTGCTCAACAAAAAATATGTAGCGGTTACCGATTCAAAAACCATGATGTTGTATGAATTGAGCGGTGGCCTGTTACTGCTCACGCTGGGCATGCCATTGTATCTCTACTTTTTTCCCACCACTTATATTATTCCTACCGCCAAAGACTGGATCTGGCTCCTGATACTGAGCTGGCTCTGCACCGTTCTGGCCATGAACCTGATGCTGCAATCCCTGAAAAAAGTATCCGCCTTTACCCAAAACCTCAGCCTGAACCTGGAACCGGTGTACGGCATAGCGATGGCTTTCTTTTTATTCAAGGAGAATGAACATCTGTCTATTTATTTTTATCCCGGAGTAGGGTTGATTGCTTTGTCGGTGGTATTGCAGATGGGAAGGGTGGTGAGGAATCGTCAGACGTGAGACGTGAATCGTCAGTTGTGAATTGTCAATGGGCAATTGTCAATCATTGTTGTCCGGTAAAACCTATCTGTTTTAGTTGAAATTCTTTCCAGGCTTGAATTTACGGCTCACCCATTGTGAAGGGGCTTGGCAGTTCAAAAGGCTGAATATCTCTGTGTGCCTCTATTGCTCTGAGATCTCCGTGTTAAAAACTAAGATAGATACCATTGGGTAATTGGGATAGCGTAGTGTTCTTCAACACAGAGGCCCCAGAGATTTGGAGTTACATAGAGAACGCTATCTGTTTTCGCCGGACAACAGTGAATTGTCAATAGTTAATATATTTTCCCCGTACTCACTACTCACAACTGACGACTCACGACTCACGATTCACGTCTCACCCCGAAATTACTTCAGTTGATAGGCTACTACTTTGTTTCCATAAAACGTAGGAACATACACAATCCTGTTTTTGGGATCGTAGCCGATATCGGCGGTATTGCTTTTTTGCGGGCGGGTGTCGAGCAGGATCTGTTTGTTGCCGTCGGCATAGATATAATAGATAACCCCGTTCCAGCAACTGACGAGGTACTCATTTTTTTGCACCTGTTCAATGCCATCGGTAGTGGGGTCCATACCTTCTGTGATATTGGCAAGGGTGCCACTGGCGAGCTGTTTTACCAAACTGCCTTTGTCGAGTAGGAGTAATTCATCTCCCAATGCCAGTAGCCCGTTGGGTCCCTGCAGGTTCTGAAAGAGTGTAACCACAAAACCTTTGTCGATGCGATACACTTTATAAACGCGGGTATCACTTACGTAAACGGCCCCGGTTTTATCGATGGTAATATCGTTCAGGAAAACGGAACCTTCTACCGGTATGCGTTCAATGATGGTGGCTTTATCCATATCAATCACCACTACTTCTGTCAGATCAGCTACGTATAATTTATTCTTGTAAATACCCATGCCCTTGGGCGCATTCAGTCCGGTAACCCACTGTGCGTTGATGATCTTGCCATCCAATCCTACTTTGGCAATCGATCCCTTGCCGTCTTTTTCGTTCGGAACACCATCAATATTAGAAACATACAATAGCCGGGCTTTGGCATCATACAAAACCGATTCGGGGGTACGCAACAGGGTATCTGTTTCCCATAGTTGGGTTAACTGGTGTGTTTGTGACAAACCGGCCCGGGAGCAGAGCAGCAGTCCTGAAAAACAGGCAATGATCCAATATCTCATGGGTTAAAAATATACATTTTATTATTGAAAATCAGGTTCTGTTCTTACGGTACTTCACCTGCTTTTAGCCGCTCTTCACCGATGGTAAAATTGAGTGGGTAAAAGCGGGCTGCTGTGATTGGTTTCTTTATCTTCGGAATTCCCAAAACACTTTTATGAAAAAGAACCTCCTGTTTTTCTTTTCCCTGCTGGCTGTTGCCGGTTTTGCCCAGAAAAAACCATTGGACCATTCTGTGTATGATGGCTGGCAGAGTATCACCGAAAGAGCTATTACCAGCGATGGTAAATATGTGACGTATGCTGTCAATCCCCAGGAAGGAGATGGGGTATTGTATATCAAATCATCTGATGGCAGTTATACAAAAGAGATAGCCCGTGGGTATGGTGCCGTGATCACAGAGGATAACCGTTACGTGATCTGCCGTATCAAACCGGCTTTTAAAGATACCCGCGATGCGCGGATCAAAAAGAAAAAGCCTGATGAAATGCCCAAAGACAGTCTGGCGATAGTGGAACTCGGTAAAGACAATATTACCAAAGTGCCGCGGGTGAAAAGTTTTAAAGTGCCGGATGATTCCGGCAACTGGTTGGCTTACCTGTTAGAGAAACCATTGCCGGAACCTGCGCGTAGACCAGACATGGACTCATCTGCAAGGGTACGTGCTATGCTGCAAATGGCAGATAGTTTGGCCAGAGCGGCAGATAGTATCCGAAACAAAGCCAATGAAGTAAAACTGAATGGCCTGTCTGTATTACGCGGAAACCGACCCAATAACGGGACAGCCAGAACACCGGAGGAACCTTTTGAAGAAGGAACGGTACTGGTGTTGCGTAACCTGGTAACCGGTGAAGAAAAAAGATTTCCGCTGGTAAGCGAGTTCTTTTTTAATACCAAAGGAACCACACTGTTGATAGAAACTACCCGTAAAACCGGGGATGCACAAACGCAGGCGGCGGTTACCCGGATCGACCTGGCCAGTGGAAACAGCGCAGTTGTTTTCAAAAAATTCAATGATGCCAAAGGCTACCGGATGGATGAGGACGGCAAACAATTTGCTTTTGTAGCCGAGCGCGACAGCAGCAGCAAGTCTTTGCAGAAATTTTATAAACTCTATTATCATACAAACGGCATGGATAGTGCTGTGTTGCTGGCTGATAGAAATACATCCGGATTGCCTGCTAAGTGGACGGTTAGCGAGAATGCTTCTATCAGTTTCAGTAAAAGCGGGCAGCGTCTGTTTGTGGGTACAGCGGCTATATTACCCGTGAAAGATACCACGCTGCCGGATTTTGAAAGAGTGAGTGTGGATGTATGGCATTACAATGATGATTATGTACAACCGGTTCAGTTAAAGAACCTGGATAATGATCTGCGCAGGAGTTATCCGGCCAGAGTGGATAGGGAGGGTAAAAAACTGGTGCAGCTGATTAACGATAAATTCCGTGGATTGCTGCAAACGAAGGAAGGAGATGGGGAAGTGTTTTATGCCTCTTCCGATGATGGTAAAAAAGTGGCCTCCCAGTGGCAGGGTTTTGTGTACAATGATATTTACCGGGTGAATCCGGAAACGGGTGCGGCAGAAATGATCAGGAAAGAGTTTAAGGGAAACCTGCTGCAGGCATCTTATTCAGGTAAATACCTGTTGTATTATGATGAGCGTGATGCGTCTTATTTTATCTATAACTCCCTCACCCGTAAAACCTATCCTGTAGCCAAAGACATCAAAACATCTTTAAGTGATGAAGAAAATGATGTGCCGGATGATCCCAATCCTTATGGTGTGGTTAAATGGATGGAGGATGAGAAATATGTGCTGCTCTATGATCGCTATGATATCTGGAAAGTAGCGGTGGATGGTGTGGAAAAATCAGTGTTGCTGACCAATGGCAGAAAAGACAAAGTTTCCTATCGTTATATCAGCTCTGATCCGAAAGAGAAATTTTTGAAAGCCGATCAGAAACTGTTGCTGCGTTTATTTGATGAAAAAGATAAATCTTCCGGATTGGGTTATCTCGATCTCGGAAAAAACAATGCTTTATCTGTTGTTTTTAAAGAACCGGTTAGTCTTGGGTTTTCTGTACAGAAAGCAAAAGAGGCAGATGTGTTATTCTATAGTAAAGAAACCTATACACAATCAACCAATATGTATGTGCAAACTGCCGGGGCTTCTGCCAAACAGTTAAGTAACACCAATCCGCAGCAGGCCAACTATAACTGGGGAACGGCAGAATTGTTTAAGTGGAAAGCCTATACCGGTAAGGAAGCAGAAGGGGTACTGTATAAACCGGAAAATTTTGATCCCAAAAAGAAGTACCCGATGATCGTGTATTTCTATGAAAGGAACAGCAATACACTCTATAATTACCAGGCACCGGCGCCCACCCCTTCGCGATTGAATATTCCGTTTTTTGTGAGCAGGGGATATATTGTACTGGTGCCTGATATCTGGTACCAGAAAGGATATCCGGGGCAAGGTGCTTATGATTATATCCTGAGTGGAACAAGGGCCGTTGTAAAGCAGGGCTATGTAGACAGTACCAAAATTGGTTTACAGGGGCAGAGCTGGGGTGGTTACCAGATTGTTTACCTGATTACCAAGACCAATTTATATGCAGCCGCCTGGGCCGGTGCGCCGGTGGCCAATATGACGAGTGCGTATGGCGGGATCCGGTGGGGTAGTGGATTACTGCGACAGTTTCAGTACGAAAAAACACAGAGCCGGATAGGTGCTACCTTATGGGAGAAGCCCAACCTGTACCTGCAGAACTCAGCTTTGTTCAGTTTACCCAAAGTAACCACACCGCTGGTGATCATGCATAACGATGCTGATGATGCAGTACCCTGGTACCAGGGAATTGAAATGTATGCCGGTATGCGCAGGCTCGGCAAAAAAGTATGGATGCTGAACTACAATGGGGAAGCCCATAACCTGGTAGAAAGGAAGAACCGGAAAGATATCCAGATCCGCGAGCAGCAGTTTTTTGATTACCTGCTGAAAGGCGAGAAGCCCGCTAAATGGATTGCTGAAGGCGTACCTGCGGTATTGAAAGGAAGAGATCTGGGATTGGGTAAGTAAACAGAAGATTGTCTAATACCAACTGAAAGAGCAGCCGGAAATTTTTCCGGCTGCTCTTTTTATTACCAGGCAATGTGAACAGAGATTAAATTTTTGTTATGCTTGACAGGAAAGCATAAGCATCATCCGGCAGGCCGTAAACCACTGCTCATTTCTCAGTAAAGATAAAACCCTTACCCAGCGTGCATTTAGCGTGATCCTATTTGCATGGCCCTGTATCTCTTTCAGCTTTTTTTAAGCTTTAATACCGGCTTGCAGATTGTGAATAACTATCCAGTCGTATACTATTTTCCGGTCAACCAATACCTTTATCTTCGAATTTATTCGAATAGTTGTCCAATATCCCCGAAAACCTGTTCATCCTGTAAAAAACCAAACTGTGCTGCTTACCCCTCCGGTAAACCGTTCTTATTGTTTCCGCAAGCCATTCGTTTTATGCGACGTTGCTGCTGTATCTACCCACTTTTCAATTTCAAACATATCTTATGCGTAAATGCCACTTACTTGCGAAAGCAGTGTGTCTGTCTGTTGCCATGCTATTTGTGATGGCCGCCAATGCACAAACCATTGCCTGGAATTTCACTGCCGGCACTGCCGCCCCGTCTACCACTTCTACGGTGGTTAGCACTACCGACCTGGTGCAGGGAAACAACAATGGTACCACCACGTTTATCACTTCTACTTCTGCCTCTTCATCGTATGCCGGTGCTTCCGGTACGTTTAACGCAGGAATGGCTGCGAGAACCGGTGCATTGAATACGGGAGCTTCCGGAAGTGCTTACGTAGAATTTACCTTATCAATAGCCGCCGGTAGCGGTTACAATGCCGCTACTGTAACGGCTATTAATTTTGGTTGCAGAAGCACTTCTACTGCCCCGCAGGCATACAGCATCCGAACCAGTGCAGATAACTACGCCACGGACCTGGCTACCGGAACGATTCTCAATAACAGTAGCTGGTCGTTAAAAGCGAATAGCGGTTTGTCGGCAGTAGTGGGTAATACAGGCCTTACCATCCGCATCTACGGATATAACGGAACCGGTTCTGCTTCTGCCAATACGGCTAATTTCCGGATCGATGATATTACAGTGTCTGTTGCACCTTCTGCTAATGCAGATCTGAAGCAACTGGCAATTGTGAATGATACCTATACTACTACTTTTCCGTTAACACCTGCTTTCAGTGCCGGTACTACAGCTTACAGTACTTCTGTGAATAGTAACACGGCTTCTGTTTATTTTTCTTTTGCCCCGGCTATTACCAATTCCATGGTGGATGTAAGCCTGAATGGCGGTGCTTTCGGCAGTCCGCTTTTATTATTTCCTTTGAACGTAGGAAGTAACACCCTTGAAGCAAGGGTGCATGCACAGGATGGTGTAACACTGAAAAGTTATACAGTAACTATCCAGCGCGCTGCTCCGGCCGTACCTGCCTTAACGGTGAATTCCTCACTGGCTGCATTTGGCAGTAACTGTATTACGGCAACTCCCATTATCAACTCCTTTACCATCGAAGGAAGCAGTCTGGATGGCAGCGATATCAATATCAGTGCTTTGCCCGGTTTCAGTTACGCAACTGATGCCAACGGACCTTTTACCAGTACACTAAGTTTCTCGTATACTGCTGATGCTTTTACGGCAAAAACGATCTACGTAAAATTCACTCCTACGGCTGTTCAGTTGTATGATGGCAATATCAGTATCAGTGGTGGGGGAATCACCCCCGTGCCGGTAGCAGCCAGTGGTTCGGGCATCAATACATTACCCACCGTTAGTACCGGCTCTAATATAGTGGCCGGCAATTCAGCGGCTGTGAATGGAACTTTATCGGTAACCGGTTGCGGTACCGTAACGGCTGTTGGTTTTGAATACAGTACCACGGCAGGTTTTGCCAACGGTACAGGCACACAGGTATTGGCTACCAACCTGAGTGCAGGCGCATTCAGTGCCACTATTGCGGGTTTAACAGGTGCTACTACTTATTATTATAAAGCTTTTGCAACCAATGCTGCCGGTACCTCTTACGGAACGCAGAATAGTTTTTCCACTTCTTTTGTGGTTCCGGTGGTCATGTCTGCTCAGCCTTTGTTGCGCTATACAGAGAATTTTACCGACATCGCTAACTGGTCGGCCAATTTTACCAGTGGGATAGGGGCTACGCATTTTTCTTCTGTTGCTGTTAATACAACAGGTACCATTCCATCTGCTACGCGGATCACTACCTCTTCTGCTACTTTTTCTTCGGGTACTTCCGGAGGCGTACAGAAGGGAACTGGTAATATTCAACTGCTGGCTACCGGTGGTACGGATAATTCTTCTTCCGTTGCCTTTGAATTCTATATGAATTTTACCGGTATGAATGCCGGAACACTCAGTTTCGATTGGGCATCAGTTAATAATTCAACCGGTAACAGAAACGGATCATTGCGTGTGTATGGAAGCGCAGATGGCATTACTTATACGGAAATCCCGGCTGCCAATGTGATCAATATCACGAATAATATACCGAGTACCGGTACCGTGAACAGTGTGGCTTTGCCCGCTTCGTTCAATAACAGTCCTACGGCCAGGTTACGTTTCTACTATTATAATGGTACAGGTGGTGTGATTACCCCGCCGGCCACTACGGTCAGCGGTTCCAGACCCAAGATCAGCATCGATAACCTGATCGTTACCGGCGTAGCAGCTACCCCTTGCGAAACACCTGCAGCAGCACCTTCTTCATTGGTATTTGGTGCAGTTGCCGAAACCAGTGTACAGGGTAGTTTTACTGCCGCAACACAGCCTGTAAATGAGTACCTCGTGGTAATGAGTACCAGTCAGACCCTTACTTCTTTACCCATCGATGGCCAGACCTATTTTGCAGGAGATAATATCGGAGATGGAACCGTGATCGACAAAGGCAGTGACCTCACATTTACCGCCACCGGTTTAACAGGTGCCACAACTTATTATTTCTTTGTGTTCCCGGTGAACAGTGTATGTACCGGCGGACCTAAATATTTAACCACTGATCCGCTCACAGCAGATGTAACTACGGTAGCCGGTTTGCCAACTTGTGCAGCACCTGTTGCACAACCTACAATTCTGGTAACAGCAGCGGCTATCAATTCTATTCAGGGTTCCTTTACGGCAACTGCCGCTGATGAATACCTGGTGTTGCAGAGCAGCAGTGTTTCGCTCACAGACCTGCCGGTAAATGGTACCAGTTATGCAGCCGGTGCTGTGCTCGGTAATGCTGTGGTGGTGCAGCGTGGTGCAGGCACCGGTTTTACTGCCGCTAATCTTGCTCCAGCTACCCAATACTATTATTTTGTATTCAGCATCAATTCACAGGCTTGTGTTAACGGACCTGTTTATAATACAACTTCGCCCTTGAGTGGATCAGCCACTACAGAGCCATTACCGGTTTGTGTTACACCATCGGCGCAGCCTGCCAATCTTTCCTTTAATGCGTCTAACAGCAGTGTTACCGGAACTTTTAATCCGGCTGGAACAGGTTATCATTACCTGGTGGTAAAAAGTAGTTCACCATCTCTTACTGCTGTACCTGTTGATAATACAGATTATGCTGTAGGAGATAACCTGGGAGGTGGCACGGTAGTAGCCAATACGGTATCAACCAGTTTCATTGCTACCAATCTCAATAGTTCAACCACTTATTATTTCTTTGTATTCGCCACCAATAAAAATTGCACCGGCGGAACCAAATACCTCGTAACGGCACCCTTAAGTGGTAATGCAACTACCACCAATGCGCCTGTATACAATTACTATTTTGGTAACCTGCATGCACACTCTTCGTATTCTGACGGAAACAAAGACAATGCTGCGTATACACCCATTAACGATTATGCCTATGCTTCGCAATCGCAGGGCATGGATTTTCTGGGCATCTCAGAACACAACCACTTCTCTTCGCTCGATAATCCGGGTAATGAACTGGCCAACTACCGCTCGGGTGTGGCACAGGCTGCCTTATTCAATGCAGCCAACCCTAATTTCCTTGCCTTATATGGTATGGAGTGGGGGGTGATCAAGGGCGGAGGACATGTACTGATCTATGGTGATGGTTTATCCGAATTATTCGGATGGGAATCGAATGTGAACGGAACCACAGGGCCTAACTACGATATTTATGTTCCCAAAAGTACCTACCTGGGTTCTGAAGGATTGTTTAAAGTGGTGAATGATTTTTCGGCTAAGAATGCTTTTGCTACGCTGGCGCATCCGAACAGCAGTGATTTTGATAACCTCGCTAATATTCCATACGATCCGTCTGCGGATGATGCCATATCGGGTACAGCGGTTGAAAGCGGTCCGTCTACATCTACCAACACCACTTACTCAAATCCGGGTGCTTCTATGTATTATCTCTGGTATTACCAGAAGTTATTGTCCAAAGGGTATCACCTCGGGCCCACGATTGATCACGATAACCACAACACCACATTCGGACGCCATACAGCGGCAAGAACGGCGGTGCTGGCACCTTCCTTAACACAGTCAGAGATCATCAGGTCTGTGCGGGACATGCATTTCTATGCTACGGAAGACATGGATGCCAAAGTAGATTTTACGATCAATACAAGGATCATGGGTTCCATTTTTGAAGACAGGAACGCACCTTCTATCAATGTATCACTTACCGATCCAACCAACAACACTTCGAACGCACTGATCAGGGTCATGTACGGACAACCCGGTAGTGGTGTATTCCCGGTAGTGATTGATTCTGTGTATGGCAGCTCCCTGAGTTTTGTAGATAATAACCTGGCCAACAATGCAACCGGTTATTACTATATCGATATTACCAATGGTACTTCCCGCATCGTTACTTCGCCGATCTGGTATACACGTACCTGTACCTCTTCCAGCGAGTTTACCGTGAGTGCCTGTGACAGTTATGAGTGGGGCGGAACCGTGTACACTACTTCTACCGTTGCTACTAAAGTATTTACCGGTACGGATGGTTGTATCTCAACGGTTACCATGCACCTCACCATTAACAATAGCCCGGCTTCTGTAACCATAGCGCCTGCAGGTGCGGATACAGGTTGTCCTGCCAACGGGGTTGCTTTAACAGCTACGGCCGATCTGACCAATGGTGCCATCAGTGCTTATGAATGGTATCAGAACGGAAACCTGGTAGCTACTACCACTACCGGAAATTATACGGCTTTTGCCACAGGCGCCTATGCTGTAAAAGCGATTGCGGCTACTACCTGTTCCGTTACATCCGGTACCATTACCGCTACGGTGACAGATACTGAAGCACCGGTGATCGTATTACCTGCTCCTGTAACACAAAACAACGATGCTGGTGTATGCGGTGCTATTGTCAACTTTACAGCTACTGCTACCGATAACTGCAGCCCGGTTACGATTACCTACAGCCAATCGCCGGGTTCCTTGTTTGCAGTGGGTATTACTACGGTAACGGTAACCGCTACCGATGCATCCGGAAATACCAGTACTGCAGACTTTACGGTAACGGTTTCCGATACAGAGAAACCTACTATCACGGCTCCGTTTGAATACGGGGTTGTGAGTGAGCCCGGTCAGTGTGGTGCTAATATAGCCAACATCGGATCGCCGATTGTAGTCGATAATTGTGGTGTATTGAGTGTGACCAATAATCACCCGTCTACCTACTATCCTGTTGGAGCAACGATTGTTACCTGGACCGTTACCGATATCCATGGAAATACAACCGATACGGCCCAACAGATTATTACGGTAGTAGATAATGAATTGCCTTCTATTATTGTTACTAATGTTACGGCTGCGGCTGAACAGGGTGTTTGCGGTGCAAACCTGTCGTTGAGTACTCCGGTTACCGCTGATAATTGCGGCGTGGCAACTGTAACCAATAATCACCCCGGTAGTTTTTATCCGGTGGGTGTTACCAATGTGATCTGGACTGTTACGGATGTAAATGGTATGTCAAAAACAGCCCTTCAGAAAATAACTGTTACAGATGCAGAATCGCCGGTAATCATTTTACCGTCACCTATTACAACGCAGAATGATGCCGGCGTATGTGGTGCAGTGGTTAATTTTGTGGTGAATGCTACGGACAATTGCGGACCCGTCAATATCAGCTATAGCAAATCTCCCGGTTCCTTGTTTGTGGTAGGAGTTACTACTGTTACCGTTACGGCTACTGATGTTTCTGGTAATGTAAGTTCAGCAGATTTAACTATTACTGTAACAGATCATGAGCAACCTGTTATTTCAGTTTTACCGGCTGCCCAGGCTTTCTGTATCAATGAAACAGGTACATATGCCATTCCATTATTAGCGGCATCAGATAATTGTGCGGTGTCTGCCATCAGTTACAGTATTACCGGTGCCACCAACAGAACCGGTACCGGCAATGATGCCAGTGGTTTGTTTACTGCAGGTATATCTACTATAACATGGACAGTAACAGATGCGGCTGGTAATACTACCCAAGCCACTACTACGGTTACCATTAACACCATACCATCAACAGTGATCACATCCAGTAATGCAGATGCATTCTGCAACAGTGTTACCTTAACAGCCGGAGCGGGTAGCTCTTATCTGTGGAGTACGGGTAGTACTGCTCAGCAGATCACTTTAGGTCAGTCTGATGGAGATGGAGTATACTCGGTTACCGTAACGGTAAACGGTTGCACCAGTGCACCGGCCACATATACCTATCAGAAACAAAACCTCGTTAGCAGTTATACGATCCTGGCAGAGAAAGAAGTAAAACTGGGCGAGAACAATAAAGTAAACAGCGGTAGTGTAGGTGTTCGTTCTGTAAGGGGCGAAGCCGAGTTCCGCAGTAATAGTTCCGTATCTTCCCCGGGCTCATTTGTAAAAGCGGCCCGCATCCATAAAAAGGGTTGGAATATCGCCATCAGTAATCCGATCTACAGTGCAGCTACGGGTATCAGTTTACCTGCGATGTACCTGAACAATACCAACACAAACTATCTGCCTAATAAAGAAGTAGCAGCCAACAGTGTTAGTACGGTAACCGGTAACTACAAAAACCTGGTACTGAAAAAAGGATCCCGCACCATTGTTACGGGTAACCTGTTTGGCAGTATCCGCGTAGAGCAGGGGGCACAGGTTGTCTTTACTTCTGCCACCGTAAACATGGGCAAACTGGAAGTAGTAAAAGGCCCGCGTAATGGCTACAGTTATATCCGCTTCAGCGGCGATACCCGTGTGCTGGTGAGTGGTAGTGTAACAGTGGGCAGCCAGGTATATATCAACCCCGATAACCACAAAGTAACTTTCTATATGGGCGATACGCGTTCAGACGAAGAGAAGTTTACCGTGAAGGGAGGCGATACCAAAGTAACGGCCAATATCTATATCCCGAATGGTAAATTAAAAGTAACGGGTGGCTATAGTTACGGCCATGATAACAGGGATGATGATGAGGAAAGCTGTTATGGCCAGGGCAATAGTTATGTAAACATGACGGGATTATTTATAGCCGAAGAAGTAGAAGGTAACGGCAAGAATGTGATCTGGAACAGCTTCAGCTGTGGATCATCACCGGTACCTGTGTTAAATTACAGCCAGTCAGTTACCCAATCTGTAACAGGCGATAAGAGCGAAACCACGAGTGAAGAAGCGTTACAGGTAACGGTATTACCCAACCCGAGTACCACTTACTTCACACTGAAAATATCGAGCCGTTATACAACGCCGGTAACCATGCGTGTGGTGGATGAGAGTGGCAGGGTGGTAGATGCGAGGTCAGGCATCGGTGCCAACAGTACCATCCAGGTAGGACATGCGTATCTGAGCGGTATATACTTTGCAGAAATGACACAGGGTACACAGCGTAAAATCGTAAAACTGATCAAAGCCCAATAACCCGTTTCTGGTACTTCAGATAATAGAAAGGCCGCTCTTCCTGAGCGGCTTTTCTATTGTATATAAGGGTTCAAAAAGTAACTCATTGATAATGAGTAGTATCATACAAGATATGTCTACAAAAACGGTGAAAACACCGGGATGATTCGGTGAAAAACACGGGGTGTTTTATGCATAATATTATTAATATTATATAACCAAACGGGGTAACCTGTCTGGTTATATCCTTTGTTAAACCAAACCCTGCTGTCTTGAATCAATTCTACGATTGCGGATGCTGCCATCTTATATATCCTGCGGTAAGGCATCCGTATTCGGGTGCTGTATGCACGTATCCTTTACTATCAGATCAAAAAAACTTAGTAACACCCAATAGGGTTGTTGCTGTTTTGTTATATCCGGTAAATCCTCCTGTTACTACCCTTAAATAGTATGTCCATGAAAAACATTTTTACACAACATTTTCTACAAAAAAGAAATCTGCTGACCATCCTGTTCAGTCTTTTTACTTTGCTTGGGTCAGCGCAAACAACCTACTATGCTTCTCCCGCCGGTTCGGGTAACGGGTTATCGTTACTTACGCCTACGAGTTTGCAGAATGCGGTGAGCCTTTCTGTAGATGGAGATATTATCAAACTGGCCAACGGTGTATACCCTTTAACGGCCACCTTGAACCTGAACCGTTCCCTCACTATTGAAGGCGAGAGTGAAGCAGGCGTGGTGATCAATGCAACGGCGGTTCCGGCCAATGCCTGGGCCATCAATGCCAATAGATCAAACACGACCCTGAGTAATTTCACCCTCTTGCCCAGTGCTGCGAGTGGATATCCGATACATGTAGCTTCCGGTGGACCCAACCCTCCGCCCGTACTCACGAATATTTACCTGCACCATATCACGATTAATGGAGCCAAGCGTACGGCGTTTGATCTGAATGGTGTAACCAATGTTAGCCTGCGTTATCTCACCGCTACCAACAGCACGGGTGGTAACGGGATCCAGATCAGTGGTGGATGGAATGTAACAGCGGATCATATTACCACCAGCGGCAATGCCTGGGGTGGAATTGCGGTATATGTTTCCAAACCCTATCCTTCCGGCTTGGGAAGAGGGTCTAACAATGTAGTGATTGATGTAAGCAGTTCCAGTATCGGTGAAACAAGACCGGTATATGTGCAGGATGAATCCGGTTTTATCAATACCAATATACAGGTACCCGGCATGGATTATCTTGTAAAGAACAGTAACCTGGTAGGATATACTTTGTATTATGCTACCAAAGCAGATGCGCTGGCCGTAGCGGCAGTTCTTCCGCTACCTGCCAATAATCCGGAATTATCTACCATCAAACAGGTATCAACCGGAAAATACATAGTAGGTGCCGGTATGAAGATCCAGACAGCGGTTAATGCAGCGGCTGTGAATGAGGTAGTAACAGTAGAAGCAGGCATGTATCACGAAGATGTGAACATCAATAAAACCATCACTTTACAGGGAGCAGGCATTGATATCACTACGGTAAGTGGTGTAGCTGGTGGCGGTTCTGCCACTTTCCAGATCGCTGCCAATCAGGTAGTGATTGAGGGTATGACCATTACCCGCGATGGTAATACCGTGGCTACCTGGAACAATCCATTGAACTCAGCCGGTATCGCTATTCAAACGGTGGGTAATGCGGAGATCCGTAACTGCCGTTTCTTTGGCAACCGCACCGCTATTGATATTAATAACAGTAACGGAAATAACATCCATCATAATATTATTTCAGATAACAGATCAGGCCTGCTGTTCCGAAATACCACCAACCAAACAAATGTTACCAATAATTTCATCACCGATAACTGGACGGTAGGAATTCTTTTCCTCGATGCCAGTGGTGGAACCAATAACCCTGTTCAGTCTGCCGCCAACAGTGTATTCAGCAACAATAATATCAGCGGTAACTGGTATGGCCAGGTGGTTGATCGTCAGTCGGGCGGATCTCTGCCCGCGCCAGGTGCCAACCTCAAACAGTTCACCTGTAACTGGTATGGTACACTTGCACCGGTGGTATCTACCGGCAATTCGGTTGAACCGGGTTATGCAGCACAAATTCCGGTTGCGTATGGAGGAACAGCCGTGGCGCCTGGGGCACAACCCGATATTCTCGGTACGGCTTCTGCCAATATTGTTTATGCACCGTATCTGACTAGTGGAATGGATGCTGATCCCCTGCAAACTGGTTTTCAACCCACAGGAAATAGTTGTCAAAGTCCGCTGCGTAATGTACAGTTAACCGCTACCACACCTGTATCCTGCTTTGGAAATAATACCGGATCTGCCACGATTACTTATGAAGAAGGAGTCCTCGCTGTTTTGTATAGTGTGGATGGTGCAACACCTGTTGCAGCACCTGCTTCACCATTCACAGTCAATGGGCTGGCAGCCGGATCGCACACCATTGTGGTAACAGATGCAGCGGGTAATAGTGGTGCTGTTAGTTTCCAGACCAACGGACCTGTTGCGCCATTGTTGGCTAATTTTACATTTACGCCCATTTTGTGTAATGGCGGTATGAGTACACAGAATGTAACCATCACTGGTGGTACCGCTCCTTATACTATGACCAATCAGGGTGGTGGTGCATTTGTACTGGGTGCAGCAGAAGGAGTAACCTATGGAGGTACTACCCCCAATACCTATGCGGCCAATTATACATATACTGTAACAGATAGCAAGGGCTGCACATATACTTTCCAGGCAGATATTATCCAACCGGATCCTATCACGGTTCAATACAGCGCTACACCGATTCTGTGTAACGGTGGTTTAAGTACCGAGAGCATCACCATACAGGGTGGTACGGCACCTTATACCGTTACCAACCAGGGTGGAGGTGCATTGGTGATCGGGGCACAAAGCGGTGTTACCTATCATGGAAATACTTATGCGGCTGCTTATACATATACGGTAACCGATGCCAATGGTTGTACGTATACATTTAATACAAGTATTACCCAGCCCGCACTGCTAACTGCATCGGCAGTTGCTACGCCTATTGTATGTAATGGGTTATCTACTGTTACCATCAGTGCCAATGGTGGTAAAGCACCTTATGCCGGTACTGGGTTGTTTCAGGTAGCTGCCGGAACACATCAGTTTACCATCACCGATGCCAATGGCTGTAGTCAAACGGTTACGGTTAGCCCAACTGTGGTTCCGGATACAGAGAAACCTGCCATCACGGCTCCGTTTGAATATGGGGTTGTGAGCGAGCCTGGTCAGTGTGGTGCCCATATCACCGATATCGGAACACCGGTTGTGACTGATAATTGCGGCATATTAAGTGTAACCAATGATCACCCCTCTACGTTCTATCCCGTTGGAACAACGGTGGTAACCTGGAAAGTAACAGACCTGAGCGGTAATGTAAACGACACCGCCAAACAACTGATCACCGTCATCGATAATGAATTACCGGTGATCACCAGTTTGCCTGCCAATCAGTCGTTCTGTGCCAATGGAACCAATACCTATACCATTCCGGCATTGTTGGCTACAGATAACTGTGGCATTTTCTCTATCAGTTATACCATCACCGGCGCCACCAACAGAACCGGTACCGGTAATAATGCCAGCGGATTGTTTAATGTGGGCGTTTCAACTATCAAATGGGCAATAAGCGATGCAGTATATACTGTATACCGAACTACCACAGTTACCATCAATATGATACCATCAACGGTGATCACGGCGAGCAATGCAGATGCATTCTGCAACAGTGTTACCTTAACAGCCGGAGCGGGTAGCTCTTATCTGTGGAGTACGGGTAGTACTGCTCAGCAGATCACTTTAGGCCAGTCTGATGGAGATGGAATATACTCGGTTACCGTAACGGTAAACGGTTGCGCCAGTGCACCTGCCACATATACCTATCAGAAACAAAACCTCGTTAGCAGTTATACGATCCTGGCAGAGAAAGAAGTAAAACTGGGCGAGAACAATAAAGTAAACAGCGGAAGTGTAGGGGTTCGTTCTGTAAGAGGCGAAGCGGAGTTCCGAAGTAACAGTTCCGTATCATCACCGGGTTCTTTTGTAAAAGCGGCCCGCATCCATAAAAAGGGTTGGAATATCGCCATCAGTAATCCGATCTACAGTGCAGCTACGGGTATCAGTTTACCTGCGATGTACCTGAACAATACCAACACAAACTATCTGCCTAATAAAGAAGTAGCAGCCAACAGTGTTGGTACGGTAACCGGTAACTACAAAAACCTGGTACTGAAAAAAGGATCCCGCACCATTGTTACGGGTAACCTGTTTGGCAGTATCCGCGTAGAGCAGGGGGCACAGGTTGTCTTTACTTCTGCCACCGTAAACATGGGCAAACTGGAAGTAGTAAAAGGCCCGCGTAATGGCTACAGTTATATCCGCTTCAGCGGCGATACCCGTGTGCTGGTAAGTGGTAGTGTAACAGTGGGCAGCCAGGTATATATCAACCCCGATAACCACAAAGTAACTTTCTATATGGGCGATACGCGTTCAGACGAAGAGAAGTTTACCGTGAAGGGAGGCGATACCAAAGTAACGGCCAATATCTATATCCCGAATGGTAAATTAAAAGTAACGGGTGGCTATAGTTACGGCCATGATAACAGGGATGATGATGAGGAAAGCTGTTATGGCCAGGGCAATAGTTATGTAAACATGACGGGATTATTTATAGCCGAAGAAGTAGAAGGTAACGGCAAGAATGTGATCTGGAACAGCTTCAGCTGTGGATCATCACCGGTACCTGTATTGAATTACAGCCAGTCAGTTACCCAATCTGTAACAGGCGATAAGAGCGAAACCACGAGTGAAGAAGCTTTACAGATTACGGTACTACCCAACCCGAGTACCACTTACTTCACACTGAAATTATCGAGCCGTTATACAACGCCGGTAACCATGCGTGTGGTGGATGAGAGTGGCAGGGTGGTAGATGCGAGGTCAGGCATCGGTGCCAACAGTACCATCCAGATAGGACATGCGTATCTGAGCGGTATATACTTTGCAGAAATGACACAGGGTACACAGCGTAAACTGTTAAAACTGATCAAGATCAGGTAAAAAATCATACGTCCCCAAACACAAGCAGGTGCCCAAGGGTGCCTGTTTTGTTGTAGGGTAAGAACTTCAGCAGATTACTGTAATTTAGGTTTCTACAAAACCGAAAAAAATGAATACGCTACAAATCAGCTGGCAGTTGCTGGAGAAACCGTATATAGGCATTGCGGCGCGTTCGCTGGCCGTGTACCTGTTCCTGATCATCGCGATCCGGATTTTCGGAAAAAAAGAACTGGCCCAGTTATCTGTGATTGATCTGGTATTTATCTTACTCATCAGTAATTCTGTGCAGAATGCGATGGTAGGACCCGATACAACACTGGAAGGTGGACTGATTGCCGCCGCTGCTTTATTTGCTGCTAATTTTACCTTGAAAAAACTTCTTTACAGCAACCGCTTTCTCAGCAGCCTGGTACAGGGAGATGCCATATTGCTGATCTATAAGGGAAAGATAAATCATGCCCATTGCAGGGAAGCCGAAATAACCACAGAAGAACTTATGGCAGCCATACGCGAACATGGTGCCAGAGATGTTGGGGAAGTTGATCTGGCTATGCTGGAAGTAGATGGTAATATCAGTGTGGTGAGTAACGGGTTTCAGAAAAGGTCGCAGGTGGCCCATCCACGCAAACACCGCTTAAAAGGCCGCTTATTCAAAAAATAACTGCCGGCAGATTTTTTCCCGAAAACTGAACAAGCTGTGCTTGGTATCTGCTTTTTTTATATCTTGTTTCCCCATACCCCACCCGTATCAAATCTGATAGTTGATTCAAATGATTGTGTGATATGCGATTTTTTCCGTTCGCGGCAGCTTTGCTGCTGTCTGTTTTATTGTGCATGTCGGGGTATGCTTTGGCGCAGGCAGGAAAGTCTCCTTCGGCCTATCTCGATTCTATCCTGTTACAGCAGGGGCAACCCAAATCGGTTTGCGGTAGCGATTACCAGTTAACCCAACTGCGGAAAGATCCGCTTGTGATTGCCAGAGAGCGGAAAATGAATGAGGATATTTTACGCGTGCTCAACAACCAGGTAACCATGAACGGCGGCAGCGGAACCAGCGCCGATCCTTATGTGTTGCCCGTTGTTTTCCATATTGTACACAGTACGGATCCTTATGCCATTACCGATGCACAGATCATCAACGCAGTAAAAGACCTGAATGATGCGTTCAGTAAAAGCGGAGCCTATGCTGCCAGTGTGGGTGCTGATACCAAAATCCGTTTCGCACTGGCCCAGACTGATCCGGATGGGGGGCTTACCAAAGGAATTACCCGTACGAAGTCTTTTTTTGCAGACAATATGCATATGAGTCTGGACGATTTTAAAATGAAAAGACTGATGCAGTGGGACCCGGTGAAATACATCAATATCTGGCTCGTCAGAAATATTGCCGGTGAGATCAGTGCTACTTTCAGCTGCGGCGTATGGTCGAGAATGAATGCAGGCGGATATGCCACCATGCCTTTTTCAGTCAATGGCTCCTCGCCAACAGACGGCATTGTGATCACTGGTTTTGGCCCTTTGCTGGCGCATGAAATGGGGCATTACCTCGGGCTATACCATACTTTTGAAGGGTACTGTTTCAACAATAACTGCGCTACCGATGGCGACAGGGTCTGCGATACACCACCCGACGGATCCACAGGTGCATCCAGCTGCAGCAGTCCTACCAATTCCTGTAATTCCGATACAGCTTCTAATTATTCAAACGGTTTTTTTCCGAAAGATGTGCCTGATCAGGTGAGTAATTTCATGGATTACAGTAATACTTCCTGCAGTAACCAGTTTACAGAAGGGCAGGCTGCCAGAATGCGTGCCGCTATTGCCACGCAGCGGAATGGCCTCATCAATAACCTGATGAATAAACCCTGCAGCGATAATGTATTGGCCTCTTTTACCCGCGATAACAGCAACCCAAAGATCAACGACCTTGTCAGTTTTACCAATACTTCGGTAAATGCGGCCAGTTATGAATGGCTGATCGATGGGGTATCCAAAGCCACCACTGCTAATTTCACTAATACGTTTACTACTGCACAGCGGTTCAAAGTTACTTTAAAAGCTACCCATAGCAGCGGTTGTGTGTCTACCGCCACCGATTATGTATGGGTGAACTGCGGTGTAACTGCCAAATTCTGGAACAACAAACAACTGATTGCTTCCAAAACAGGGGTGCTGAATGATACCATTCTCTTTACGAATAATTCTGTAGGAGCCAGCTCTTATCAATGGATCAAAACCAATAATAGTGGCACGGGACGAGAAGTAATTACCAGTAATGCAGCCGGAGGCGGCGCCAATGATCTGAACTATGTGTTTCCGGATCCGGGTTTTTACCGTATCAAACTGATCGCTTCTGATGGTGCCTGTGTGGATAGTACATTAGATTTGTTTGTCAACATTGTTGATCCCACTCCTAATGCATATGTCTCCATTTATTCAGCTTATTGCAACCAGCAAACCAAAGTGAACCTCTATGTGGTTGCCTGTAATTTCGGATATGCACCCATACTGCCCGGCATGCCCATCAGTTTTTATGATGCTGATCCCCGGTTACCCGGTGCCAAAAAAATAGATACCACATTTATACTGAAAGATACGTTGAAGGGGATTTGCTGCGGTACTACTTATCCGCTAACGCTGGATGTAAAACGCCCCGGGCTCGATCAGCTCTATGCCGTAGTGAACGATGCAGGTACGGCCATTCCGATTGCTTTACCCAATACCTCTCTGAAAGAAACCAATTATATCGATAATGTAGCCTCCCTTACCAATTTCCGTTTCAGGGCCACGGTTACACCGGCCAACCCGGTTTTACGACCCGGAGATACCCTTCGCTTAAGCGTACAAACCTTTCCGGACCCTACATTCAATTCTACTTTTTTGTGGGATACGCCCAAACAGCTCAGTTGCTCTACCTGCACCACACCCTTGTTTACGGCCGATTCTACCCGCATCAAAAAAGTGTATGCCAAAAGTTTTCTGCAGTGCTTTGACACGGCTACCGTTACCCTGACGGTAATACAGCCCGATGATTTTACTGTAAAAGTGAATAGTGCGGAATGTGCCGGGGCCGATAGCATGACGGTAAACCTAACCGTAAACAGCCAGGTAGTAGGGGCGGGTATACCTAAGAATCTGCCGATTGCCATTTACAATAATGACCCTTCGGTAGCCGGAACCCAATTGTTGCCGCCTTTGTTTCTGGTACCCGATAGTACTTTTACGCTGCAGCAGAATTATACGTTTAAAGTGAAAAAAACAACCACCGGCAGCGTGTATGCAGCTGTGAACAATAGCAATACAACAGTGCCGGTTAGTTTTGCCAGCCCGCCTTTCTTTGAAAATACAGTCACCAATAATATTTCGGCGCCCAAAGCCTATACGCAGATCACCAAAGTGATTGATACGACCATCTGCAATGGCGATACGGTACTGGGCCGAACCGTTTCGGGAACCTATACCGATGCGTTTGTAACAGCCGGTGGCTGCGATAGTATACGCATATTGAACCTGACCATTAAGCCGGTGGCGGTTACACGTACAACAGTTGCTATCGGAATATGTGAAGGACAGAACTATGAAGGATATACCAAAGCGGGCACGTATATCAATGTGTTTAAAGGATCGAACAGCTGCGATAGTATCCGCACACTGAACCTGACCGTCAATCCCAATAAAAGCCGGACCAATTCCGTACAGATCTGTAAAGGAGATAGCTACCTCGCCGGTGGAAAATTGCAGACCACAGCAGGTACCTATGTTGATTCTCTAAAGACTGTTGTTGGTTGCGATTCCGTTGTAACCACTATTCTTACCGTAGTGCCCGTACCGGCCAATTTTCTGCCATTGGATACCACTTTGTGTATTGGCAAAACTTTGCCCATTGTATTGTCTTATCCCACTACACTGTGGAGTGATGGGAGCACCGGTAATTTCTTTACTATCAGCCAGGCAGGGTCTTATACGGCGCAGGTGGTAGACAGGAATGGGTGTAAGGGAAATGATACGGTGAACGTATTGTTTAACCGATGTATTCCCATCCAGATCCCGGATGCATTTTCTCCCAATAATGATGGTAAAAACGATGTGTTCAAACCACTGATCGGTGCCCCGGTTACCAATTACCGCATGCAGATCTGGAACCGCTGGGGACAGCTTGTTTTTGAAACAAGAAATATTTCGCAGGGTTGGAATGGAAAATACCTGTCTGAATTACAACAGAACGGAGCTTACGTTTATTATTTCACGTTAACCGACCCGGATGGTGTACTGATTGAAAAGAAAGGAACCCTGATCCTGATTCGATAATTAATTAGCCAGAATATCGAATTTGGTTTTCGGACGGATTTTATCCAGCCATTGAAAGCCGCGGATCTTCAGTTCTTCATGATTGGCCTGCCGCATGGGGTAGGAAGTGCCATCAAAACCGCGGATAAAAGAAACCCGTTTGGGTTTGCTGTCATCAAACAGCATATCTATTACATCAGCACTGGATTTACTGACGCCGATAAAACGGTTCTGCTCATCCTGTCCGTAATACACGTTCTCCGCATTCCCCTTGGCCCGCATAAAATAGATCTTGCCATCTTCAAACAAGGCATTGATGGTAGTACTCTTCAGTTGATTGAAGAACTGGGTACTGTCTACTTTACTGATGGCCATAGCGTTTTCAAAAACAAACATCCGCTCGGGCTTTTTATTCTTTACATAGAGATAAATGGTATCGCCGGTAATCTGGTTATCCTTGGCCCAGATTACCGGGTTGCGGAATAAACGGAACACGGAATCCTGTAAGGAATAAAACAAACTATCGCCCACGGCCTGCAAAGAATCTGAGAAGATCTTAACGTTGAAATAGGCTTCAAAATATTTATTGGTACTGTCTGTGGCGTTTTTACTGCTGTCGGTTACTTTTCTGATGCCAACTGTATCCCTGATCAAAGGCACTTTTCTCGTTTTCAGCAGGTCAGATAAACGCGCCGTATACAAAGTGTCGGCAGATACATAAATCGAATCGGACCCCTGTTTGATCAGCAGAATGGGTTTTTCGGTAGCGAGCAGAATATCTTTTTTCCGGTCTGTTTTAATATTGTTGGCAATCATATCAAAACCCTGTGCCGTATCTTTTCCCCGGTACACGGCATTACCCCTGAACTCGCCCAGTTTGGTAGAATCATCCACGGCCATATCATCTGCCGTAAACGTATACGTGCTGTCTTCGATCACCGAGCGTTTGTTCAGGATGCCACGTTTGTTCTTCATGTCAAAATAACCCTGCCGGGTTGTAATCACCCGTCGGCCGCTGTCACTATAGATTTTGGTAGGAGAGGTGAAGGTGGCTATTTCGGTTCCCGTGTTGTATTGAAGGGTGTCGGTAACCACTTTGTATTCCGGATCTATCAGCAATACATTTTTCTTAAAGACCACATCCTTGGTATCGCCATAATAGTAACCTTCTTTACTCGTAAGGGTTGTTTTTTTATTTACCACTTTACCGCCATTCAAATAAGTGCCGATCTTAACCGTTACATCGTATTCCAATGCCTCTGTGGTCAGTTGTCCTTTGCCGTCTGTGAGCCGTACTTTTTTATTGAGGAAGGCCTTTTTCTCTTTGCCGAGGTATTTCAGGTACTGTGAATACGTGTGCACACTGTCTGCATCGTTGATGTGGATATTACCAAATGCCTCCAGCGAATTATCTATTTCGTTCAGTACAATACTGTCTGCAAAAAAATCGGTCTTCTCCTGCCTTACATGCGCTTTCCCCGCAAGCGAGAAGTATTTATGCAGCGAGTCAACCGTCAGCATATTCAGCCGGTCTGCATAAATGATCTCCAACAGTTTGCCTTCCTGTTTAGCTGTATCCGGGGCCGGACGTTGTGCCATACCCACCTGTACCAAACATAACAGGAAACAGGTATATAGTAATCGTTTGATCAGCATCAGGATTATTTCTGGATAGAAGAGTCGTTAAGCGGCGCAGTTAAAGGGATGCTTTTGTCTTTCCTGCCAAACACAGATACATTCACATACCTCTTGGGATGCACCCGCAGGTCATCCAGCAATATATTGGCGCTACGTACGGTATTGGTGAGGTTATTGTACAGCGTTTTATCATTCATCAGTTTACCCAGCGATCCGTCCTGCGAATTTAATTTGGCTACCACCGCATTCAGTCCGGCAATCGTGGCTTTCAGGTTTTCTACACTGCCCGCAATATCTGCTTTGGCCAGGTTATCGGTCGTTTTTTCAACATTGCCGATCATCCGGGTCACTTTTTCGTTGTTGTCAGACAGGTTTTTGGTAAAACTTGCCACATTGTTCATAGATTGGGTTACCGCACCTGTTTGCTGGTTCAGCATGGCCTGTAAACTGGCAGAAGAAACCACCAGGCTGGCCGTGGTTTTATTGATATTGGCAATGGTCTGCTGCAGGTTGTTTTTGGTATTGGGGTCGAAAATAGTGTTGATATTCTTCAGCACACTATCGAGTGATTGCACCGTAAGTTTGATCTGGTCGCCAACCGGCCCCAGTTTGTTCATCAGGCTACCCATCAGGCCATCCTGCGAAGCCGTGGCCAGGGTATCGCCCACATTCAGGTATTGTTTGGCATTGCCCAATGCAATCGAAATACTGGCCGGCCCCAGGGGATTATCCTTGATGGTGGCTACCGAGTTTACGGGGATATTGTAATTGCTCTTCAGTTTGATGGTAACCACAATCGTACTCAGGCTCTCGTCCAGGTTTTCGATATCATCTACCGAGCCCACCTGGAAACCGTTTACATACACAGGATTGGATACCATAATGCCTTTTGAATCGGTATACTTGGCATGCAGGTAATTCCCTGTTTTGAAAAGGGTCTTTCCTTTCAGAAAATTAAAGCCCAGGATCAGCATGGTAATGGCGATGGCGGTCAAAGCTCCCACCTTCGTTTCGTTCGAAATTTTCATAGGCACAAATCTACGGTTTATTGGCCTGAAGCAAGACGTGAACCCCTGTTAAAATGAGCAGCGGTTACCCGTTTACCGGCCATTGGTATTGGATACCTGTTTTTCGAGTGAGTATTTATAGCGTTTGATGGCCCTTACCAGTACTTCACAAATCTCGCGCTGGCCCTCTTCGCTGTTCAGGTAAGCTTCTTCCTCCGGGTTAGAGATAAAACCGGTTTCTACCAATACGGCCGGCATGGCTACGGCCTGTAATACCCAGATTCCTTTCTGCCGTTGTTTGGCCTCCCTGCTGATGCGGCCCACTTTCTGAAACTCTTCCTCAATGGTAAGGGCCAGGTTGGCGCTGCGCGAGAAATAAGTCTGGGTTTTCATATTGATGATCATCATCTTAGCAGGGTCTGTTGGATTAAAATCTTTCAGTTCCCTCGCCGATACACTATCGAGGTAATTATCTTCATTTTCCCGCAAGGCGGCTTTGGCTTCATTGCTTTTATCCACCCCATAAATAAAGGTTTCGGTTCCCTTGGCTGTATTGGGGGTGGTCCAGGTGCGGTAGTCTTTTACTTTTACGGTATAGGCTTTCTTTTTCTTTCCCTTGCCTTTATAGCGGGTTACTTCATTGTATCCGATGAATTCTCTATGCCGCTGCGGCCCCCCGCCTTCGTTCACATGGATACATACAAATAAATCGCCTTTTTCGCGGTTGGCAATCTGGGCTTTGCGGGTTACCGGATCAAAAATATCGGTGGTTCGGGTTAAATAGGTTTCCACATCCGGGATCTCGGTACGGATCAACTCGTTTAATTTGAGAGAGATGGCCAGCGCAATATCCTTTTCTTTGGAAAACCCGCCCGAAGCGCCAAAATCACTGCCACCATGGCCCGGATCAATAATGATCTTGCGAAGCGGTTGCTTCTGTACAGGCGTGCCGGACACCTGCCCGGCGGCATGGAATGAGATAGCCATGGAAACCATACTTAACAAAATCAAAGCAGCGAACCGTCTTCTCATCATATCATTTCGTTAAAGGATTTTACCAGAAATAGCTTTTACACTGTCAAGACCCTATTTTTGCCCCTGTGATCATGCGCAAACTCAGCAAATTTACTACAAAATCAGCCCCGGCTTTGGCAGTTGCCGGCTGTTTGCTCATATTAACATTTTGCGTGAGGGCCGCTGTATCTCCCGTGGGTATTCCGAAATGGGATAGGGCAGTGGCAAAAGATACCGTTCCTGCCGTTAAAAAAACGGACAGTATATTGCCCGCCACCCGGCCCCAAAAACTACCCGCAGATACCGGTTTACTAAAAAACCCACCCGATTCAGTGGTAAAAGTGGACAGTATCCGAATGTCCAAAGACTCGGTAGATGCCATCGTTAAATACCATGCAGACGATTCGGGGGTATTGATCATTGCCACCAAGGATCTGTTTTTATATGGCAAAGCCAAAACAGACTACAAAGACCTGCAGCTCGAAGCCGCTACCATTCAATACGACCAGCAATCCAAAACAGTGCGGGCCTATGGCGCTACCGACAGTACGGGCGATATTGCTACCAAACCCCAGTTTACACAGGGCGAGTTAAAAACCATCAGCGATTCTATCTTCTTCAACCTCGAAACACAGAAAGCCTATACCAAGAATACTTTTTTCCAGGAGGGAGAAATTTTTGTGAATGCCCGTTACCTGAAAAAGATCAGTGCCGATGAAGTGTTTGCCCGCGATGCCCGTTTTACCACCTGTAACCTCGATACCCCGCATTTTGCCTTCCGGGCAAGGCGGATGAAAATCATTAATAATAAACTGGGTGTTACCG
The DNA here is from genome assembly GCF_058806635.1 of Sediminibacterium sp. GW821-FHT12F12. Taxonomy (NCBI): domain Bacteria; kingdom Pseudomonadati; phylum Bacteroidota; class Chitinophagia; order Chitinophagales; family Chitinophagaceae; genus Sediminibacterium; species Sediminibacterium sp. GW821-FHT12F12. Next base: position 7,628 of record NZ_JBXAPW010000014.1, on the reverse strand, counting down.
GCAGGGTATATCCAGAAATTGAGTCCGTACCCATTCCCATGATTTTTCTGCCCTTCGGTCTGTTTCCGCTGAACCGGGTGCGACATTCGGGGGTACTGTTTCCGGCCTTTACTTCAAGCGAAGACTTTGGATTGGGATTGGAAGGACTCGGTTATTACAAAGTATTTGGCGAGCACGTAGATGTAACCACCCGCGCCAATCTCTATTCTTACGGCGGCTGGAATGTGAATGTGAATTCGAAATACATCATGCGGTACAAGTACACGGGTAGTGTGAACATCACTTTCCAGAATACCAAAACATTAAACCGCAGTGCTTTCAGTACAGATGAATTCAGCAAGTCGCAGTCGTACATGATTAACTGGAGCCATAGCCGCGATAGCCGGGCCAGGCCGGGTACCAATTTTGGTGCCAACGTAAATTTTGGCAGTACCAAATTCAACCGCTCGCTGCTGAATAACCCTTACCAGAATTTTCAGAACCAGTTAAGTTCTTCTATCAGTTATTCCAAAGACTGGCGCGGCAAATACAATCTATCGGTTAACATGAACCATAACCAGAACAGTAACTCCGGACTGGTAAACCTGAATCTGCCTACGGCTACTTTTAACGTGGTCACTTTTTATCCCTTCCAGAAAAAAGATGCCATTGGTTCGGGTAAATGGTATGAGAAAATAGGTATCGGTTATAGCGGAAACCTGCAGAACCAGGTTTCCTTCTACGATAGTGCCTTCAGTTTTAAGAGGCTGATTGATACCGTTCAGTGGGGAGCAGTACACAATATTCCGATTACTTTAAGTCTGCCAGCCTTGGGCCCCTTTACCGTATCGCCCAGCATTTCTTATGAAGAGCGCTGGTATGGGCAACGGAATTTTAAAAAGTGGAATTCAGCTACTTCCAAAGTAGACACTACCGTTCAGAAAGGCTTGTACACGGCGCGTCAGATGTCGTTTGGACTGGGCATCAATACCCGGATTTTCGGAACCTATAAGTTTTCGCCCAAAAGCAATATCATCGCCATCCGCCACGAGATCAGGCCAACCATCTCTGTCAGTTATCACCCTGATTTTGCTGCCAAATACCATTACTCCACCCAGGTAGATACTTCCGGCCGCCAGGTTCGTTTTTCGCAGTTCGACGGGGGTATTATCGGTACTTTTTCGGAAGGGGCTTTTGGCGGTATCGGGTTCGGGATCGATAACCTGTTAGAGATGAAAGTGAAAGACCCCAACGATACCACGGCCAAGGGAAGAGAAAAGGGTAAAAAAATAAAACTCATTGAAGGCTTTGGTTTTAACTCATCGTATAATTTGTTGGCCGATAGTTTTGCCTTGGGTAATTTTTCTATCTATGCCAGAACCACTTTGTTTGAGAAACTGAATATCACTGCATCGGCCAACCTCGATCCCTATGATGTAGATAACAAGGGGTATCGCCTCAAAAAAATCCTGTTCGATCCACGCAGGTTTAAATTCGGTAGAATTACGGGCGGAAATATCGCCATGTCTACTTCTTTCAGCAGTAAATCCAAAGACGGTAAAACCGATAAAAACAAAGAATTACCCGTGGATCCTTTTATGACACCGGATGAACAACAGCGCCAGCTGCAGTTTGCCCGCGCCAATCCCGCAGAGTTTACCGATTTTAATATTCCCTGGTCGCTTACTTTTTCTTATTCGCTTAACTTCTCGCGCTTGTTAAAAGCTGATTACAGCGGTTATGAAACGCAGACCAATTCGAGCCTCAACTTTAATGGCGATTTCAGTTTAACACCCAAATGGAAAGTAGGGGCTACGGGTTATTACGATGTATCCAAACAGTCCTTGCAGCAGTTAAGCACTTTTATCTCTCGCGAAATGCATTGCTGGCAGTTATCCATCAACGTTACACCGATTGGTCTCTACCGTTCCTTCAATATCATGATCAGTCCCAAATCCGGCATCCTGCGCGATCTGAAGATCAACCGCAGCAGAACTTTCTCCAGTTACTGATGATCGTTGGCTGCATAATAGTCCCACATCTGTTTGAATATTTTCTCTTTCAGTTCCTCACTCGAAATACCCTGTGATGAAACCGCCGGCAGAAAATGCATTTCCAAACGGTGCGGCATCAGGTAGAAAAATTTATTGGCAGGAAATACTTTTTTGGTGTGAAAAAGGATCGCAGGTAAAATGGGTTTGCCGGTATCGGTAGCCAGGCGGAATGCCCCATCATAAAACTTTTTCAGCGGATCGCCGGTACGGTTACGCGTTCCTTCGGGATAGATCAGCATATCGAGACCAATGGCGAGGATATTTTTCATGTCGTCGATACTTTTTCTGCGGCTGGCATCGCTGTTACGGTCTACCAGCACACTGCCAAACGTATAGATCCATCCAAAAATGGGCACTTTGGTAAAACTCTTTTTGGCAATGGTTTTATTGGCGCGTGGCATAAAAGGCGTACTCACCGGTACATCCATCAAACTGTTGTGGTTGCAAACGATGATATAATTCTGCCCATCGATAAAATGTTCCTTGCCTCTGATGCGCAGCGGACAACCGATCAGGTGCAGGTACACAAACATCCAACCCCGCGAAGCATGCCTGTGCCAACGGGCCCGGGCCGGCTCTTTCAGGAAAAAGCAGGGCAGGTAAAAAAAGATGGCGATCAGTAAAGTGCTGATAAATAAAACCAATCCCCACAAAGCCCAGAGCCTTGCAAAAATGGCAGCGAATATATTTTCCTTTTCGGTAGTGGTTTGTGTAGCCTGCATGTATGGTTGCGCTGTTTGCTTTTATTTGGTCGGACTCCAATCAATCGGTGCCAGTCCCTGTTTCATCAATACTTCATTGGTTCTGCTGAAATGACGGCAGCCAAAAAATCCTTTGTCGGCACTGAAAGGCGAGGGGTGAGCCGCTTTTAAAACGGTGTGTCTGGTCTCGTCTATCAATACCTGTTTTTCCTGTGCAAATTTACCCCAGAGTAAAAATACCAGCCCGCTTTTTTCGGCCGATAGTTTTTTAATCACCGCATCGGTAAAATCCATCCAGCCTATTTTGGAATGACTGGCCGGTTCATTGGCCCTTACCGTTAAGATGGCATTCAATAAAAAAACACCCTGTTGCGCCCATTTGGTCAGGTTGCCTGTTTTGGGGATGGGTAAACCGATATCGCTATGTAACTCTTTATAAATATTCACGAGTGAGGGCGGAGGCGGTACACCATCCGGAACGGAGAAACTTAATCCATGCGCCTGCCCGGGATTGTGGTAAGGATCCTGCCCCAGGATCACCACTTTTACTTCGTTGAACGGAGTGGTATTAAAAGCATTGAAAATCAGTTGGCCGGGCGGATAAACGGTGCTGCCGCTGGCTTTCTCTGTTTTTAAATGTGTGGCTACCTGCAGAAAGTAAGGCTTGGTAAATTCATGCTTCAGCACAGCTTTCCAACTGGGGTCAATTTTTACATCCATCGGGTAGTGTATGGGTGATTGAATGCCGAAGGTAATGAAAGGGACTACTGCCGCATACATTTATCTGTTTTGATTGAAAAAATAACGGATAGTCTATGTACGGAATCAAAAGAAGTCTCCGTGTGCCTCTGTTGCTCTGTGTCTCCGTGTTGAAAAGGGATTGTGATGAGGGAAAGTTTTTTCAAGACAGGGAAAGGATTGGCGGATTCACTTACCAATATTGGTCTGGCACTATTAGGTGTTTGGATAAAGAAATGTAACCAGATGTCTCCACCGCTCTGAAGAGCGGAGCAAAAGGAATAGACGATTTGCCACGCTCTTCAGCTTGCCACGCTCTTTAGCTTGCCACGCTCTTTAGAGCGTGGATGCAAAGAATAAACCTATTTCTGGTGGGACTTCAGCCCCGGGTAGCAAAATATAATATTCCGACCGATAATATTTAGAGCCCGTTTAAAAGTAAAGTTTTCAAATACCATCGACCTATTGAAATTTCATAATAGGTGTACTATTTATCTCGATAAGCACCTGCCAAGCTGGCGGCTCACAGCTCACAGCTAGTAGCTTAAAACGATGATCTTGCATTTTTAAACAGGCTCTTAGCATAGGGAAGTTTACATGCTATTTCAACACAGAGATAAGTGGCGTGTATCAGCGGATAATGGTTACACTGCCACCTACCGCAGGCATTTCGGCGGAAACTTTTATTACGTAATAGTAGGTGCCAACAGGTTGATCAATACCCTTGTATTTACCATCCCAGGGTTTGGTGTAGCCGGTGGAGCGGTAGAGCAATTGTCCCAGCCGGTTAAAAATACTGACGGAACATTCCGGGTAAAGATCCAGTACCGGCACTTCCCATACATCATGCACCCCATCGCCATTGGGCGAAAAAGCATTGGGGGCAACAATGGGCGGTTCGCCAACAACAACGGTTACGGGCATCACTACACTGCATCCTCCCGCATTGGTTCCCTTGATATAATACGTGCCTGTTTTCTTCACCGCATCGGGATCGGGTAAGGGGATAGTGGCCTGTGCATCTTTCCAGAAAGTGAATATGATGCCGGTGGTATTACCGGTAATGATATCATAGAGGTTTACCGAATCCGGCCGGATAGCAGGGTTGGGGTTATTGATATCGAGGATGGGATAACTCGAGATATTTACCACCACCGCTTTTACAGACGCGCAACCCGCAGTGTTGGTCGCTTTCACATAATAAGTGCCGCTTTTTGTGATCTGTTTGGGGGTGGCGAGATAATTGGTGAGTGAGGGGTCTGTATAGTAGCTTAAACTGAGTCCGGGAGTACTGCCCGCCGTAACGAGACTGTCTGTCAGATCTACTCCATTGGAGATGCATTCCTGTATGGGTGCATTAGGTGTTTTCAGGTTAATCACTTCCGAAGAATATTCGATAGTGGCATATACGGTATCAATACAGCCCTGGCCAATATAAGGTGTTACTTCTACCGCAAATACACTGTTAACCGGCGGCACAGGTTTGAAGCGCAGGGTGATGGAAGTATCCAGCAGTTGGGAAAAATCACTGTTAAACCAACGGTAACCCGCAAAACCGAAAGGGGCCGTTAAAGCCTGGGTAGTATCGCTGGCGCATTGCACATTTCCCGAAATGGGAGAGGAACAGTTTTCATTCACATCCACATAGGCATACCCAAAATGGCCACCACGGGTACAATCGTTGGTGGTAAATTCCAGGCGGATGGTTTTGCCCGCATAACCCGATAATTTGATGGTTACCGGAGTCCACCCTTTAAAAAATACACTATCCCGCACCACCGACTGCTGAAAACCGGGAAGATTGGAAGAGGCCGCATAGGAAAAAGAACTGCAGTCAATATATTTTCCACCGCTTACATCAAATACATTGGCGGTGAATTTTGGTTGTTCCCATTCCTGGTGTCCGGGGTTCTGAAACACCACAGCATAATTATAAATAAGACTGTAATTGTTCTGGTTGGGCGGAATCGTAAACGTATAACTCACCTGTTCCGCCTGCCGGTTTACCTGCGCATTACCGAGCTGAATGGAATAACCACTGCCATTCGGACAACTGACAGGGAATCCCCCGTAGAGATCAACCTGTGATGGATTATTGTTCTGGATGATGGTATGACGACCATTGATCTGGGAACTGTAAGACAAGGTAATGGTGCCGTTATTACTGCTGATCTGTCCTGCGCTGCATTCCCAATTATCGAAATTGCCTTTTTCAAAACCGATATTGGGTGGACATTGTGCCAGGCTTATGCCGGTAAATAAAAGGCATACCGTACACAGCAGAAACGGTAAAACCCTCAGATAACGTTGATTCATACTGTACCGGATAACATGGAACGGGAAACCAAGATACTGATAAATCAAAGAAGAATTATCCGGAATACATGACTGGTTAGAGGAGATGACAGGTGAAACTTTCTACTTACCGGAGGTTATTGAAGAGATTGATGAGACTGATCCAATCGTTCTCCGTGGTAAGGGTGAGTTTGTTGTCTTCAATATGTTTGTTCAGCAGGGGCCATTTGGCGGCCAGGTCGGCCGTGGTTCTCGTAAAAACAGAATCAAATGACTGGCGCGATAAGGAAACCCGGATCGGTTTGCGGCCATTAAAACCCGCATCTTTTTTCAGCAGTGTGTACACGGTAATAAAATCCTTGCCATCTCCCTGTTTCAGTTCCTTGTTCAGGGTCAGTGTTCCCTGTACCAGCGAGGCTTCGAATGAACTGGGTGTGGCCGTGGCAATGGTTTTGGGTGCTGCAGTTGTTTTGGTAGCAGCCGGTTTGGTTTGTGCCATCCCGCTTACAGTCAGTACAACCAGGGCAGTAACAAGTAAGAATGATTTCATAACGGTGAATTGATAAACGAACTGCAAATATCGTTCTGCAGACAGGATTATTATGCAAAGTTACGAAAAACCCCAGATTAGCTGGGGGATGCAGGTGGTGCTAGATCTGTGTGGGGTAGATATTTAGTTAATCTATTGATTTATAGACTATTAATCTGTTCTCCTCTGCGTAAACTCCGCTTCTCTGTCCCTCTGCGGTGAAATGGGGCGTACCTTCACCGCGGAGCCGCAGAGAACAGGGAGGTTTCGCAGAGAAAACATTATTTCTGGTCCGGTTGCCGGATAAGGATATCCACCTCATCCCCAACCAAAAAGCCTGTTTCCATGGTTTTTACCGGAATGGTTTTGCCGCCTATCTGCAGTTCTGCCACTGAAAAACTACCCCAGAAACGGATTTGCTGAATGCGGCCCTTAACCCCACCATTCCCTGGTGCTACCATCCGGAATTGCTCGGGGCGCAGTAGATACTGATCACCCAACAACGGTGCACCACTGCTTCCACCCAGTACACGCCATTCATCGGCGGTGAGCAATATATAGGAACCCAGCAGTCCGGCCACATATTCATTCATGGGATGATGATACACAAATCTTGGTGCACCCTGCTGCACCAGTTTACCCGCTTTCATCACCAGCAGTTCATCGGCCCAGGAAAGGGTATCGAGCGGATCGTGTGAAGTGAGGATGCAACTGATCTGTAAACGGCTGCTCAGATCCTCCAGCACTTCTTTCAGTAATTGTTTATGAATAGGGTCGAGGTTAGAGAAGGGCTCATCGAGCAACAACAAACGCGGCGAACCTGCGAGTAAGCGGGCCAGCGCAATGCGTTGTTTTTCGCCACCGGATAACTGGTGGGTTTTGCGGGAGAGCAGGTGACTGATCCGGCAAACCTCGAATAAAGTATCGGCCTCGGACTGCGGTAAACGGGTACCCATTTCCAGCCATTCGCCTACGCGGTAATTGTTACGGAGTTCATAGTGCTGCGACAGGTAGGCAATACCCGGATGGCCATGGATGAGCTGAAAATCCGGCCCCATCACTTTTTCATCCTCGAAAAAAATGGAACCGCTGCTGGGTTGTACCAGACCCGCTATCATTTTCAGCAAACTGCTTTTACCCGAACCGGTTTCGCCGGCAATGGCCAGTTTCTGAAAACGCGCCTGCTCAAAACTGATATCGGCTACCACCGTAGCGTCCTGTATTTTTTTGGTGAGATGCGATATGGATAAAAACCCCATGAACTGTTTGTATTGGAATGGTTGAAAAATGAAGGTACTACTGAGTTCTGCTATTAAAACGGGTTAGCGTGAA